>CAWBEF010000019.1:0-649428 GCA_963787765.1 uncultured Solirubrobacteraceae bacterium | reverse complement strand
GGATACCTATCTTCATGACCGGGTCAGTTGCTTCGATCAAAGGTTTTCCTGGTTACAGCGTGTATGCGGCGAGCAAGGCGGCGCTGCACGCATTCGCACGCGGGTGGCTCAACGAACTCAAGGGCAGGAATATCCGGGTGAACGTGCTGCACCCAGGGCCGATCGCCACACCGATGCAGGACCAGGTTCTCACCGAGGAAGCGAAGCAGATGCTGAAATCCCTGATCCCGCGGGGAAAGATGGGTCGTCCCGAGGAAATTGCGGCAGCCGCGCTGTTTCTTGCTTCAGACAATTCGAGCTTCGTGAATGGGGTGGAGTTGTCCGTCGACGGCGGCTCCTCGGCGATCTGAATTCGAGCCGAGCGAAAACGGAGAGATACGATGAGCACCGAAGAGAATGTCCGGCTTGTGAAGAATTTCTTTGCAGCCATGGGCAGCTCCAACGCGCGCGATCTGCTGGCGTTGGCTGCCGAAGATATCGAGTGGATCATTCCGGGCGAGGGCTGGCCGCTGGCAGGCACGCACCGCGGGCATGCGGAGTTGGCGGCTGTGCTCAAAAAGGCGTCCGAAGAGATGGAAACGCAATACCCGAAGCCCCCCGAATTCGTGGCGCAAGGAGAAGTCGTACGGGTTATGGTCGTCGGCGTCGCTACGGGAAAAATCAAAGCCACGAATAGTCCGTTCAAGGACGAGTGGGTCTTCGACATTGCGATCTGGTCGCTCTCTGACCTTGTTAACGCGGGGATCGTTCGCGCCCTGCCCGATCAGCAGCGGAGCTTTGATCTGGCTGGCCTTGAACAGCGGCGACTGCGAGTTCAGGAACTCTTCGTTTTCGCCCATGCGCTTGTGGAAGGTTGACAGCAGCGTTGACCAATAAGGAGGAATCGTCTTAAGCAGGTGTTCAGGTTCGACGGCCCAACGATGTCGACGCCACAGGCAAACGCCTCCGGCGAAAACGCCACGCCCGCTAGCGTCGCGTAGCCGCCATAACTTCCGCCCATGATGCAGACCTTGCTGCCGTCGGCCACGCCGCGTTTTACCGCCCAGTCTTTTCCGTCGAGCAGGTCGGTATGCATCGTCCCCGCCCACTGACGGTCGCCGGCATTCACGTATTGCTTGCCGTAACCGGTCGAGCCGCGGAAGTTCACCTGCAACACCGCATAACCGCGGTTCGACAGCCACTGCGCGTAGGAGTTGTAGCCCCACACATCGCGTCCCCACGGCCCGCCGTGCACAAACACCACCATCGGGAGGTTCTTGGCCGTCATGCCGGCTGGCGTGGTCAAGTAGCCATAGATCTTCATGCCATCGCGCGCCGTGTACTCGATCGGCTCCATTTTGGAGAGCGTGTACTTCTCCAGCTCCGGCCGGTTGGTGAACATGAAGGTCACCTTCTTCGACGGACGATCGTACTGATAAAAGTAAATGGGCCCGTCGTCGGTCACGTAAGTCACGATCCAGCGGTTGTCATCCAGGCTGCGCGACACGTTCGCAATGTCGCCGCTGTGCGCCTTTTCCAATAGCTCGTAGTCTTCCTTGATCTTGGGATCGATGAAATCGTAGGCAATGCGCTGCTTGTAGAAGATCACCACGTCGAGTGCATCCGTCTTCGGATTTGTGACCAGCCCTTGAAGATCGAACTGCGGATCCGAGGCCAGCACCTTGCGCGCCCCGGTGGCGATGTTGATTTCCAGCAGGCGGGCCGCGTTCGCGTCGAGGCTGGTACCGACCCAGACACTCTTGTTATCGGGAGCGAAGCCGAAGACGCCGCCGAAAGTTTCGTCGCCACCCCACTTGATCAGCTCGCGCCACGGCGAGTTGACGTCATTGCGCACGCGAATGAGAGTACCGCCATCGGGCGTGGAAACCTGCGCCGCGCGCACTTGCAGATCGTTGTCGGCCTGCCATCCCGCCACGTCGCCGGGGTTCTGCGTGTTCATCGCGATCTTGCCGGTCTTCAGATCGAGGCTGTAAACGTCGAACAACTTGGGATCGCGCTGATTGCTCTGGAAGAGAATGGTGTCGGGAGTCTTCCAGTCATAGGCCACGATATCGACGCGCACTTTGTCGAGAGGCGTCAGGTCTTTGGTCTGCTTGCTGGCGATATCGGTCTGATAGAGCCGCCAGTTTTCGTCGCCGCCGACATCCTGCGTGTACAGAATGTGCTGATTGTCGAACTGCCACAGAAAATTGCGGATGCCGCGCTTGCTGTCGGAGGTCACGGCGCGATCGTCGCTCTTGCCCAGCGTGCGGACCCAGACATTCAGCACTCCGTTCGCCGGAGCCAGGTATCCGAGTTGCTTGCCGTCGGGCGAGATCTGCGGGTCGGCGCGCTCAGGATTGCCGAACAGCACGGAACGCGGAATGAGTTCGGTCGCAGGCTTTTGTTGGGCTGTCATCATGGGGGCAATCGCTAGCAGAGAGAGCAATAATACGAGAAGCAGCAGGGGTGTGCGTGGTCGCATTCGCAACCTCCTATTCAGCGCGGACTATAGTCGCACTGGGGTCACATGAAAGCAAGAAAACCTACTCTCGCTATACGTGACAATCCCTGAAAAGTTCCGCAGCCTCCCAAAGCACTATCCATTCGGTTAGACGTCCGTCTGCTGCGTCACCCCTACTACGGCTGTCACAGAGGGTGACAGTGAAAATGAACTGCGGCGCAGCCAAAACTGAATCCGCCTAATCCTACTCATCTCCGCCAGTAACTCCCTCTCCTTCTGCTCGCTTACACGATCATCTGCAACTCATCCGCAAATCATTTCCTGACCATTGAACGCAAAAGTGAACGGGCGCATTGTGCATCACGTGAGCGGCAGTTGAGCGGAGCTCAAGTTGACGCTCTTTCGCAGGAACGCGGAGGTGCTGAGGTGATCGCCTCTTTGGGCCAGAACTTTGCTGGCGCGTTTCGGCGAAACGATGAGCACCAGGCACGACCAACAGGTGCTCAAAGGTGAGGCCAACGAAGCGGTGACGTTGCTCTCACCTGAATGATCACTCGCCGCCAATAACCAACGACAAATGAGGAGATCGTTTATGAAGAAAGTAGCTTTGTTCGCAACTCTGGTTCTGGCTCTGGCGATGTCGGCCGGCGCCCAGACTCTGATCGACTTTACCAACCTGCCCAGTTCTTCCAGTCCGGTGGCGATTCCGGCCAACTACCAGGGATTGAACTGGAACAACATGGACGCCGTGGCGCAGACGCAGTGGTCCGATGCGGGCCCAGGTTTCTTCACCGGTAACGAGGCGATGGTCGCCTTCGGTGGAGGCCCGCTGTGCTTCCCCAACTATGGTGGCGCAGTGAACGACGGTTCGGCCGAGAAGCACATCTGTGAGTCGACCATTTCGGTGGGCGTCGGTCCCACGGCATTGCCGAGCTTCCGCGCCGACAAGGCAGTCGTAGCGTCAGGATGGCTGAGCAGCGGCTCCATCGTTGTGACCGCCTACAACAACGGCACGCAGGTTGGGCAGAAGCAGTACAACCTGACCACCACCGCCTCGCAGATCTCGTTCCCGAGCGCGTGGGGATCGATCACCGAGCTGGTCATCCATCCCAGCCCGCTGGGTTCGTTCGTGCTGTATACCTTCCAGACGAAATAGAGCGTCTGCCTCGCCGTGCTAAACGGCGTCGAGGACGGACGCTCCTAACCAACTGGGCGGAAGAGCCAATCCGCCCTGTTTAATTTTTCCAGGCTACCGTGTGAAACCACCCGCTACAGATTTTTCTTCGTCCAGGCGTCAATCCGGTTCAGCGCTTCCTGCAAATTCACCACCGAATTCGCCGTGCTGAAACGCAAATACCCTTCGCCATACGACCCGAATGCCGTTCCTGACAGTCCGGCCACTCCGGCTTCTTCAAGCAGCGCGTCGGCCAGCTTCTTCGACGGCCACTTCGTGTCCTTGATGTTGGGGAAGGTGTAGAACGCGCCCTTGGGCGACAGGCACGAGAAGCCTTTGATCTGGTTCAACCCCGCGACAAAGACATCGCGCCGCCGCAAGAATTCCTTACGCATCTTCTCCGGCTCGCGCTGATCGCCGCGCACCGCCTCGAGTCCCGCCATCTGCGTGAAGTCGCGGTGCAGGAGTTCGAGTTGGTCATCAGGCGCGTAAACTGCGCTGCCAGGTCGGCGCGCATCACGCCGTAGCCCAGACGCCACCCCGTCATGGAATACGTCTTCGAGAAGCCGTCGAGGATGATGGTGCGGTCCTTGAAGCCTTCCACCGACGCGATACTGTAAGGCTCGCCCTCAAACAGCAACCGGCTGTAGATCTCGTCACTCATCACCATGATGTCGCGATCGCCGATCGCGTCGCGCAATGTCTTCCACTTCGCTCTTGGTGATGATGCCGCCGGTCGGATTCTGCGGCGAGTTGATGATGATCAGCTTGGTGCGGTCGGTGATCAGCCCAGCCAGTTCGTCCACGTCGAGGCCGAACTCGCGCTTCTCGCGCAGCGGAATCGGCACGGCCTTGGCCCCGAGGAAGTTGATCATCGACTCGTAGATGGGGAAGCCGGGATTGGGATAGATGACTTCATCGCCCTCTTCCACCAGCGCCAGCATGGTGAAGAAGATGATCGGCTTGCCGCCCGGGACGACCACCACCTCTTCCGGGGTGACCTTGATGCCGCGCGAGGTCGACACATCTTTGGCGATGGCCTCGCGCAACTCGGGCAGCCCAGCCGACGGCCCGTAATGCGTATAGCCGCCGCGTAGCGCCTCCACCCCCGCCTCGACTACGTTGTTCGGGGTGTTCATGTCGGGCTCACCAATCTCAAGGTGAACGATGTTTTTTCCCTGACGCTCCAGAGCTTTGGCGCGAACCAGAACCTCGAACGCCGTTTCCGTTCCCAGCCGCGACATTCTTTTGGCCAGGCGCAATTCCATCTGTGTGGTAGTCATAGGCAAACTTTGGATTATAACCCCGCTGTACAGCCGCAGCCGTCCGAAGCGTTTACGTTCGGCATAAACCGCTGGGCGCTCGCACGATGGAAGCCGGGGCGCTGCGGTTCAGGCCTTGCTTGTGTCAGATGTCAAACTTCGGCCTGCCGAACGTTGGCGTCGCGACTAAACCACGAAGTACTTCGCCGCCGGATGGTGCACGATGATGGCCGAGGTACTCTGCTCCGGCTCCAGCAGGAAGCCTGTGGTCAGGTGCACGCCGATGTTCTCATCGGGATGAAGCAGCGCGAACAGCTTGGTCTGGTCTTCCAGGTTGGGGCACGCGGGATAGCCGAACGAGTAACGCGAGCCGCGATACTTCTGGTGGAACAGATCGCGGGTGTGCGGCGCGTCGTCGCCTGCGATGCCAAGCTCGGCGCGAATCTGCTTGTGCGACAGCTCGGCCAGCGCTTCGGCGGTCTCCACGCTGAGACCGTGCAGGTAGAGATACTTGGTGTACTCGCCGCCCTCGAAGAGCTTTTGCGTCTCGTGCGAAGCCTGCGAGCCGATGGTCACGCACGACATGCCGAGCACGTCCATCTTGCCGCTGGCTTTCGACAGGAAGAAGTCGGAGATGCAGAGGCCGCGGCCTTCGCGCTGACGCGGGAAGTTGAAGCGCAGCGCCTCGGCGGGAACGGGATCGCCCTGCTTCCAGCCCTCGGGCAGGTTGTAGACGACGACATCGTTGCCGTCGCCCTGCGCGCCGAAGTAGCCGTACACAACTTTCGGCTCGAACCATCCCGGCGGCGATCACTTCCTCTTCCAGTTCTTTCAGGATCGGCCGATACTTGGTTTCGACCAGCCGTCCATAATCTTCCTGCGACGCCGTCTTCAGCTGCCACTGGTTCTTGAACAGCGCGGTCTCATTGATGTACTGGAAAATTTCGCGCAGATCGAAATCGTGCGGCTTAGCACGCGCACGCCCCAGAACGGCGGCTGCGGAATGTTGGGTGGCGCGGGAATCTCGATGTTCGGCTTGGTGCCGCTCCCGCCTTCACCCGCGCCGGCGTCCGCCGCGCGCGCGAACTCCTTCACCACTTTGCCTTCGGCGATGCGCTTCTCGCGCGCGCCGTTCGGCGACGCCAGGTCTTCCATGATGTGCAGGCCGGCAAAGGCGTCGTCCGCGTAGAAGATGCCGCCGGTGTATTCGCGGCGCAGATCGTCTTCCACGTACTTGCGGGTCAGCGCCGCGCCGCCGCAGATCACCGGAAACTCCAGCTTCTGGTGATGCAGGTCCTGGACGACGTACTTCATCTCCAGCGTCGACTTCACCAGCAGGCCGCTCAGGCCGATGGCGTCAGCTTTTCTCCGATGCGCCGCCTTGATGATGGCGTCCGACGGCTGCTTGATGCCGAGGTTCACCACGCGATAGCCGTTGTTGGTGAGGATGATGTCCACCAGGTTCTTGCCGATGTCGTGAACGTCGCCCTTCACCGTCGCGAGCACGATGGTCGCCTTCTGCGAGCCTTCCTTCTTCTCCATCTTCGGCTCGAGATAAGCGACGGCGGCTTTCATCACGCCGGCGGAATCGAGCACCGAAGGAAGCTGCATCTTGCGCGCGCCAAACAGATCGCCGACCGTCCTCATGCCGTCGAGCAGGATGTTGTTGATCAGGTCGAGCGGCGTGTAGTTGACCAGCGCCTCTTCGAGAATTTCGTTCAACGATTTCTTGTTCGCGCCGTCGCCAACCGATTTCTCGCCGTTGATGATCGCCCACTTCAGCTTGTCCTCGACCGAAAGCGTGTCCACATGCGCGGTCGTCGTCTCCTGCTTGCCCTTGGTCCCGGCAAAGTGCGCCATGTAGACCTGCAGCGGATCGCCGTTGGACTGATCGTAGTAAATCAGCTTGCGCGCCAGATCGACTTCCGCCTCGGGAATCTTGTACAGCGGATAAATCTTGCTGTAGTTCACGATGGCCATGTCGAGGCCGTGGTCCACCGCCTCATGCATGAAGACGCTGTTCAGGATGCGCCGCGAATAGGCGTTCAGTCCGAATGAAATATTGCTGACGCCGAGGATGGTCATCACCTCCGGCAGCTCCTGCTTGATCGCCTTCACCGCCTTCAGCGTCTCGATGCCGGCAGTGCGATAGTCGTCCTGGCCGGTGGAGATGGGCAGGGTCAGCGCGTCGAAGATCAGGTCAACCGGCCGCAGGCCGTACTTGTTCACCGCGAGATCGAAGATGCGCTGGGCGATGGCCAGCTTCTTCTGCCAGGTCAGCGCCATGCCGTCTTCGTCGATGGTGAGCGCAATGACCGCCGCGCCGTAGCGCTTGGCCATGGGCAGAACTTTCGAGGTGCGCTTCTCGCCATCTTCCAGATTGATCGAGTTGATGATGGCCTTGCCGGGAATACGCTTCAGCGCTTCCTCGATCACGTCGGATTCGGTGGAATCGACGGTGATGGGCGCAGGCACACGCGTGGCAATCTTCTCCAGGATGTTGCTGATGTACTTCTTCTCATCCTCGCCCACGATGGCGCAGCACAGGTCGAGCATGTGCGAGCCTTCGTTCACCAGCTTCTTGGCCAGCGTGAGGATGCCGTCGTAGTCCTGGCCGCGCACCATGTTCTTGAAGTGCTCGACGCGCGTGGTGGTGTTCATCTCCTCGGCCACAACCAGCGGCTTGGGGTCGAGGTCGAGCGGCACCATGGAATAGGCGCTGGCGGCAGCGGCGATCGTCTTCACATTGCGCTTCGCCGGTTCAAGGTTCGCACAGGTATCGGCGACGGCCTTGATGTGCTCGTAGGTCGTGCCGCAGCAGCCTCCGACGACGCGCACACCGTACTCGGTGATGAATTGCTTGTGATAGTCGGCCAGCTCCTGCGGCTGTAGCGCGTAGACCGCATGGCCGCCGACGTTCTGCGGCAGTCCGGCGTTCGGCAACACGGAGACCGGCTTGGGCGAGTTCGCTCCCAGGTAGCGAACGCCGTCGTTCATTTCCTTCGGACCGGTGGCGCAGTTCATGCCGATGATGGCGACATCGAACATCTCCAGCGTGGTGAGCGCCGCGCCAATCTCGGTGCCCAGCAGCATGGTGCCTGTGGCTTCCAGCGTGATCTGCACCTGCACGGGAATGTTCTTGCCAGTCTGCTTTATCGCGTCGAAGATGCCGACCAGTCCGGCCTTGGCTTGCAGAATGTCCTGGCAGGTTTCGAGCAGCAGGACGTCGACGCCGCCGTCGATGAGGCCAATCGGCCTGCTCGGTATAAGCCGCAGCCATGTCGTCGAAGCCGATGTGACCCAGCGAGGGCAGCTTGGTGGTCGGACCCATCGAGCCGGCAACGAATCGCTTACGGCCGTTGGACGAGTAGCTCGCCGCGACTTCGCGCGCCAGTTTGGCCGCAACCAGGTTGACCTCGTGCACCTGCTCCGGCATGTCGTACTCGGCCATCACGATGCGGGTGGAGCTGAAGGTGTTGGTCTCCACCACATCGGCGCCCGCCTCGAAGTAGGCGGCGTGAATGTCCTTCACCACGTCGGGACGGCTCAGCACCAGGATGTCGTTGTAGCCCTCCTTGCCCCAGAAATCGTCAATGGGAAGGTCGCGGGCCTGAACACTGGTGCCCATGGCGCCGTCGTAGATGACGACGCGTTCCTGCACGGCTTTGAGAAAGTCGCTCATTTCAATGGAGCGCGAGATAGTTGCACCTCTCCGGACGGCCATTCAGCGACCATCCTGCACTTCCGATCGCGGACAAAAAGGAGAGGGGAAGACTCGCAGCTTAGTTGTTAAGTATCGCAGGTTTAGCAAGGATTTGCGAAAGCCGGAGCAGCTAACGGCGATGCTCGCAGGCCATTGGCGAATCGGCGCATTAAGCAGAAGACAACTGTCAGTGGCCAGAGATATCTCCTAAACAGGTTCTAGCGGTGTCGTGCCGAAGCGGCGTCTGTGCCGCAGATCCCTCCGCTCGCTTGCCTGTTCTGCGAACAGGCGTCGCTCGGTCGGAATGACAATCGTGATGAAGGAGCAGCGTGTTGGGAAGACACTCGGCTATCGTCGACGATGACCAAGAAGGCCCTGAGTTTGCCGCACATCGCCGGTCGCTACAAACACGAAAATCCCACTCGCCCGCAGGTTCGCGCGGCGAGTGGGACGGCCAGTCAAGTTAGTGTCCCAACTCCTGCTGGAGGGCATTCCAGTCCATGCCGGAAACGTTTCCGTCGGTGGTGGTAAGCCAGTCCGGCACGACGAGCTGGTAATCGCCATTGGCGGGGTTCTGATAGGTGAACGGTGTGGTGGTCGAGTCGTTCGAACTACCCGGCCACGATTGGATGGTGTCGCCGCTAGGCACGAACATCACGTTGCCGTAGAAGCGCTGCGCCAGGTTATTCGACGGATCGCCCATGTAGTAGTTTAGGCCAGTTGTCCCCTGGTAACCGCAGTCGCCGGTAGGCTGGCGGCTGAGCGAGGTATCCAGGATCCAGACGTTGTGCGTCGGCGAGTTGGCCGGAGGACATCCCGATCCACCCGGCACCTTGAAATACAGCGAAACCCAGATCTCCGACTGGTCGCTCATCAGCACCGTGTTGTGCTGGTAGATGAAGTCGGTCAGACCGGGGTAGTAAGGCGACAAGTTGCCGGCGTCGAGGAACAAGCCGGTGTGCTGGTAGGTATCCGCGGTTGGTGCTGATCAGGAAGAGGTTGTCGTTGACCCAGTTACGCCGCGTCTCGCCCGGGTTGGTACAACCCTGGGTCAGGGCGCACAAGTCGTCCTGCTCCAGCGTGTCCATTCCAGAATCGACGTCTTCGACGGTATTTCCCTGGAAAAGAATGTCGTCGACCACGGCATTATTTCCGCTCTGGCTGGTGCGTACGGTGAACAGCACCGACGAGCCAGTCTGGCCGGAAACCCACGTGTTTTGCAGCGTGTTGCCGGTGATGGCGACGCGCTGCGCGCTCTTGATCTCCAGGTTGTTCTTCTCGATCCACTGATTTTCCGGCGCGCCGTTGCCGCTCGGGCAGGTTGACCCGTTCGGCAGAATCGCTCCTGGCGGCAGGGTTCCACCCGTACCGCAAGAATCCCACGTTGTCGGCTTGTAAAGCGTGTTGTTACGGATCTCAACATCGGATGCGACGTAGGGATTGTTGACTCCACCCGCGCCGCCGAGCATGATCTCCTGCGTGCTCGAACTTATGTAGTCGTCCACGATCTTGATCGGCCCCGGAGTGTAGTAGGCCAGAATGCCCTGCGCTTCGGTGCCGGTGATGTGGATGTCGGAGATGTAGCTGTCGATCACGGCAAAGTTGGTGGCGTTCGCGCCGATGCCATGAGAGACATCCTGCGAACTGGCCCCGTTCGTAAGGCCGTGGATGTAGCAGCGATCGAGCGTGATGGAGTCCGCCAGGTAGCTGGTGCTGCCATCATCCGGCGACTGCGCCGCAAAGATGTAGTAGCTCCAGCAGGCGATGGGCGGGTTGTTGCCCGGCTCGCAGCCGTAGGTCGAGGTCGAGGTCAGGTTCAATCCGACCAACCGGAAGTGGTTAGCGCCGTATTCGTTGTTTCCTCCCGTACAGTAACCGCCGCCGCTGCACTCCGCCAGAATGGCGGGAGTGGTATTGGTGGTGGTGACGGTCGCCATGTACTGCTGATACGCCGGCGAGACCCGCGTTCCCGGCGGTGGCAGCGATGCCAGTCCGGAGCTTTGAATGTAGATCCACTGTCCGCCGACAGGATTCTTCGGCGGCAGGTTGATGTTGCCGGCATAGGTGCAGCCTGCCTGCACGATGATGGTGTCGCCGGGATGCGCCGAGTTGATGTTGTTCTGCAGCGTGATCCCGTCATTCGCGGGATTACCGGTGCAGCCGACATTCCAGGTCGTTCCGGTGGTTGGCGGATTCCAAGTAGTGTCGACGTACGCCTGCGGCGGCGTTGGGAACGGAGCTCCCGCCGTATCGGATGTAGTCACCGTGACTGCCATGGTCGACGTCCGCTGCACTCCTCCACCCGTACCGGTTACCACGATCGGGTATGACCCGGAGAGCGTGCCGCTGGCTACGTTGATGGTCATGGTCGAGCTGCCGGAACCCGGAGCGGGAATCGTGCTCGGGTTGAAGGTTACCGTAACCCCGGTGGGCAAAGACGCTGCCGACAGGGCGATCGAGCTGTTGAATCCACCGCTTACAGTGCTGGTCAGGGTGCTCGAGCCTTGGTTACCCTCCTGCAAGGTCACCGCAATCGGCGAAGCCAACATGCTGAAGTTCTGCTGCTGTTGCTGCTGCTGCGTCACCGTCAGGTTCACGGTGGTGGTCTGGCGAACGCCTCCGCCATTACCCGTTATCGTGATGGGATAGGTTCCTGTCGGAGTGCTGGTTCCCACCGCGATGGTCATGGTCGAGGTTCCCGATCCCGGAGCCGGAATGGGATTTGGATTGAAGCTGACCGTGGCGCCCGATGGCTGGCCTGAAGCCGACAGGCTGATGGAGCTGTTGAAGCCTCCACTAATCGCAGTCGTCACCGCCGAGTTGGCCTGTTGACCCTCGGGAATCGTAAGCGACGTGGGGGACGCGGAAATGCTGAAGTTCGGCGTCGCCGTCGTGACCGTCAAGGTCACCGTAAGCTGCTGCTGCACGCCTCCACCATTGGCCGTTACGGTGATGGGATAAGTGCCGGCAGGCGTGCTTGCGCCCACGGTCATCGTCATCGTCGTGTTGCCCGAACCCGGCGCCGGAATCGGATCGGGGCTGAAGTTCACCGTCGTGCCCGATGGCTGGCCGGAAGCAACCAGGACAATTGCGCTGTTAAAGCCCCCGTTAATGGTCGACGTGATGGTCGATGTTCCGGGACTTCCCTGCGGAACCGTCAGCGACGATGGCGAAGCCGAAATCGTGAAGTTCGTCGTGCTCGGGATCACCAGCATGAATACGGCGGTTTGCTGGACCCCGCCTCCGTTTCCCGTGATGGTGATGGGATAGGTGCCGGGCGTCGCGCTGCTTCCCACCAGAACCACGATTGCGGAAGTGCCCGACCCTGGGGCGGCAATGGGATTGGGATTAAACGTTATCGAGGTCCCGGCCGGCTGTCCCGAAGCTGACAAAGAAATAGAACTGTTGAAGCCTCCGCTGATCACGCTCGCGACATGCCCCAGCGCTTGACGCCCGGGCGCCGCGCGCAGAACGATAGGCGAAGCGGAAAGGCGGAAGCTGCCGCCCGAAGGCTGGCCTGCATACGCCGATTGTGCAATTAGTAGAAATGTTATGAGTGTTGTAAAGCAGATGTGGAAAACTAATCTCTTAGCCCGGATACTGGGACCCATGGATACTCCTCGTTGCAAACAGAGTCCGCGCGTTACGCTAGTAGCGGCGGTCGAGCGGACGAGTGGCTAGCAAAAACGACAGTCGCCGTGGGCGCTGGCTCGGCTGAATTGTTGACTGTACGTGCTACGAATCTAATCGTCGGCCGGACGGAGTCCCTCCCCTGAATGGGGGATTTGAGGAACTAAGGTAACCGTGGTGTATGGTTACCGTACCTCAGGATTTCGGCACAGAAGTGCTCAGATTGTTCGCAGACGGTTCGCTTCCACGCGTTTCTCTCAGGCGAGAGCTCTCCGCCAGAGGCCAAGCAGAGTTGAAGCCTCTTAGCTGGTAACTAAGGAGGCAGGTTTCATGGCTCGCGAGCTCAAGCTCACGTTCTCGGGAAGACACCCAGAAAGCGCTCGTCTCAACGACGGCTCGGCGAAAACATGGCGTGACGGGGGAATTCTGCTCACTTCACCTGCAACACGACCAATCCGTTGACCGGCAATTGCAGCGTCAGGACGCCGTCGCTCAAGTCTTCGAATTCCGGCTCGGCCAAAGTCGACTCGCGTCGCAGGTCCTGGAGTTGCTCCTGCGTCGGGTAACGCGGGCTGCCCATCTTCTGATACAGCAGCAGGGTGTCACCGTGGTCTTCGTCCAGCCGGCGAATCGAGACGCGGGCGTCCGGCGGCACACCTTTGAAGGTAAGTTTCATCGTCTTGGCCGATCCCGTTGCGCCGGGATTGACCAGGTTCCAGGCAGCCACGATCAGCCCACCGTTAGAACCCTTCGTAACTAGAACATCAGGGCTGCTGTTCTCCAGCCGCTGGTCGCCCAGGCGGTGCAGCAATTCCATCGCGTAGAACGACGGCTTGGGAATTCCGCCGGCGGCGATCAGGCCGAAGCCGCCATAGAACGGCTGCTTCACCACGCCCTGTTCCTCGAACACATCGGAGAAGCTCCAGTACGACATCATCTTGGTCATGCCATCGCACTGCGCGATGGTGGTCGCCAGCCACGGCCCCATGTAGATGGAGTCAGTGACATCCACCTGGTTGTCGTAGGCCGCGTTGTACTCGCTCCAGATGAGCGGCATATCGGGTTGCGACGAGGCGGTGATCTCGTCGTGAACCTTCTTCACCGCGCGGCACACCATCTGGTCGCGCGGGATGTTTTCGCTGGTGTGGAAGACGTCGCTGGCTTTGTCGTTGCCATAGACGTGCGTCGAGACGAAATCCAACGGCACGTGCGCCTGCTCGGCATGTCTGATCATGTCGCCCACCCATGCTGCCTGCGCCGTTGCCGGGCCGCCGACCCGCAGACGCGTACTGACGGCCTTGATGTCGCGCGCAGTGTGATCGTAGAGCTCGAAATAGGTTTGCTGACGCGGAGTCCCTGACCAGAAATCCAGGTTGGGCTCGTTCCAGACTTCGAAGTACCAGCTGGCAACCTCGTCAATCCCGTAGCGATCGATCAGGTGCCTGGCGAACTGGGTGATCAGGTCGTCCCACTTGGCGTAATCCTTGGGCGGCGACACGTTGGGCTTATACCAGAAGGATTGCAGGTCGGGCCGCGCCGCTAGCTTGTAGGGCATGAAGCTGATCTCGACAAACGGCTTCACGTTGTTGGCCAGCAGGCCATCGTAAATCTGGTCTACGTAAGAGAAGTTGTAGATGGGGTGACCCTGCTTGTCTTCGTCGTAGACGCCAACGTCGTCGAGCAGAATGCCGTGGAAGCGAATGTACTTAAAGCCTGTGATCTGGCGGACGGAGCGCAGATCGCGACGATAGGAATCGCGCAAACTGAGAATGGCGCGGCCCGAGCCGAACATCTGCTCCCAATAGTGCGGAAACGGATGCGCCGGAGCGCTGGCATCGATGGTGATGCTCTCGGCCGGCTTGTGCCGGCGTTTGTGCCGGCGTCGCTACCGCGCAGGTTAGAGGCAGCAAAACAAAGATCAGTGATTGTCGCATCGCGTTCGTCTTCATCAGGGTCGTCATTCGCCTTCTAGGATGATTATCGGCGCTACTCCGTTTTCTGAGAAGTTGGCCGGCATCGGCTGCCGCCGTGACGTCGCTCTACGCTGGCGTGAAATAACCGCCGGAAATCGCTGCCGGGGCGAAGCCGTTTCCCGAGGCGCATAATCTAAGCGTTTGGGAGGAACGCAACTTGCAACACAGACAGCTGGGAAAGTCCGACCTTCAGGTATCGGCCATCGGATTGGGCTGCAACAATTTTGGCTTCGTCGCCAACATGGATGTCGAAGCCTCGCGCAGGGTCATCGACAAGGCAATCGACTCCGGCGTGAATTTCTTCGACACCTCCGACAGCTACGGTACGTCGGAAAACATTCTTGGCGAGGTACTGGGCGCGCGCCGCAAGCAGATCATCCTCGCCACCAAGTTTGGCTCCAAGCCGAACGCGCTGGGGGACAAGAGCGGTGCGTCGCGCGGCTATATCCTGGCCGAGTGCGAGGAGAGTCTGCGCCGCCTGAAGACCGATTGGATCGATCTCTACCAGATCCATTATCCCGATCCGCACACTCCTATCCAGGAGACGCTGCGCGCGCTCGACGACCTGGTGAAGAGCGGCAAAGTACGTTATGTCGGCTGCTCGAATTTCTCCGCCGAGCAACTAGAGCAGGCCGAGCATACGGCGAAGAAGCACGATTTGGCCCAGTTTGTTTCCAGCCAGGATGAGTACAGCCTGCTGGTTCGCGGCATCGAGCAGGACCGGTTGCCGGTGATCGAGAAGTTCGGCATCAGCGAGCTTCCCTATTTTCCGCTGGCCAGCGGCATGCTGACCGGCAAACACAAGCGCGGACAGCCTCCGGCGAAGGGATCGCGGCTGAGCGATAAGCAGGCGCTGGCCGATCGCTACGCCACCGAAGGCAATCACGAGAAGGTCGAGCAGCTAAAGCATTTTGCCGAGCAGCGCGGTCATACGCTGCTGGAGTTGGCGTTCAGTTGGCTGCTGGCGCATCGCGCCGTCGCCAGCGTGATTGCCGGAGCCACCAAGCCGGAGCAGATCGAAGCCAACGCCCAGGCGGGCGGCTGGGAGTTGAACGCGGAAGAGATGGCCGAAGTGGAGCGGATCACCAGCGAGGTAACGCAGCCGGCATAGTGTCGCCGCTCTGCGGCTCGGTTCGGATTCGCGATTGAGACGGGGGCTTACGCCCCGCTTAACGTCATTCCGCCGCGTTGCGGCTGGCGATGGCATCAACCCGCTTCAATCAAATGCTGCCCGACGAGAAATTTCTTCGCCACCTCGGCGGCATCTTTCTTTTCGCCGTCGACGGCGTAATTCATCGCGCGCATCTGGTCGGCGGTGATCTTGCCACCGAGATTCTGAAACGCGGCCTGCGCCGCCGGGCATTCCCCGAACAACGCGGGCCGCACGATGGGCACCGCATCATACGGCGGAAAGTAATGCTTATCGTCTTCCAGCACCACCAACCCCAGCGCGGCGATCAGGCCGTCGGTATTGTTGCCGGCGACGATGTCGACCGACTTGTTCTGCAGCGCGCGATAGAGCAAACCCAAATCCATCACCCGCGGCGACTCGGCAAAGTGCAGGCCGTAGGTTTCGACCAATCCCTTGTAGCCATCGGCGCGTTCGAGAAATTCATAGCCCACGCCGAGCCGCAGCTTCGGCGCGAACGGCGCTAACTGCGACAGCGTCGTGATGTTCAGCCGGCTCGCCTCTTCTCCCCGCATCACCATGGCGAAGGTATTGTTGAAGCCGAGCGGCGGCATCACGTCGAGATCGAATCGCTGCCGGTACTCGCTCTTCACCTGCTGATACACCGCGGCGGAGTCGCCCGTCGCGCGCTGCTTCAGGATCGCCGCCAGCGCCGTGCCGGTGTACTCGACGTAGGTATCGATGCGTCCGGAGAGCAGCGCCTGCTGGCAGATGTATGTCCCCGCGAGATAGAAACGGCCCTCGACCGGCGCGCGGCAAACGCTCTCCAGATATTGTTTGAGCATCTCGCCGAGGATGAGCTGCTCGGTAAAGTTTTTCGAGCCGACGGTGATCTGGTGCTTCGGCATACAGCCGCTGGCCGCGGTCAGAGCGAGTCCGGCGAGGAAGGTTCGGCGGTCCATGTTATTGGCGGTGCCGCGTCAACAGCTTCTCGACGCCGCTCAGCGAAAGGTCGGCCGCCAGCGCCATCAGCGCCGCGGGAATTGCGCCGGCGAGAATCACGCCGTTGTCGACCATGGCGATACCGCGAAAGATGAACTCGCCCAGGCCGCCCGCGCCGATGGCTGCTGCAATGGTGGCTACGCCGATGGTGATCACCGCAGCCACGCGAATGCCGGAGAGCATGACCGGCAACGCCAGCGGCAGCTCGACTTGCCAGAGCAGTTGTGACGATGTCAGCCCCATGGCGACCGCGGCTTCCCGCACCGGCGGGCTGATGCCGGCGATCCCAACATAGGTGTTCCGCACGATGGGCAGCAGCGCATACAGCGCGAGCGCGAAGATGGCCAGGCGGCTGGCGCTGGCTCCCAGCCACGGCAGCGGCAACAACAATCCGAACAGCGCGAGGCTCGGGATGGTCTGCACGACGTTGGTGCTGCCGAGGATCACCGCCTTCCATTTTGGCCGCCGCGTCAGCAGGATGCCGAGCGGCACGCCCGCGGCGATCGCCAGCAACATCGACACGCCTACCAGCCAGAGATGCTCGGCGGTGAGGGTCGCGACCTCGTGCGTGTGCGTCAGAAGGAAGTGCAAAGTTTTCTCCGGCCTAACCTGTCGACGTCATAGCCCAAAGAGTTGATGTGTCATTCCGAGCGAGGTGCAATCCCGGCCTTTAATCCTGGGCGGGATTCATCGGCACCGAGTCGAGGAACCTGCTTTCCGCCGGCAGTTGTCCAGCGCTTACGAAAAGCAGGTCCCTCGACTGCGCTCGGGATGGCACTCCAATAGGAGCTGTCCTCCGGCTCGGCTAAAACGATGCCCTGATACAAACCTCTGATCCCTTCGGCACGGCTCAAGCCATTTGATACAAACCCAGGACCAAATCGCCTCAACTCCGGTACATCTGCTGTCCCGCGCGAAACACATCCACGTACGCCCGCGACGGACGGCTCGGTCGCGTTCAGAAATTCTTGCGGACGATACATCGCGCGCAGCCCGCCATTCTCCATCAAGGCGATGCGGTCGCCCAGCAGCAGCGCCTCGCTCACATCGTGAGTGACGAAGACCACCGTCTTGCGCATCTTCGCCTGTAGCTTCTTGAATTCCATTTGCAGCTCGGCCCGCGTGATGGGGTCGAGTGCGCCGAAGGGCTCATCCATCAGCAGGATCGGCGGTCGGCGGCCAAAGCGCCCGCGCCAGCCCAACGCGTTGCCGCTGTCCTCCGGAAAGTTCGTTGGGATAGCGGTCGCCGAACTCTCCGCTGGGCAAGCCGACCAGCGCCAGCACTTCGTCCACGCGCGCGGCAATCTTCCGCTTGTCCCACTGCTCAAGCTTAGGCACCAGCGCCACGTTGTCGCGAACTTTGTAATGCGGAAACAGGCCGACATCCTGGATGGCGTAGCCGATGCGGCGGCGCAACTGGATAACGTCCCACTCGGCCAGCGCCTTGTTGTCCACGCGAATTTCGCCGGCGGTAGGCGCGAGCAGGCGAGTTGATCATCTTGAGCGTGGTGGTTTTTCCCGAGCCGCTGCGACCCAGCAGCATCAGGGTCTCACCACGCGCAATTTCGAGATTCAGATGGGAGAGCAGCGTCTTGCCATTGGGCAGGCGCAAGGCGACTTCGCGGAACTCGATGGCTGCGGTGGAATCGCTCCCCATGGTTCGCAACAGCCTATCAGAGTTGTTCCCTTGCGGCCCACAGCGGCTCTAGCCAATTTCGAAGCCAACATTCGAGCTACACCGTTAGAGTGAAACGGCCAGCCTCCGCTCCGGCCTCTACTACAGCGAAGAAGAAAAAGGTAACGGCAGAATTTATCCACGGTCTCCGAGGAATTCTCGGCAACGGCAAGTCGTTGGGCGATATCCGGGAGCAGGAGCACAAAACGGGAGCGATAGCCTCGCCCCCCAGAAACACGAATGCCGAAGCGGACACGAGGTCCCTCCGGCATTCAGAAGATTATTTGTCAGCGCGGGTTAGTAACGTCCCCAGCCGCCGCCACCACCGCCGCCACCAGAGCGACCTCCGCCTCCGCCGCGGCCACCACCGTAGCCACCGCGCCCTCCGCCTCCGCCGCCTTCGCGACGCGGACGATCCGTCTTGGGACGGGCTTCATTCACGGTGAGGTTACGACCGCCGAGATTGGTTCCGTTCAGCGCTTCCATAGCTTTGCTGGCGGCGTCGTCGTCAGACATCTCGACGAAGGCGAAGCCGCGGGGCTGGCCGGTATCACGATCGGTCACGATGCTGACCCTGTCTACCGGACCGTACGCTTCGAACATCGAGCGAACCTGGTCTTCAGTCGCATCATAGGTAAGATTCCCCACGTAGATGTTTTTTACTAGCTCCTCACTTTCGCGACGTAGCCGCAATCGATGCGTCGGCACCCTCAAGCGGCAGCAGTTGGGGTTTTACGACTCAAGACTCGCCGATTTCCGAATTATTGAAAAAAGTAAAGGGCGGCTATGCGCCACCCTAACTCGGTACTGTGACTTACAGGACCTGAACGTTCTCAGCCTGCCAACCCTTCGCACCGCGCTTCACGTCGAAGCTCACCGCCTGGCCTTCCTGCAGCGTACGGAAACCGTTCGACTGGATGGCCGAGAAATGAACGAACACGTCTTCGCCGTTCTGACGTGAAATGAAGCCAAAACCTTTGGCATCGTTAAACCACTTTACTGTTCCTTGTTCCATGTGTTTCTTCAATATCCTTGATGTTGATGTTGCGTCGGTGAATCGGAAGGTTACAGGCAGGAATCGCTCCACGGAGGGATGGCTGCTAGACGCGCCGTTCGTACATACGCAGCGTTAGTATACTACAACTCACCTTTAATCTAGATGAATTGCTACGGGCCAATGATTCGGAGACTACGTGCCGATTCGCGCCAGATACGTATCAGCTTTGCTTGCAGCCAATTACACCATCTTTTCTACGTCCGTCACCATAGTGAAAGCCGCCTCAAACTTTAGCGCCGCGCCATCGGGCTGAGGGATGCTATAGGGATTTCCTTGACTTCCCTGTCCAAGCACCGCAAAATTGCGCCCAACGACTAGCGGAATAGCAGTGAGGACATTCCGCTCGGTTTCATTACCAGCGCCCTTCGTACGCAAGCAGAAGCTCCAATGCACCCGTACCGTGGCGTGGAAAGAAGCAACTATGCTATCAAGAATCCGGTTAGTGCTTTTCCCGCTCGTTTCCGCTCTTCTGCTGGCGGCTGTGCCCCTGAACGCTCAGCAAATTCGCTTTTCGCCCAGCTTTAGTAACCCTCAGACCGTCAAGATGCGGCTCAACGGATCCAGTCGATTGACGAACTATCAATCGCAACTCGTCTTGCGTCTCACGGACGACCAGAGTATCGACGAAAATTCCGCCGCCTACTTCAACATCCCGCAGCCTTTGAATCTCGGATTCACCACCTGGTTTCAGTTTCAGGTTCACAATCCGATGACTTGCTGCCAACCGGGGGACGGTTTCGCGTTCGTCGTCCAGAATTCCACCGCTACTGATCCCACCATGGGGGCTTCGGGTAGCGGCATCTCTGCCGTCGGTGCTCCGGGCGGAGGTTTGGGCTACTCCGG
The DNA here is from genome assembly GCA_963787765.1 of uncultured Solirubrobacteraceae bacterium. Lineage (GTDB taxonomy): Bacteria > Actinomycetota > Thermoleophilia > Solirubrobacterales > Solirubrobacteraceae > Palsa-744. The sequence goes on along the minus strand of CAWBEF010000019.1, from coordinate 629,537 downwards.
TATTAATGAAAGCCTGGCGGTGGAGTTCGACATCTTCGGCGATCCCTGGGATCCCAATTCCAACCACGTCGCTATCCAGACCTGCGGCGGCGACCCCAGCAAGTACAACTCGCCGGTTCATCTTCCCGGCGTATACACAATTGGCAGCAATAATGACGTGACCAGTTGCCTGCTGAGCTCGGCAGCGATTAACAGCAACATTCCGACGCTTGGCGGAAGCTGCAGCGAAGATAGCTGCACCGACGGCGCGGTTCATCAGGTTGTGATTCAGTACACGCCGTCGCAGAACTTGCGCCAGGGAACATTGCAGGTTTGGCTCGATCCGCAGTTTATTCCCGGCACCCATACTCCTGCGCCGGGTGCGCCCACCATTCTGAACGTGCCTTACAACTTCGTCTACGATGCCACGCAGAATCCGCTCGGCCTGCAGTTGACGAACCATTCGGCGTGGGTTGGATTTGCCGGCGGGCAGACCGCTCCCCAGGGGAAAAAGCCGGGAAACGACAGTCCCTCGGGCGGATCCACGATCGATGTCATGGCCTGGGAATTCACCCCCCACTCGCCTACCACGGTAACCGAGCTTATCCCCAACGGCGGGACCGAAGCTGACTACGTATTCGGCGGACACGAATTCGGCGTTACCTATCCCGATGGGTACAGCAATTGCGCACCGAATTGCGTTTACATGAGCGTGCTGGAGACCCCGGTGGACAAGAACATGTTCTATGCCACCCGCCTGCAAGGAACCCAGTTTGCGAACGAGCAGTGCATCGTCTATCTGCAGACAGGTGGAAACTGCGTTCTCTACACGGTGACCTGTCAGGACTCGATGGGTAATCAGGTCACGTGTCCATCGGAAACCGATCCTACGATTTCCATTTGCACGAAGTTCTACACCGGCGACCCGGTCGCCGTTAACAATGCCGACTTCCTGAAGGCTGATCCTGATAGGTTCGAATAACTGGATAAGCATCTTCACCGGCTATTCGAATAACAACGATCCGGTGGTGTCGGGCAAAGGTACGGGCTTCTCCGACCTTGTGGCAACGTACATCCTGCCTGGAAACGGCGTCGAGCGGTCGGACCAAACCCTGGAGAAGCTGATCCAGACCATGAATCCGCAACGCCCGCCTCAGGCTCTAACTTCTGTCCGCAATAGCCCAGTAAGCTACTGCGCAACACGAAACCCCGGAGATCGCTCTCCGGGGTTTTCTCTTGCGGATAACAGGTTAGGCGGCCGGCAAAATTTCCGCTCACAGAATCTATGCGCCGCCCTGGTAGGACTTCGACGCTTCGCGGTAAAGGTCTTTCAGGTCGGAGCGCTCCAGCACGCGGCCGGCGCCATCTTCCTTCGCGATGCCTTCCGAGAATTCTGACCGCCTCGCGGTAATGCGGGACTGCTTCGCTTGCCTTGCCCTGGCGCGCGATGGCGTTGCCCAGCCAGTACTGCGCGCGTGCTTCGTCCACGCGTAGGCCAAGCTTCTGAGAACGGCCAACGGCGTTGTCCAACTCTTCTCTCGCCTGGTCGGCATGATTGGTGGCGAGCAACGCCTGTCCCAGATAAATCGAAGCCTGCACCGACTCAGCCTTCAGGCCCATGGCGTCGGCATCCTGCTTCGACTTTTGAGCACGGAAATCGCCGCCGGCGCTTTCCTTGCGCCACATCGACTTTCGCCAGGTTCAACTTGGCGACGAGCACTGATCCTTCAACTTGGATTTATCGGCGAGTTCAGCGCCTTTTCGTATTGCTGGCGAGCGGAGGCGTAATCGCCGCGATAGAAATAGCGTCGCCCTTGTAATTCGACGCCATCGGTGACCGGGTTGTTCTTGGTCTCTCCGCAAGCTACAGCGCCTTCCGATTGGTTCTTGCCTTCGTCGGCGCGGCCCGCGGCGGCAAGGTGTGACCGTAGCCGGCCAGCGCCGAGCCATCATCAGGTACGTGCGATCGTTGAGTTGCTGGTAGGCGTTCACCGCTTCCTGCTGAGCCTTCAAAGCTGCGTCATAGCGTCCCTGGGCGCAAACAGGCGCCCATGTCGCGGATTCCGCGCACGCCCGACTTATCATTCGCGGTCCGGCGCCCTCAAGGGCTTTCATGTACTGATCAGCGCCTTGTATGCCCGAGCTTACTGTTGGTCTCGCCAAGATCGTGCAGCGCAGTCCACTTCGTCCTCAGCTTCAGCCGTCCTGAAGTGTACGCTGCTGGTAAGTACGTCAACGCGTCCTGATACTCGCCCTTATTAAAGTGGCCGTTGCCGATGTTTTGAGCACGTCGCCTGAAGGACCTCGTCGCCATGTCGCGGGCCAGTGGCAGCGCCTCATTGGTGGTCTTAGGCTTCATCGAACTTGCCCTGAGTCCAGGTAGAACGCCCAGGCTCATCAGGTTTTCGCCAGGCCGTTCTTGTCGCCGATCTTCGCTGGATTTCGATGGCTTCCTGATAGTCTTCAGCGCCGCGTTGAAGTTCGGTCGCGTCCTGCAGCTGCGCCATCTGTCCCAGGCTGGAGGCCATGCCCTTCTGATCGCCCAGCTTGCGGCGGATGTCGAGCGCCTGCTGGTAATTGCGCAACGCATCTTCGGGCTTGTCGAGACGCTGATAGGCGACTCCGAGCGCCTGCAACGCCGCACCCTTTTGCGCTTTGTTGCCGAACTCGATGGCCAGGCTGTAGGCCGGTTCAGCGGATCGAGCGCGGCTTGCGAGTTGCCATCGCGAATCTCCACCCGGCCGCTGGCCAGCAACGCGGCAACATTCTTGGGATCGGAGGCCAGCACCTTGGCAAGATACTTCCTGGCTTGCGCGTAATCTCCGGAAGCCTCGTACAACGTTGCCAGCGCAAATTGCGCGTCGGTGTCGTCGGGATTCACCTTGACCAGATTTTCGTAAGCCGCGATGGCCTTGGCGTTGTCATGCACGATGCTGGCATGGCTGGCTTCGATCAGGTACTTGTCCTGCGTGGGCAGGTTTTCGCTCAACTCCATCGCGCGGCGCGACGCCTGCTCCGCCTTATCGTCGAAGCCCTGGCGGCGTAGGCCTGCGCCAGCTTGGAGTAAGCCATCGCGAAGTCGGATCCTGCGTGGTCGCGTCCTCGAACTTGGCGACCGCCTGCGCGTTGTTCCGTCACGAGTCAACTGCATGCCTTCGTTGTACGCCCGCAGCGCCGGGACCGACTTGGTGGTGACGTGCTGCGAGTGGGCCTGGAGTTCCTTGAGGATCTCCGGCGATGCCGCCAGCTTTTCGCGGACGTCATCGGCCAGCTTTTCCAGCGAACTCAGCAGGTCTTTCTCGCTGGGAACATCTGCCTTGATGGGAATCTTGCGGTCCGTTTTTCAGGTCGGCATGGTGCCGTCGATGCGTATCTGGTCACCGAATTTTTCGAACTTGCCGCAGACGATGGTGTCGGCGTGGGTGAATTCGGCGACGCGCTTCAGGGTTTGCAGGTCGAGCTGCGATTGCGGCGAGACACCGCAAGTCGTCAACACCTGCTGCAAGCGGTCGGCCGAGACCGTGCGAAGATGAGCCGACTGTCCGATGTCGGAGTTCAACGCCTGGCAATGCTGGTCCCATCCAGTTCAAATTGGGTCGCCGGTGGCGTTGTAGAACGGCACGATCGCCAGCGAAGTCACCGGCCCTTACGCCGAGGAGTTGCCGCTGCGCCGCCGCCGGTGGGACGCGTGGCATATTGCACTCCGACGATGCCGCCCGAAATCAATACCACCGCAGCAACGCCGATGCCGATCCACTTCTTCGGGAACTGCTTTGCCGGAGCGGCAACCGGCGTCCGCCGGGAAAGCGCAGGCCGGCTGGACATCGATTGACCGCTGCGAGATTTCTTGCCTTGCCAGATCTCCAGCTCGTCAATCAATTCCTGCACCGAGCCAAAGCGGTCGTCGGGATTCGCGCTCCAGGCACTTGCCGACGATGTGGCTAAGCGTCGGCAGGAATCCGCGGTATCCACTTCGCTCAGCGGAACAGCGCGCTCCTGCGTGCGGTTCACCAGGCTGGCGATCGCGCTTTCCGCATGGAACGGCATGACGCCGGTGAGCAGCTCGTAGAAGATCAGCCCGAGAGCGAACTGGTCGGAGCGGGCGTCCAGGTCTTTGCCCATCGCCTGCTCGGGCGACATGTACTCCATGGTGCCGATCATCATGCCGGTCTGCGTCATGCCGTCGCCTTGCACCGTGCGCGCCAGGCCGAAATCCATGATGACCACGCGGCCGGAGCTGATCCTGCATGATGTTGCTGGGTTTCAGGTCGCGATGGATGACGCCTTCGGCGTGCGCGGCTTGCAGTCCGGCGCAAACCTGCAGCATGATGCCGACGGCTTCGTGCGGCGATCGAGCTTGCCCTTGCCGCGTCAGGATCGTGCGCAAGTCCTCACCTTCGATGAACTCCATGGTGATGAACTTCACGCCGTCGGCTTCGTTCAGGTCGTAGATGCGGATGATGTTCTTGTGCGTGACCTGGCGCGCCAGCACCAGTTCCTGCTTGAAGCGCGCCAGAATGGCGGGATTGCCGGCAAGATCGGGGCGAATGACCTTCAACCCGACGTCGCGCTCCACTTCCATGTCGCGCGCCTTGTAAACCGCGCCCATGCCGCCCATGCCGAGCAGCTTGCGGATTTCGTAGCGGCCGCCAAGAACATCTCCCTCGTGGAAGATGGTGGCGCCGATGTGGCTAAAGATTGGATGCGGCTCTGAGCCTGAGCTTGAACCGGGCGGCAACACCATGGTTGCGGCGTCGGCACTGCTGCTAACCGGGGGCGGCGGAGCGGAAGATTTGGGTGGGGATGGCGGATCCGAGGCAGCTCCAGCCGCAGCAAATTTAGCGGCATCGGCGTCAGACATGGTCTGGCCGTCGGATTCTAGCCCGGGACGCGGCACCGGAGCGGAGCTATCTCCGCTGGATACAGCAATCCCTTCCTGCGCTTTTCGCGCTGCTCCCTGTTGCTCCCCAGCCATTCCCGCCTACCTCGAGACCGGGTAAAGGTGTGACGCCTTCACCCGAAGCCAGCTGTGTTCAAAGTATATCGTGCTTGTTGTCTTTTCAGTTACTTTTCCGGACGCCACACCGCGCCAGAAAGCAGAGAAGGCCAACCCGGTTAGGCTGGCCTGCTCGTGGTCGCTGCGCTTTAGTGTCCGAAAATGCTGATGATGGGATTGGGCTCCGAGCCTCCCGCTTGCGAACCCACGTTCACACCCAGGATTCCGGTCTTGCCGCCGGTCGCACCCGCGCTGCCGCCGATGATGTACAGAATGAACACCTGCTGGCTGGAATCCGAGGTCTGCGTCACCTCATACCTTCCCAGCGCTGCGGCCAAGGTGGAACACGGCAGCGGTGGATTGCTCGGACTGCTGCAATCGTAGTTGCCGGTAAAGTTCTGGCCGGTCAGGAACCCGTTCGGACCGTTGGAATCGCCGCGCGTGCTCCATATGCCACCGGGAGGCGGTGTGATCGCGACTTCCACCTGGTTGGTGACCGTGTCCGCCATCGGAGTGCTGGTTCCTCCCAGGTACGAACCCAGGACGGAGCCGATGGAGTAGGGAGAGCCGCTTTGCTGCACGAAGTTGCCGGAGGTGGCGTTGGGATCGGTTCCGACAACGAAGGCGTGATTGGCTGCCGACCAGGTACCACACCGGCTGGTTGGCGCCGATGCCGGTCACGGTCACACGTCCGCAGTACTGGATGGTGCCGCAAGTCGGATCGACGTTGTAGGTCCCGCTGGTGATGTTGTTCTGGCTTACCGTTCCGCCATCGTTCTCGTCGGTGAGGTACGCCGGTAAGCCGTCGGTACGGGCGATGTTGCCGGCGCCGTCAAAGGTGACAACCCCCACGGAAACGTCGGGCAAGCTCAGCGTCGGATCCAGTCCGCTCAACTGAATGACGGACTGGCCCTTCAGCGTGGCGTTGCTGAAGCTGCCGCCGCCCGTGGTTCCACCTGCGCCCTGCTCCAAGATGGAAATTGAAGTTTGCGGAGCGCTATTGTCGATGGCAACGCCTGCCAACTCGGTGGACGAAACCACGTAGTAGGCGTATTGCAAGGTGCCGCTGGCCGTGGTCAAAGTCGCCTGACCGCGGCCGGTATTCGGGTCCGGCGGCGTGGCTGCCAGGTTGCCGCCGGTAATCAGGACCTGCGGCGAAACCGTACCGTTGTCGTTGATGTCTTCTTCACCGCCGGTGATGGTCATGGAACTATTGGCGGCCAGGGCTCCAGCTGCGGCGTAGTGCGCACCCGCGGCATCGTTTCCGTAGAGGCCGAAGGCATAGCCGGTAGCGCTGCTGGGTAGTGCGGTTGCAGTTTGCTTCCGCACCAGGCCAGAGCCGTATATGTTCGGGTCGATAGCGATGATTCTGGAATCGCCCGCAGTCGAAAGAATGATCTCGTAGGTGTAGTCTCCCACAGCCGAATTAATCACCAGGCTACCGAGATTTGTTCCCACCGGCAGGTTATACGTTCCGGTTAAGGGTGCATTGGGTACAACGCTGCCTCCACCCGTCCGGTCCAGAACGCCGCTGGTGATGTTGCCGTTACCGTCGGCGACGAAGCTGGCCGTCTGGTAGAACGGAACGCCACCCTGGAAGCCGTTGATGGTCATCACATAGCTGCCTTGCAGGCGGCCGGAGATCACGATGGTGAACTGACCTGTCGCCGTCTCCTGATAGGCATCGGTTGCCTGAATGGTGAACACAAAAGTTCCTGCCACGGTGGGCGTGCCGCTGATCGTACCGCCCAACGGCGCGCCACTGGTTCCGCAACCGGCGGGCGTGAGGGTCAATCCGTCCGGCAGATTGCCGCTTGCCAGCGCGTAGGTATAGCAGTTTGGACCGGCGTAGCCGTTGGACGCGGTCACGACGGACGAGTAAGACGATCCCACGATGCCGGGGGACAAGGTCGCCGCCGCCAGGCTAAGCGCCGGGTTGATGGTGATGCTGGTCGATACCGTGTTGTACGCTGCCACCGGAGTCTGCGAGTCGACAACTTTGGCGGTGAAATTGTATGTGTTCGGATAAGTGATACCCGACTGTAGCGTCGGAGTTCCGCTGACGGTGCCATTACTCTGCAAGCTAAGGCCCGGAGGCAAGGCCCCTCCGGTAAGAGTCCATGTATAAGGCTGTGTACCTCCAGAGGCCAGCAGCACCTGCTCATACGACACATTCACCACGCCGGGGATCAAGGTGAACGGGGTGATGTTAAGCGCGCTCGGCCCGTTCGTCGGGGCATGGGCTGCACAACCGCTCAAAATGGCGCATATCAAAATTGCCAACGCAATCAGCGCAAAAGGTTTTTGACCTTTCATGGATCTCCTCGTGGGTTCGGAAGCTGGTATGGACGCTACTCCGGGGGATCGACCGCCAAACTGAGCGCTGCCCTTCGATGCAGACAGCTCATCCGGCAACACAACACACCATAGGCGACCGCAAAGTGCGTATAGGATAGCAGAGTAACTGATTCGTCACTAAAAGCAAGCTCTTTTTGAACTTAGTCCCAACGCTGAGGCGTCGGTTTTCCCATCCCGGTCGATGTCCCTGTTGAGCACGCCAGGCACGCGCCGCCCCGTTCGAGTGGCGCCGTTGCCGCACTCTTCGCTTCGGCCCATTTCCTCGCGTCGCCTCCGCTGCTCTGCTATGCTCATCCGTTCCTCGGAGGACATCCTTGCGTCATACAGCCCTTTTCCTCTTGCTCGTTCTCATGGCCGCCACTGCTTTCTGCCAGCAATCGACGCCGCAAGCCGGCAACGCCGCCACTCCGCCAGGTTCGACCATGTACGTCGAGCCGACCCTCCCCTACACGCCCAGCCTGGATGTCGGCTCCATGGACCGCTCCGTCGATCCTTGCGCTCGACTTCTATACCTATTCCTGCGGCGGATGGCAGAAGAACAATCCCATCCCTCCCGACCAGACCTCGTGGGAGGTCTACCGCAAGCTGTACGAGGACAACCTGCACTACCTGCGCGCCATTCTGGAGCAGGCCTCGACCGCGAAGAACCGCGACGCCGTCACCCAGAAGATCGGCGACTACTACGCCGCCTGCATGGACGAGGCCGCCGTCGAGAAGCCGGCGCCAACGCCGATCCAGCCCGCGCTGCAGGAGATCGCGGAACTGAAGAGCGCTCACGACATGGCGCCGCTGGCCGCGCGTCTGCACCTGGAAGGCGATTCCATGCTCTTCGGCAGCGGATCCGCAGCAGGACCCCGACAACTCCGATGCCATGATCGTCGGCATCTCGCAGGGCGGCCTGGGCCTGCCCGACCGCGACTACTACACCAAGGACGACGCCAAGTCGAAAGAGATCCGCGAGCGCTACGTGCAGCATGTGCAGAACGATGTTCGAGCTGATCGGCGATTCGCCCGACGTCGCCAAGCAGGAAGCCGACACCGTGATGCGCATCGAGACCACGCTGGCCAAGGCGTCGCTCACCCGCGTCGATCAGCGCGATCCTTACAAGGTCACGCACAAGACCAAGGTCGCCGACCTGCAGAAGATGTCGCCGAACTTCGATTGGACGGCGTTCTTCGCCGCCAGCCAGGCGCCCCCGTTTGAGATCCTGAATGTCGAAGCGCCGGAGTTCTTCAAGGAGCTGAACGCGCAGCTGGCTTCCACTTCGCTCGACGACTGGAAAACCTATCTGCGCTTCCACCTCGCCAACTCCGACGCGCCGTATCTTTCGTCCGCCTTCGTGAATGAGAACTTCGACTTCTACCGCAAGTATCTGCATGGCGCCAAGGAGCTGCAGCCGCGCTGGAAGCGTTGCGTGGAAGATGTGGACGAGCAACTGGGCGAAGCCCTGGGGCAGGAGTACGTCCGCAAGACCTTCCCGCCGGAGCTGAAGGCCGCGACAATACGATGACGAAGGACATCGAGGACGCCATGGCGCAGCGCATCCAGCAGCTCGACTGGATGAGCCCGCAAACCAAAGCAGCAGGCGCTGAACAAGCTGCACGCCATCCGCAACAAGATTGGCTATCCCGGACAAGTGGCGCGACTACAGCTCGGTGACGATCGCGCGCGACGACTTCTACGGCAACGTCGTGCGCGCCGAGGAGTTCGAGTACCATCGCGAGTTGAACAAGATTGGCAAGCCCACCGACCGCAACGAGTGGCACATGACGCCGCCCACGGTCAACGCCTATTACAACCCGCAGATGAACGACATCAACTTCCCCGCCGGCGTGCTCCAGCCGCCGCTCTACGACGCCAAGCTGGACGACGCGCCGAACTACGGCAACACCGGCGCAACCATCGGCCACGAGTTGACCCACGGCTTCGACGACGAAGGCCGCCAGTTCGACGCCAAGGGCAACCTGAAGGATTGGTGGACGACGCAGGATGCGAGCGCAGTTCGTCAAGCACGCCGACTGCGTCGTCGATCAGTATGCGCAGTACGTCGCTGGTCGACGACATCCACATCAACGGCAAGCTGACCGAAGGGCGAAAATGTCGCCGACCTGGGCGGCGAAGTCCTTGCCTACATCGCGTGGAAGGACGCCGAGAGAGACAAGATGCTGACGGACCGATCGACGGCCTCACACCTGACCAGCGCTTCTTCGTCGGCTTCGCACAGTGGGCCTGCGAGAACGTTCGCCCGGAAGATTTGCGGGCGCGCGCCATCACCGATCCGCACTCGCCGGCGAATACCGCATCAACGGCGTGGTGGTGAACATGCCGGAGTTCGGGACCGCCTTCGGCTGCAAGCCCGGCTCGCCGATGGTGAAGCCCGCGGATAAGGTGTGCAAGGTGTGGTGAGACAGCTTTAGCTGCGCCTCGCGGATGCTGATTCCGGTAGAGCTGACCTTCAGGCTTCGGTAGAGCTGACCTTCAGGCCGGACTAGAGCTGACTCTTTAGGTCAGCGTCCCAGCCGATTATTTATGTAACCAAGCCGGCTTCAGCCGGCGACAGAACGCTAGTGACACGCTCGACTCGCCAAAGCGCTCGCTCGGGATGACCAGTTGGTTAAGGATGACACCGGTTAAGGGGAATCGCTAATATATTGCCTCGGGCCCTCCCGCAAAACCATGCGCTTCGCAATACTCTTCGGTTGGCCGCTCTCGCCTGCGCTGCCGCGGCGCAGACGAAAACCTCTGCGCCTCACTGGCGCGAGACCGACACCGAGACGATCTGGACCGGCGCGCTACTCCAACTGCGATTTCGGATACACCGTCACCCTGCCGGCGGGGGTCGTCGCTCATGAGGCGAAGGCGTCGAATCCAAATCATGGCTCTCGCGGTCGAATCCTGCCGCGCCCGCCTCAACGGCGTCGTTCGATGCGACCACGTCCAACCGCTTCATCAACGTCATCAGCTTCTATGATCTGGAAGATCACGAGGAGTCCACCTCCGGGACCCTCGATTACTACTTGTCTTTGGGCGAGATCGGCAGCGAGAAAAGTGTTCAAACCCTAAGCAGCCGTAACTACGCTGTGGCCGGACTGAGCGCGCGACGCGTGGAAGATCGCTGGGTGGAGAACGCAGTCGCCATTCGTCGCGACAGGATTCTGATCTACCGCAAGGTCGGGGGAATTCTGTATCAGCTAACGTTGCAATCGCCGGAGAAAAACTATGCCGCCGACGAGTTGCTGTTCAACCGCATCGTGGAAGGCTTTCACGTAACCAAGCTCCCGACCGGGGAATGTACGAACGAGTAAGAGTGGGCCTTCGCGGAACACGCGAAAGGGGCAGCGCCGCAGGCTGCTGACAAAGTCGCGAACGGAATCCTTATATCGCCGGCTGAAGCCGGCTTGGATCGATCAATAAACCGCCGGGACGCTGACCTGAAGGTCAGCTCTACCCGAGCGAGTTGCCGATCCCCTTAACCACTGTCATCCCGAGCGAGCGCAGCGAGTCGACCCTGGGACCCCTTCTGGCTGCCCCCAATGGGGGGGGGGTTGCGACCCCCTCACCATGTCATCCCGAGCGAGCGCAGCGAGTCGAGGGACCCCTTTGGCTCGCCCCGCAATCCATGCGCCCTCCGCGACCCTCGCAGAATCCCGGCACATGTATCGCCGCAAGCCGGCTTGGGTCCCAATAAGTAAACCGCCGGGACGCTGACCGGAAGGTCAGCTCTACCCGAGCGAGCTGCCGACCCCCTCAACCACTGTCATCCCGAGCGAGCGCAGCGAGTCGAGGGACCCCTTTGGCTGCCCCCAATCCATGCGCCCTCCGCGAGGCCCTGCAGAATCCCCGGCACATGTATCGCCGGCTGAAGCCCGGCTTGGGTCAATAAGTAAACCGCCGGGACGCTGACCTGAAGGTCAGCTCTACCCGAGCCTTGCGAAACTCCGGGTCTTTCAGCAGCCTCAGCACCGTAGGCGCGAAAGAGCTTCAGCCCAGCCAGAGGCTGCGTGAGGACTCGACTTTGCCGGTCCAGGTGGATCAACCATGTACCCCAGCCCCTTTGGGGCGACCCGCATGATAGCCCAGCATGGAGCCGAAGGCGGAATGCTGGGTGCGAATGGGAGAAATACCAGAGCCGCGGAGCGGCGACACGGTTACGACACGAGTTCCATCGGGACGACAGATGTGCCGTGCCTACGGCACTCTTGGTCCCTGGGGGATCCATACCCAGCCGTGAACGGCTGGGCTATCTTCTTTCGCGCCTCCGGCGCTTGATCTTCGCGGTTCGCGACAACAACGGATACAACATCAAATCTCGCGGTCGGCAACATAATGGTCGTGGTTCCGGCTTACGTCCTTCAGCCCGCTCCCACGCTTAGCTGGCGTGATCTGGAGAGGTCCGGGACGTACTTCTTCTTTTGCAGAACACCCTTTGAAGCTACCGCGAGTACCCTTCTTAGCGACACTTTTCACGTTTCGCATTATGAACACCACCTGGGTCTCCGCAATTCACCCAAACAATTTCATCAACCCCTTGGCCGGCAGGTCGGCGACCAGGAACTTTCCGCCGCTGAGCGCTTCGGCTGCGCCGTAGCCGCTGCGTACCGCGCCTTCCATGGTGGCGGGCCAACCCGTCGCCGTCCAATCTCCAGCGATAAACAGTCGCGGCCAGGGACTGGTATGGGGAGCGCGAAAAGCGTCGCTGCCGGGCGACGGCGAAAACGTCGCGTGAACTTCTTTGACCACGGTCGCCTTGGTCAGCGTGGCTTGGCGCACGATGGGGAAGAACTCCGCCAGCTCGCGCACCGCCAGATCAATGATCTCGCCGCGCGGCTTGTCCACCAGCGTCTTGGACGAGCTGACGACCAGTTCGAGATAGCTTCCCGGCTCGCCGGCATCGCGCCGCGTCGCCAGGATCTTCGACTTGTGAAACATCCACTGAATGGTGCGGTCGAGCAGGACGGCATGCTCCAGCGGCGTAATCTCGCGATCGAACCATAAATGGATGCCGGTGATGGGCGAACTCGAAAAGCTGCTCGCGTCTTGGCGAATGGTTGCGAGCTCGGGCGTATCCGGCAGCAGCTTCTCGACCGTGTTGAAAGGCGCAGCCAGCACCGCGTAATCGAAGTTCCGCTCTTCCCCACTCACACGGAGTAAGACTCCCTCATTGTGGGATGCGATGGATTCCACCGCGGCGCGCAGATGGACTTTGCCGCCGCGCGCTTCGATGTAGTCCGCCGCCGTTCCGTAGAGCTGTGACAGTGGCACGGCGGGAACGCCCATGCGTCCCGCCTCCGCCGATTTCAGAAAGGAATCGCGGAACACCAGCGCGGCGTAGCGCACCGAGACCCGTTCCAGCTCTTCATTGAGCGCGCTGATCAGCACCGGCGCCCAGAAGCGTTCGATCGCCTGCCTGGTTTGCCCGTGACGCAACAGCCACGCCTGAAAGTTCTCGCCATTATCGCGGGGCAGCGAGGGCGTCAGCGCCATCATGCCGCGCGCGATCGCCAGCTTGTCTTTCAGGTCCAGCACCGAGGACTCCAGGAACGAGGGCGCGGCGTGAAAGGGAGCGGGCAGCGAGCCCGTCTTCAGCGCCGACGATTTGCCGCCGGGCAGAATAAACGTGATCTCGTCGTACCAGCGAATCTGCTGCTCCACGCCGAGGCGGCGATAGAAATCGATGAGATTGGTGCAGCAGCCGAGCAGCACGTGCTGGCAGTTGTCCACCACCTCGCCGGTGCCCGGGAGTTCGTAGGAGGACGCGCGGCCCCCGAGATACGGGCGGCGCTCGAACAACTCGACGCGATAGCCCGCGTCAGCCAATGCGCTGGCCGACCGACAACCCCGCCAGTCCGCCGCCGATGACGGCGACGGTAGCGGGCTGCTGCTTTTCGCCGGAGGCCATCATGTGAATCGCAGAAAGCCGCGCGCCATCACGCTCAGCTTCTCCGCCGCGGTCAGCCGGATGCGCTCGCCAAAGACATCGTAGTTGCGGTCGATGATGCGCTCCAGCAGACGGCGATAGATTTCGACCAGCGTCCACAACGCGGCCCGGCTGTCTTCGGAAACCAGCGGCAGCAGCTCTTGCGCGCTGAGATAGTAAGCGCGCGCGCGCTGCGCTTCCAGCTCCAGCAAAGGGCGCAGCGATTCGCGCGGCGAGCCGTTGGTGAGCACGTGGGGATCGATGCCGAAGCGCGCAAAATCTTCGCGCGGCAGATACACCCGGCCGAGGGCCGAATCTTCCTTCACGTCACGAAGAATGTTGGTCAGCTGAAAGGCGATACCAGTCTCTTCCGCCAGCTTTTCGGCGCGCGGATCGCGATAGCCGAAGATGCGAATGCACACCAGTCCCACCACCGAAGCCACGTGATAGCAATAGTCGTAAAGCTGATCGAAGGTCTCATATTGCAGCTGCGGATTGTCGCCCGTCGCGCCCGCCGGAACATCCATGGCGGTGCCGTGCACCAGCTTCTCCAGCAGATCGAGTGGAATGTCGAAGCGCTTCTGCGAATCGGCCAGGGCGAAGAGCACGGCATCGTCGGTGCGCTCGCCCCCAACCACGCGGCGCAAGCGCGTTCATCCAGTTGTCGAGCTTCTCGCGGCGCTGCTCCGACGGGATCGAGGGATCGTCGGAGATGTCATCGGCATGACGCATGAAGGCGTAGACCGCCGACAGCGCGTTGCGTTTGCGCAGCGGAAGCACCAGAAATCCATAATAGAAATTCTTGGCGGCGGAGCGGGCGATGTGCCGGCACACCCCATACGCCGCGCGCAGCTGGAGAGGATGCTCGCTCACCGCAACTTACCCGTGAAGGCGCGCGCCAGCAGCCAGAACTTGCGCGGCTTGGAAATCGAAGGCCGCCGCTTCAGTACGTCGTAACCTTGCGCCTCGATAGCGTTGAGGATTTCCAGGCCGCCGCGGCTGAACAGTTCGATATCAAGCGCCAGATGTTTATCGACCATGCCGGCCAGCGGCATGCCTTTGGCGAACCAATCGCGCGCGCGCCCGACCTCGAACTTCATCATCTCCAGAAATTGCGGGGTGGCGCGGCGCTCGGCAATGTCGCTCTCGCTGACGCCGAATTTCGCCAGGCTCTCCAGCGGAAGATAAACGCGTCCCTTGCCGTAATCGACCGCAACATCCTGCCAGAAATTCGCCAACTGCAGCGCGGTGCAGGTGTAGTCGGAAAGCCGCTGACGCTCGGCATCACGGTATCCGCAGAGATACAGCACGAGGTGTCCCACCGGATTGGCCGAGTAATGACAGTAGCCCAGCAAGTCCTCGAATGTGGGATAGCGGGTGACGTGCTGGTCCTGACGAAAAGCGGTCAGCAGGTCGGCAAAGGGCTGGCGCGGAATGTCGAACTCGCGAATGGTTTCGCGCAAGGCGATGAAGACGGGATGCCGCGGAGCTGCGGGTGCTGGCGCAAAAACGTCCGCGTTTTGCAAGGGCATGCCTTCGGCCGTGCCGATACTGCCCGCAAGAATCTCGGACTTTAGCCGCTGAGGATCCAGGCTGAGATAGGTTGCGTTCAACTCGGCTTCCCACTCCTCCATCAGCGCCAACGATTGCTCGGGATTGCCAACCTCATCACCGAGATCGTCGGAGATCCGGCAATAGGCGTACACGTTGTAAAAGTGCTGATGCAGGCGCCTGGGCAGAAACCAGGTGACCACGGAAAAGTTCTCGTAATGCGAATGCGCCAGCCGCGAGCAATATTGCTGCGCTTCCTCCAACGACGGCGCTTGCGCGGGGATAGCGTATTCCGGCGGCAAAGCCTGCCAGCCCGTGGCTACACGATGTTCGGTTGGAACTGAGGACATTAGTAAGGATTGTACCGAAGGACGCCCTATGCCTGCCGGATTGAGGCTGGCCGCACGAGGCCAGGCAGCCATTCCGCGTTTAAACCACGGAGCATCAACTACTTAGCAGCGAAACGACCAGAATAGCACTAATATGCCAGCACAGTGTAGCCTTAAATTGCCGGTTTAGCATATCCGTAAAGTGCCTCAATTTTGCGTTTGCAGGGGTTCTGACGAGCTTTCTGGCCCTCAAAGGTACTCTGGTACGTTTTCGGCTCTAGCGTCGCTTAAAACGCTTTTAAACGCAAAAGTCTAAAATTTGGACAGTCGGTCGTTAGGGGGCAGTCATCGATGCCGGGTTGAAGCGAGGGCAAGAAGCCGCAGGGGCTAAAGCCCGTAAGAATTGTCAGCTCTGCGGCACGACTCAAGTCGTGCCCTGACACGAACCCGAACCGGGGTGGCGATTGCGGAACGGGTCTGAAGTCATGCCCTGACACAAACCCGAACGCGCGGTGGCTATCCGCTCGTCGCGGCAGGACTGAAGTGTTTGCGTGAGAACCCTGTCGTCCCTACGGGACTCGGGAATCTTTCCTACCGCACCCAGCGCTGAAGCGCTGGGCTAACTTCTTTCGCGCCTACGGCGCTGTTTTTTGGTCGCGCTCGCACTAGCTTCGTTTCGCAGAATCCTCAGCAATATCGATTCTCACGCATACACTGAAGTCGTGCCCTGACACAAACCCGAACGTTGAAGTCTGCATCGGCAACCGGCAACCGGCAACCGGCAACCGGCAACCGGCAACCGGCAACCGGCAACCGGCAACCGGCAACCGGCAACTGGCAACCGGCAAGCTGGCGACTGGCAACTGGCAACTGCCTACTGCCCTGGAATGATCGCCGTCTTGATGTCGCCGTTGCGGTTCAGCATGTGACGCAGAACCTGTTGCAGGCGCGACAGAGGGGCTTCGCCGGTGATGTAGTCGGTGCCGCGGATCTTGCGGTCGCAGATCAGCGCGAAAGCTTTGCGCACCGTCTCCGGCGTGTGATGGAAGGTGGCCTTTAGTGTGAGCTCGTTATAGTGCAGGCGCTGCGTGTCGAGTGCGACGGTGGTGCCGTTGGCGCAGCCGCCGAAGAAATTCACCGTGCCGCCCTTGCGCACCATGTCGATGGACCACTCCCAGGCCTGGGGACGTCCTACCGCTTCGATCACGACATCGCAGCCGCGGCCATCCATGGTCAGCTTGCGGACCGCTTTTACCGGATCGTCCACGGCGGTGATCTGCACCGCGCTGGTAGCGCCGACCTTGCGCGCCGCCGCTACTTGCGACTCGCGCTTCACGACAGAAATTACGTTGCAGCCGGTCAGCTTGGCTACCTGCACAAACATCAGGCCGATGGGGCCCGCGCCGATGACGGCGACCGAGTCGCCAATCTCCAGCTTGGTTTCATGCAGACCGCGCAGTACGCAAGCCAGGGGCTCGACCATCGCGGCTTCTTCGAAGGTCACATGCTTGGGAATCGCCAGCATGTTGGTTTCAACAATGCGGCGCGGAATGCGAATGTATTCGGCGTAAGCGCCGTTGTTGAAGAGCAGATCTTCGCAGAGATTTTCCTGGTGCTTGGAGCAGTAGAAACACATGCCGCAGGGCGCAGAGTTCAACGCCACCACGCGCATTCCCTTCTTGAACCCCTTAACGCCGGGGCCGACCTCTTCGATGACGCCGGCCAGTTCGTGGCCGAACAGCGCTGGAGGCACAATCATGCGCGCGTGATAGCCGCGCTGATACACCTTCAGGTCGGTACCGCAGGTCAGGGCCACTTGCACCTTGACCAGCACTTCCCCGTCACTCAGTTTGGGGATTGGCACCTGCTCGATTTTGACGTCCTCTTTACCGTAGAGGACTGCCGCCGTCATCTGTCCATTCACTCTACAGATCCTTCCATTCGCTGCCCGGTTGAACAACCACCTTCATCGAGTCCGGTTTGGGATGGGCTGCCAGGCGCAACGCCTCGACTGCGTCGGCCAGAGGAAAACGGTGGCTGATGAGCCGCTCCAACTCCATTTCCCGGCTGAGCACGAAACGCGCCGACTCTTCCTGCAAGTCGACAGAAGCGCTGTAAGAACCCAACAGACTCTTTTCGTCCACGCAAACCGCGGCGGGATCGATGACTGCCTCTCCATGCTGCGTTTGCGCAAACAGCAATACACGACCGCCCGGGCGCGTTGCCTCCATCGCCGGCCGAATCAAACCGTTGCCCGCTACTGCCAGAATGACTGCATCCGCCCCTCTACCCTCCGTCATTTGCTTGATCACCTGGACGGCGTCAGAGGTCGAGGCGTCGATGTTCTCGTCTAGGCCGAATGTCTTGGCTATTGTATGCCTCTGCGGAAGCAAATCGGAAGTTATTACCCGCGCGCCTTTGCGGCGGGCGAGCACCGAAAGAATGATGCCGATCGGCCCCTGACCCATCACCAGGACCGTCTCGCCCGGCGTAAGCCGCAGCGTTTCAATACCTTTCATGCAGGTGTTGACGGGCTCCAGAAAGCTGGCCTGCTCGAAGGAAACGCCTTCGGGGATGCGTACCACCCCGCCGCGCTCGACGATCCAGTCCATCACGCGAACGTATTCCGAGAAGCCTCCGCCGCTGGCTTCGTAGCCCGCTGTCGCCCCTACTTTCTTGTAGGTAGGACATTGCGCGAAGACCTTGTGACGGCAGTAGTAGCAATCGCCACAAGGAATGTGGTGAAACACAACAACGCGATCGCCAAGTTGAAACTTGCTGACGCCGGCCCCGACGGCGGCGACTACGCCAGCCATTTCGTGTCCGAAGATCCGCGGCGCCGAATGCGAGCCGGTGGCAATCTTCTTCAGGTCGGTACCGCAGATGCCGCAGGTGTGGACCTTGATGAGGATCTCGCCCGCGCCAATCGCGGGCACCGGTGCGGTTTCCAGGCGAACGTCGTTGACGCCGCGGTAGACCACAGCCTGCATCTGCGAAGGAATCGCCTGCTGGTTATTGATGCTGCCGAGTTGCGTTGCAACGCTCATAGACTTTCAGTGCCGTTAGCCCCTAGCCGCTATCCCCTGATTAGATGTTCCACAGCCTCACACAGGTTCGCGGTAGCCAGTTCGCTGTTCTTCTTGATTTTACGAAGCGTACTCCACCACTTCGGATGCAGCGCTATGTACGCCATAAAGCGCCGTGTAGCGAACTTGCCATCCTCGATAAAACGATTCATCGGCGGCATGGCGAAATCGGCGTCGTCGGAGATGGCCTTGATGGCGGCAAACTCGACCCGGCGCGCCCTGGCTACCCTGGCGATCGCCGCACCTTCCATGTCGACCACGTCAGCACCGTACTTGCCGTGCAAATCCAGCTTCTCGGCTGCGTCACTCACATCCTGCGAGGTCGCGAGCACCCACTCACCGCCGCGCTGCGTCGGGAAGCGCTCACCGGTAGCTACGTCCACAACTTCGCGGATGTTCCCCACATCGCCGACCTTCAGCTTCGATACGATCGCTCCCGCGATTCCAGCCGAGACAAGCAATTCAGGCTGCGCCTCGCGAATCACAAGCTCTGCCGCCTGCGATGCACACTTCTCGCCGATACCGCCGATGGCAATTACTGCGCGCGGCAACTCGAACAACTCGACACCATCGACCAAGCGCGACTGCAATTTCCCGATCAGCGGCGTCAGTTCGACATGCATCGCGGCAACGATAGCAATTGGCTTACGAGACATATCCGTTCCCCTGAAACCATTCCACGGCGCGGCGCAGCGCGTCGTCTACGGGACGCGAACTCCAGCCCAGCTCGCGCTCGGCCTTGGCGCTGGTGACGAACATCTTCTTGCGCGACATCTGCACCGCTTCGATGGTGGCTCGCGGCTCGCGCTTCAAAATTCCGCCGACGATCACGGAGCCATAAACTCCGGCAGCCAGCGCCACACCGTAGGGCACCTTCACCTTCGGCGAAGACAATCCGGTGATCGCGCCCAGCTTGTCAAGAATCTGCTTCAGCGTCAGGTTCTCGCCGCCGAGGATGTAGCGCTCGCCGGGCTGCGCCTTTTCCATCGCCAGCAGATGCCCATCGGCGCAATCGATGGCGTCCACCAGATTCAAGCCGGTGTCGACGTACGCCGGAAATTTGCGCCGCAGAAAGTCCAGAATGATTTGCCCGCTGGGCGTCGGCTTGATGTCGCGCTCACCCACCGGCGTGCTGGGATTCACCATCACCACATTCTGCCCGCCGCGCGCCGCCTCAATCACCAACTGCTCCGCCATGAACTTACTGCGCTTGTAATCTCCCACCATGTTCGACAACGTCACCGGAGATTTTTCGTCGGTCAAGCGGCCATTATTGCCAAAGCCCATGGTGGCCACGCTGCTGGTATAGATAACCCGCCGCACCCCGGAATCTCTCGCCGCCGCCAGCAGGTTGCGCGTGCCTTCGACGTTGGAGTCGTAGAGTTCCTGACGATTCAGCGACCACAGGCGATAGTCGGCGGCAACGTGGAAGACGAACTCACATCCCGACATGCCGGTCTTCAGCGAGGCCGGATCGCGCAGGTCCCCTACCACGCGTTCCGCTGCAATGTCGTCGATGTTGTTGGTTCGGCTGGTTGGGCGCACCAGCAAACGAAGATCGGCGCCGCGCGCCAGCAGTTGCCGCGCGACATGACTTCCCAGAAATCCGGTAGCGCCTGTGACAAAACATTTCATGAAGGACCTGGCTACGCGGGCTGAATCCAGGGGTTAATCAGCGGGATCCCCCACATGTTGAAATCCCGGACGTTACGGGTAACGAGCGTCAAACCGTGGTACTTAGCTGTGGCAGCGATCAAACCATCGATAATTGCTATGGCCCTGCCCTGCAGCTGCGCTCCGCCAGCCATTTCGCCCCAAATCTCCGGCGATGTGCGCATCGATCGGTAACAGGCGAGTGGCAAAGCGGTGAGGCAGATCGTTCTCCAGCCACTGCTCCAGTTGAGTGCGCTTTCTGCCCGAGGTAACAGAGTTGTACCTTTACGAATTTCTCCCAAGGTCAGAACGCTAAGGTATAGGAACGTCCTCAAGCTGCGCATCTACCCAGCTTTTCACCCGCGGATCATGGTCGGAAACGATCCGGCTGTACTCTGAAACCACTTGGTATCGAGCAGAAACCACTCATAGCTCGATGTCGCGGCCCGTATCTTTGTCCCGCTCCAAATTCAGTTCCTGACACCCGCAAGGGCGATTTGCAAGAAAAACTCTGACAGAGTTTTTTTCCGCGGGGACGCCGCAGGCTTGGCTACCTGTTCGAGGACAGTGGCAATATATGCCGGAATCTCCATCCCCCGGGCCGCCGCTTGAGCAGCCAGCTCCGCTTCAATCTCAGGCTTAAGCTCCAATGTGATCGTCATGGCTGCCCTCCGTTCCTCCATTATCGGCTGCAATCTCAACCCCGGCTACTGGCTACTCGTTTTCTCGCCATCCGCATGCGCTCTTCTTCCGGCACCGCCATTGCCTTGGCGTAGGTAGTAAGCGCCAGCAGCGGAAAATACTGCCGGTACATGTAGTACTCCAGATAGAACACGCGCGGGAAGCCGGTTCCGGTGTACACCGTCTCATCCCATGAACCGTCGCGTTGCTGCGTCTTCAGCAGATGGGCCACGCCCTGCTGCAAGGAGTCGCTGCGGATATCGTTTGCCGCCAGCAAGCCCATCACCGCCCACGCCGTCTGCGAGGCCGTGCTCGGCCCCACGCCCTTGATGTTCGCGTCGTCATAGGAGCCGCAGGTTTCGCCCCAGCCGCCATCGGGATTCTGCATCATGCGCAACCACTCGACCGCCTGCTGCACGCAAGGCTCGTGGTAGTCGACACCGATGGCTTCCAGCCCGCGCAGCACCAGCATGGTTCCGTAGATGTAGTTGACGCCCCAGCGTCCGAACCACGAGCCGTCGGGCTCCTGCTCGCGCTTGATGAACTCGATAGCGCGCTGTACCGGCTTGTCCTTCAGCGAGTAGCCGTAGGTCGCCAGGCACTCCAGCACGCGGCCCGTGATGTCCACCGTCGGCGGATCGAGCATGGCGTTGTGATCGGCGAAGGGAATCTGCTGGAAGACCATGCGGTCGTTGTCCTTGTCGAACGACGCCCAGCCTCCGTTCTTGCACTGCATCGACAGGATCCACTCGATGGCGCGCGTTGCCGACTTGGTCTGATAGCTTTCGTTGGTCGTCTTTACCCGGCTCAGGGCCAGCAGCACCTGCGCGCTGTCGTCCACGTCAGGATAGAACTCGTTATTGAACTCGAAGTACCAGCCGGCGGGCGCGGCCTTGCGGTTCTTCACGCACCAGTCGCCGCGGCGTGTCACCTGCTTCTTCAGCATCCACTCGCAGGGCTGCACCAGGCGGGGATCGGTGCTCGACACGCCGCTCTCGGCCAGCGCGAAGACGGCATAGGCCGTGTCCCATACCGGCGACATGCACGGCTGCATGCGGAAGGTCGTCTCCTCCTCGATGCCCAGCTTCTCGAATTCGTCCATCGCCCGGATCACCTGCGGATCGTCCAGCGAATAGCCCAGGCAGCGCAGCGCGATGATGGAGTTCATGATGCCGGGATAGATTGCGCCCAGCCCATCGCTCATCTCCAGCCGCGCCAGCATCCACTTCTCCGCGACCTTCAACGCCTGCGAACGCAGCGGGCGCACATGAACGCGCTCGAAGAAATGGATCAGGCGATCGAGCAGCAGAAAGAAATTCCGCCAGCTGATCAGCTTGTCGGCCCAGCGCAAGCGCAGCTCGCTCTTGCTGCGACCGCCGACGAACAGCTCGCCAATGCCCTGCTCGTCGGGAATTTTCTTGAACGGCTTCTTGGCGTAAGCAATCGACAGCGGCACCAGGATGGCGCGCGACCACGACGAAATCTCGTACAGGTTGAACCAGAACCAGTTGGGGAACAGCACGATCTCCGGTGGAATCGCCGGCACCGCGTCGTAATCGTACTGGCCGAGGAAGCAGAGATAGATTTTGGTGAAGGTATTAACTTCGGTGACGCCGCCCATGGCCAGGATGCGCTCGCGGGCTTTCACCAGTTGCGGATGATCGGGACCGTAGCCCGCCATCTTCAGCGCGAAATATGCCTTCACCGACGCGCTGATGTTCGATGGCCCGTCGTTGAAGATCGGCCAGCCGCCGTCGGCGTTCTGGCGATTGAGAATCTCCACCGCGCACTTGTGGGTGCGCTTCGGGTCTTCGGTGCCCAGCAGCCGATGCAGCAGAATGTAGTCGGAAACCAGCGTGGTATCGGCGCCCAGCTCGCCGCACCAGTAGCCATCTTCGCGTTCCTGGATGCCGAACAGGTATTGCCGCGAAGCATCGATAGCGGCTGCTATCCGGGCCTTGATGTCGTCAATCTTGCCGAACCGCATTTCGGCTTGATTCGGAGGATCTGCCATGCTTTTCTTACTCCGCCAGAGCCGGGGCAGCGCCAATAGCCTCGACAATCTCGGGCGGTAATCCAAAGCGCACATGCTCCGGCATCACTTCCACCTCACGCATGTTGGTGAAACCTTGCTCCTCGAGGAAAGTCACCGCCTGCTGCACCAGGATTTCCGGCGCAGATGCACCGGCAGTCAGGCCTACGGTCTTAACGTCCTTCAGCCACTCCGGCTCGATGGAGCGGTAATTTTCGATGAGATGGGAGTTCGTCCCCAGGTTGCGGGCGACCTCGACCAGGCGATTGGAATTCGAGCTGTTGTCGGAGCCCACCACCAGCAGCAGGTCGCACTCCGCCGCCACATCCTTCACCGCGGTCTGGCGGTTTTCGGTGGCGTAGCAGATGTCCTGCGCGTGCGGCCCCTTGATGTTGGGAAACCTCTTGCGCAAGGCTTCGATGACGTGACGCGTCTCGTCCAGGCTCAACGTGGTCTGCGTCAGATAGGCGACGCGATCGGGATCGGGAACGTGCAGATCGTTCACGTCTTCCGGCGCATCGACAACCTGGGTTACCAGCGGCGCCTCGCCCAGCGTGCCAATCACTTCGTCGTGATCGCGATGGCCGATAAGGATCAGCGAATAGCCTTCGCGGGCAAACTTCACCGCCTCGACGTGGACCTTGGTCACCAGCGGGCAGGTGGCGTCAATGACGCGCAGCTCGCGCAGCTTGCTGGAGTCGCGGACTTCCGGCGCAACCCCGTGGGCGCTGTAGATAACGCGCTCACCGGCGGGAACTTCCTCGACGCTGTCCACAAAGATGGCGCCCTTGGCGGTCAGCTCGTCCACCACGTAGCGGTTATGGACAATCTCTTTGCGTACGTAGATGGGCGCGCCGAAGGTTTCGAGCGCAATGCGAACGATGTCAATGGCGCGTACAACGCCGGCGCAGAAGCCTCGTGGCTTCAACAAAAGTAAGGTCTTCGCGTCAGTTTGAGTCATGCCGTCCTATTTGTGACTAGTATACGAATTCGAACCCGAGTTTCCCCACGATTACTCTATTGTAACAGCGGGCTATCCGCCATCGTTCCGGGCCGAAAGTGCCTGATTCTGCAGCCTGTGGCGCATTTTTCGCAGCCAGCGGAGCAGGCCCGATTGCCTGCTTATATGGATGTCGTACACAGCCGGGATGTGGCACGAAATCGCAACCGATTCCGCAAGACAGCCCAAGTACCTGCTTGTACAATCTGTTGCGAATACCCTTCGAAAGCGAGCCAGCATGACCGGGACCGATTTAGTGAAGATCTATGGGTTCAGCTTTGGCGCTATCAACCGCAACCTGACCGACGTGACCGAAGAAGAGAGCCTGGTCAGCCCGCCCCTTGGCGGCAATAGCCTGAACTGGGTGTTGGGACACATTGTGGTTTATCGCGGCACCGTCCTGCGGCTGGCCGGAGAAGAGCCGGTATGTAGCGACGTGGAAGCTGTCCCTTATCGCCGCGGCGCTACTCCGTCGGCCGGCGACAAGCTGCTGGACATGGCAACGCTGCGCGGATACCTGGAAGACTCCCAGCAACGGCTGCTTCCCGCCCTCGCCGCAATGTCGGAAGAAAAGTTGTCGCAGCCGGTGCCTGAGAGCATGCGAGGCGGCCCGCTGAACGGATCCGTCGGCGACGGCCTGATGCGGCTGCAATTCCACGAGTCCTACCACGCCGGACAGCTAGGCCTGCTGCGCCGGGTCGCCGGCAAGGATGGAGCGATTCGCTAAGGAGACTCTGATTAAGTGTTGTTTTGATTAAGTGCTGCCTTGAAAGGGCACGGCTTCACAGGCTGCTGAAAAAGTATATGCGATAGGCTTTGAAGGGGCACAGCTTCAGCTGTGCCGAAGCAAATGCTTTATATTTGTCATCCCGAACCGGCTTCAGCCGGTGAGGGATCTGCGGTTCCAACTTTTTCCGCAGCCTCTTTAGTCGTGCCGAGCGCTGCTGATCGTTTTCGGAACCGGTTTTTGCGGACGACACGCGGCCGCGGCTGAAGCCGCAAGCTCCAAGACGCCGTTTGTCACCGGACTAAAGTCCGGTGCTTCCACCGTGCTGCTGCCGGTGCGGTCGGTTGAGTCAGGGCACGGCTTCAGCCGTGCCGCTAAGAGCCGCACATTGAACGGGCTTCAGCCCCTGCGGTCGTATATCAGACCATTCCCCGACCGTCAGTGCTGCAGCAGGCGATGGACCAGACCTCCGACGAGCAGTCCGACGATCGCACCTGAAAGCACCATCCACCAGCCGCGAACGCTTTTGCTGAAGGCGGCGCACAGCCACGCAATCTCGACAAAGAACGTAACCGGATGGGTGATGATCCTGACGTAGTGCTCCACCCAAGTGTGCTGGTGCAGCAGCGGCAGGCCCGCATGATAGCGGCTGGGCGGCTGCAGGAAGACCAGCAGAAAGCCGGCAATCAGCGCGCATACCGCCAGCGTCACCCGCGAGACCTGCAGCGGCCCTTTGCTGTTGGCGACTTCCAGGTCCTTGATGGCTGCCATCGTGTTGGAGCTCTCCCAGGCTACGGCTATTGCGTCAGCGATTGGCCTTCAACATCTGCTCGGCATGCTTCAGCGAAGTGTCGGTGAGCTTCGCGCCGCTCATCATGCGCGCGATCTCGCGCGTGCGCTCGTCGGCATCGAGCGGGCGCACCGAGGTCTTCGTCCTGCCGGCGGCTTCGCGCTTCTCAATCAAATAATGCTGATCGGCAAAGGACGCGATCTGCGGCAGGTGAGTGATGCAGAGTACCTGCTTGGTGCGCGAGAGCTGCTTCAGCTTCTTGCCTACGGCTTCGGCGGCGCGGCCCCCAATGCCGGCATCGATCTCGTCGAAAACCAGAGTACGCTGCCCTCCGGAGCCTGCCCTGTTTTGAAATGATTTTCCCGCGGGCGCCCCACCCTTCTCGCCGTTGTTTGGCGAGAGGGTGGGCTTTGATCGTTTCGTCTGGCCGGCTTCAACACTGGTCTTCAGCGCCAGCATCACGCGCGACAGCTCGCCGCCCGAGGCGATCTCGTCGACCGGGCCCAAGGGTTCGCCGGGATTAGCCGAGATCAGGTACTGCACTTCATCGAAGCCGCGGCTGGTCCAGTTCCCTGCTTCATCCGATCCGCTGACCTCGACCTTGAAGCGCGCTTTCATCGCCAGCTCGTTGATCTCCGCCTCGACCAGCTTCTCCAGCTTGCGCGCCGCTTCGTAGCGCTGCCGCGATAGCGTCCGCGCGGCGTCGAGATATCGCTCCGCCGCGGCCGCCAGCTCCTGCCGCAGCTTGCGCAGCACCTCGTCCTTGTTCTCCATCTCGTTCAGCTTGCGCTCGAGCTCGACGCCCAGCGCGATCACGTCGTCCAGCGTGGGCCCGTATTTGCGCTTGAGCCGGTCGAGCGCGGCCAGCCTGTCTTCGACCTCCGCCAGGCGTTCGGGGGACGCCTCGATGCCGTCGGCATAGTCGCGCAGCCTCTGGCCAATGTCCTCGATGGTGATGCGCGCCGATTCCAACTCAGGCACCGCGTCGCGGAACTGATCGTCGAAGCGCGAGAGATCTTCGATGTGGCGCGTCGCAGTGCGCAGCGACGCGGCGGCGGAAGTATCGGCATCATACAGCGAGTCGTAGGCCGACATGGCCGCATTGCGCACGCGCTCGGCATTGCCCAGTACGCGCTTCTCGGCCTCGAGCTTGGCGTCTTCTTCAGGCGCGACGTGAGCGTCGGCAATCTCTTTGCGCTGGAAGTTCCACAGATCGAGCAGGCGCAGGCGGTCGTGCTCATCGCGTTCCAGGTCGGCGATGCGGCCGCGCACCTGGTTCCAATCGTGAAAAGTTTTGGCGACGGCGGAGTCGTCGGCTCCGGCAAAGTTGTCGAGCAGCGACAGCCGTGAGGCCGCGTCGAACCCCAGCACCGCTTCGTTCTGCGCATGAATGACCGCAAGTGCGGTGCGAGCTGCTTGAGGACGGTCACGGTCGCCGGCTGATTGTTGATGAAGACGCGCCCCTTGCCGCCGGCCGCAATCTCGCGGCGCAGGATGATCTGGCCGTCCTCGGCGTCGAGACCGTTGGCTTCGAGGACCGCGCCAATGGCGGGCGATTCGACTTCGAACACCGCCGCGACCGTCGCTTTGTCGGCGCCATGGCGAACCGCGTCGCTGGAGGCTTTATCGCCCAGCAACAGCGCCAAGGCGTCGATGAGGATGGATTTGCCGGCGCCGGTTTCGCCGGTCAGCAGGTTAAGGCCGGGGGCGAACTCCACGGCAACATTGTCAATGACCGCGTAGTTTTCGACTCGCAGTTCCAGAAGCACGTGAGTTCCCAGGGCGCGAAGATTACGTGCGCAGTTTAGCAGAGGAGGTGGAGCACGTCAGCTGTGAGCTGTGAGCTTTGAGCTGTGAGCTGTGAGCTTTGGGCCGCGAGCTTCGAGCCGCGAGCTTCGAGCCGCGAGCGTTTTGAAGGGGCACGGATTTATCAACGGCTGAAAACTCGGCTGCCTTGAAGGGGCGTACCTTCAGGTACGCCATCGCAAACTCTTTGTTGTCATCCCGAGGAGGGCTTCAGCCCGACGAGGGATCTGCTTTTTACCTTTCAGCAGCCCGTTCGTCGAAATATCTGCGCCGCCTGCGCCCTTCTGTGACATCATTGCAATCCACGATGGAGGCCGCCATGAAATATCGGATTGCGATGTGGGCTGTCGTGGGCCTTCTGATCTCCGCTGCCTGGGCCGTGCTTCTTCTTCTCCCGATCACATCACCCGAACCGATTCTGTGGACCTTGGCGCGGTGGACGCAACCTGTCGTCAACATTCCCGTCGGCCTGCGTTTCTATTGGGTGATTCTGGCGAACGTGGCGACGTATGCCTTCCTGGGGTTGATCGTCGAATCCGTACGACGGAGATTCATCAGCGTCGCGACGTAGCCGTGCCGCCGCTGAAGCGGCTCGACTCTTTCCCGCTCCACTACCCGCGGCTCACGCCGCGGGCTCACGGCGCTTCCGCCGCTGAAGCGGCTCGATTGTAGCCCCGTTGATTTCCCATTTCCCTAGGCCTGCCGGAGCTGCCAAGCATCGTCCGGGATGCGCACGCGGCGCGGCTGCGACGTTCGGCTATTGCTGAACATCAAGAGCAGATCCCTCGCGAGCTGACGCTCGCTCGTGATGACAAAAAAGGAAGCCGACGCACAACTGAAGCTGCGCCTCTCCAAAGCGTCGCATCTTCTTTCAGCCAACCCAGGTGGCAACGAGCAGGCACCGCGCTTTCGTTCGGCCGACCAAGCTGACGTCCATGCAAGCAGCGCGAATGCCGATGCAAATCAGCCACCAGGCTCATAGCTCACGGCTGACAGCACACAGCCCATAGTTCACAGCCCACAGCCCACAGCTCAGAGCCCCACCTTGCGAAGCCGCTTCATCTCCGCATTCTAGCGAAGAGCGAAGAGCGAAGAGCGTACAGCGAACAACCGTTACTCCTCCGGAACCCCGCCCAGCAAATCTGCTTCTAATCCGTCAAACCCTTATAATGCGAGTTAACGAAAGTCGAGTCTGTTTTGCCCCATGATTGTGTGCTATTGCCTGCTCGCTACGGCCATCGGCGGTGAAATCTCAGGTCTGATTGAAACCAGTGGTATCGTCGCCAAAACTGTTCTCGTCATACTTCTCATCTTCAGTGTCGCTTCGTGGGCCATCATCTTCTCCAAGTGGGGGCTGTTCCGCCGCGCGCGAGTGCAGAGCAACCGCTTCATGCGCGCCTTCCGCAAGTCGGAGCGCCTGCAGGACGTAGCCGCCGTCGCCGAGCAGTTCAAGCCCAGCCCGCTGGTCGCGGTCTTCGACGGAGCGTATGGCGAACTGCGCAAGCAGGCGTCGTATCCCATCCGCATGAATGCGCTGCAACGCGCTACCCAGATCGCCTCGTCGGAAGAGTTGACGCGGCTGGAGAGCCGCCTGCCCTGGCTGGCGACCACCGGCGCAGTAACGCCCTTCATCGGACTGTTCGGCACCGTGTGGGGCATCATCGACGCATTCCACGGACTCGGCACCGCCGGCTCGGCGACGTTGCGCGCGGTTGCGCCCGGCGTCTCCGAAGCGCTGATCACCACCGCGGCCGGCCTGTTCGCCGCCATCCCCGCGGTCATCGCCTACAACATGTTTATGCAGCACATTCGCGAGTTCGGCGCGCGCATGGACGACTTCTCGCTGGAACTGTTCAATGAAGTGGAGCGCGCACAAGCCGGCGCACCTCGCGCCGCCGAGACCGTGGAGCGGCGGTAATGGCCTTCACCAATTCTCAAGGACGCACCCAGTCGTCGCTGTCCGACATCAACGTCACGCCGCTGGTGGACGTGGTGCTGGTGCTGCTGATCATCTTCATGGTGACCGCGCCGGTCTTGCAGTCGGGCATCGAGGTCTCCGTACCGCACACCAAGACGGTGAAGGAGATCACCGAAGAGCGGCTGGTGCTCACCATCGATCGCGACCAGAATGTCTTCCTGAATAATCAGCCCATCAACATCAACCAGATTGGCGCGACCTTGCACCAGAAGATTCGCGACCCCGAGGGGCAATCGGTTTTTCTGCGCGCCGATGAGAACGTTCCTTTCGGCGCTTTTGCCACGGTGATGGACGCGGTCAAGCAGGCCGGCATCACCAACGTCAGCATCGTTACCCAGCCGCTGGAGAAAAATGGCAGCCGACGTTGACATCTTCCCGACCGAAGGCAATCTGGGCGTTCCACTGCTCGGATCGGTCGTGCTGCATGTCGCGCTGTTCGCGTTTGCGCTCTTCGGATACTTGCTGCCCTTCAGCCGCGGCGAGAGCTGGGGCGGTACCACCGGCGGAGGCGGCGCGATGAGCGCGACCCTGGTGAGCAGCATTCCTTTGCCCGCCCCCAAAACGCAGACACAAAACGTGCTGGCCAACCAGTCCAAGGGATTGGCGCAGTCGCTGCCCAAAGAAACTCCCAAGGAAGAGCCCAAGGCGATTCCGATCCCCGCGCCCGACGCCAAGCGCAAGGGTCCGCACGAGACCACGCAGAAGAAGCCTCCTCCGAAAGAGGTCGCGAAGGTCGAGGACAACAAGATTCCCTTTGGCGAAGGCGGTCCGGTCAGCGGACCTTACGGTTCATTCTCCGCGGGCGGAGCCAAGGGCGGTCTGAGCTTCAGCGGAGGCACCGGCGACTTCGGCAGCCGCTTCGGCTGGTACGTGGACGCGGTGCGGCGCAAGGTTTCCGACAACTGGCTGAAGTACGAAGTCGATCCCAATATCAATACGGCGCGGCGGGTGTATATCACCTTCGACATCACGCGCGCGGGCGCGCCGCAGAATGTCCAGGTTGAACAGTCGAGCGGGATTCCGTCGCTCGATCAGTCGGCGGTGCGCGCGTTGCAGCGGATCGACACCTTTGGACCGCTGCCGCCGGATTACGCGGGGCGGTATGTTTCGGTGGAGTTTTGGTTTGATTACAAGCGGTGAAGTATTTGCGCTGTTATTGAGTGTCATCCCGAGCGGAGTGAGGTTGCGCAGCGACCGAACGCAGCCGAGGGACCGCTGTTCTGCGCAGTAGAGGGGTCCTTCGTCTCCGGCGGCCAAAAGCGGGCCGCCTGCGCTCAGGATGACACCCCGAGTTGTGCGCTCAGGATGACAGTGGCGTTGTGCGCACGGTGACACCCGGAGTTGTGCGGATGAGGGTTCGCTCGAAGGGCGGCATTTGTGCCGTTATTGAGTGTCATCCCGAGCGGAGTGAGGTTGCGCAGCAACCGAACGCAGCCGAGGGACCGCTATTCTGCGCAGTAGAGGGGTCCTTCGACTCCGGCGGCCAAAAGCGGGCCGCCTGCGCTCAGGATGACACCCGGAGTTGTGCGCTCACGATGACAGTGGCGTTGTACGCACGGTGACACCCGGAGTTGTGCGGATGAGGGTTCGCTCGAAGGGCGGCATTTGTGCCGTTATTGAGTGTCATCCCGAGCGGAGTGAGGTTGCGCAGCGACCGAACGCAGCCGAGGGACCGCTATTCTGCGCAGTAGAGGGGTCCTTCGACTCCGGCGGCCAAACGCAGGCCGCCTGCGCTCAGGATGACACCCGGAGTTGTGCGCTCAGGATGACAGTGGCGTTGCGCGGTCAGGATGACACCGCGAGCTGGGATGACACAGCGAGTTGTACGTCCGCGGGGCAACCGTTTTAGCATCAGATTAGGTGATCGAGAACTCAGCATGATGAAACGACACTTGGCAATTATTTTGTTCGCGCTCTTCGCGATTACGTCGCTCTCGGCCCAGGACTGGATTCGCACCGGCACCGGTCTCGGGGTCGAGAAGATTCGCCTGGCTGTGCCCGACTTCAAAAGCATCACCACGGATTCGGGCACGCAGAACCTGGCCATGACCTTCAACACCACGTTGCAGGACGATCTTCGGTCGGCCGGCATCTTCGAGATGGTTTCGCGCAGCTTCTTCCCCACCTCGATCCCCGGCGCGCCGCAAGAAGTCCACTTGGCCGATTGGGGCAATCCGCCGACAAACGCCAGCATGTTGGCCTTCGGCAATCTCGGCGTCCAGGGCGGATATCTCAGCGTGCAGGGGTGGCTGTATGACACCAAGAACGCGCAGACGCCGCAGGTGCTGGGCAAGCAATATCGCGAACAGGCGAACGACGCCAACGCGCGTTTGATTGCGCATCGTTTTGCCGACGAGATCATCTTCCGCCTGGGCGGCGGCGTGCAAGGTATCGCCGAGACCAAGCTCTACTTCGTCAGCAGTCGCGGCGGGTCAAAAGAAATCTGGCAGATGGATTATGACGGCGCGAATCAGAAGCAGTTGACGCATCTGGGCTCCATCGCGCTGTCGCCGCACGTTTCGCCCGACAACTCGCGCGTGGCTTTCTCGGGCGTCACCAAGAACGGCTGGCAGATCCTGATGTACTCACTCGACCTCAACCGCCTGGTGACCTTCCCGACGTTTGGCGGCGACAACTACTCGCCGGCTTGGTCGTCGGACGGGCAGAACATCGCCTTCTCGTCGTCGCGCACCGGCAATACCGAGATCTACAGCGTGAACGCCATGGGCAGTAATTCGCGCCGCTTGACGGAGAACAAAGGTCCTGACGTTTCGCCGAACTGGAACCCGAAGACCAACGCGCAGATTGCGTGGGTGAGCGGACGCACCGGGCTGCCGCAGATTTACACCATGGCGTCGGACGGAACCAACGCGGTGCGCCAAACCGATCAAGGTTACGCGGTATCGCCTTCGTGGTCGCCCAACGGACAGTTCCTGGCTTTCGCGTGGGTGCGGCATTACGGACCGGGCGCGCCGGGCGCTAGCGACATCTACATCATGGACGTCGCCAGCAAGCAGTGGGCGCAATTGACCCACGATGGCGGGCGCAATGATTTTCCGTCCTGGTCGCCGGACGGGCGGCACATTGTCTTCCAATCGAATCGAACCGGTAAGGTGCAGATCTGGACCATGCTGGCCGATGGCAGCGAGCAGCGGCAGTTGACGACCTCGGGCGAGAACTCGCAGCCGAACTGGAGTTTCAAGTAAGCTAAAAGATTAGGCAGGGGCGTGGGGCGTAGGCAGTCCATTGCGGCTGCCCAGCTGTAAATCCGGGCTCAAACGTGAAGGGCGGCGGAAGGAGCACACTTCGGCCCTTTCATGAACTGATGCGAGTGCTCTCGCGCAAAGGGAGGAAAGAGTTGAAGCTGACAAGGAGTCAATGGACCAAGGTCGTCGTCGCACTTGCTGTAGTTCTGGCCATCAGTGCCTGCGGCAAGAAGAAACCGACGGCGCCACCGCCGCCACCACCGCCGCCTGCCCCGGCGCCTACTGCCTCGCTGACAGCAAATCCCAACACTATCAATTCCGGCCAGTCGACCACGCTGATCTGGAAGACGGATTACGCTAGCTCGGTGACCATCGATCAGTTAGGAACGGTCGACCCCAGCGGCACCCGCACGGTGACGCCGACGGAATCGACTACCTATCGTCTGATCGCCAAGAACGCCACCGGCACGCAGGAAGCGACGGCCCGCGTTACCGTGACGCCGCCACCCGCGCCTCCAGCGCCGGCGAATAATAACGAGACGCAGGCGCAGCTGTTCGCAGCCAACATGAAGGACGTGTTCTTCGACTACGACAGCTACGACGTGAGCC
The DNA here is from genome assembly GCA_963787765.1 of uncultured Solirubrobacteraceae bacterium. Lineage (GTDB taxonomy): Bacteria > Actinomycetota > Thermoleophilia > Solirubrobacterales > Solirubrobacteraceae > Palsa-744. The sequence continues at coordinate 596,838 of CAWBEF010000019.1, read as the reverse complement.
AGCAGTATCAGCAGGTGTTGCAGGCCGACGCGCGCTTCCTGCAGCAGCATCCTGACATGAGCTTCATCATCGAGGGACACTGCGACGAGCGCGGCTCGACCGAGTACAACCTGGCGCTGGGCGACAATCGCGCCAACTCGACCAAGCAGGCGCTGATCTCGCTGGGGGTTCCGGCCAGCCGTATCCGCACCATCAGCTACGGCAAGGAGAAGCCGTTCTGCACCGAGAGTACGGAAGCGTGCTGGGCGCAGAATCGCCGCGCGCACTTCGCGTATCAGCGGTAGTCACGAGGGCGGCGCGCAGCGCATGCGACGCCGCCTTACTCTTTCCCTCGTCGGGGCGATAACCTTTCCCCGCGTACGACAGTCTCTCTAGTGAGCTTTGGTGGAACTATGCGATATCGCAATTACATTAGCTGCCTCTCCGTGCTGGCGCTGCTGCTGGCGATGAATCCCTCCGCCTTCGCCGTGAGCAAGGAAATGGTGCAGTTGCAGACCCAGGTGCAGGCGCTGCAGGACCAGATCGCGCGCATGCAGCAGTCCATCGACATGAACATGGGCGTGATGAAGAACCTGGTGGAGCAGAGCTCCGACAGCGTCAACAAGATGAATGCCGCCGTCGGCGATCTGCAGAACAAGATGCAGGGAATGTCGGCCGACAATGGCAGCAAGATGGACCAGCTCTCCAGCCAGGTGCAGTCGCTGCACGATTCGGTGGATGAGTTGAAGTCGCGGCTGGCGAAGGTCAGCAAGCAGCTCGACGACATGCAGCAGGGTGGACAGAACCTGGCTGCGGGACAGCCCGGCATGACCGCTGCGCCAGGGGCCGGTGGAGCTCCCGTCGCGGGAGCGCCTGCCGATGCGGGTGCTGCGGCAGCGCCGCCCTCCGACGTGCTCTACAACAATGCGCTGCGCGACTACAACTCCGGCAAGTACGATCTGTCGTCGCAGGAGTTCGCGCAGTATCTGCAGTACTACTCCAACACCGACCTGGCGGGCAACGCGCAGTTCTACCTGGCTGACATCGAATATCGTCAGGGCAACTTTGAAGCTGCGGTGAAGGATTACGACAAGGTGCTGGAGCAGTATCCCGGCGGCACCAAGGCTGCGGCGGCGCAGCTCAAGAAGGGCTATGCGCTGTTGGAGCTTGGGCAGAAAGAAGCCGGCGTGCGCGAGCTGAACAGCTTGATCGCCCGCTATCCGCGCTCAATCGAAGCTTCACAGGCGCGCGACCGCTTGCGGAGGCTGGGCGTGACCACCGGCAGCACGACCGTGCATAAACCGGCGACGACCACACACTAGGGCGGGGTGCTGTAGAGTCTCTAGAAAGATCACAGGTGTCCCACTCAAGCTGCCTTGCTTGAGTGGGGTTTTTCTTTTTCGAGAGTTAGCATCAGGTTTGTCGAACTTTCAGGACACTTAGGTTGATTACGGCGTGAGCTCGTATACGCTCCCATTTCCTCCCAGCGATCCGGTGGTGGTGCCGTAGAGATTGCCGGCTGAGTCGAAAACGAAACCGCCTTCGGGATTTCCCCCGTCCTCGCCATCGGTGAACTCATACAGCGAAGTGTATGCCCAACTGCCACTGGAATGGGATAACTGGAATACGCTGCCGCATCCATACCCCGAGCAGCCTCCGTTGCCGCCGGTGAGAAGCGTGCCGAAAAGGGTGCCGTCGAAACGGCGCAAAAGCGTACCGGCAGAGCCTCCGAGTCCTTCCAGCAAGGGGCTGTAGATCACGCTGAAGATCCAGTTGCCGTTGGAGGGCGTCAGCTCGAAGATGGCTCCCCCGTTTCGTGCGCCCTCATAAAATGTAGCGCCGTAGAGATTGCCATCCGGACTGAGAGTTACGCCGGCATAGGGAACTGCGCCATCGTCTGGACCCTGAAAAGAGTAGAGTACCTTTTCCGTCCAACCGGAGCCGGAGGGTGTCAGCAGGTAAACCGTGCCGTTACCGGCTGTACCGCCCCCGGTGGTTGTGCCGTAGAGATTGCCATTGCCATCCATGGTCACACCGCTGAACGGACCGTCCCCGTCAGGCGAATTGGTGAAGCTATAAAGCACGCTCTCGGTCCACCCCGATCCGGAAGGCGTCAGCTTGAAAACCACTCCGAAGTTTCCTGTGCCGCCGCCCGCAGTCCCGTACAGATTGCCGGCGCTATCAAAGATGACCGTAGACTCGGGATTGCCGCCATCAGCACCGCCGGTAAATTGGTAGAGCGGAGTTTCGATCCACGGGCAAAGGAAGGATCGGCAAAACGACGCCGGAGGCGCAAGCTTGTAAACCATTCCTGCACCATGCTGACCTCCGACGACGGTGGTGCCGTAGAGGTTGCCATCACGGCCGATGGTTACACCTCCAACCGGTGAATTGCCGTCCTGGCCGCCCTGGAAGCTGTACAGCGGAGTCAGTTCCCAGCCGGAGCCCCGGTGAGCGACCTTATAGACCAGTCCAAGGCCGTTGGCGCCGCCCTGGTACGTTGTGCCATACACATTGCCGGCCGCATCCATGGTGACGCCGGCAATGGGCTCGGCTCCATCCGGCCGGCCGGCGAAAGAGTGCAGCGCGGTCAGGGTTTGCGCGTGAGCGGTTGAAATTGTGAAGACCGCCGCGAGGACGGCTAATAACGCGGCCGCTGCCTTCCTCGCTGGTACGTTGATGCCGAAAACCGAAGCTGTGATCTGCTGCATAGCCATGTTCGTCTCCTCGTTTAAGGCTCGCCTACCGAGCGAAGTTATCACGAACAATCTGCAGCGCAAGTTAATCTTTCATAACGGTGTAAGGAGCTGGCGGGAAGAGACTTAACGTAGTAACGATGATTCGCAAGAGTGGGCTGATCGCGCCCGACATGTCATAAGTTCTACGATAATCCCCGGCTGGTCACGCCGTCGGCGGGGGCGTCTGCGGTCATGCCTTGCGCCAGCACCAGCTCGCGCGCTTCGCCGCGGATCGATGGCAGGTGCATCAGGAAGAAGACCGAGCCGACGATGCAGGCTGCGCCGCCCAGCGCCACCGTCCACGGCGCGCCGATGTGGTGAGCCACCGTACCCGCCGAGAGCGACCCGAACGGAGCCATGCCCATGAACATCATGGAGTAGACCGCGAGAATCCTGCCGCGCAGCTTGTCCGGCACCATCGATTGAATCAGCGTGTTCGACGATGCCATCTGCACCATGATGAAGAACCCGACCGGCACCAGCAGCACCGTCGACAGCCAGAAGACGCGGGAGAACGAGAACAGGATCAGGCTCAAGCCGAAGCCGCCGGCGCACAGCCCGATCAGCCGGCCTAATCCTTTTAACCCGACGCGCGCCGCCAGGCTTGCCGCTCCCAGCAGTGCGCCCACGCCCGTGGAGCCCATCAGGATGCCCAGCCCTCTCGCGCCACCGTGCAGGATCTGATCGGCAAAGACCGGCATCAGCACCGCATAAGGAACGCCGACAAAACTGATGAGCCCCAGCAGCAGCAGGATGGCGCGGATCGGTCCCGTGTTGCGCGCGTAGGCAAAGCCTTCGAGGATGTTCTCGATCGGGGAACCGTGCGCCTGCAGCTTCGGCGGATGCTCGATGTGCATCAACAGCAGTCCCGTGATGACCGCGAGATAGCTGATGGAATTAGCGCCGAAGCACCAGCCTTCGCCGATGGACGCTACCAGGATTCCCGCCACCGCCGGGCCGATGATGCGCGCGCCGTTGAACATCGAGGAGTTCAGCGCGATGGCGTTCATCAGGTCTTCGCGCCCCACCATCTCGATGAGGAACGACTGCCGCGCCGGAATGTCGAAGGCGTTCACCACGCCCAGGCAGGCGGCGAGCACCACCACATGCCACACGTGGACGCGATGCGTGAGCGTCAAGGTCGCGAGGATGCCGGCCAGGACCATCGCCGAGCACTGCGTGGCGATGACGATGCGGTGCCGGTTGTAGCGGTCGGCGACAATGCCGCCAATGGGCGCGATGAGAAAGACGGGAATCTGGCTGGCGAAGCCGACGATGCCCAGCATCAGCGTCGAGCCTGTCAGCCGGTACACCAGCCACGACTCGGCCACGGTCTGCATCCAGGTGCCGACCAGGGAGATGAGCTGTCCGCCAAAGAAGAGCTGGAAATTGCGATGGCGCAGCGCGCGGACAGCCAGCGCCAGTCGCGAATTTTGCGAAGCCGGGCGGGCGAACTCCCGCTTCTCCTCCTGGATCATGTCGCGCAGTGACTCGCGCTCGGAGTCTGGGGTAGGCTCACTCATTCGGAAGTAAGATGCATCGTTGGCGGCGTCACAGGCGTGAGCGCTAATGATCAGAATACTGCAAGTTTCACCGCGCAGCCGCGTGGCGGCAAAGCTAGAGCAGGATTCAAGCAATGAAAGGAAAGAGTAGGTCCCTCACCGGCTGAGCCGGTTCGTGATGGCAAATCATTTTTGGCGGAAGGTATTCTCGTCGGCAAATTATTCTTGGCGGCAAGCCATTCTCGTCTGGCAAGTAATTATTGCCGGCAACTAATGCAGCGCCCGCCGCCTTTCATGTTGTCATCACGAGTGGGCGACAGCCCGCGAGGGATCTGCTGTTTGAGCAAATACGTAATGAACGAAGGGGTACGCCAAAAAAAAATTGTGACAATTCGTGTCCGCGCAGTTTGAGGTAATCAGGGAAACTGCTTTAAAAAACAGGCGCAAAAGTATCGAGGCTTATTCCGGTGGAGAAAAAATGGTTTTAGCGTAATTTATGCACAAAATGAGCGGAAATGGTGGAAAATGGGCTTCGAAAGTTAAAAAGGGAAGAAAAAGCGGCTGCTTGAGGCTAAAATGATGATATATTTCCCAAAGCACTTCATATATAAAAAGTAATAATTTTTTGTTCCGGAAGAAATAAGCAACACCAGAGTTGTACGAAGAAATACACAGAACCATCTCCATTGTGTTCGCCTTCAAATGGACGCCGGGGACGTTGAACGAGGTGGGCGTGCCCGGTGCGGCAGGCGCCGGCATCCACACATCCTTGACCGTCACTGCTCCGGCGCTCGACGCGGCCAGGGCGCAGGCGAGCGCAACCCCGATCGTGCTGGGCGCGATCCTTGCGAACCGGCGTCGGTGACCTCGCATCTCCATCCCCTCCTGCTAGGCGTTCTGAACGGCGGCCCTTCCCTCGAGGCCACTCGCCCCATCTCCAACGGAAAAGGTAGCCGGTTTGGCGCGCGGGTGGGGAGAACTACTCGGCGGGCTCCTCGCCGTCGCCGTCGCCGTCCTCGTCCTCGCCGGCGTAGAGCGACTCGCGCGCCAGCTCCCGGCCGCGCTCGTCGAACAGCTTGATCTCGAGCAGGTCCTGGCGGTAGGCGTCCGGCGCGAGCAGCGTGAAGCGCTCCTCGACGATCTCGCACTGATCGACCGCCAAGTCGGCCAGCTCGGCCGTGGCGATGGCGCCCGAGGAGACGAGCGGATGGCCCCAGACGAGCGTCATCTCGGCGACCTCCCCGTGCTCTCCGCGCCAGCTGCCGACGACCTCGTCGCAGAGGTCCAGCTTCCAGTCGGGGTTGCGCTCGGCGGTCTCTTCGGTGAAGTCGACGTAGGCGAAGAAGTCGCCCGGCTCACCCTCCTCACCCGCGGGCAGGAAGCGAACGTAGCCGAACAGTTCATAGCCACCGGAGGTCAGCGAGGTGGCCGGCACATAGGTCCGACCGTGCCAGGTCCGGTCGGGGTACCAGGTGATCGCGTCGGGCTCGCCCAGGTCATCGGGCTTCCCCTCCAGCGCCAGCGCGGCGGCGAGGAACTCGTCGCGCAGCCGCTGCTCCCAGCGCCCGTAGGGCAGCGGGTCCTGCGGCGGCTCGGCGGCGAAGCGGGGTAGGAATCGGTCCTCGGGTGCCATCTGCTCGGCGCCAGACTAACCGGCCGGCCGCCGACGGGCTCTCAGGCCTCCCGCAGCGCCGCCGCAGCGTCCTCGGGCGCGACGATGTTCAGGTTCAGGTCGGTCGAGAGCTCGAGTCCCGCGAGGTGCGTCAGGCGGGGCATGATGTCGATCCGCCAGCAGAAGTCCTCGGCTCCGCGCGGGGCCGTGCGGACCCAGAGGTTCAGCGGCGGGCTCGAGCCCAGTCTCCCGGGCCAGGCGGCTGAGTCCGTCGTGCAGCAGCGCCGCGCCGGAGGAGCCGGGGTCCTCGAAGCGCGCCCTCGGCCGGCGCGGGGCCAGCATCATCTGGAAGGGCAGCCGGGAGGCAAAGGGGGCGATCAGCACGGCCTCCTCGTCGATCGCGATGATCCGCTCGCCACGGCGGACCTCCTCGGCGATCAGGTCGCCCAGCAGGCTCTGCCCCATCGTCCGGGTCGTGTAGGCGCTCGCGCGCTCGCGCTCGCGAGCGACGGCCGCCGGCACGAAGTCCAGTGCGTAGAGCTGGGCGTGGGTGTGGGGCAGCGACGCGCCCGCCTCGCGGCGCTCGTTGACGATCAGCTGCAGGTAGGCGCTCTGAGCGTGGGCGCGCATCCGCTCGCGCCAGACCTCGACCGCTTCGAGGACCTGCTCGCGGGGCAGCTGCGCCAGGGAGAGGACGGGCTGGGGCCCGTTGATGATCACCTCGTGTGCTCCCGTGGCCGCCCGGCGGAGGAACAGGTCGACCGCCCCGCGGCCGGGGGCCTGTTCCTCTTCGACCGCCGCCGGCCCCTCGGGGGCGCCGGGCACCGGTGGATCGAGGGCCGGATAGAGGTTGGGCACGACCCGGACGCTCCAGCCGGGGCCGTTCGCCTCGCCTCCGCCCGGGCGGACCGCGTGGAGCTCCGGCGGCGTGCGGTCCTCGTGCCCCTCGGCGAACGGGTCCGCCTCGACGTCGATCGGCTCCGGTGGCTCGCAGCGGGCTCGCCGCCGGGGCGGCGCGAGCGCTCGCCGGCGACGATCGTCCGGTGACCGCTGAGCGGGTCGGTGCGCAGTTCGGGCACCGTCTCAGCGGTCCAGGGCGTAGCGTTCGATGTCGGCTTCGAGCTTGGCGACGCTCGGATACGGCCCCTGGCGCACATACTGCCGGCCACGGCTGTCGATGAACAGCGTCACCGGCGTGAAGCCCGATTCGGTGATCGTGATCCCGGCCTGCTCGCTCGGATCGAAGTAGCTCGGATAGCTGACCGGGAAGGAGCGCAGGAATTCTTCGGGCTTGCTCCGCGAGCCGTCGCCCGAGTCGATCCCCAGGAAGGCAACTTCGCGCCCACGCGCGACGGAGACCGCCTGGAAGACACCGAACTCCGCGCGGCAGGGTTCACACCAGGAGGCCCACTTGTTGAGCACGATCGGTAGGCCCCTCAGCGCCGCCAGGCGGGCGCGAACGGCCGTAAGGCCGCCGCCGAGCAGCTCGTTGGCCTGGGCGTGGAGCGCGGCCAGCGGCGCGGGTGATCCGGCCAGGCGCGCCTGCATCTGCGCCGGTGTCAGCCGCGCGGGGGCGGGGGTGGCGGAGTTCGAGCCGAGCTGGAGCAGGCCGACGACGAGCAGGACGACGACGGCGAGGGCGGCCAGGGCGAGCAGCGGGCGCCTGAAGGACATGCCGGTAAGGGTCGCAGATGGCGCTCACTTCAATCGCGCCTCGGCGTGCTATATCCTGGGGGCACGAGAGCCGGGGCGCACAGAGCCTCCGGCGAGGGCGTCAACGGGGCGCCGACGTTGTTCGAGCCTGGCCGGAGTTGCATGCGGCCACGGCTCTGTCTCGAAGTCCAGAGCCTCTATGGCCGAGTCCACCTCAGTGGCCCTCGCGGCCGCGACCATTCCAACCTCCGCCGATATTGCACGTGCGGAGAAGCTCGTGCGCGAGCGCTTCATCCACGACGGCGAGGATCCCGCCGTCGTGCTCGCCCTCGGAACCCCCCGCCGGCGTGCGCTCGACCAGGCGCTGAGCGAGCTCGACGAGGACCCCAAGGCCAAGCATCCCTCGACGGCCTGGCGGCGTGAGTTCTCGCTCCTGCTGGGACTCGAACGGCTGCTCTCCGACGAGGAGCCCAAGCTCGTCGACGGCACCGTCCTCTCGGCCCACCAGGTCGATGCCCTCTCGGGCACGCTGACGGCGCTGCTCGCCGAGGCTCAGCAGCGAACCGGGCCGCAGGCCAACGGCAAGGCCGCCGCTTCGGCATCGCCCGAGCTGCTCGCCTCGGCCGACATCCTCGGGCCCGAGGAGGAGCGCGACCCGGGCCCGGCGATCGATGCCCCCGAGGCCGAGGTGCCCGAGGAGGAGGACGAGGAGGACTACCAGGACGAGGAGGAGGACGAGGAGGACGAGGACGACGAGCTCGGGCCCGTCCAGCGGGCAGCGCCGGACGAGGAGGAGGACGAGGAGGACGAGGACGACGGCCTCGACGAGGTCGTGGCGGACGAGGACGAGGAGGATGACGAGCCCGAGACCGAGGCCGAGTCCGACGAGGAGCCCCGCGACTGGGTTGACGAGGAGGACGAGGACGCCGCTGTCGGCGAGCAGCCGGACGACCCCAACGCGGCCAAGCGGTTCTGGTTCGAGCACGCCACGGGCGCCGGCAAGACGGTCGCGGCCCTGGGCTTCGTGGAGGCCACCCAGACGGGCGGCGTCCTGATCCTGACCCACCGGCGCAACCTCGTCGACCAGTTCCTCGGCGAGCTCCGCGACCGCGGCTACTCGAAGCGCATCAGCCGCCCGCTGCTGCAGGGCGAGGACGCCGGGACCGGTCCTGTGACCGTCGAGACCTACCAGTGGTTCGTCCGCAACGCCGGCAAGATCTCGAGCGCCTACACGATCGTCATCTGCGACGAGGCCCACACCGCGCTGGGCGAGAAGACCAGCGGGGCGATCCGCGCCTGGACGGGCCCGATCTTCATCGGCATGACTGCCACGGGCGCGCTGATCGCCCGGCACGTCACCGACCTGTTCCCGACCCAGACCTCGCGCTTCGATCTGGCACTGGCCGCGCGGCGGGGGGTCATCTCGCCGCTTCGCTGTGTGCGGATCTCCCCCGGCGTCGGTGTGCGGACGATCGCCAAGGTGCCGCTGCGCAGGGGCGAGGTCGACACCGAGTTCGACCAGGAGGAGCTCGCTAAACTGCTCGACCAGCAGCCCTTCAACCTGGCGGTCGCGAACCTCTACAAGACCCGTTTCAACGGTGTCCCCGGTGTCGTCTACGCGGCCGGGGTGCGCCACGCCTACAACCTCGCCGAAGCCTTCCGCGCCGAGAACATGAAGGCCCAGGCGGTCTCCGGCGAGACGCCCAAGCGCGAGCTGGTCGAGATCCTGGCCCGCTACGAGCGCGGCGACATCGACGTGCTGATCAACGCCCAGCTGCTTGCCGAGGGCTGGAACAGCCCGCGGGCGACGGTCTGCGTACACCTCGCGCCGACGGCCTCCAAGCGGATCTACCAACAGCGCGTCGGGCGCGTCACCCGCCGGCACCCCGGCAAGGAGGCGGGCCTGGTCGTCGACTTCGTCCACCCCGCCACCAAGCACGACGACCCCGTCGTCACGCTTCACTCGCTGCTGGACCGCGACGTCTACCGCGGCGGGGCGATCGTCGTCGGTCCCGTGCGCCGGGGCCGCGGGCGGCGGATGCGCGTCGAGCGCCGCGTCCTGCCCGTCTGCGCTGAGGAGGAGCGCCGCTTCGCGGTCTTCGAGCGCGAGCTGTGGCGGATCGCGGTCGAGCACCTCGACTACGGCGAGCAGCACCTCTGGGCGGCCCTGGCCGGCGCCCGGGTCGCACCCAACGGCTGGCGCCGGGCGCGGGCGATGCTGCACTTCGACCGGACCGGCGAGCTCAAGAGCCGCTTCCTGATCACGGCCGTCAAGCGCAACACGAGCTCCCAGCTGCGCCTGCGGGCGCTGGCCGACATCGCCGCGCTGAAGGATCCCGACGCCTTCGATGAGGCGATCGACATCATCGGCGGCTGGCCCCGCGAGGAGCGCAAGGAGGCCTCGAAGATCATGCTCAGGGCCCTCGTCGAGCGCCGGATCGGGCGCCGCGACCAGGCCAACGCGTGGATCTGGAGGCTCGCCGAGTACACCCGCGACGTCCACGAGGAGTACGCCGTCCAGCGCTGGCCCGAGACCAAGCGACTGCTGGGTCTGCTCGTCAACTCCGCCGGGGGCGCCCATGCCCGCAACGCGCGCCGCCTGATCCATGCGGCGCGCAAGCAGGACCGGCGCCTGGCCGCCGCGCTGCTGGCGGCCGCCCTGGCGCACACGCCCGAGGCCGAGGAGGCGCTGCGCGGAGCCCGCACCCGGATGGCCCGCAAGCCCCCCGCCCTGGCACGGGAGCTGCTGCGCAACTTCCCCAAGCGCAGGGCCCGGAACACGCGCCGTCGGCGCAAGGGCGCGAAGGCGCCCGCCAACGGCACCCCGCCCCAGGCGCTCGAGGCGCGCTCGGACGGCCCGAGCGCGACACCCGACGAGGAGCTGGTCTAACCCCCGGGAGCGGGGAGCGGCGCGAGGTGGACCTCGCCCGCCTCGAGCGTCGTCTGCCCGCCTCCGTCCAGGGCGACGATCAGCCGGCCCGTTCCGTCGACGCCCTTGGCGCGGCCCTCGCCGCCGGCCTGCGCGGCTCCCGGCGCCCCCCAGCGGACCCGTCGTCCGTAGAGGGCATCGCGGGCATTCCAGTCGCTCAGCAGCTCGCCCGCCGGCTGCGCCAGGCGGCGCTCCAGCGCCGCGAGCAGGCCCTCGAGCAGCGGCTCGACCTCAGCCGGGCTCCGTCCCAGCGTGGCGGCGATCTCGCGCAGCTCGGGCGGCCAGCGCCGCCGGCTCGACGGCGACGTTGATGCCGATCCCGACGATCGCCCAGCGTTCCTGCGGGCGGCCCTCGACGAGGATCCCGGCGAGCTTCGCCAGGCTTCCGTCGCCGCGGGGCAGGACGATGTCGTTCGGCCACTTGATCAACGGCTGCGGCCCGATCGCATCGCATGCCGCGACCGCTGCCAGCAGCGGCAGCAGGCCGGGTGCGCCCGCCGCCGGCTCCCAGCGGACGACGAGCGACATCAGCAGCGAGCTGCCCGCGGGGGCCGCCCAGGTGCGGCCCTGACGGCCCCGCCCGGCGCTCTGCTCCGAGGCCGTCACGAGCGTCCCGTGGGGCGCGCCGGCGAGCGCCAGGGCCCGCGCCCGGTCGTTCGTCGAGTCGGTCAGGGCGAGGTGCAGACGGGGCCGGCCCAGCCCGGCCGGCACCTGCCCTGCGCTCACTGGCGGCCGACCAGCAGCTCGCCGTCGCGGTCGGCGTTCAGCAGCTCCGCGGCCGAGCCGCGGTTGACCGCCAGGGCGAGCATGCCAGGCCGTCCTGGTAGAGCAGCAGCCCGCCGGGCGGGACATCGGCGAACGTGTTGGCGAAGGTCACGTTGTAGCGACTGCCGGCATGGGTGACCCACAGCTCCTGGCCCAGCTCGATCCCCATCTCGGCGAGCTGGTGGGTCTCGCCGTCGAGGATCAGGTTGCCGAAGGTGTCCCGGTGCAGGACGTGCAGCTCGAGCCCCGCGTCGGTCATCACCGCGACGGGGATGTTCAGCCGCCGCAGCCCCTCGACCGCAAGCGCCTCGCCGAGCTCCGACAGGGGGACCCCGTCGGCCAGCGCCGCCGCCACCGGCGCGAAGATGTCGCGGCCGTGGAAGGTGTGCGAGACCGGCTGCAGGCGCTCCGCGGAGCGTCCCACGTCGACCGCCTGCGCGACTCCGCCGAGCCGTTCGCAGACGGGCATCAGGATCCCGTTGTCCGGCCCGACTAGCAGGCGCTCCTGCTCGACGGTCCTCACCGCGATCGCCCGCCGGCCGCGGGCGCCGGTGGTGCCGACGCCCGGATCGACGACCGCCAGGATGATCGCCTCCGGCAGGTAGGGCAGCGTCGAGCGCAGGATGATCGCGCCGGTGTGGACATCGTGGCGGGGGATCGCGTGGGTCAGATCGATCACCCGCGCCTGCGGGCAGCGACGCGCGATGACCGCGTGGCAGACGCCCACGAACTCGTTGCCGAGCCCGTAGTCCGACAGGAACGTGATCAGCGGGGGGAGCTCGCTCACGCCGCGCCCGGTCCCCTGCCAGCGTCGGCGAGCAGCGCCTCGATCAGGCCGTCGATGTCGTGGCGCGATGCCTCGACGTGTGGCTCCAGTCCCGCCTCGCGCAGCGACTGGCTGGTGACTGGGCCGATCGAGACGAGGCGCGTTCGCGGCGAGATCCGCTCGGCGCCGCCGGCAGCGCTCAGCAGATAGCGGACTGTCGAGGAGGAGGTGAACGTCAGGTAGTCGGCACTCAGCGCCTGCTCGAGGATCGCCGGCTCGGGCCGCTCGGCGACCGTTTCGTACAGCGCCACGACGTCCACCTCGGCGCCGCGGGCCCGGAGTCCGTCGGGGACCACGTCGCGGGCCTCGGCCGCACGGGCCACGAGCGCGCGTGTCACGGGCACCTCGGCGAGCGCCTCGAGCAGCGACTCGGCGACCGAGCGCTCCGGAACTATGTCCGCGCGGATCCCGTGGGCCGCCAGCGCGCGCACTGTGCCGGGGCCGATCGCGGCGATCCGCGCCCCGGCCAGGGAGCGCGCATCGCGGGGCGGATCTGCCGCGGCGAGGCGCTCGAACATCTGGGCGACACCGTTTGGGCTCATCACGCAGATCAGGTCGTAGGGTGACGGGTCAAGCGGCGGCCCCGCCAGTGCCTCGATGCGAATCGCCGGCGCCTCGAGCACCGCGGCGCCGAGGGCCCGCAGCTGCCGGGCCAGGCCGCTGGCCTCGGGCCGCGCTCGGTCACGGCGACCGTCCGCCCGGCCAGCGGTGGCGGTGTCAGCCAGGCCAGCTCGCGCGCCGAGCGCTGCGACCGGCCCGACGACCGTGACCGACGGCGGGCGGATCCCCTCGCGTGCCACGACATCGGCGATCGTCGCGAGCGTCCCATGGACCGAGCGCTGGCCCGGCAGGGTCCCGTCCTGGATGACCGCCGCGGGCTCCTCGGCGGGCCGGCCTGCCCTGATCAGCGACTCGGCGATGACGGGCAGCTGGCGGACGCCCATGTAGAAGACGAGCGTTCCGGGGAACGCCGCCAGCGCCCGCCAGTCGATCGAGCTCTCCGAGCCCTCGCCGTCCTCGCGGGTGTGGCCCGTGACCAGTGCCACGGCCGTCGCCAGTCCGCGGTGGGTGACGGGAATGCCGGCGTAGGCGGGAGCTGCGATGCCGGCCGTGATCCCCGGGACGATCTCGAATGCGATCCCGGCGGCTGCCAGGCGCAGCGCCTCCTCACCGCCCCGGCCGAAGACGAACGGGTCCCCGCCCTTCAGGCGCAGGACGCTCCGTCCCGCCCGGGCATGCTCGAGCATCAGCTCTTCGGTCCGCTCCTGGGGCACCGCCTCGCCGCCGCCCTCCTTGCCGACGAAGATCAGCTCGGCGTCGGGGCGCGCTCCGTCCAGGGCCCCCGGGCCGACGAGCCGGTCATAGAGGATCACATCGGCGGTCGCGATCAGCTCGAGCGCCCGCGCCGTCAGCAGCCCCGGGTCGCCCGGGCCGGCCCCGACAAGGGCGACGCGCCCTCCGGGCCCTCCGTCAGCGCCCATTTCCGGCGGCCTCCCGGGCGCGCTCCAGCAGCTCCTGTGCACCGACCGCCCGCAGCCGCTCCGCGACGGCCCGCCCGAGCGCCTCGGGGTCGCTGCGCTCGCCCGTGAGCTCATCACCGGCCCAGGCCGAGCCGTCCGGCATCCCCAGCCACCCCGCCAGCACCAGGCCACCGGAGCCGAGCGGCCTCGCGTGGGCCCCCAGCGGCGTGTCGCAGTCCGCGCCCAGCTCGCGCGCCAGCGCCCGCTCGGCCCGCAGGCAGGCGAAGGTCGCCTCGTCGTTGAGTGCCCCGACCGCCGCACGGCAGTGCTCGTCCTCGGCACGGCCCTCCAGGGCGAGCGTGCCCTGCCCGGGAGCCGGGACGAAGCGCGCGGGGTCGAGCACCGCGCCGATCTCCGCGGTGCGCCCCAGCCGCTGCAGGCCGGCCCGTGCGAGGACGATCGCCGCGAGCCCCCCGGCGCCTTCGGCCAGCCGGCCCAGGCGGGTGTCGACGTTCCCGCGCAGCGGCACGACCTCGAGGTCGGGGCGTGCGGCGCGCAGCTGGGCGAGCCGGCGCAGGCTGCTCGTGCCGATCTTCGCGCCCCGCGGGAGCTGCGCCAGGTCGGAGCTGCCGCAGAGGGCATCCTCCGCGCCGGCCCTGGCGGGGGACCCCAGCAGCTCGAGCCCGGGGGCGGGTTCGCCGGGCACGTCCTTGGCCGAGTGGACGGCCAGATCGATGCGACCCTCGAGCAGGGCCTGCTCGAGCTCGGCGACCCAGCGCGACTTGTCGCCGATCCCCACGCCCCGGTCGCCGCGGGTGACGAGCGGGACCAGCTCGGCCCCGCCCAGCATCTCCGCCACCTGCTCGGCCTGCGCCAGCGCCAGCGCGCTGCGCCGGGTTCCGATCCGCATCAGCCCTCGCGGCGTCGGCGTGCCCTGCGCGGTGCGCGCCCCTCGGGGGCGCGGGCGGAAAGGTCGTGAACCTCCGCCAGCACGTCGGTGGCCTGCGGCTCCTCGCGTGCCTCTTCGCCCGTGCGCAGGTCGAACAGCTCACGGACCAGCTCCAGGCTGGCGTGGCCGCGATCTCCGCCGAGGCTGCGCAGGCGGATCGTCGGCTCGTGCAGCAGCCGGCTCATGACGGCCCGGGCGACGGCCTCGATCCGTGCGATGTCCCGCGCGGAGGCGGTGTCCCAGCGGCCGGCGTTCTCGGCCAGGACCTGCTCGACGATCGCATCACCGTGCTCGCGCAGGGCGCTCACCGTCGGCAGCGCGTCCAGCTGGCCCAGCCAGCGGGCGAAGCGATGGATCTCCTCCTCGACGATCTCCTGCGCCCGAGGAGCCTCCTCGGCGCGGGAGCTGAGGTTGCTGGCGACGACGGCCTGCAGGTCGTCGATGTCGTAGAGGGTCACGCCCTCCAGCTCGGCGCAACCGGGGTCGATGTCGCGCGGCACGGCGATGTCGATCAGCAGCAGCGGCCGGCGTTCGCGCTGGGCCATGACCAGCTCGAGCTCCTCGCGTCCGACGATCGGATGGGGCGAGGAGGTCGAGGAGAGGACGATGTCCGCCTGCTCGAGCTGCTCCGGAAGTTTGTCCAGGCCCACGACCGAGCCGCCGAAGCGCTGGGCCATGCTGCGGGCGCGGTCGGCGTGGCGGTTGGCGACGAAGATCGTCCCCGCGCCCCGCTCGGCCAGGGCCCGCGCGGTCAGCTCGCTCGTCTCGCCGGCGCCGAGGATCACGACGTGGCGGCGCTCGAGGTCGCCCAGGACGCTGAGCGCGAGGTCGACTGCGACCGAGGCGACGCTGACCCGGCTCGAGCCGATCGCGGTCTCCGAGCGGACCCGCTTGCCCGTCGTCAGGGCCGCCGCGAACAGGCGGTTGGTCAGCGGGCCGGTGCAGCCGGCGGCGATCGCCGCTTCGTGGGCGCGGCGGACCTGGCCCTGGATCTCGGCCTCGCCGACGATCATCGAGTCCAGGCTCGCCGTGACCCGGTAGAGGTGGCGGGCGGCGTCGCAGTTGCGTCGCGAGTAGAGCGCCTCGGCCAGCTCCGTCGGGCGGATTTCAGCCCTGCGTGCCAGCAGCGTCAGGACCTCGCCCTCGGCCTCGACGGGATCGGCGACGACGAGGTAGACCTCGGTCCGGTTGCAGCTGGAGATCACGACGGCCTCGCGGACCTGCTCGCCGGCCGTCACGGTGCGGGCGAACTCGACCGCTTCGGACTCCGTGAAGGCGAGGCGCTCGCGCAGGGCGACCGGGGCGGTCTTGTGGGAGATGCCCAGTGCCAGCAGCTCGTTCATGCCGGAGTCGACTCCCGCTGCACGAGCGGCGCCTCGGCGCCCTCTCCGTCGCGCTCGGCGAGCTCGAGCAGCTCGCCCAGCTCGCGCTCCATCCGGCTCAGGCGGATCGCCATGATCGAGACGTAGATCAGGACCATCGCGAACAGCACGATGAAGGCGCCCGCGACGTACTTCCCGGCCGTGTGCAGGGGCAGGGCGGGCACCACGGCGATCAGCCGGCCGGTCACGATGCCGGCCTGCCCGCGGGCGCGAGGGTCGTGGGGGCCGGCGACGGCGCCGCGCTGCGCCCCCGTGGGGCGCGCGCCGGCTCGCCCGCGAGCCGCCGGCGCAGGGCCCGGATCTGCGACCGCGTGTGCTTCGCCGTCAGCTCGTACTTGCAGAGCGTCGCGAACAGCAGCGAGATCGCCCCGAAGGAGACGAGGAACGTCAGTGCCATCGACCCGGGGAGGTTCGAGGTGCTGCCCAGCACCCGCGGGTGCAGGTAGGCCGTCGAGAGGCGCACCGCGATGAAGTTCATCGGTACGAAGGCCCCGGCCGTGATCGCGAAGACCGAGGCGTAGCGGGCCTGGCGCTCGGGGTCCTCGATCGCGAAGCGCAGCGGCTGGTAGGTGGCGTAGAGCAGGAAGATGATCAGGTAGGAGACCAGGGTCGGCTCGTTCCAGACCCACCAGTGCCCCCACGACCCCTTGGCCCAGATCGAGCCCGTGATCAGCGTCGCCAGGGCGAAGATCAGGCTCATGTGGATCACCACGTAGGAGCGCATGTCCCAGCGCGAGTCGCGCGTGCGCAGGTGCTGGATCGCCAGCAGGCCGCCGATCACGAAGCCGCACAGCGAGACGATCGCCAGCGGCACGTGGACGTAGAAGATCTTCTGCAGAAAGCCCTGTTCGGCTTCCAGGGGCGCGTAGAAGAAGACGAGGCCGAGCGCGACGGTCATCGCGGCGACGGTGGAGATACTCAAGGCGCGCAGGCCCTTGCCGTACATCGGGTTAATCCTCCAGGAGGAAATCGAACAGGGCGTAGGCGATCAGCCCGAACAAAAGATCATAGAGCCCGAGCGTCCCCAGCCAGCGCGCCGCCGGCCACGTTGGATGGGAGTCGCTCAGCAGGGGCGCCGTGGCGCGGGCGGCCCCGATCACGATCGGCACGAACAGCGGCAGTGCCAGGAGCGGCCCCAGCAGGTCGCGGGCACGGGTACGGACCGCCATCGCGGCGATGAGGGTGCCGATCACGGCCACACCCAGGTCGGCCAGCACCAGGGTCAGCAGGAGGCCCGGCAGGGCGGGGCCGAGCGGTGTCCCCAGCAGCAGCAGCGAGAACGCCGGCAGGGCAACGATCTCGAGCGCCACCAGGTAGGCGGCCAGGGTCAGGGCCTTGGCGATCAGCATCGCGCTGCGGTCGACCGGGGCGAGCAGGAAGCCGTCGAAGCCGCCCTCCTCGGCGTCGGCGACAAACAGCCGGTTGACGCCCAGGATCGAGGCGAACAGCAGGGTCACCCACAGGATCCCGGCGCCCAGGTCGCCTTCGACGCTCGAGCGGTTCAGAGCGAAATGGAAGACGACGAAGGTCGTCAGCGAGAACAGCGTCATGGCCGGCACCGACTCGAGCGTTCGCAGCTCGACGAGCAGCTCCTTGCGCAGGATCGCCCCGACGGTCCGCCAGGTGCCGAGCTGCCTGCGGGCCTGTGTCTGCTCGCGCTCGCCGGCCAGGCGCGGCGGGGCGTCGGCGACGGGGCTCACCGGTAGAGCTCCGTGATCTCGCCCGGGGTGAGCTCGCCGGCGCTCCGCAGCAGCTCGGCCCGTCCTTCGCGCAGCCCCAGGACGAGGTCGGCCTCGGCCAGCCCGCCGCCCGGGTCGTGGCTGCAGATCACGCGCGTGCACCCCGAGCCCGGGCCGATCAGCGGGGCGACGAGCTCGAGGGCGGCCGGATCGAGGTTCGCGTAGGGCTCGTCCAGCAGCAGCAGGTCGGGTTCGTGCAGGACCGCCCGCGCGACGGCGACGCGCTGGACCATGCCGCGGGAGAGGTTGCGGACGGCCTCGCCGGCCCGGGCGGAGATCGCCACGGCATCGAGCACCTCCTCGACCCGCTCGTGCCCGATGCCGTGCAGGCGGGCGTGGTAGCTCAGGTTCTGCTCCGGGCTCAGCTCGCGGTAGAGCAGCGGCTCATGGCCGAGCAGCCCGACCCGGCCGCGGATCGCCCACGATTCATCGGGGATGCTCGCGCCGAGCACCCGCACGCTGCCCGCGTGGGGGCGAAGCAGCGTTGCGAGGATCCGCAGCAGGGTCGTCTTGCCGGCGCCGTTGGGGCCGAACACGACGAGCGTTCGGCCCGTCTCGAGCGTCAGCGAGACTCCGCCGAGCGCCTCGCGTTCGCCGTAGTGGCGGGCGAGGCCTTCGACCTCCAGCGCGGACACGGCTCAGGAGGAGAGCTGCAGCTCGCTGGCGCTCTGGGCGCGTGCGATCAGCTCGCGCACGGGTTGCTCTTCGCCCCGGCGCAGCAGGGCCACGGGGTCCGGGTCGCCGTTGACGATGCCCTCGAAGAACTCCTTGCGGTCCTGATAGGTGGGCAGCGTCCCCTTGGCCCAGCCGCGGACCTCGTTGAGCAGGACGGCAAGGCGGGCGTAGGGCTCGCCGAACTGGCCTTCGATCTCGCGCTTCATGCGCTTGGCGAGCGCCGGCGAGGCTCCGGCGGTGGAGATCGCGATCGCCAGCGGCCCGGTTCGCACGATCGCGGGCAGGATGAAGTTGCACAGAGGCGGCACATCGACGACGTTGACCAGCATCGCCCGGCGCTCGGCGTCGTCGTAGACGGCGATGTTGACGTCGGTGTCGTTCGTCGCGGCGATCACCATGAAGATCCCCTCGAGATCCTCCGCGCCACCGTAGGGGCGCTGCTCCCAGCGGATCGAGCCCTCGCGGGCGTACTCTTCGAGCGCCGGCTCGACCGCGGGCGCGATCACCGTCACGGCACCGTCGCAGGCCAGCAGGCCCTCGACCTTCTCGAGGCCGATCTCGCCGCCGCCGACTACCAGGCAGCGCCGGCCGGTCAGCTTCAGGCAGGCGATGTAGAAGGGGGTGTCGAGCATCCCCTGGACGCAGCTCTGGTCGCAGATGCCTCTGCGGAGCTGACAGACGCACTCCTTGCCTGCGTAGGCCTGGGCGGGCATCCACCAAGCGTAGCCGCAAGCGGCCCGATCGCGTGCCGCGCGCGCCTCAGCGCGGCGGCACGCCGCGGCCGAACGCCCTGGCGCCGGCGCGGGCGAACGTCAGGGCGCCCTGACGCCAGGCCCGCTCGCGGTCGGACTCGCGCTCGGAGCGGAGCTTGGCCATCGCCCGGGCGGCCCTGACGGTGGTCGCGTCGTAGGGTCCCCACCACAGGCCCCGCATGCCCGGCGGATCCCAGGTGATCAGCTTCTCCTGGGCGCAGGCCCGCAGCCCGGCCTGGCCGAGGGTCCGCCCGAGCCCGCCGCCGGCCGCCGCGCCCCAGGGCCCGCGCGAGACGGTCGGGCCGGGCAGGTGGTCGTTGAGCCAGACCATCCCGGCCCGCAGCTCGCGGGCGATCCGCGTCCCGCGGTAGCGGTCGGCCGTCCAGACGGACGCTCCGAGGCCGTAGTCGCTGTCGTTGGCCAGGGCGATCGCCTCCTCCTCGGAGTCGAACGGGAAGACGGCCATCACGGGGCCGTCGACCGGCTCGCGGGCGATCCGCATCTCGGGAGCGACGCCCGTGAGAACCGTCGCCGCGTGGTAGGAGCCGTGGCGCCCGGCCGGCGAGACGGGGCCGCCGCAGTGCAGGGCGGCGCCCATGCTGACCGCCTCCCCGACGAGCTCTTCGACATGGGCCAGGCGCCGTGAGGATGCCAGCGGCCCGATCTGGGTGCGCTCGTCGGCGGGGTCGCCGACGGTCAGCTCGCGAGCGCCCCGGACGAGGCCGGCGAGGAACGGCTGGAAGACCTCGCGGGCGACGTAGATCCGCTCGACCGATCCGCGCGCCTCACCGGCGCCGGCGCAGCCCGCCCACAGCGCCCCGGCCACCGCCCGCGGCAGGTTGGCATCGCTGAGGACGAGCATCGCATCCTTGCCCCCCAGCTCGACGGTGACCTCCTTCTCGTCGGAGACACAGGCCCGGGCGACGGTCCGCCCGACGGCCGGCGAGCCGGTGAAGAGGACCTTGTCGACGGGGGCTTCGGCGACCGCCACACCGACCTTCGCGCCGCCGTGGACGATCCGCACGAGACCCTCGGGCAGGCCCGCCCGGGCGAGGACCCGGGCGATCCGCTCACCGGCCAGGCAGGCCCGTGCGGCCGGCTTGAAGATGACGCCGTTGCCCGCCAACAGCGCACCGGCGATCTGCCCCAGGGGCTGGGCGAAGGGGGCGCTGCCGGCGCCGATGACGCCGACGACGCCGTAGGGCTCGTAGGCGATCCGCCCGCGCTTGGCGATCGCCATCGAGCGGCTGGCGATCACCCGCCGCGAGCCCAGCACGCCCGCCCCGTCCTCCGCGATCCAGCTGAGCGCGTCGATCGCCGCCAGCAGCTCGAGCGCGCAGATCTCCGCCCGCGGGCGGCCCTGCTCGGCGAGCAGGATGTCGGCCAGCTCATCGAAGTCGTCGATCACCGCCTGGGCCATCCGGCGCATGTAGCGGGCCCGGTCGGAGACCCGCAGCAGGGCCCACAGCGGCTGCACCTTGGCGATGTCCGCCACCACGGCGGCGATCTGCTCCGGCTCGGTCACGGCGACCGTGCCCAGGTCGGCGCCCGTCGCAGGGTTGCGGGCTCTGAGCTGCTGGGCCGGGGCCGTCGCGGTGGAGGCGTTCATGGACGGCGATTATCCCGTCTCGCGGCCGCGTTCGGAGCGGATCCGCTGAAGGCGCCGGGCGAGCTCGGACTCGGCCTCGTCGGGCTCGTAGAAGCGGACTCCCTCGAGCGCCTCGGGCGCGAGCTCCTGCGCGGCGACGTGGCCGGGGCGGCGGTGGGGGTTCTCGTAGCTGTCGAGGTCCTGCCCGGCCGAGCGCAGGTCCGACAGCGGCCCGGAGCGCAGCCAGTTGGGGACCGGCTGGGCGCCGTGGTCACGGACGTGGGCCCGGGCCGCCGCGAGCGCCCGCCCGGCCGCGTCGGACTTCGGCGCAAGCGACAGGTAGATGGCGGTCTGGGCGAGGGCGTAGCGGGCCTCTGGCAGACCCACGTGCTCGACCGCCGCGGCGGCGGCGGTGGCCAGCGACAGGGCGGCCGGGTCGGCGTTGCCGATGTCCTCCGAGGCCAGGATGACCATCCGCCGGACGATGAAGCGCGGGTCCTCGCCGCCCTCGAGCATGACCGCCAGGTAGTAAAGCGAGGCATCGGGGTCCGAGCCGCGGGTCGCCTTGATCCAGGCCGAGATGTAGTCGTAGTGGCGGTCCCCGCCCTTGTCGAAGAGGACCGCCCGGCGCTGCAGCGCGTCCTCGACCCGCGCCAGGGTCACGACCGGCTCGCCGAGCCCCCGCGCCGTCTCGAGGGCCAGCTCGAGCGCGTTCAGGGCGCTTCGGGCGTCGCCTTCGCTGCGGGCCGCCAGGAAGCTGAGCGCCTCGTCCTCGACCGCCGGCCCCTCGCCGGCCGCCCGGCGCAGGACCGTTTCGAGCTCCTCGGCGCTCAGGGCGCTCAGAGCGTAGACCCGCATCCGCGAGAGCAGGGCGCCGTTGACCTCGAAGGCGGGGTTCTCGGTGGTCGCCCCGATCAGCGTCAGCAGCCCGTCCTCGACCGCCGGCAGCAGCGCATCCTGCTGGGCCTTGTTGAAGCGATGGATCTCGTCGAGGAACAGGATCGTCTGCGCGCCGCCCGTGTCACGGCGGTGGGCGGCCCGCTCGATCACCGCCCGCACCTCGGCCCGGCCCGCCTGGACGGCGCTGAGCTCCTCGAAGGCCGCTCCCGAGCCGGCCGCGACGATCCGTGCCAGGGTCGTCTTGCCCGACCCGGGTGGGCCGTAGAGCAGCATCGAATGGGGGTGGCCCTGCTCGATCGCCGTCCGCAGCGCGGACGCCGGGCCGAGCAGGTGCTCCTGGCCGACGAACTGCTCGAGGCCCGCGGGGCGCACCCGCACGGCGAGCGGCCGGGCCGTCGCACCGGGCGCCTCGGCCGGCCTCTCCGGGGCGCTGTCGGGGGCTCCGGGATCCTCGCCGAACAGGGTGTCCATTCCCCTGAGTATCGCTCGCGCAAGGGATCTTCCAGCTGCGTGCGGCAAAGCCCCGCGTAAAGGGTGATCCATCCAGGTCGTCGAAGGTGTAGATTCGATGCTTGGCATTGATGCCCAAACACGCAATCGCGAGGAGCTCATTCCGGGATGAGCATCGGCAGCGCTGAGGCGTTGCCCTCCTCCGAGGGCGCGCTGAACATCCTCGATATGGGTGGCGACATCGCCGCCCGCTCGCCGCTGCAGCTGTTCTGGCGGCGCCTGAAGAGAGACCGTGTCGCGATGGCCTCGTTCTTCTTCATCGTCTTTCTGATCGTCCTGGCGATCTTCGCCCCGCTGGTGATCAACATCCTCGGCCTGCCCGGCCCGAACACCCAGAACCTCAACCTGACCGACTCGTTCGGCTCGCCGCTGGGCCCCAGCGCGGCCCACCCGTTCGGCGTCGATCAGCTCGGCGAGGACGTGATGTCGCGCGTCATCTACGGCACCAGGGTCTCGCTCGAGGTCGGCATCATCGGCACGGGCATCTCGACGTTCATCGGTGTCGTCGTCGGCCTGCTGGCGGGCTTCTACCGCGGCTGGGTGGACACGGCGCTGTCGCGTTTCATCGACGTGGTGCTGTCGATCCCGCTGCTGCTCCTGGGGATCGGCGTCGGCGCCGCCTGCGCCGTCAAGGGCTGTCTCAGCGGGGCGATCCAGCCGGGCCTGGGCGTGGTGATCTTCCTGATCGCGCTGGGCACGTGGCCCTACATGGCGCGAATCGTCCGCGGGCTGGTTCTCTCGCTGCGCGAGCGCGAGTTCGTCGATGCCTCGCGGGCGCTGGGCGCGTCGGACTTCCGGATCATGTTCCGGGAGATCCTGCCCAACCTGACGGCTCCGATCATCGTCTTTGCGAGCCTCCAGATCCCGACCAACATCCTGATCGAGGCCTCGCTCTCGTTCCTGGGCGTCGGCATCCGCCCCCCGACCGCCAGCTGGGGCCAGATGATCGCCTCGGCGACGCCGATCTTCAACACGGCGTGGTGGTTCATGGTCTTCCCCGGCGCGGCGCTGCTCTTGACCGTGCTGGCTTTCAATCTGCTGGGCGACGGGCTTAGAGACGCCCTGAACCCGAGGAACGCCCGATGACGGCTTTGACCGCCGCGGGCAATTCGTACACAACACAGGAGGCGTCTTGATGAGGTTGATTAGATCGGTGGCGGCGGTAGCGCTCGTTGCCGTGCTGGGGTTGGTGCTCGCCGCGTGCGGGTCCTCGAGCAGCTCGAGTACCGCTTCGAGCACGACGAGTAGCTCGACGAGCGCGTCGGGAAAGCTCAACACGGGCGAATACCAGAACCCCACGACACAGTCGCTCACGGGTGGCAAACGGGGTGGCACGCTGCAGGTGCTGGACGAAACCGATTTCGAACACCTCGATCCAGGGATCGCCTACTACTCGCTCGACTATGAGGTCGTGTTCGCCACGCAGCGTCCGCTGTACTCGAACAAGCCCGACACGTCGACCGAAGCGAGCCCGGACATGGCCGAAGGCCCTCCGGTGATCTCGGCCGACTCGAAGACGGTCACGGTGAAACTCAAGCAGGGCATCAAGTTCAGCCCGCCGGTGAACCGTGAAGTCACCGCCGAAGACGTCGCCTACGCGATCGAGCGCGGCGACAACCCGAACGTCGCAAACCCCTACATCCACGCCTACTTCAACTCGATTGAAGGCATCGAAAAGGGGACGGGCGGCCCGGTCAAGGGGATCACGACGCCCAACAAGCACGAAATCGTCTTCCACCTCGACGAACCGAAGGGTCAGCTCGTCGCGGAGGCCCTGGTGCTGCCGCTGACGGCTGCCGTGCCGAAGGAATACGCCGAAAAATTCGACAAGCACAAGCCGTCGGACTACGGCAACTACCAGGTGGCGACGGGCCCGTACATGCTCAAGAACAACGCCGAAGGCAAAGTCCTGCAGGTCGGCTACTTCCCGGGCAAGTCGGCGACGCTGGTGCGCAACCCCAACTGGGACCCCAGCAAAGACTTCAGGCCTGCCTACCTGAACGAAATCCAGATCAAGATCGGCGGGACGAACGACGTCATCGGCCGGCAGGTGCTGGAAGGCACCAACATCGTGGAGAACGAACCGCCGGCGCAGTCGATCGTCAAGCTCGCAGCTGAAAAGTACAAAAACCAGCTGGAGATCTCTCCGGGCGCCGGGGCGCACTACATCGGCGTGAACAACCACTCCGGGCCGTTCCGCAACGAAGACCTGCGCAAGGCCTTCTGGGCGGCGCTGGACCGGACGGCGATGGACAAGGCCCGCGGAGGCACGCTGGTGACCGAAGTCGGGACGCACTTCCTGTTCCCGACGATCAACGGCTTCGAACAGGCCGGCGGAGCAGCCGGCCCGAAAGTCGACTACAACGAACACCCCGAAGGCGACAAGGCGATCGCCGAAAAGTACATCAAGCTCGCGGGCTACCCGAGCGGCAAGTACACGGGCAGTGAAACGGTCACGATCGTCGGCGCCAAGGGCAACCCCGCCGAACAGGACGCGGAAATCGTCAACAACACCCTCAAGGAACTGGGCTTCACCACGAAGTTCAACCTTGTCGAAACGGCGACGATGTACGCGAAGTACTGCAACGTGCCGAAAGAAGAGATCGACGTCTGCCCGAGCGTCGGCTGGATCCAGGACTTCGCGGATCCGCAGACGGTGCTGAACATCACGTTCAGCGGGAAGTTCATCAACCCGACGGGCAACGTCAACTGGTCGCAGCTCAACAACCCGAAAATCAACGCGGCGATGGAAGCGGCCGAAAAGGTCACGGGCACGACCGCGCGGGCCGTTGCGTGGGCCAAGATCGACGAAGAAATCGTCGGCGTGGCTGCGGCCATCCCGTTCGACTGGGACAAGCAGGCGAACATCGAGGGAAGCCAGGTCAACGGCGTCGGTGACCTTTGGGACACCGGCGAGTGGGACTACAGCTTCACCTCACTGAAGTAAGGAAGTCGACTCCGAAGTGACGCGAGAGGGGGCCCCGCCGTGCGCGGGGCCCCCGACCGCGGGCATCACGGCCGTAACGCACCGACCCCGACCACGAGAGCCCTGGACAAGCGAATGATCCGACCCGGCAAACGACCCGCAGGCGCACCGCGATGACCGCCTACGTGATCCGCCGGCTGATCTGGGGCCTTGCGCTGCTGATCATCGTCTGCGGGCTGACCTTCATCCTCTTCCGCGTCCTGCCGACCGGCAACCCCGCGATCCTGCGCGCCGGACGCGACCCGCAGCCCAAACTGATCAAGGAAATCGAACGGGTCCTGGGGCTCAACAAATCACTGCCCGCCCAGTTCTGGGAGTACCTCAAGAACGTCTTCTTCCACTTCAACTTCGGCTACAGCTACTACAGCCAGGAGTCGGTGGTCGACCTGATCAAAGAACGTCTGCCGGCGACCGCCTCGCTGACGATCGGCGCGGCCGTCGTGTGGATGGTCGCGGGCCTGACCGTCGGGGTCATCTCGGCGCTCAAGCAGCGGACGTTCCTGGACCGCTTCTCGATGGGCACGGCGCTGGTCGCGATCTCGGCGCCCGAATTCTGGCTCGGCCTGATCGCGCTGTTCCTGTTCGCCAGCGACATCGGCAAATTCAAGATCTTCCCCGGCGCCGGCAGCTACGTCGGGATCACCCAGGACCCGTGGAAATGGTTCACCTCGCTGATCATGCCGTGGTGCGTCCTGGCCGCGGGCAGTGCGGCGGTCTTCGCGCGGCTGATGCGCGGCCAGCTGATCGAGACGATGGGCGAGGACTACATCCGGACAGCGCGGGCCAAGGGCCTGAGAGAGCGGCGGGTGATCAGACAGGGGGTCCGCTCGTCGATCAACCCGATCGTGACCCTGCTGGCGCTCGAAATCGGCGTCCTGCTGGGGGGCGCGGTGCTGGTCGAGGAGGTCTTCAACATCCCGGGCATCGGCCTGCTGGCCTATCACTCGATTGTCGAGTCGGATTTCGAGGTGATCCAGGGGACCGTCCTGTTGGCATCGATGTTCATCATCCTTGCCAACATCGTGGCCGACATCGGCTATGCCTACCTCGATCCAAGGGTGCGCTACTCATGAGCGACGCCGAGGCGCTGCTGCGGGTCGAGGATCTCAAGGTCGAGTTCCCGACCGAGGACGGGATCGTCCACGCGGTCGACGGGATCACCTACCAGGTACACGCGGGCAAGACGCTGGGGATCGTCGGCGAGTCCGGCTCGGGCAAGACCGTCTCCTCGCTGACGACGCTCGGACTGACGCGCCGCCAGGGGGCCCGGATCTCCGGACGGATCATGTTCGAGGGCCGCGACCTCGTCGCGCTCCCCGAAGACGAGCTGCGGTCGGTCAGGGGCAACGACATCGCGATGATCTTCCAGGATCCGCTGTCGGCCCTGCACCCGCTCTACCGTGTCGGCAAGCAGCTCGTCGAGGCCGTCCTGGCCCACCGGGACGTGCCGAAGGCAAAGGCCCGCGAGCGGGCGATCGAACTGCTCGGCCTGGTCGGCATACCCGACCCGGCGAAAAGGGTCGACGCCTACCCGCACGAGTTCTCCGGCGGCATGCGCCAGCGGGCGATGATCGCGATGGCACTCGCCAACGAGCCCAAGCTGCTGATCGCCGACGAGCCCACGACGGCGCTGGACGTGACCGTCCAGGCGCAGATCCTGGCCCTGATGGAACGGCTCCAGCGCGAGCTGGGGATGGCGATCCTGATCATCACCCACGACCTCGGCGTGGTCGCCGAGATGGCCGATGACATCGCCGTCATGTACGCCGGGCGGATCGTCGAGACGGGCTCCGCCGAGTCGATCTTCGCCAAACCCCAGCACCCCTACACGTGGGGCCTGTTGCGCTCGATCCCGCGCCTGGGCACCTCCCGCGACGAGGAGCTGGTGCCGATCTTCGGCACCCCCCCGAGCCTGATCTCGCCGCCCAGCGGCTGCCACTTCCACCCCCGTTGCCCCTATGCCCAGCCCGATCACGCACGGATCGACCCGCAGCTCGAGCCGGTCGCCGACGAGCCGAGCCACTTCGTCGCCTGTCTGCTCGAGACCGAGGTCCG
Organism: uncultured Solirubrobacteraceae bacterium; assembly: GCA_963787765.1. Taxonomy (GTDB): domain Bacteria; phylum Actinomycetota; class Thermoleophilia; order Solirubrobacterales; family Solirubrobacteraceae; genus Palsa-744. Next base: position 569,838 of record CAWBEF010000019.1, on the reverse strand, counting down.
CCGGCGCCTGTGGGGCGAGCTCGGCGCCGGGGGCACCCCCGAGCAGGCGCTCGCCGAGGCGGGCCTGCCGGCGAGCAAGGACCCGGCCCAGCCCGTCGAGGAGCACACATGAGCGGCCCCTCAGAACAGGGCGATCAGGCCCTGGCGGCGCCGCTCGCGGCGGCCCCGGGCGACTCGGGCGCACTGCTGCAGGTGCGCAACCTGGTCAAGCACTTCCCGATCACCCGCGGGATCCTCTTCCAGCACAAAGTCGGGGCCGTCCAGGCCGTGGACGGCGTCAGCTTCGACCTCTCCCGGGGTGAAACGCTGGGCCTGGTCGGCGAGACGGGCTGCGGCAAGAGCACGACGGCGCGCCTGGTGATGCGCCTGCTGGAGGCGACCTCGGGCGAAGTCCTGTTCGACGGGCGGGACATCACGCGCCTGAAGGGTGCGCGCCTGAAGGAGACCCGCCGGGAGATGCAGATGATCTTCCAGGACCCCTACTCGTCGCTGAACCCCCGCAAGACGATCGGCTCGATCATCAGCGAGCCGTTCGCGATCCACGGCCTGGAAAAGGACAGCACGGCGCGTAAAAAAACCGTCCAGGAGCTGATGGAGACGGTCGGCCTGAACCCCGAGCACTACAACCGCTATCCGCACGAGTTCTCCGGCGGGCAGCGCCAGCGGATCGGCGTCGCAAGGGCGCTGGCGCTCAAACCGAAGCTGCTGATCGCCGATGAGCCCGTCTCGGCGCTGGACGTCTCGATCCAGGCCCAGGTCCTGAACCTGCTGCGCGATCTGCAGCGGGAGTTCGGCCTGGCGCTGATCTTCATCGCCCACGACCTGTCGGTCGTGCGGCACATGTGCGACAGGGTGGCCGTGATGTATCTCGGCAGGGTCGTCGAGCTGGGGACGGGCGATGACCTCTACGGCTCCCCCCGCCACCCCTACACCGGTGCGCTGCTCTCGGCCGTGCCGATCGCCGATCCCTCGCGTCACCGCGCCGAGCGGCGGCTGCTGACGGGCGATGTCCCGAGCCCCGCCAACCCGCCCAGCGCCTGTCGCTTTCACACGCGCTGCCCCAAGGCCCAGGAGCGCTGTTCGATCGACGATCCGCCGCTTGAGGACAAGGGGACGGGCTCACTGGCCGCCTGCCACTTCCCGCTGACCCCCGAGGAAATCGCGGCGATCGGCGTACGGACGCCCGGATGAGCGCCGCGCCCGGCGAGCACTCCGACCCGGCCCTCGAGGCCCAGGATCTGCTCAGCCGCCTGATCGGCTTCAACACGGTCAACCCGCCGGGCAACGAGCGGACGGCCCAGGAGTACCTCGCCGGCCATCTCGCCGCGGCGGGCTTCGAGTGCGAGCTGCTGGGCGCCGAGCCCGGACGGCCCAACCTCGTGGCCCGGCTGAAGGGGATCGCCGACGGTCCGACGCTCTGCTATCTGGGCCACGTCGACACGGTCCTGGCCAATGCCCCCGAGTGGACGAGGGACCCCTGGTCGGGGACGCTCGCCGACGGCTTCATCTGGGGCCGGGGGGCGCTGGACATGAAGTCCCAGGTCGCTGCGGAGATCGCGGCGGGGGCCTCGCTTGCCCGCTCGGGCTGGCGCCCGGCGCGGGGCGAGCTGTTGATCGTGGCGGTGGTCGACGAGGAGACCGGCGGTGAGCTGGGCGCCCAGTGGATCACCGAGAACCACCCCGAGAAGGTCCGCTGCGACATGCTGATCAACGAGGGCGGAGGGGCATTCTTCGAGTACGGCGGGCAACGGTGCTACGGCGTCTGCTGTGCCGAGAAGGGGGTGTTTCGCTTCACGCTGGCCACCGACGGGGTCGCGGGCCACGCCTCGATGCCGGGCATGGGCGAGAACGCACTGCTGAAGATGGGGCCGCTGCTCGAGCGCCTGGGCGAGCGCCAGCCCGGCTACCGTCCGACCGAGGAGCCGCTGGCCTTCCTCGAGGGGATCGGGGAGGATCGGAATGATGTTCCCGCCTCGATCGCGCGGCTGGCCGAAGCCGACAGGCGCCTGGCGATCATGTTCGAGCCGATGTTCGGCGTGACCTTCACGCCGACCCGGATCAGCGCCTCGGAGAAGGTCAACGTGATCCCCAGCAGGGCCGAGCTGAAGGTCGACTGCCGGGTGCCGCCGGGGCTGGGCGAAGCGGAGGTGCTGGCTGACATCGCCGACGTCCTGGGCGAGCCGGGGGAGGGCTGGCAGGTGGAGTTCTCCGAGCGGGTTGTCGGCAACCGCTCGCCGATCGCCGGCGAGCTGATGGACACGATCTCGGCCTGGGTCGCCGAGCGCGACCCGGGTGCGCGAACCGTCCCGGTGGTGCTGCCGGGCTTCACCGACTCGCGCCATTTCCGCCTCGCCTTCCCCGAGTGCGTCGCCTATGGCTTCTTCCCCCACCGCCACCAGTCGATGCTCGAGGCCGCCCCGCTGGTGCACGGTGCCGACGAGCGGATCGATGTCCGCGATCTGACGTTCGCCACGGAGCTTTACAGAGACTTGGCGAGGGTCATCCTGGGCTAAAGGACCCAGCCCTCGACAGCGGGTCCAGTTAGGCGCATAATCCGTCGACGATGCCAAGGATGGTGCGTTACAGGGAGAGGATGACGGGATGAGCCAGGAAGCCGGTCAGGCACCGGCCTCCACCGGCGGCGGGTCCACGCAGGGGTCCCCCGGTCAAGCCACGGGGACCAGCACCGCCGCCGGAGACGCTCATCACGCAGCCGCCGTCACGGGCACCAAGGGGCTGCACACGACCGCCGCGACAAAGGCGGCGCTGAGCCACGCCGCGGCCGTCCATCCGATCGTCCGGATCCACGAGACGGTCAGCCCGCCGGCCGTCCACACGACCTTCTCCCAGGAAATCCAGAACTGGGCCCTCAGCTGGGAGCCGGTGATCGCGATCCTCTTCTTCACGGTGATCATCGTCGTGATGTGGCGGATGTTGAAGGTGATGCCGAAGGTCAAGCCGCAGCAGATCAAGCCCTCCTCCAAGCAGAAGGTCGGCTTCGCGGATATCGCGGGGGTCGACGACGCCAAGGCCGAGCTGCAGGAGATCGTCGAGTTCCTGCGCGCGCCCAAGCCGTTCCAGGCGCTCGGTGCGAGCGTCCCCAAGGGGATCCTGCTGCATGGCCCGCCGGGCACCGGCAAGACGCTCCTGGCGAAGGCCGTGGCGCACGAATCGGGCGCCCAGTTCTTCGCCCAGTCGGCCGCCTCGTTCGTCGAGATGTTCGCGGGCCTCGGCGCGGCCCGGATCAGGCGCCTGTTCGCGATCGCCCGCAAGCACGAACCGGCGATCATCTTCATCGACGAGCTCGACGCCGTCGGCGGGCACCGGGGGATGGACATCTCCGGCGAGAAGGACCAGACGCTCAACCAGCTGCTGGTCGAGATGGACGGCTTCGCCTCCAGCGGCAGGGTCGTCGTGATCGCGGCGTCGAACCTGCTCGAGAAGCTCGACCCGGCGCTGCTGCGGCCCGGGCGCTTCGACCGCCAGGTGTTCGTCGCGCCGCCGGACGTCAAAGGCCGCCTGGGCGTCCTGCAGGTCCACACCCGCAGCAAGCCGATGGGCGACGTCGACCTCGGCCTCGTCGCCCAGCAGACGAGCGGCCTGACGGGCGCGGACCTGGCCAACATCTGCAACGAGGCGGCGATCTTCGCGGCCCGGCGGGGCGCCACCAAGATCGGCGCGATGGACTTCGACGGGGCGATCGAGCGGGTCATCGCCGGGGTTCAGTCCAAGCGTGTCCTGGGCCCCCACGAGAAGCGTGTCGTCGCGTTCCACGAGGCCGGCCACGCCCTCTGTGGCGAGCTCCTGCCGTCGGTCGACCGGGTTCACCGGATCTCGATAGTCCCGCGCGGCAGGGCGCTGGGCTACACGCTCAACCTGCCCGCCGAGGACCGCTACCTGAAGACCCGCGAGGAGCTGCTGGACTACATGACCGTCCTGTTGGGCGGGCGGGTCGCCGAGCAGATCGTCTTCGGGGCGATCACGACGGGCGCCTCGGATGACCTCAAGCGGGTCGCCGGGATCGCCCACTCGATGGTCCACGACTACGCGATGGGCACGGCCGGGGTGGGGCGCTCGCCCGACGGGGACGTGCGGCTCTCGGAGACGACCCTGCGGCTGCGCGACGAAGAGCGCCAGGCGCTGATCGAGGAGGCCCGCAGGGCGGCGCAGAAGCTCGTCCTCTCCCACCGGGCCCAGCTCGACGAGCTGGCCGGCGAGCTGCTCGAGAAGGAGGTCCTCGAGCGCGAGGCGATCGAGCGGATCATGGCGGGCGTGCCGCGCCTGGAGCGTGCCCCCGGCGTGGGCCTGCGGGTCGTCGCGGCGAGTGCCGCCGAGGTGCCCCCGACGGCACCCACGGCGATCCCCCGGCCCGAGGGGCCCGAGGAGGGCGCCAGGCGGCTATAGACTGCTCCGGGTGTTCAGCCGCATCGACCACATCGGAGTCGCCGTCGAGGAGCTCGAGGGAGCGCTTGAGCTCTACGGCGAGCGCTTCCGGATGGAGCTGGCCCACCGCGAGGTCGTCGCCGAGCAGGGCGTCGAGGCGGTGCTGCTGGACCTCGGCGAGAACCACGTCGAGCTGCTCGCGCCGCTGGGGCCGGACACGCCGGTCGGCAAGTTCCTGGCCCGCCAGGGCCCTGGCCTGCACCACGTCGCCTACCAGGTCGGCGACATCGAGGCGGTCCTCGCGCAGCTCAAGCAGGACGGGATCCAGCTGATCGACGCCGAGCCCCGGACGGGGATCCGGGGATCGCGGGTCGCATTCCTTCACCCACGCTCGACCCTGGGCGTGCTAACCGAGATAGTCCAGCCCGCGGAGGGTCATTGATGGCAACACACACACGTCTCAGCATCGGCTTTCAGGGTGGGCAGGTGCTCGCCCTGCGCGTCAGCGAGGAGCAGCACAAGGCGCTGATGAAGGCGCTGGGCCAGCAGGGCTGGCACGAGATCGAGAGCGAGGACGGCCCCGTCCGGGTCGATCTGGGGCAGGTCGTCTACGTCAGCTCCGAGAGCCCCGAGCCCCGGGTCGGCTTCGGCTAGGCCGACCCCGGGACGCCGACCCAGGCCGGCCCGACCGACTTGTTCCGTAAACGAGAAGCCCTCGAGGAGCGTCTGCTCCGCATGGCCCGGACCTGCGGGCATACCCCCGCGGCCGAGCGCGCCGTGGCGCGCTTCTCGAGGCTCGGCGAGCACGGTGCGGTGTGGGTGGTGATCGGCCTCGCCGGAGGGCTCGCCCAGCCCGGGCGCCGGCGCGAGTGGAGCCGTGCCCGGCGGGCGATCGGCGCGACCTACATCGCCAACACGACGATCAAGCTGCTCGTCCGCCGCCCGCGCCCGGACCTGCCCGGGCTGGCGCCGCTGACGGGCACCCCGACCGGCCTGGGCTTCCCGAGCGCCCACACGGCCACCGGCTTCGCGGGGGCGCTCGCCTACAGCCGCCTGGGCGTGCCCGCGCCGGCGCTCTACGGCCTGGCCTCGGCGCTGGCCTACTCGCGCCTGTACCTGGGCGTCCATCACCCGACGGACATCATCGCCGGGGCGCTGCTGGGCACGGCGGTCGCCGCGCTCGTGAGCCGCCCGGTGCCCCCGGCCGGGCTGGCGCCCGCATGAGCACGCGGATCGGGATCGTGGGGATGCCCAACGCGGGCAAGTCCTCGCTGTTCAACGCCCTGACCAAAGCGGGCGCCGAGGCGGCCAACTACCCGTTCACGACGATCGAGCCGAACGTCGCGGTGGTCCCCGTCCACGACCGTCGCCTGGAGGAGGTCGCGGCGACGGTCCGCTCCTCGGAGATCGTCTGGGACACGATCGACTTCCATGACATCGCGGGCCTCGTGGCGGGGGCCCACAAAGGCGAGGGCCTGGGCAACCGGTTCCTGGCCAACATCCGCGAGACGGATGCGCTGGTCCACGTCGTCAGAGCCCACGGCGACGAGAACGTGATCCACCCCGAGGGCCGGGTCGACCCGATTGCGGACATCGAGACGATCGAGACCGAGCTGGTCCTGGCCGACCTCGAGACTGCCGAGCGGCGGATCGACAAAGTCGGCAAACAGGCCCGCGGCGGCGACCGCGTGGCGATCGCCGAAGAGGCCTGGCTGACGGCGGTGATCGCTGAGCTTCAGGCGGGCCGGCCGGTGCGCGGCGTGCCGGTGCCCGAGGAGGCGCCACATGCGGCCCGCGAGCTGGGTGCGCTGACCGCCAAGCCGGTTCTGTTCGTGGCCAATGTCGACGAGGGCTCGGATGTCGTCCCGGCCGCGATCGCCGCGCATGCCGCCGCCCAGGGGGCCAGGGCGGTGGCGGTCTCATCGCGGATCGAGTCCGAGCTCTCCGAGCTCGACGACGAGGAAGCTGCCGCGATGCGGGCCGAGCTGATGTCCGCTCCGGCGGAGGGCCCGGTCGCACAGACGCCGCTGGAGCGGGTCGTCTCCGAGGCCTTCGGGCTGCTCGAGCTGCTCGTCTTCTTCACCGCCGGGGAGGCCAAGCCGGCCCAGTCATGGCACCTGAGGCGGGGGCTCTCGGTCTGGCATGCGGCGGGCCAGATCCACACGGACATCCAGAAGGGCTTCGTCCGGGCCGAGGTGATCGGCTGGCGCGAGCTCGTCGAGGCGGGCGGCTACGCGGGCGCCCGCGACCGCGGCACGCTGCGACTGGAGGGCCGTGACTACGTGATGGGCGACGGCGACGTGATCACCGTCAAGTTCACCCCGTAGCCAGCTGCGCCAGGCGCTCGGCGAGGCGGCGCATGCCGAGGCGCTCGGCGACCTCGGCGCCGCGCGCGTGATCGGTCGGCTGCTCGCCGGGGAGCTCGACGGGGACGCTCTGGAGCGTCGCGATCCGCTTGAAGTCCTCGAGCTGGGCCGCGTTCTCCGCGACGGCCGCGGCGATCCGCGTGGTGAGCGGCCTGCCCGCCGGGACGGCGCCGCGGGCCACCGCTCCGGCGGCGGCGATGACCGCCTCGAGGGTTCCGTGGGCATCGAGCAGTTCCGCGGCCGTCTTGGCGCCGACGCCGGGCGCGCCGGGCAGGCCGTCGGAGGGGTCGCCGCGCAGAGCGATGAAGTCGGGGACCTGCCGCGGCTCGACGCCGTAGCGCTCGCGGACCCCCTCGACCCCGATCAGCCCGCTGACGGCGCCCTTGGCGAGCTCGACGACGGAGACCCGCTCGCCGACGGCACCGTAGAGGTCGCGGTCGCCCGTCAGCAGTAGCGCCTGCCCGCCCGCCGCCTGCTCCGCGGCGGCGAAGGAGAACATCACGTCGTCGGCCTCGAGCTCCTCGTCGGTGGCATATGTCCAGCCGAGCCCCTCGAGCAGCTCGGGGGCGAGCTCCCACTGGCGGCGCAGCTCCTCGGGCATCGACTCGCGGTGGGCGTGGTAGGCGGGGTAGAGGGCGACCCGGTAGGCGGCCTCCTCGGCGCCCATGCAGGCCGCCAGGGCACGGGGCGCGGCGGTGAAGGGGGAGGGCTCGAGCGCGCCGAGCAGAGCATTGACGGTGCCCAGCAGTGCGTTGACCGGCCGGCCCTGCGCGTCGGCGATCGATTTGGGCAGGGCGAACCAGGAGCGGTAGAGCAGCCAGGGGACGTCGGCGATCAGTAGCGGCGCGGGCACCGCGCCAGCCTATGCCCAGGCGGCCCTGCCAGGCACCGCCGGGCGGCGGCTCAGCCCTCGAGCATCCAGCAGTTTTCGGTGAAGAGGAAGTGGTTGGGACCGTTGAAGAGGGGCGTCTTGACGCCCAGCGAGGCGTGGTCGCCGTGGACGACGACCGCCGCCGTGGCGATCGCGCGGCGCTCTGCACGGAGCTCTCGGGCGCCCGCGCCGGTGTGGAGGATGCCCCTCAGGCGGGCGTCCCAGCGCTGCTGACAGGTGCGGTGATCGACCGTGGCCCGCAGCGGAGCGTTGAGGATCCCGCAGGCTCCGGCGCCGTTGCCGGCGAGCTCGTCGTTGACGAAGTTGGTGGCTGCCCGGCGGACCCAGGCGACCTGTTCGGGCGTGCCCACGGAGTGGGCCCCCAGTGAGCTCGCAGGGGCCATCAGCGAGGCCGAGAACGCGAGCAGGATCACTGCACGGCGAGCACTCATGAACCCTCCTATCGGCAGCACGCGGAAAAACTTGAGCGTCTTGGATGACGGTGGACGGATGTTTGAGAGCCTAGCCCTCATGGCGGCGGGGGTGCCCCCGTGCGAGTCCGGCCCGCTCTTCGCGGAGCCCCCGTCTTCAGCCGGGTGACTGCGTGCCGCCGCTGGCGCCGACCGATGCGGCCTGGCCGGGGGTGGCCGGCACGCCGCCCTGGGCACCGACCGTGCTGGGGCCTTCGGGTGCCGGCAGCTGCCCGCGGGACTGACCGCTGCGGTCGGGCTCGGGGACCGTGACGGCCCCGTTGCGGACGCTGAAGTAGGCCCAGGTCGAGCTGAGCCCGAAGCGCCCGGCAAGTTCGGGGCCGCTCAGCAGGCTGGACCCGCGCGAGCCGAGGACGCGGGCGCTGACGATCCGCGGAGATACGCCGCGCTTGAGAACTTCGATGCCCCGGAAGGCACCGCGGAAGAGGCCCCGCAGCTCGCGCGAGGCCGCGGCGAAGCTCAGGCTGAGCTTCCATTTCGTCGCGGGGCCGGCGTCGTAGATGTCCGCGACGCCCTTCAGCCACGGCTCGGGTTCGGCGCCCGGCCAGGCGTTCTCGACGTTCTCGGTCATCCCGCCGGAGCTGGCGAAGAAGTAGGTGATGACGGGCTTGCCGGCGTAGAGGACGATCTGCCCGGCGGTTGCGGCGACGGCCGCGTTGGTGGTAGCCGTTTCAGCGGCTACCCCGCGGTAGACCTGGGAGCGGGTGTCGGAGTAGACATCGAAGCGCGACCCGCCCGCATGGGCTGTCAGGGCGTAGGTCCGGCTCGCGACGGCCTGGGCCTCGAGTGCCGCGGCGGGCCAGCTGGCGGGCATCTCGGCGGCGATGACGCCGCGGACGTAGCGTTCCAGCGGTACGCGCTTGACGCGGCCGCCGACGAGAACCTTCACGACGGTGTTGGCGGGTGCCTCTCCCAGGGTCGTGCCGGTGTAGTAGTGGGCGAGGATCTGGGCGTAGGAGTATCCGTGCTGGGCGTAGCCGAGGGCGCCTTCCTGGCTCATTCCGACGCCGTGCCCGTCGCCGGCGCCTTCGATCACGAGCGTCGAGGCCTGTGCGCTGCCGGCGCCCAGGCAGAGGACCGCCAGGATCGCCGCGAGCGCCCCGCGCAAGCGGCCCGGTCGGCCCGGGGGCCGGTGGTAGGTTGGGCCGATGAGGTCCATCTGCTGCCCCCAGAACACACGGGCGCGCGGACGGTCGCGGTCGAGGATGGGAGGTCCCATGGTTTCGAGTTCGGGTTCACAGACGGTCTGCCTGAGGGCTGCACGATGACTCCCGCCCCAAGCGAGCGGTCGGTGCTCGAGGCCGTGCCGAGCGATCTGCTGATCGACGGCGAGTGGCGGGCGGCCGGTGAAGGCGCCCGGCTGGCCGTCGAGGACCCGGCCACCGGCGAGACGCTGATCGAGGTCGCCGACGGCACGCCGGAGGACGCGAGGGCGGCGCTGGGCGCCGCCGCCGACAAACAGGCCGAGTGGGGCGCGTGGGCCCCGCGCGAGCGCGGCGAGATCCTGCGCCGGGCCTATGAGGCGATCGTCGAGCAGACCGACGAGCTGGCGCTGCTGATGACCCTGGAGATGGGCAAGTCGGTGGCCGAGTCGCGCTCGGAGATCGCGTATGCGGCCGAGTTCTTCCGCTGGTTCTCCGAGGAGGCGGTTCGGATCCATGGCCGCTACATGGTCAACACAACCGGCAAGGGCCGCATCCTGACGATGCGCCAGCCGGTCGGCCCCTGCATCTTCGTGACGCCCTGGAACTTCCCCACGGCGATGGGCACCCGCAAGCTCGCCCCGGCGATCGCAGCGGGCTGCACGATGGTCGTAAAGCCGGCGCAGCAGACGCCCCTCTCGATGCTGGCCCTGGCGAAGATCCTCCAGGACGCGGGCCTGCCGCCGGGCGTCCTGAACGTGATCACTGCCAAGCGCTCCGGGGAGGTCATCGAACCGCTGCTGAAGGACCCCCGTGCGCGCAAGCTCTCCTTCACCGGCTCGACCGAGGTCGGGCGCAGGCTGATCGAACAGTCCGCCGATCAGGTCCTTCGGGTCTCGATGGAGCTGGGGGGCAATGCGCCCTTCCTCGTCTTCGAGGACGCGGACCTCGACGCGGCGATCGAGGGGGCGATGCTGGCCAAGATGCGTAACGTCGGCGAGGCCTGCACTGCGGCCAACCGCTTTCACGTCCACGAGTCCCTGGCGGACGAGTTCGCCCGGCGCCTGGCCGAGCGGATGGGCAAGCTCAAGGTCGGCCGCGGCACGGAGCCCGACGTCGACGTCGGCCCGCTGATCGACTCCAACCAGCGTGAGAAGGTCGCCGAGCTCGTCGGCGACGCCGTCTCCAAGGGCGCCGAGGTGCTGGTTGGCGGCAGCCAGCCCGACGGCCCCGGTTACTTCTACGAGCCGACGGTCCTGGCCTCGGTCCCCGACGGGGCACGGCTGCTGGACGAGGAGATCTTCGGCCCCGTTGCCCCGGTCGCGACGTTCTCGAGCGACGAGCAGGCGATCGAGGCGGCCAACCGGACCGAGTATGGCCTCGTCGCCTACGTCTACACGCGCAACCTCGAACGGGCCTTCAAGGTCTGCGAGGGGATCGAGACAGGCATGGTCGGCCTCAACCAGGGCGTCGTCTCCAACCCCGCAGCCCCCTTCGGCGGCGTCAAGCAGTCAGGCTTTGGCCGCGAGGGCGGCTTCGAGGGAATCGGTGAGTACCTCGAGACGAAGTACGTGGCGATGGCCGTGTGAGAGGCGGAGACTGAGGGCGCCGGCCGCGGCTCAGAGTTTCGCGGCCACTTCGCCCAGCAGCAGTTGAGCTGCAGCTCCGCACGCACCTGTGGTCACGCCGCTGATCGCGAATCCGGCGATCTCGTTCTTGACGCGCACTGCCGCGACCGTGCCGCATTCATGGATGCCGTACTTGTTCGTTTCTTCCTTGGTCGTGGCAAGACTCGATTCTTCCCCGATGCCGACCGGGGATCCGTGCACGGCGTCGGCCCTGATCGCGAAGTCCTGTTTTGCGATCGCCACGCTCGAGGCCGCTTCGGTGAAGGTGCCGGTCGCGAGCACGCCCACGAACACGGCTTCGTCGGGCGCTTTTTCACCCGGTTTTTCCGCTTTGAATTCCGGGTCCGGGAGCTCCTCGATCGCGCCCTTGTAGCCCTCGAAGAGGCAGAGCGAGTTGTAGTTGCCGTCGACTGTGCTTTCTGTCGGTACCGGGTCGCTTTCGTACTCTCCGAGGACCGTCCTGAATTCGCCTTCGATCGTGTAGTCGTAGCCCGGCAACAGGCCCTTGCATGAGATCGGGCCGGGGAGGGATCCGGTCTTCGGCTTTTCCGGTTCGCAGTAGCCGCTGTCCGCCGGCGTGAGGTAGGTGATCACGAGGCTGCCGCCGGTTCCGTCCGCCGCCGCGCCGAGGTCGGGCTCGTGCGGCAGCGGCGTCGTGGGTGGCACGGAGCCCGTGTCACCGGCCGGGCACCTGCATTCCGATGTGTTCGCCGCCGTGCAGAAGATCCGCGAGGTGATGTCGGTATCGAGGTAGTCATCGTCGACTCCGAAGCGCGCGTGGACCGCCTGGTCGAGGTGGATCTCGATCAGTGGTCCGGCCGCGCCCGGGCCGATGCTCAACTGGGTCGTGCTCCAGGGCGCCAGCGTGAACGTGCTCGAGGTGTCGACGTCGACGGGCGAGTGCGGCGAGGGGAAGTGGCGACCGTCCAGCGGGCTCGACATGCGCCAGCTGGGGGAGGGCCCCGAGGGGAGGTCGAATGCGCTCGAGCCCCAGGACTGCAGGACCTCCGTCTCGTGCCCCGGTGCGAGGGCGTTCTCGACGGCCCGGGCATCGTCGCCTCCGACGTCCCCGCGCACGATCGCGGGGATGCGTTCCCACAGCTTGCCCGTGGTGTCCTGCAGATGCGCCCAGAAGCCCACGGCGTCGTAGCTGCGGGCGAACAGGCTCTTCTGCGGAGAGCCGTAGTACTGGGTGAGCGCCTTCAGGGCCAGCCCGAAGCCGGTGTGCGGGAAGAGCGTGAGGTCGGCCCAGCGCGCCAGACCCTCCATCACCCACTCGTGGTCGGAGTGGGAGTTGGGGGTGATGTCGTACTCGTAGCAGTGGAAGACCTCGTGCAGGAGCACCTCGTCCTGTTCGTAGCGCGAGTGGATGCCATCGAAGAAGTCTTTGTTGATCGCGATCTGACAGACCGGGCCGTTGTGATCGATGTCGCCATTGAGCGACTCGTTGGTTCCGGTCAGGCCGTTTGGCACATCTTTCCCGGAGCGGGCCCAGCCCACCTGCAGGTGAAGGTGGGCGAGCGGGAATTTGAGATGGTCCGCGAGGGTCCTGGACTGCTGCTGTGCCCTGGCCTGCAGCGCGCCGTCAACGCCCTCGATCGCGTTGTTGGGCAGGGCGCTCGCCGTGGCGCTCAGCGCGGCCATCAGCGTCAGTGCCGCCACCACCGCCGAGGCCGACAGTGCAAGCCGTCCCTTGAAGCCAGGCCCAACGATTCGACCCTTCACCGCTGCCCCCTCGCCAACCCGCCGGCCGCATCCGGCAGCGCCCTCCGGGTGGGGACGGCGGATGCCCTGCATCAGGGCAAGGCTACACCTCGCACGACCCGACCTCGGGCCGCCGGCGGGCGGGCCTCACCCGTTGGCTGTCTGCGCCACGAGCATCTCGGCGAACTTCACCCTTGCCTCGGCGCGCCGGGTCGGGATGTGCTCGCTCGGCAGTTCCTCGGCCGGAGGCGAGTATTTGTGGAGGATCTGACGGGCGACCGACTGGCGGTGGACCTCGTCGGGTCCGTCATACATCCGCCAGCCGCGGGCGTGGCGGTACATCGCCTCGAGCGGCAGGTCGCAGGAGTAGCCGAGCGCCCCGTGCGCCTGGACGGCCCGGTCGATCACGTCGAACAGGACGTTGGCGCCGTAGAACTTGATCAGCGAGATCGGCACACGGGCCGCGGCGACACCCTCGGTGTCCATCACCCAGGCGGCATGCAGCGTCATCAGCCGGGCGGCCTGCAGCTCGGCGGCCGAGTCGGCGATCCAGTTCTGGACCGACTGGTGGCGCCCCAGCTCCTTGCCGTGGGCGACCCGGTATGTCGAGCGCTCGCAGAGCATGTCGAAGGCACGGCCGGCCATGCCGATCCAGCGCATGCAGTGGTGGATCCGCCCCGGGTAGAGGCGCTGCTGGGCGAGCAGGAAGCCCATCCCCTCGGCGCCCAGGCGGGCGGACTCGGGAACGCGGACGTCCTCGTAGGTGACTTCGGCGTGGCCGCCCAGCTTGCCGAACTCCTCCGCCGGGTGCTCCATCGTGGCGACGTCGCGGACGATCGTCACACCGGGGGTGTCAACGGGGACGATGAACATCGTCGCTCGCTGGTGCGCCCGGGCCTCGGGGTCGGTGACGGCCATCACGATCAGGAAGTCCGCGATCGAGCCGTTGGAGGTGAACCACTTGCGCCCGTTGATCACGTAGTCCTCGCCGTCACGCACGGCGCGGGTCTGCAACAGCGTCGGGTCCGAGCCGGCCGTGTGGGGCTCGGTCATCGAGAAGGCAGATTTCAGGTCTCCGGCGAGCAGCGGATGCAGGTAGCGCTCCTTCTGCTCGGGCGAGCCCGAGAGGGCGAGGATCTCGGAGTTGCCCGAGTCCGGCGCCTGGCAGCCGAAGGCGTTCGGCGCCAGCATCGAGGTGCCGAGGATCTCGTGCATCAGGCCGAGCTTGAGCTGTCCGAAGCCCTGGCCGCCGAGCTCGGGGTCCAGGTGGGCGGCCCACAGCCCGCGCGCCTTGACCTCCTGCTGCAGGGGCTCATAGATCCGGTCGACGGCGGACTGCTCGAGCTCGTCGAACACGGTCTCCAGCGGCCAGATCTCGGCGCGGACGAACTCCCGCATCCAGTCGAGCTTCTCCTGGAACTCCGGCTCAGTCGAGAAATCCCATGCCATGACGCACCTCCGCTCGATGTCTTGTTCCCACCAGCATAAGGCAGATGTTTTAGATGTCAAGGCTCTCGTTATAATCGACCGATGGAGCGGATCGCCGACACGAAGGCGCGGCTGATCGCCGCGGCGGAGGAGCTGTTCGCCGCAAACGGCATCGAGGCGGTCAGCCTGCGCGAGATAGTCCGGGCCTCGGGTGCCCGCAACACTGCGGCCCTGCAGTACCACTTCGGCGACCGCGCCGGTCTGCTCCGGGCTGTTCTCGAGAAGCACCACCTCGACGTCGACACCCGCCGCCACGCGATGCTCGACGCCTACGAGGCGGAGGGGATCGATGACGTCTGGGGCCTCGCGCGCGCGCTCGTCCAGCCGCTGGCCGCCCAGCTCGCGGACGCCGACGGCGGCTGCGCCTATCTGCAGATCCTCGCCGAGCTGATGAACCGGCCGCGGCCCGTCCTCGACCCGGCGGGCCTCGAGGATCCCGCCGACAGCATGTTCCGCTGGCGCGAGCTGGCGGTGGAGCTGATGAGTGAGGAGGCCGTGCGGCTGCACCGTCGCTTCGTCGTCCTGCGCTTCGCTGTCGTCGAGCTGGCGCGCCGGGCGGACGGTGCGCCCCACACCGATGACAGACTCTTCACGAGCCATCTGATCGATCTCGTTGCAGCCCTGCTGCAAGCCCCGGCCTCGCCGCAGACGCTGCGGCTCGCCGCGGCACGTGACGAGGCCCGTGCCGCCAACAAGGAGGACGCATGACACACCCTGAGCTCACCTTCACCTCGATCGAGCGCAACCACGGCGAGCGCTTCAAATCGCTGCGACGCGAGCTCGGCGTCGAGGGCTTCGGCATCAACGAGATGGTCCTCGAGCCCCGCCAGCGTGGCCGGATCCATGCCCACGAGAATCAGGAGGAGGTCTACATCGTCCTCCAGGGCGAGCTGACGCTGATCGTCGAGGGGGAGCAGCTGAGGCTCGCCCCGGACCAGCTGGTCCGGGTGCCAGGCGCCATCCGCCGCCAGCTCGTCAACGCCGGCCGCGAGCGCCTCGTCATGCTCGCCCTCGGCGGCTCGGGCGAGCACGTGGGCCGTGACGCCCGCGCATGGGTGGATTGGAGCGATGCGGGCCCCGGAAAGCCCCCGCAGGAGATCCCGCTGCCCGAGGACCTGTAAATCCTCGGGGGCGAGCATGTGGGCCTGATCGATGAGCGCCCGACGCCGCTCAAGCCGCGCGGCGCTCGCTGCGCCGGATGCCGCCGGCTCGGCCGCCGATGCGCCGCATGCCGACTGCCAGCAGAGCCTCGCTGTCGGTCGTGAATCCCGCCACGCGGGTCGCCCTCCCGTCACGGAACCAGGTGACCTCCGCCCAGCGGAACTCGAGCGGGACGCCCGAATGGACCGCACGGCCGCGCACCCTGATGTTGGCGAGGACGAAATCCTCCTCGGCGGCGACGATCTCCTCGACCTCGCAGCGTGCGTCCTCGGCGAACTCTTCGAGCAGGTCGTTGATCCATTCCCGCCATCCCGGCGCACCCCTGTAGAGGTAGTCGGTGGCGGCGCTGGTGTGCTGCTCCATCAGGAAGTCCACCGCCAGCAGCCGGCCTGGCACCTGGCGCGCGTTGATCGCTGCGACGAGGCTGCTGTGGAGCTCGATGTTCTGTTGCAGGGACATGCTCGGGGGCGCCGTTCGGAATCGCTCGCGCCTGCATGTAGAACGCTCGCAGCGCGCAAAGGTTGCCCTGAGACGCCTTGACCTCGGCTCTTGCAGGGATGACCAGGGGCGAGTAGGTTTGAGGGGGTAAAATCGGACGTACAGTCGTCTGAGGAAGAGGGTCTTGGGGATGCGCGGTCGGGTTTCAAGGGCAGGCTCGGGGCGATGACCACGGCCTCGCGCGTTCGGCTGCGCCTGGCAGGGGACGACCGCCTGGTCGCCTCGGTGCGCCGCGGCGACGCAGCCGCGTTCGAGGCCATGTACGACCGCCACTCGGCCGAACTGCTCTCGTTCTGCGTCTACATGCTCGGCTCGCGCCACGATGCCGAAGATGCCGTGCAGGCGACCTTCGCCTCGGCCTACCGGGCGCTGCGAGCCGACCGCCGTTCGGTCTCGCTGCGGCCGTGGCTGTTCACGATCGCCCGCAACGACTGCCTGAGCATCCTGCGCCGGCGCCGGCCCTGGGTCGAGTTGAACGGAGAGCAGGCGCTGAACGGGGATCCGCTGCGGGAGCTCGAACTGCGCGAGGAGGTCCGCCAGATGATCGAGGGGCTGCGGGCGCTGCCCGAGTCCCAGCGCGCATCGCTCGTGCTGGCCGAGCTGCACGGCTTCAGCCAGGCCGAAATCGGGACCGTCCTGGGCGTCCAGGCCGAGCAGGTCAAGGCCTTCATCTGCCAGGCGCGCTCGAATCTGGTCTCCGACCGGACGGCCCGCGAGACGGACTGCGGGGAGATCCGCGAAGAGCTTGCGAGCGCCCGCGGCGCGGCTCTTCTGAGGGGCCGGCTGCGCCGGCACCTGCGTTCGTGTGACGACTGCCGGACCTACGCGGACGGCGTCGCCCGCCAGCGCCGTCACCTCGGTGTCCTGTTGCCGCTGGGCCCGTCGCTGCTGCTCAAGTACCGCGCACTCGAGGACGCCTTCGGCAGCGGCGTGGCGGCGGATCCCGCAAGCTACGCGGGCGGTGCGGCGGCAGGCGGATCGGTCGCGGGCGCCGCCGCGGAGGTCGCGGGCGGCGGCCTGAAAGCGCTGGTCCTGAAGATCGCCGCGGGTGTCGCCTTTATCGGTGCCGGCGCGGGAGCCGGCGCCTCGGTCCTGGTCTCCCCCGGCACCTCGGCGAGCACCGCAGCGCCGTCGGCGCTTGCGGCGGTCCCCGGGCCGGCCGCGCAGGGTTCCGCGGCAGCGCACGAGCACGCGCGAGGCGAAGGCCGCTCGGGGTCGCTCTCGAGCAGCCAGCTTCTGCGCGCGGGCGCGGGCGGGGAGGCCGGCGGTCGCAGGAGCGGGGCTCCCGGATCCTCCGGTGCTGCGCTGAGCCGCGGCTCCGCAGAAGAAGGGGGTAGCGAAGCAGAACGGCGTCAGCGCCACGAAGAACGCGAACTGCGCGGCGAAGAACAGCAGCGCCGAGCCGAAGAAGAACATCGACGTGAGCGCGAACAGCGCCCCCCGGGGCCGACCGCCCAGAGCCTCGCGGCACGCCAGCGCGTGCGGGCGGAACGGCTCGCCACCACCCAGCCGCGGGTCGCCAAGAGCGAATCCGAACGTCAGCGCAGCGAGGAAGAACGGATCGCCGCGCGGGACTCCAAGCCGCCGAAATCGACCAAGGAAGAACGCCAGCGGGCCCGCGAAGAACGCCAGCCCGAACGTGCCTCGCGACCCCCGAAGAGCGAAGCCGAAAGAGAACGAGCGCGCGAAGAACGCCTTCGCCGGCGCGAAGAAAAGAGGACCGAAGCGCCGGGTGGGTAGGCGGGCGGCCGTCCCTCCCGGTCGCTCCGCCTACTTGTACTTGAAGCGGGCCTTCTTGCTCGGGGCGCTCGTCCCGGAGCTCGTCGTGACGGTGACTTCGACGGTGCCGGGCAGCTGGGGCGGTGTGATCGCCGTGATGGAGGTCGGCGAGTTCTCGAGCAATTCGATCGCGGGAAGCGCCCCGAAGTGCACCGACGTGGCACCCGCAAAACCGGTCCCTGTGATCGTCACCGACGTGTGTCCGCTTTCTGAGCCGCTCTTGGGCGAGAGCTTGGTGATCGTCGGCAGCTGGGCCTCGCGCTGCTCACACGCACTGGTCTGGTTGCTCCACATCTGCTGGTACCAGTACTCGTCGCCGTTGATCAGCTCGTTGTAGTCGGCCCCGTCGGGCGCCACGCCCAGCGGTTCACCGAATTCGGTCTTCTCCTTGAAGGTCCTGCACTTGTCGGCGACCTCCTCGCCCTTGCTGTCGTACCAGGCGCTCAGCTCAGGGTCGGTGACCGACTCCGAGTGCTCGTGGGCCAGGCCGCCCGCGATCGTCGCGTCGGAGGCGTTTTCATTGGGGTGCTGTTCGCCGGGGTCGCAGTTGAGACCCGCGACGTAGGGATCGTCGGCGTAGACGATCGTCCCGGAGAGCGTCGGGATGTAGCCGTGGTAGGCACAGAATCCCGGATGCGAGGTCCCATCCGAGCAGCTCTTTTCGCTTTCTTCGAGGCAGCCTTCGACCCCCGGCGGGGTCAAAAGGAAATACTCGTGCTGGAGGTCCGCGGGGAGTTTCTCGGCTTCGACGAAGGCGACGATCTCGTTGCGGATCTGGGCATCGGTCAGGCAGATCGGCGCAGCCTTGCAGCCGCTCGCGGGATAGGGGTCGGAGTCGTTCAGCGAGCCGCCGAAGTGCGAGTCGTAGTTCGCGAAACCCCCTTCCTCGTCGGAGTACTGCGTGAGGATCGAGTCGGTGTTCTGCAGCCCTCCGCTGTCATCGGCGAGGTCCTCCAGGAAGCGGTCGACCCCTGCCTGATAGCCGGCCGGGTAGGCCGGCGCGCCGCTGGGGTCCCAGTAGAGGGTGTAGTTCGTGTTCGAGGTCATCACAGGACCCCCGTGGTAGGTCACCGGGGCTTTCGAGGCTCTCGCGTCGAGCGCTTTGGAGCCGGGGACACGTAGGTAGCTGATCGTCGCGCCGCTGGGCAGATGGACGATCACCGCTGCTGCGCTCGTGCCGAGGCAGGCGAGGGCGATCGCTGCGATGGGCGCCCCGAGCCCCAGCCGGCGTGCCCATGCGCGGGCCCGCGTCGGGCCGATCCGCTGCCCGTGGCGCGCACGCCCTCCCGATCCTGCTGTGAAGCCCCTCATCCCTCTCCCCGAGTCGCGGCGACCTTGCCTCGGTCGAGTCTAATTCACCGGGCCCCTCGGGGGAGCACGGCTCGGCGCCGCGTCCTGCCGGGTGGCATCAGCCGCGGATCAGCTCGCGGATGAAGCCGCGGCTGATCGAGGAGAGGACGAGCAGCGAGCCGAACAGTGCGACCGCGTCGATGCTCTCCCGCCCCTGGCTGGTCCAGTAGTCGTCCTGGAGGTTCAACCAGAGTGCGAACTCGTCCAGGGTGAGCGCGGCGCCGCTGCCGTAGGCGGCTGCCGTCACACGTGAGGCCCACCTGCCTTCGATCACGCCGATCTCGAGCATCCACAGGTAGCCGACGACGAGCAGCCCCGTGATCCCGAAGGTCATGTGGTGGATGTGGCGCCCACCGGGGGTGATGTTGCGGAACGGTCCGCGTTCGGCGCGGATCGCGTGCGTTATCGCCCGGACGGTCGCGAAGGTGATGAAGAACGAGCCCGTCGAGAGCAGGCGCCGCTCCTTGCGCCGGTCGGCGAAGTGCTTGCCGTAGAGGTGCTTGATTTCGGCCGTCCGCGGCGTTTCGGCCGCTGCGGGCCGACCTGCTGTCGTCTCAGCCACGCCGATCACCCTAGTGGACTCCGGGCGGTCCCCGACCGCCATCGTCAGTTTGGGCATAGTCTCTGCGCCATGTCCGCGGGCCCGCTCTCCTCAGCCATGCGGATCGCGCCGCTGGCGGCAGCCCTCGCCGAGCAGACCGAGCGCGATCGGGCGCTCCCGCCCGAGCTGATCGGCGAGCTCCGCGAGGCCGGGATGTTCCACCTCTGCCTGCCGCGCTCGCAGGGGGGCCCCGAGGCCGAGCCGGCCGAGATGTTCGAAGCCCTCGAGGCCCTCGCACGCGGCGACGGGGCAAGCGCCTGGTGCGCGATGGTCGCGTCCACGAGCAGCCTGCTCGGGGCCTACCTGCAGCCGCAGCGGGCGGGTGAGATCTTCGACGGTGGCCGCTCGGTCGCGGCCGGTGTCTTCGCGCCGCGCGGCGCGGCGACCCCCGAGGGCGAGGAGTTCACCGTGGCAGGGCGCTGGTCGTTTGTCAGCGGGATCGGGCACAGCGACTGGGTCTTCTGCGGCTGCATCGTCAATGACGCAGACGGGCCGCAGCTGCTCGAGGGCGGCCGTCCGGACGTGCGGCTGATGGCGATGCCCAGGAGCGAGGTCGAGGTGATCGACACCTGGAGCGTCGCCGGCCTGTGCGGCACGGGCAGCCACGACGTTTCCGCTGATCGCCGGGCCGTCCCGGCCGGGCGAGGGGTCTCGCTGTTCAGCCAGCGCCCGCTCGAGCCGGGCCCGCTCTACGCCTTTCCGCTGTTCGGCCTGCTGGCCCTGGGGATCTGTGCGGTGTCGCTCGGGATCGCCCGCGGAGCGCTCGATGAGCTGGGCATGCTGGCCGGCGCGAAGCGCCCGGCCCCGGGAGCCCGCTCGCTGGCCGAGCGGCCGGTCGTCCAATCCGATCTCGCCCGTGCCGAGGCCGCGCTTCGGGCGGCCCGGGCGCTGGCGCTCGATCAGATCGGAGCCGCCTGGAGCGCCGCCGAGGCCGGCCGGGAGCTGACCGATGAGCTGCGGCTGGGGCTCCGCCTCGCAGCCACGCACGGCACCGAGACGGCGGCCGCTGTTGCGACCACGGCATACCGTGCCGGTGGCGGCAGCTCGATCTACTCGAGCAGCCCGCTGCAGCGGCGTTTCCGGGACGCCAACGTCGCGACCCAGCACATGATGGTCGCGCCCCCGACGTGGGAGCTGGCGGGGCGGTTGCTGCTGGGACAGCCGACGGACACCTCCCAGCTGTAGAGCCCGGAGAGGCGACTGCGCGCCTGGCTAGAGTCTGGCCGATGAGCTACCTCAGAAGGACCTCCCCCGCCGCGCTGCTCCTCGCCGTCCTGCTCGCCGTGGGCTGCGGTGGGTCCTCGTCCTCGCCTTCCAGCAACGGCGTCGAAGCGAAGTCCGCGACAGAGATCCTCGAAGCGACCAAACAGGCTTCCGCGGAAGCGACCTCGGTCCACATCGCCGGCTCGATCGTCAGCGAAGGCAAGCCGATCACGCTTGACATGGAACTGCTGGCCGGCAAGGGGGGACAGGGCAAAATCGGCCAGGAAGGCTTCACGATCGACCTCGTCGAGACCGAAGGCTCGGTCTACATAAACGGCAGCGCCGCCTTCTATCGCCATGTCGGCGGGACGGCGGCGGCCCAGCTGCTGCAGGGCCGCTGGCTGAAGGCTCCTTCCAACAGCGGCGAACTGGCCTCGCTGGCCTCGCTGACGAACCTCTCGAAGCTGATCGACACGGCACTTGCCAGTCACGGAACGCTGTCCAAGGGCGCCAAGACGACGGTCGAGGGCCAGCCGGCGATCGCGATCAACGACACCAGCAAGGGCGGGACCCTCTACGTCGCCACGACGGGCAAGCCCTACCCGCTGGAGATCGCCAAGAACGGCACCGAAAGCGGCAAAGTCCTCCTCGACCGCTGGGACGAGCCGGTCACGCTGAGCGCTCCCAAGAACGCAATCGACCTGAGCAAGCTTCAGAACGGAGGCTGAACAGCCGATTCGGTCATATGTCCAGTCGCTGGCAGGCCGAATCAAGAGCGTTTCCCGGTGTGACGAGGGGGTCGGTGACGCGCGACAACCTGGGACCGGACAAGGACGCGAGAGTTCTCAGTGAACGGTGCAGTGCAAGCCAGCTTCCTCCAGGGGCCCGGTTCCGGGTCCCCACCGCGCCAACCGGGGCGCAGGCGCCGCTCAGGGCAGCGGATCGGCGGACCCATGCTTGACCGGCGCCCCACGGTGGCCCGGACCCCGAGCCCATCCGGCTCCGGCCCGAGCGGCCGCCTGGGCCTGGCGGTGTGGTGCGTCCTGGCCGTCGTCTCGGTTGTGGGGCTCGCGCTGGCGGGCATCTCCGTGCTCGCCGCCGGCGGCGTTCTCGTCCTTGCGAGCGCCGCGATCGGCATCGGCCACAGCCTCGGCGTACGCGGCCTCGGCGAGCTGGAGGAGGAGATCGAGAGCCGCACCAGCGAGCTCAAACGGGCTCTCTCGGAGCTCGAGATCGCCCAGGCGGAGACGGTCCAGCGCCTGTCCATGGCAGTCGAGTTCCGTGACGAGGACACAGGCGCACACATCGAGCGGATCGGGCGCTTCTCCGTCCTGCTGGCCGAGCACATCGGCATGGACGCGGAGTTCTGCGAGCGGCTGCGCCACTCGGCACCGCTTCACGATGTCGGCAAGGTCGCAATCCCCGACGCGATCCTGCTCAAGCCCGGACCGCTGACGCCGGAGGAGCGGGCGATCGTCGAGACGCACGCCGAGGAGGGTCACCGGCTGGTCCGCGGATCGTCCTCCTCGATCCTTGACATGGCGGCGACGATTGCCCTGAGCCACCAGGAGAAGTGGGACGGGTCCGGCTACCCGCGTGGCCTGAAGGGCGAGGCGATCCCGATCGAGGGGCGCATCGTCGCTGTCGCAGACGTCTTCGACGCGCTCACCAGCGACCGGGTCTACCGCAAGGCCTTCTCCGTCGAGGAGGCTGTCCAGATGATGCGCGAACAGCGCGGACGCCACTTCGACCCGGTGCTGCTGGACGCCTTCATGGAAGTGCTCGGCCGCTCCGGCCCCGACGCGCGCGAGCAGCTGCGCCTGGACCCCGAGGCGCTCGTCGAGAGCACGCTCGAGACCTTCGCGACGGCCCTCGAACGGGGCGACGCCGAGATGGCCGAGAGCGCGATCGCAACGGCGATCGAGGATGGCATCACGCCTACGACCCTCCATGCCGAGGTGATCGGGCCGGCCCTGCGCCGCCTCGACGTGCTGGCCGAATCCGGCAACCTCGGCGCGGACCGCGAGCGGCACGCCTCGACGATCGTGCGGCGGGTGCTGGCGACGCTCTACCGCTACATGACGGGCGGCACCGAGGCGACCCGTGAGCGGGTCCTGCTGGCCGGTGTCGAGGGCGACAGCCACACGCTCGGATTGCAGATGGTCCACGACCAGCTGGCCGCCGCCGGCTTCCAGACGATCTTCGACACCGACCTGACCGCCGAGCGGCTGCTCGCGATGGTCGAGAGCCAGTCCCCGGACGTGGTCGTCGTCGGCGCGACGGTTCCGAGCGAGTCCGACTCCGTCGAGGACGCCCTGCGCGAGATGCGCTCCAGCCACCCGGAGCTGCCGATCGTCCTCGGTGGCCCGGCGGTCGGTGGCAGCCTGCCCCGCGAACGGGGCGACATGAGGGTGTTGGAGCGGATCGACGAGTCCGTCGAAGCAGTCGAAGCGCTGCTGACCGGCACCGCCTCGACCGCCTCCGTATAGATTTCCCCGCGTGAGCAATCGCGCGATCGTGACCGGCGGTGCCGGCTTCATAGGCTCCCACGTCGTCGATGCGCTGCTTGCCGACGGGCGCGAGGTCACGGTGATCGACGACCTCTCCTCCGGCAGCGCCGAGCGCGTATCGCCCGAGGCGGAGCTGCGCAGGCTCGACATCGTCGACTTCGACGGGCTGGCAGCGATCTTCGACGAGCTGCGCCCGCAGGCCGTCTTCCACCTCGCCGCGCAGGCCAGCGTGGTCGCCTCGGTCGAGGATCCCGGGCGCGACTGCGAGGTCAACGTCCGCGGCACGCTGAACGTCGTCGAGGCCGCCGGGCGCTCAGGTGCGCCGGTCGTCTTCACATCCACCGGTGGCGCGCTGTATGGGGACGCCGCGCCGATGCCGACCCCCGAGAGCTGGATCCCCGCGCCGCTGTCCCCCTACGGAGCCTCCAAGTGGGCCGCTGAGGCCTACGTGAACACCTGGTCGCTGTCGTCGGGCATCCCCCACGCCGTCTGCCGGCTCGGCAACGTCTACGGCCCCCGGCAGAGCCCTCACGGCGAGGCCGGCGTGGTCGCGATCTTCACCGACCACATCTACACCGGCCGTGCGCCGAAGCTCTACGGCCACGGTAAGCCGACGCGCGACTACGTCTACGTCGCCGATGTCGTCGCGGCCCTGATGGCAGCCTCGGGGAAGTCCGGCACCTACAACGTCGCGACGGGCGTCGAGACGGACGTCATGGGAATCTGGCGCGGCCTCTCGGAGACCGCCGGCGTCGAGATCACCCCTGAGCTCGCGGACCTGCGCCCGGGTGAGCTCCAGCACAGCTGCCTCGACGCCTCGCGTGCCGCCGAGCAGCTCGGCTGGCGCGCCCGCGTTCCGATCGCCGAGGGTCTCGCCCTCACCTATCGCGCGCTCGTGGAGGAATTCGAGGCCACCTAGAGGACGGACGGCCGTTGCAATTCCCCCGCCACCGCTCGGGAGCCCGGCGGGCGGGGCCGAGAGAACCCCATGAGATCCGTCCGCGGGCTCGCCCTCGGAGCCCTGACGAGCGCAGCGTTCCTCGCCCAGACGGCCGGTGCACTGGCCCTGGATGAACCGGGCGGCGCCGCAGCGCCCGCGGCGGTGCAATCGGGTGGCGCCCAGTTCGGCGCGCCCGTCCCGCTCACCGGGCCGGTGCTGAGCGAACTGAAGGTGCCCTCGACCGCGCCGGAGGGCAGGCCCCCGGCGGTGACGGTCGCCGTCACCGAGAGGGGGGTCCGGACTGTCTTCATGCGGGTGCTCGTGACAGACCCCGCCGGCCGGCGGACGTTCCTCGCGGTGACCATGGGCTGGGTCCACACAGGCCGCAGGCTGAACGTCCCCTGGCCCTCGGGCGCCCGCCTGGCCCCGGGCAGCTACCGGGTCACGGTCAGTGCCTACGATCACCGGCGCGTCAACCTCCTGCGCAACGCCCGCATTGCAAGCGTCGCCGGGCTGACCGTCAAGGCACCGGCACCCGAGCCGGTCACACCCGTGCACGAACCGGCCCCGGCGCCCGCGGGCAGCGGCGTTCCCACGCCCGCCCAGACCGTCGCCGACGGCGCCGTCTTCCCGGTCGCCGGCCCGCACAACTTCGGTGGCCCGGAAAACCGCTACGGCGCACCCCGGGACGGCTACATCCACGAAGGTCAGGATGTCCTGACGGCCGAAGGGACCCCCGACCTGGTGCCCCTTGCAGGGACGATCGAGCACACCAGCTACCAGGCGGGCGGGGCCGGCTACTACGTCGTCGAGCACACGACCTACGGGCTGGACTTCATGTTCGCCCACTGCATGGCCGACTCGTTCACGGTCCACGAAGGCGAGACGGTCCCGGCCGGCCAGCAGATCTGCAGAGCCGGGCAGACCGGCGACGCCACGGCGCCCCACCTGCACTTCGAGATCTGGGTCGACGGCCCCTGGCGTGCGGGGGGCCACACGATCGACCCGCTGCCCTACCTGGAAGCCTGGGAACGGGGATGAGGGGCCGGTGACTCGGTAGCATCGGGCCTCGGCCTGGCGCAGGCCATCGCGGCGAGATAGCTCAGCTGGTAGAGCACACGACTGAAAATCGTGGTGTCCCCGGTTCGAATCCGGGTCTCGCCATTCGAGGATTTTGATCCTCCTCCGACCGTCCGGGCACCGGGCGGGCGCCCGGACGGTAGAGCGCCGTCCTGCTCAGGCGATCGCGAGCACCAGCTTGCGGGTGGCTGACTGCTTGGGCTTGCTCGAGTCGCTGACAGCCACTTCGATCGTGTAGTCGCCGGCGGAGAGCTTCGTGCTGGGCGTTCCCGAGAGCAGTCCGGTCTTGCTCAGTTTCAGGCCTTTGGGAAGCTTGCCGACCTTCTTCCACTTGTCCGGTTCCTTGCCGCCGAACGCCGACAGCTGCGCTTCGTAGGAGCTGCCTCGGGTTGCTCCGGGTAGTGCCGTCGTTTCGACTTTGAGGTGTTTGCTGCAGTGGAGCACCAGGCGCAGCCCGGTCTGCGGCGGCGGCACCTCGAACGCCGCCGTCGTCGCCGTCCCGCAGCCGGGCTTTGAGGCCTCGACCTCATAGAAGCCCGGCAGCGTGTCCCACCCGAACGAGCCTTCGCTGTTGCTCGTGTCCGGGTTCGTCCGGTTCGCCGGCGACATCACGGCCGAGCCGTTTGCGACCGCGGTGTACGTGCCGTCCAGGGTCCTCGAGGAGAGCAGCGTGACGGTCGCGCCGGTGACCGGCGCTCCGCGGTCGTTGCCGTCCACGACCAGCCCGCTGGGATCGACGTAGATTTCGAATACGACTTTCGTTTCTTCACCGGAGGATGCACAGCCGGAGGATGTCGTTGTGATCGTCACCGGACCATGGATCGGGTAGACGCGGGGAAGGAAGCCTTCGAACACGCCCGAGCCGGCCGGGTTTTCGGTCAGTGTCACCGGGCCGGCCGTTTCCAACGCGCCGCTCCCGTAGTTCCTGCCCGTGACGGTCACCGTCACAGTGCCGCCTTTGCAGCCGTCCGTCTTGATCGGCGCTTCGATCTGCCAGTTGACGACCGGCACCTCGTTGCCGGCGATATCTGTTTCGGAAACCCCGTGGATAACCGTCCCGGGGGTAGCTTCGGCTGACTCACCGACGCATTTGCGAGCGTCTCCTGCCCGGTCGTGACCGTCACTGACGGGACGGTCACCGCGCCATAGCCTTCGATCGGGTAGACGGTCACCGCGTAGGTTCCAACCGGTACTTTCGCGATCTCGTACTGCCCGCTCGAGTTGGACTCGCCAGCGAAGCAGCGCCCGGTCGGCAGGCAGGCGGAGAGGTCGGCGCGGACCCCTTCATGGGTGACGTCGCCGGTCACGGTCCCTTCGATCGAGCCGGTCGGTTCTTCGGTGAGGGCGACGTTCTGCACGCTCTCGACCCCCGTCGTAACCGCGAAGGATCCCGTGGTGGCGGTTTCGAGGAAGGATTCGAAGGGCGCGATCACGGTCGCGGTGTAGCTGCCGTCTCGCACGTCCGGCGCCTCGTAGGTGCCGGACGGGCCCGTTTCCACGACATAGCATTCTTCGTGGCCGCCCACGACGCAGACGCGCACCAGGGCATGCGCGATCGGGCCGTTCGGTGCCGCGGCCGCCGTCACAGTGCCTTCGACCGACCCGGTTGCAGCTTTGGTGAGGGCGAAGTTGACGGTGTTCTCGGCTTCGTTTTTGACCGTGAACTGGCTCGAGGTGGCACCTTCGTAAGGGTCGTCGAAGTACGACAGGACCTTAGCTTCATAGGTGCCCGATTCGATTTCTTCGATGTTGTAGGTGCCGTCGATGGCCGTTTCGCCTTCGTAGCATTCGCCGCCGCCGACCTTGCAGACCACGACTATCGCTTCTTCGACAGGGTTCCCTTCGGCTGTGACGGTCCCTTGGACCGAGCCGAACAGTTCCACCGGCTGGCCTTCTTCCACTTCGTTGCCGGCCCCCAGGCCGATCGGCGTGAGGCTCTTGATGCTTGGTTTGGAGATCTCTTCGGTCGCGAACGGCCCAATCCAGCTCACGCCGCCGTTGAAGGAGTTTTCGGCTTGCAGCGTCGTTTCGCCGCCGGCTTCGAAGACCTGCTCCTCGCTGGCATGGCCCGCCGGGGTGATGAGGGCAGCATCGACGAATCCGCCCACGCGGAACAGGAATTCGCCGCAGTGGAATTCGCTGGAAAACCCGCCCTCGCCAGGTCCGGCCTGGAACCGGAGCTGGGGGCTCGCTTCCGTCCCGACGAGTTCCGTTTCGAGCTCGTTGGTGACGATCACCTTTTTCTGTCCGGCGCTGAAGCAGAGGGCTTTTTCGTAGGTGCAGTCTTCGAAGGTGATCTGCTCTTCTGCGGTGCTCGCCCCGGTGATCTTCCCTTTGGCCGTCGCGCCCGAGCACAGGATCGAGCCGCCCGTCGAGGGGGTTTTGAAGTCAACCGATTTCGCGGAGCCTGAGAAGCTCACGCCCACGGCCGACTCGCGTTCGTATGCGCCCGTGCCGGGGGTCGGTGCCTTCTTTGCGCATTCAGGCCCGGCGTAGTCTCCCGTCGGCCCGGACAGTTTCGCGCAGGTGAAATATGTCGGGCTGGCCTGGGCGGCGCCCGCGGACAGGCCTCCCGCGAGGACCGACACGACGAGCGCCACGAACGGCGCCGTCCCAATCCGCTTCAGCATCTCGACCCCCCTGATCCCCGTGTATCGGGGCGGCCCGAGCAAGCTGCTCCACCGCTCGGAGATGCCCCGCTGGCAGACGTTACGTCCCTCGTCCCGATCTCCCGGTCATCTGTGACCGGGCCGCCTCCGTCGAGGCGACTCTAACCGGTCTCCTCGGGCAATTGCAACGCGCGGATGAAACGGGTCCGTACGCGTCCGGCTGCCGTTGGGCGAGGGAAGTCAGAGCGCGCCGCCCCGAGCCGGAGTTGTTATCGATCCTTAACATGCTCATAAAAAAGACTTGCAAAGTGAGGATTTGCTGTCCACAATCCCGCGATGCTTGCGAGCACCCATGACCGAAGGCCCGGCAGAGCGCCTCTGCGCCCACGCCGGGCCGCGCCCGCCGCGCCCGCGACGCCCCTGCGTGCGGCGCGGGCCGGGTCACCTGCCGGGCCCCCGCATCAGGACCGGGAGCCCGACGGCGCAGGGGGGCGGCCCCTGCGCCTGGCAGTCCTTGATCGCGACTCGGGCTTTCGCGCGGTCCTGGCGCCGAGGATGGCCCAGCGCGCCTGGCAGTACACGGCGTTCGGCACCCCGGTCCGCCCGGCACGGCTCGTCGACCTCAACCTAGATGCGGTCATCGTCAACCCGGACGTGCTCGGGGCCGGCAGATGGCGCTGGCTCGAGACCCTGTGCGCCGTTCCGGGGCGCCCGGGGGTGGTCGTCTGCACGGAAGGCGCAACCGCCGGCGAGCGCGTCCGGGGGCTGCGGCTCGGCGTCGACGACTGGCTGGGCAAGCCGTGTCACCCAGATGAGCTGATCGCTCGCGTGGAAGCCGTCGTGCGGCACACCATCGCAAACGAATCCGAGTCACGCGAGCCGCTCGTTCTGGGTGAGGTGGAGATCAACCTCGGCCGCCACCAGGCATTCGCCGCCGGCGGCTCGGTCGACCTCACGCGGCGGGAGTTTCAGGTCTTCGAGCTGCTCGCACGCAGCCCCTCCGTTGCGCTGCACAGGGAGACGATCTTCGAGCTCGTCTGGCTCTCCTCGATGCCCCGCGAAGATCGCTCGGTCGACGTCGTGATCCACAAGCTCCGCCGCAAGCTGCTCGCGGCATCCCCCGGATGGCGCTACGTCCATACGGTGCGCGCCTTCGGTTACGGCGTCGCAGCGGTACGCCTGGGCGAGTCCTCGCCCGAATGGGCATCCCCCGGGGGGCCACGGGAATGAGCGAGACCTCAGAGCCTTCTATGCCCCCTGAGAATGCTGCCGGTAATGGTGCTGCGTCGCCTGTTGTGAGTAAGGCGGCTGTGAGTTCGCGTTTGGCGCAGCGTCAGAATCCTGTGTTGGCGGGGTTGAAGTCGTTTTTGGTTGGGGTGCGGCGGGTCGCGTTCAGGGATCCGTTGGCGTTGTTCTTGTTGGTGGTGTCGATCGCTTTGGCGGTGACGTTTGGTTTGTTGTTGGGGTCGATCAGGCCGGCTAGTTCTGGGCTTGGGGTGCCGATCTCGACCGTGCAGAAGCTGGCAAAACGTCATGAGTTGACGGCTGCGGTGTTGTTGGATCACGACAGCCGGGTCGAGGTGATGACTGCGGCTGGGGCGCCGTTGGTTTCGGCTGATGGGGCGTTGAGCGTGTCGGGGTCTGCTGGTGCGGCGGTGGTGGCGTCGGGTGGTGGTGGTTTGCAGCAGTTGTGGGCGGCGTATCCGTCTTCGGGTGCGCAGACGGCTCAGCTTGCGGGGGAATTGTCGGCTGGTGGGGCGTCGGTGACGGTCGATCAGCAGTCGGGGAAGGGGACGCGCGCGATCATCGCGCAGTTCTTGATCCCGATCTTGTTGTTGGTTTGTTTGTTCTCGTTGTTCATGCGGGTTGGTGGGGATAGTGCTGCGGGTGGGCTGGCGGCGTTTTCTGAGTTCACCGGTAAAGGCCGTAAGAAGGGCAAGGGGACGCGGGACAAGATCACGTTCGCGGATGTTGCGGGGGCGGGGGAGGCTTTGGCGGAGCTCAGGGAGATCCGTGACTATCTCGCGGAACCGCAGAAGTATCTGTCGGTTGGGGCCGCTGCCCCGAAGGGTGTGTTGTTGGTTGGTCCTCCGGGGACGGGGAAGACGTTGTTGGCGAAGGCTGTCGCGGGGGAAGCGGACGCGGCGTTCTTCAGCGTGTCGGGCTCGGATTTCGTGGAGTCGCTGGTCGGGGTTGGTGCGGCGCGGGTGCGGGATCTGTTCCGTAAGGCGCGGAAGGCTTCCCCGGCGATCATTTTCATTGACGAGCTTGATGCTGCGGGGCGTAAGCGTGGCGCGGGGATCGGGCAGGGTAACGATGAGCGTGAGCAGACGCTGAACCAGATCCTGGTCGAGATGGACGGGTTCTCCGGCGATGGCGGGCTGGTCGTGATGGGTGCCACGAACCGTCCTGACATTCTTGACCCGGCGTTGCTTCGCCCGGGGCGTTTTGACCGGCAGGTCGTGGTCGATAACCCCGATGTGCATGGGCGGCTTGAGATCCTGCGGTTGCATGGCAACAAGCGCCCGCTCGCGCCGGACGCCTCGCTTGAGGAGGTCGCGCGGGAGACCCCGGGGTTCAGTGGTGCTGAGCTCGCGAACGTGATCAACGAGGCCGCGTTGTTGAGTGTTCGCGACGGGCGGGGCCAGATCGACCA
Source organism: uncultured Solirubrobacteraceae bacterium (assembly GCA_963787765.1). Lineage (GTDB taxonomy): Bacteria > Actinomycetota > Thermoleophilia > Solirubrobacterales > Solirubrobacteraceae > Palsa-744. The sequence continues at coordinate 539,378 of CAWBEF010000019.1, read as the reverse complement.
GGCGACGCTGGAGGAGGCGATCGACCGGGTCGTGGCGGGCCCCGCGAAGCATCACATCCTGACCGAGCAGGAGCGGTGGCTGATCGCGATCCACGAGGCCTCGCACAGTGTCGTGACGGAGTCTTTGGGGCACGCGACGTCTACCCGCAAGCTCTCGATCGTCGCGCGGGGACGGCAGCTCGGCACGGCCGCGCACATGCTTTCTGACCGTGACCAGCTGATCATGACCAAGCCCGACCTGGAAACCCAGCTGATCGTGATCATGGCCGGGATCGCGGGCGAGCGGATCGCGTTCGGGCACACCTCGACATCGGTCAACGATGATCTGCACGCCGCGACGAACCTCGCACGGAGCATGGTCACCTCGTTCGGGATGTCCGAGGCGCTCGGGCTCGTCACGATCGGCGAGAAGGGCGGCGAGGTATTCCTCGGCGCGTCCCTGCAAGACCTCGGGTCCGTCGGCCCGGAAACCCTCAACATCATCGATAACGAGGTCGAGCGGCTCGTCGGTGACGCCGAGGCACGCTCCGCCGCGATCCTCGACCGCAACTGGAACACCGTCGAAGAGACCGCCACCGCCCTACTCGAGCAAGAGACCCTCTCCGGCATCGCCCTCGACGCCGTCCTCTCAACCGTGATGCCGACCGAGCTCGACGGGGTGCGCGAGATCCGACGCAAGACCGCGAACGGGGGGCAGAACCAGTGAAGCGTGGCCCTTCGCCGGCCCTCGTCATCTCTCTCCTCGCCCTGATCTTCTCCACGACGGGGCTGGCCGACGCCGCCCGCCGCGCCGTCCTCGCATCGATTGACGGGCACGCCGTCACCAGTCGTCCCACGCCCGGCGCGATCCTGACACTTGGGCACAACGGGAGGTTTCCCGCGTCAGCCATTCCCACGGTCCGGAACGCCTCGCACATCGACGGCGAGTCCGCCGCCCAGCTCGCGGGGACGTGTCCCTCGCACTCGGTCGATATCGGCACCTGGTGCCTGAGCTCCTCGCCCTATCCGGTACCGCGCTCCGATCTCGGCAAGAACAACTTCTTCTGGGCCAGCCGAGCCTGCGAGGAAGAAGGCGGGTGGCTGCCCAGCGCCGCGCAGTTGATCGGGGCGGCCGACCGCGTTCTGCTCGAGTCGACGATTCACGATTCGCCCTCCACAGCGACGGTTTCAATCGAACCGGCCCTGGGGCTGATCGACAAACGCGAGATGAGCTCCACGCTCGTCACGACCGAGGCCGGATCCTCGGCCGCCGGCTCAGAGGGAGTGAGCGAAGGCGCGACCGGCGATCCCCGTCTCGGCCAGCCGAACCCGACGCCGGAGCCGGCCGACCCCTCACCGCAGTGGCTGCAGTACGTGACCGTCTACTCCAACGGCACGAAGGGCGGCTTCGCCGGATCGGAGCCGGTCGGGCAGCCCGAGAACTTCCGCTGCGCTTTCAACAAGGGTCCCGCGAGCCCCTCCGAAGGGGAAGGGTGAGCACCCTTGCGGGCATCCCTCCCACCACTGCCGCGGCCCGCCGCCCGCGTATGGGTCTCACGCGAGCGTGCGCGTGCCGCGGCAGTCTCTCATTGCCCGCCACGGCCCTCCTTGTGGCGCTGGTGGTCACGCTCTCCGCGTTCCCTGGGCTGGCCGCCGCGGCGATCCACTCCGCCGGCACGATCGACGGGCCCAGCCAGGACATCGTCGGCTTCGGCGGCGTGGCGATGGCCGAAGACGGGACCGGTGGGCTCGTCTACCTCAAGCGCGAAGGAGGCGTCGCTCACGTCCTTGTCTCCCGTTTCGCCGACGGCACATGGCAGCCGCCGATTCGAGTCGATCGCACGCAGGCCTACGCGGCCAGCTGGCCGGTCATCGGCGCCGCCGACGGCGGCGAGCTGCTGGTCGGCTGGGCCACGCCGGTCGCCTCGGTGAACGGGCATCCCGTCGAGGAGCTCCTCTCCGCGACGCTCGGCCAGGGCTCATCGACCTTCGGCCCGGCACGGATCGTCGATCCGAACATCGGGTTCGGCACAGGGGCCGACCCGGACCTCGCGATGAGCTCGACCGGCCAGGCGGACATCGTCTACCGGGTCGTCACCGAATCGGGATCCTCGAGCACGATCCCGTTGCTGCGCCCCGGCGACGTGCTCGGCGAAATTCGCGTCGCTCACTTCGAAGGTCAGACCTGGTCGCGGCTCGGTGCGATCAATCGAGACAGGACGATCTCGATGCGGCCCCCGACCCAGGCCAACGCGCCCCGGATCGCGATCGGTCCGACCGGCAACGCACTCGTCGTCTGGCAGGAGGCCGACTCCAGCGGCGTCGCACGGATCTGGGCGCGACGCATCTTCGGCCGCAGCGTCGACTACGTGATGCCGGTGAGTGCCGCGACCTACAACGGGTCGGTGATCAGCGACGACGCCGACGCGCCGAGTGTCGCGCTCACGCCCTTCGGGGCAGGCTTCGTCGCCTACCGCCAGGGCGCGGGACCCGGGTCACCGCTGCCGGGACCGCGGATCTTCACGAACAGCATCGGTGAAGGCGAAGCCAACGAAGGCGGTGAATTCGTGGGGGCGAGCCTTGCCGACATGGACGTCGCCGGCGGCGCCGCGGCATCGATCGGGCCCCCGTCGGTCGACATCGATGAAAAGGGGGACACAGCCCTGTTCTACGACGCCAACGGCTCGCCCAGGCTGATCACCGACGAAGTCGGTGGCGCGAGTGGCTCCGCCTCGCTCGCCGAGCCCTTCGCCGGGGCCGAACCCGGCGGCGGCGCCATCGTCGAGCCCAGCGGGGGAAACGTGCTCGCCTGGACCTCCGCCGATGCGGGCGGTCCCGGAGTCGCGGTGCGCCAGGAATTCACGAACGGATCGGTCCAGACCGCGATGCTTCGCGGCGGCGATGGCGGCCCCGTGAGCGGCCTCGCGGTGGGGCGCTCCGAGCATGGCGCCGCACTGTTGGGGTTCCTCCAGGGGCCACTCGGCAACGCCGCGATCGTTGCTTCCTCGACGACCGCGCCGCCGACGAGGTTCTTCCTCAAACTGAGCTCCGGATGGGTTAATCCGTCTTCGGCAGTCGTCGGCTGGACGGGAGCGACGAGCCTCGTCGGAGGCCTGCGCTACGTCGTCATTCTCGACGGGCGCGAGCTGCCCGTACCGTCCGGCGCCGGGCAGCTGCGGCTCGACCCGCAGGGGTTGCGCTCCGGTCCACACAGGATCCAGGTCGTGGCCTTCGACGCCGAAGGCCAGAGTGCGCTGACGCCGGCGGGGACCCTCCTCATCGATGGTCAGCCGCCGAGCGTCCGCACCCGGGAGCGGCCGGGTAGCCGGACCGTCCTGCTATCCGTCCACGACTCCCTCTCGGGGGTTCGCCCCGCCGCGACGAGGATCAGCTGGGGCGATGGCCACAGCGGATCCAGGGGCGTCAGCTTCCGCCACCGCTACGCACACGGCGGCATCTACACGATCACCGTCCAGGTCGAAGATCGCGTCGGCAATCGCGCCACCGTCAGACGTCTCATCGACGTCCCATGAGGCGGCTCCTCGCAGTTCAGCTGGCGCTCGTGGCAGGTGCTCTGAGCATCGGCGCCCCACAGGCCGGCGCTGACGTCTTTGAAGGGACGAGCCTCCTGTCGAGCTCGCCCACCGAACAGGCGATCTACGCCCACGACCCAGCCATCTCGGGGGACGGGCACTGGGTTGCCTTCGACGGTTACTACGGCGGTGAGCTCGGCGTGTGGCGCCGCGCGGTCGACGGTGGCGCCATCGAATCGGTCGCCGTCGGGACACCGGGAACTCCTGCGGGCAGCGGTGTGCTGCCGTCGATCAGCTACGACGGGCGGTATGTGAGCTTCACGACGACCGCGCGCCTGGACCCGGCGGACGACACCGACCGGGCGCCCGACGTCTACGTCCGCGACATGGATGACCCGGACAGCGAACCTTGTGCTCCGCCCAGTGAAGCGGAAAGACTCGCCGGCGAACGCCCGCCGTGCGCTTACACGCTGGTCTCGGCCCGCAACGGGTCAAGCGAAGGGCTGAGCTACTCCTATGGGCCCAACCAGGCCGCGGAAGAACCGTTCTACGGAGCCCTCGCTGCCGGGCGCTCGGCGATCAACGCCGAAGGCAACGAGGTCGCGTTTGTGACGACCGCGCCGTCGGACCTCGCGGGCCCCGAAACGCCGTCACTGCAGGTCGCCGTCCGCTACCTCTCGAGCCGCACGACCCGCCTGGTCAGCGTGAGACTCGACCCGGCCACGGGACTGCCCGCGGTCGATCCGAAGACCGGCGGGCCCGAACCGGTGTCATCCGTCGAAGGGCCGGAAACCTACCGGCGCCCTGTTCACCGGAAGCGGCGGCCACGTCCCCCGCTTCGGCGCGCCACAGCCGAGGGAAGCCCCGCCGCCGATCGGTGCCTCGCTGAGTGCCGACGGGTCGACCGTCGCCTGGATGGCCACGAACGTCGGTCTCCAGGCACCTGTCCTGGCGGGTGAATCCCTGCCGGCAAGGTACACCGAGCCTCTGTGGCGGCGAATCAAGGAAGGCCCACGGCCACCGACGCTGCGCGTGACAGGAGGCTCCGATCCGGCGAGTGGGGCCTGCCGGGAAAGCGGCGAGACCGTGCTGATGGCCCCCGCGACGGCTGCCGACCCGTGCCAGGGGCCGTTCGCGACCTTCACCGATGCCGCCAGCCCGGGATCGTCTCAAGCCTCGAAGGCAACGATGACGTCATCCCGCGCCTGAGCGGCAACGGCTACAAGGTCGCCTTCCTTGCCAACGCGCCGCTGGTCGCGCTCGGCGAGGGGTTCGGCAACGGGGCCGGCGGACACACAGACCTCTACGTCGCGGACATGACCCCGGGCGCAACGCGCGTGCAGGCGCTGACCCCCCTGACCGAGCTCCGCCGGCGGCGTCCTGACCGACCTCGCGACAACCGCTCCGATCATCGATCTCGGCATCTCGGCAGACGGCGAACAGGTTGCGTTCACGACCAAGCGGACCCAGTTCCCACTCGGCACGCCCGCCTACGTCAGCCCCCCCGACTCCCCGGGGATGCTCGAACTGTTCGACATCGACCTCGCCGACGAGACCCTGACGAGGGTCACCGAAGGCTTCGAAGGCGGGCCCAGCGAACGGCCGCACGAACCCGTAGCCGGTGGCGAAGACCCGTACACAAGCGCCGGTGACGGAGCGCTCTCGCCCTCCTTCTCAGCCGACGGGAACCTGATCGCCTTCAGCTCCACGGCGTCGAATCTCGTCTACGGAGACGGCAACAGCCCGCCCGCCGATGAACCGTTCAGCCCGTTTGACGGCAGCGACGTGTTCGTCCGTCACCGGGTCGTCTTCCCTGCCTCGGCCGCCGGCGGCTACGTCAGCCCCACGCCCGCGTTCGCGCCCCCCACACCGTCGTGGGAGCTGGGGGTCACGACAGGCTCGCGGCGCGACGGAGGCGTGCTCGTCGACGCGCTCGTTCCCGGCGCGGGGGCGCTGCGCCTGAGCGCGCTCGCGGTCATCCCCCAAGGCTCCCGGCGCGGTGCGCTCAAGCGCACCCTGAAGAGCGCCATCGTCGCCGGGCACGTTCTGGGCAGCGGGAAGGCATCGCTGATCGCCTTCGAGCTCCACCTCGGCGCCCGTTACGCCGCTCTGGCGGGGCGGCCCGGAGGTCTCGCGGCCACGCTCAGCGTCACCTTCAGCTCCGCCGGGCACCCGCTCCTGCGGGAACGTCTGGAAGTCACATTCGTGCGTCGTGACTCCTCGCACGCCGCCCGCGCGCGGAGGTCCCGGCATGCCTAGGCGCCGGCGGGGCTCGGGACTGACCCTCGTGTTGTGCCTGCTCGCGGGCCTGCTCGCCTGCGCCGGTCCGAGCGCCCGCGCGGCGGCAGCGACGGGCTATGAAGACGAGGGCGGGGCGAGCTGGCGTCTGGAACCGCTGACGCCGCCGGAACTGCCCGACGGGGAACACTCCTCGACACCGATCGGGCTCGGCCATGTCGGTGACATCGAGTTCTTCCGCCCCAACCGGGGGGTCTTGATCACGGCCGGCAACGGCTCCACGATCAAACCCTCGATCTGGGCCTTCGACGGGTTGCACTGGCACGAGCTGAGCGCCGTCTGCGGCGCGACCGACGGGCGGATCGCCTGGGCCGGACCGGAGGAATTCTGGACCATCTCGGACGAGCGGCCCGGCCAGGCCGCCGACAGCCACGGCGACCCGGCGCCGACGGCAGACGACACACTTTGCCGCTTCTCCGGCGGGTCCGTCACCGCGTCATACGCCGTCCCGGCCTTCCAGGCGACCTCCTATCAGGCGATGCACGCCGCCGCCTGCATCTCGGCGGCCGACTGCTGGTTTGCGGGGAATGCCCTGCCCGAACCCCAGGTCGGCTCGTTCCACCTCCACTGGAACGGCCATTCGGGCACGCTCGAAGAGGACGCCTACGAGGGCGAAGGCAGGCCCGTCGAGGACATGACGTCGTTCGCGGGCGCTCTCTACGAGAGCGTCCAGATCTCCTCGAGCGACCCCGTCGTCGAACACCTCGCCGAACCGCCTCCGCTGCATCTGATCAACCCGATCGGCGTCAGTCCGACGTTCGAACCGCTCGGCGGCCTGCCCCTCTACGGCGCCGGCGAGTTTCCCGAATCGCTCGCTGCGCTGCAGCTCTCGGCCGACTCCGAATCGCTGTGGGCGGCTGCGGGCCCGCGCCGGGAAACCCCGGAAGGCTCAGAACCCGCGACGGTCACGGTCGACCGCTACACCGCGGCCGAGGGCTGGCAGCAGCTGCTCGGCCCGACCGCCGGGGCGCCCGACCCGTTCCCCGGCGAGACGGTCCGCTCGATCGCCGCCGAGCCGCGCGGCGAAGCCGCCTGGGTGGCGCTCGCGCCCAGCGCCGAACAGGGAGTCGATCCGAGTGCCGACGCGCTCGTGGCCCGCGTCGCCGCCGACGGCACCGTGAGCGACGAGCAGACCCTCCCCAGCGCCACGGAAGTGGCCGAAGGCGTCGGGCCCAAGGGAGCCGCGGCCAAGGTCAGCTGCCCCGCGGTCCACGAATGCTGGCTGGTGACGACCGAGGGCTGGATCTTCCGCCTCACCTCCCTTGCCCCCGGCGCCACGACCGCCGAAGGACGCGACACCGACCCGGCGTTCGACGGGCTGATCACCTACCGCCCGCCCGACACCGGCCTCCCGGCGGAAATCCCCGACGCACCACCGGTCGATGACTCGGGCGCCGAAGTGAGCGAACAGCCGCCCGCATCCGAAGCTCCCGCCCCGACCCAGCTCCGCGAAACGGTCGCGTTGATCTCGAAGGTCAAGGTCCGGCTCGTTCACCGGACCACCCTCGAGCTGCGATTTCACCTGACCGTACGGGCGCGCGTGCGTCTGCTCGCGCGTCTGCACAGCGCGACGGTGTCGGCCACGCCGAGCTATGTCCTGAGCGCCGGCTTTCACACGCTCCTGCTCCATCTGCAGACGAGCCGCTGGCCGACAAAGCTCGACCTGCAGACCCACGCGCTGGCGCCGCTCCCGACGGTTCCGGTGAACGTCAATTCGGGTTCCGCGATCACCGCATCGGTGACCCACGCAGGAATCGGCGGACGAGTCGGTTGAGGCCCTCGCCCCGCAGAGGCCGCCGCGGTTTCGCCGCAGCGGGGATGGTCATTGCTCCGGCCGCGGCAAGCCTTGCGCTGTTCGCCGGGGGCGGCGTCCTGCGCGCTCCGGCTCCGGCCGCCGGCGCCGACGCGCCGGCCGAAGTCATCGCTCAGACCGACGACTCGCTCCCCGCCAGCAACGTGACGATGGTCGGGTCCTCACCGGAAGAGGCACCGTCGGAGACCTGGGGGGTCGGCGAAGCGCAGGGCGGATCGGGTGCCGGACCGGCCGTTCTCGTCAGGTACACACAGGAATCGGGCTGGTCGCTGGGCCCCTCCTTCGAAGCCTCCTCCGGTGGGGCCCTCGCGGGCTTCAGGCTCGACCAGCCCAGAAGCCTGGAGGCTGCCAGCCCGCTGGCCGGCAGCATCACGCCCTCCGGCAGCGGTGCCCTGCTGGGCACCGTTCCCAGCGCCGCGGCGAGCGGGTGCGGCCTGCAGCACGCCGAACAGACCCTGCTCGTCCGAGACCCCGGCGGAGCCTTCAAGCAGGTACCTGCACCAGACGCCGGCCTGCTCGCAAGCGGCGAATGCCTGTTTGCGCAACAGCGGGCGCCGCTGCTGGCCGCGCTGGAAGAGGGCCACGGCCAGGCCGGGGCGCTGGTCGTTCCGGTCGATGAAGCCGGCAACGCGGAAACGGGGGTCCTGCACTGGAACGGCACGAAGTGGGCGCGCGAGACCATCGAAGTCCCCGCCGCGAGCGCCGCCGACTTCCACGTGCTCGCGATCGGGGCGTCCTCGCCGGAGAATGCGTGGCTGTTGGCCCAGCTCTCGGGCGAAGGTGGCTATCCGCCGGGTGCCGTCGCGCTGTTCAGACGCGTCCGCCCCGAAGGCGAAAGCGAACCGACCTGGCGGCCCGTGGCCCTCACGGCCGGCGACGGCGACGGCGAAGCGCACCCGTTGCGAGTCGACGGAGAGCCCTTCACCGTTCACGGCACCGGCGAGCCGCCGACCGTCCAGGCGCAGCTGCTGACGGTGACCCAGGACGGCGTATGGGTGGATGGCGAACGTCAGGACGTGCATGCCTCGGCCACGCTCTACTTCAAGCCCGAAGGCGAAGCCGGCGGGCAGGTACTCGCCGGCTGGTGCACGATCGCGCCGGGGTCGCCCGGCGGGACGGCCCCATGCGATCACGAACTGCCCGAAGGCCTTCCGACCGGCCCGTCGCGGAGCTACGCCTGGTCGACACCCGGGGAACCCTTCGGCAGGCGGGTCATCAGCGGTCTGCGCGAAGGCGTCAGCCTGAGCCTGGAGGGCGCGACATTCAATCGCGTGCTCGCGCTCGGCGGCGGTCCTTCGCGTGAACCCGGCGCCGAATTCGGTGCCGCATTCTCGAGCCCGACGGAGGGCTGGCTGGGCGAGGCTCAGATCCCCGTCCACCTGACCGCCGATCCCTCCCCCTCGCGTCTGACGCCGTGGCCGGTGTCCTTCCGCCACGCCCTCCTGGCGGTTGCGCCGCAGCCCGGTGTGCCGGTCGGCGCGCTCACCAGCAGCGCGCTCGCGGTGGGCGACCAGGGCGAGGTGGCGCGCTATGTCCCCGGGCAGGGCTGGATCCCCGAACCGCTGCGCGGCGTCGGGGGGCGCCTTGAAACGCCTCGTCTTCGTGCGGTCGCCTGGCCTGAACCCGATCGGGCATTCGCCGTCGGCGACGGCGGGCAGATGTGGATGTGGCAGGCGGAGACGGGGCTCTGGGAACCCGACCCCGCCGCGATCGAAGTGACGGCCAACCTGATGGGCATCGCCTTCGACCCCAACGAACCGCAGCGTGGTTACGCGGTCGGACTCGGGGGCGCGCTGCTCGGCTACGGCAAGACCTGGACACAGGAACCGCTCCCGGCGCAGGCGCAGGGAGCGAGCTTCACCTCGATCGCCTTCGCGGGCTCGGAAGCGATCGTCCCGTTCCGCAAGCTGATCGACCCGACCCGCCGCAGCGGCTACGTGGGTGGGCTGCTCGTGAACGACGGCTCCGGCTGGCACGTCGACAGCGAAGCGGCCGCCGTGCTCGGATCGAGCACGAAAGTGCCGGTGCTCGTCGCGGCGCTGCCGGATGGCGGCGCCGCGTTCATCGCCGAATCCTTTGGCCCCGGCGAAGGCGGGGCACAGCTGTATGTGAAGAACTCGCCGGGGGCGCACTGGGAACCCTCGGGGCTGCCGATCCCCGGCGGCAGCGCGCCCGGCTCGCTGAGCCTGTTTCGCGAAGGCGGTGCGATCCGGGCAGTGATCGCCGGAAGCGCACCGGACAGCTTCTCCGTCGAAGGCGCCTCGCCCGCGCCGCCGGGCTTTCCGGCGCCGGAACTGCGGCCCTACCCGCTCTCCACCACGACCGGCCTCGGGGTGCTCCGCCAGACCGCCACCGGCTGGCGCGACGAGCAGCACGAACTCAACGACGTCAGCGAACCACCCGGGAGGTACTCGCTCTTCGACACCGTCTACCAGCCCGACCCCATCCGTGCCGTGCTGATCTCGCCCGAAGGCAATGCGGGCTGGGCCGTGGGGGGAGCCGTGGACTCCGAAGACGCAGAAGGCGTCCTTGACACGGCAGCCGTCGAACGCTATCCGGCCGACGGGTCACAGCCGCTCGGCGAGGGCACCGCGCCGATCACCACCGAACCCGGTGAAGCGACGTTCGCGATCGGTGGCAACGCGCAGTGCGCGGCGCCGTGCGCCAACCGTGCGAACGCGCGGGTCGGACCTGACGTCTGGCTGTCCTCGGCGCTCGAACACGCCGGACAGATCAGCGGCGTACGCGCCTTCCTCTACACCGGCCCCCGCGTGACGACGGGCGAAACCAACGGTCCGCCCACGCTCGTCGTCCCCTACGCCCGCGAGCTCGCCCGCTATGCGCAGCTGCTCGGCTCGAGCAGGCTGCCGACCTACGCGGCGCTCTCGCCCTACGAGCTCGACGGCTCACGCAGCGAGTGCACCCTCCAGGACGAGTTCCCGGCATTCCCCGCCGCGCCGGTCGAATCCCGCTCGGAAGAGGGCTGCACGGGGCAGGCCGGTTACTACTCGTTCAACTCCGCGGGGCAGGGCGGAACGGTCAACGTGATCGTGCTCGACGACAGCGCCGAAGTCGGCAGGGCCCAGCTTGAATGGCTGACCGCCCGCCTGACGGCCGACGAACGATCGCTCACGCCCGCGATCGTCGTCGGCTACGCCGACCTCGACCGGCAGATCGCCGCCGGTGACGGCGCCGCCCTGGCCGTCGCCGGCGCGCTCGTCGATCACGGGGCGTCCGCCTACTTCTTCGACTCGCCCGAAGAGAACGTCCAAGAGACCCTGCGGGTCGGAACCGGCTCGATCCCGGCCTTCGGCTCGGGAACGCTCGGCTACGTCGACTTCCTGGCTGAGCAGACGGGGCACTTCCTGGGAGCGAGCGGCTTCCTGCTCGCCGGCATCGACGTCGCCGCTCGCAAGGCGGGGAGCAACCGCGTTCCGGTCAAGGTCAAGCTGATCCCCAACATCGGCGAACTGGCACTCGAAGCCGAGAGCGGGACCCTGCTGGCACGAAGCAAACCCGCGCTGTTCCAGGCGCTCGCCCGCCGACCACGCTCGGGCAACCGCTCGCCCGGTGGCTCGCTGACGCGGCCCGACACCGACCCCTACATCCCGATCCCCTCGAACTGTGTGGGCAGCATCTGCGCGAGCGGGATCTTCCCGGAATACACGTTCACCTCATCACGTCCCGAAATCGGGAACTTCGTCGAGCCCAACCTCTCCTCGCCGGACCCCAAAGCGGTCCTGCTCGAACACGAAAAGCCCGTGCCCGACCCTCGATCCGGCCTGTTCTGTGCCTACAACGCGGGCACGACGATCGTCACGATCGACGCCGGTGGCCTGTCCGCCTCGTTACCGGTGACCGTCCAGGCGGGCAGCGTTCGCCGTCCATGCGGGACCCAGCCGCTGAAGGGCCAGGCCGCGAGCGCGGCGGCGCCGACGCCGCCTCCCGCCGCGAGCCCATCGCCGGCCGCGGCCGCGCCGCTGGTTCTGCTGCCCGCAGTTCCCGCGCCGCCGCCCGCCTCGCCGCCCCCGGCCGCCCATATCCTGACGGCCTCTTTTTCGCCGGTGCCTCCGGTGCCCGCATCCCCGAGCGGGGCGCTGCTGGTCCCCGTGCCGGTCGCGGCGCAGACGACTCCCCCGAGCGGCACCTCGCCGGTCACCTCGCCGATCGAGGTCGCCCAGACCGAAGACGAAGACGAGCACGCGACCGAAGAGAGCTCGGCCAACGCCGTCGCCTACCGCGCCCCCGACGAAAGCGTGATGGCGCCGGCGATCCTCGGCCTGCTCGTGCTGGCCGCGTTCGCCGGCGTCACGCTGCCCCGCCGGCGGAGGCCCTCTCGCCGCGAGCAGGCGCTCGCCTACGCGACGGCCAGGGTCGACCGCCAGCAGGGTCGTTACGCCGAACGCAGGCGCCGGTGGTGATCCGCTCGCGCCACGCCTGTTCACCGGTCTGAAACAAAGCGCACGGCGTGACGGGTGTATACATCAGTGATTCTATTGAAATTGTGTTGAACTCCGAGAGGTCCGATGAACAGCAGCCGAAGCAGCAGCAGGCAGGTCCGCAAGCACCTTCTCCGGTGCGCCACCGCGCTCATCTCCGCGGGCCTGCTCGCGGGCGTGGCGGCCCCCGCCGACGGTGCCACGAACTACGGCGAGCTGAGCCACTTCGGCGAAGCGGGCACCGGCAAAGGCCAGTTCAATCTCGTCGAAGCCGCGGGGGACACGGACGCGATCGGCGTCGATCAGACGACCAACGACGTGTACGTCGTCGACGGCCCCACCAAAAATGAATTCCGCGTGCAGAAGTTCGAACTGCAGTCGGGCAAATGGGTCGCGACCGCCGAACACAAGTTCAAGCCCTCGCTGCCCCGCGGGTCGGGAATCGAGGGTGTCGCCGTGGATCCATCGCGCAAACGGATCTACGTGCTCGCGCTGGAGGAACGCAACGAAAGCACGAAAGTCGACCCCGAAGTCGTCGCGGCCGGGGCGCTGTACGCCTTCTCGACGACCGACCTGGAAAATGCCGAAGGCACGACCGACGGCGTGCTCGCGAGCCCCGAAGTCCTGCAGACGACCTCCAACACGGCCGGCGAGGCGCTCCTTGAACCCGCAGGCATCACGGTCGATCCCACGACCGGCGACGTGATCATCCTCGCCTCCGAAGACACCACCGGCGAAGACCAGTCGCTGCGGACCGTCCTGCAGCGCGTCTCCTCGAGCGGGACCCTCGGTGCACGCTGGATCGACGAGACCGGCTTCTTCAGCGCCGGCGAAAGCGAACCCGAAGTGACCTCCCCGGTCGTCACGAGCGCCGGCAAGGTCTACGTCGCCGACGGCGAACTCCCATCCGCGATCGGCCCGGCGGAGCAGATCGACGAAATCCCCTCGAACTTCGCGCTGGACGAAGCCCCGCACATCCTCAACCCATTCGAATCCGAAGGGCTCATCACGTTCCCGGGCGTCCCGTCCCCGCTGCACGGCAGCGGGCTCTCGCTCGGCCCGGAAGGCAACTTCTACGCCTATGCCCAGGTGCTGCGCCAGGAAGGCGCCGGGTTCCACGAGCCTGCCGTGCTCGACTTCGATCCCAGCGGGAGTGAGCTCGGCTGGGTCGGCGGGCAAAACCAGCCCAAAGAAGGGGCCCACGTCGCATGCGCGATCAGCTTCCGCGGCCATCCTGTGATCGCCGCGGGTGCCGGCGGAACGGTCTTCGTATACGACAACAACCCCACCTCGCCCGACGTCGTCGAGCTCGGTCCGGACGGCAGCGGGTGCCCGCCGGCGTCGCTGTCGGTGCCCGCCGAGTCGGTCAACGGAGAACCGGTCTCCGGCCCGGTCACCGTCGGGGCCAAAGTCAAGTTCGCCTCGACACTGACCCAGGCGGATGCACTCGGGGTTGAATGGCAGTTCGAAAACGTCGCGAGCAAAGCCGTCGAAAAGCTGGCCGGTCCCGCCGGCGAGCTCCAGAAGCCGGAACTGACGCATGCATTCGCTCTCGCCGGCGAATACGAGGTCCGCGAGATCGTGAGCAGCGACGATCTCGCCTCCCGGGAAGTCACGGCCGAAACGACGATTACCGTCAAGGCGCTTCCGCCGAGCGCCCTGTTCAGCCTGACCTCCCCGATAACGGCCGGCGAAACGGCGAAATTCAACGCCACCGCATCAACGGGGAACGGCGCGCCGATCACCTCCTACAAGTGGAACTTCGGCGATGGCTCGGCCGAAGTCTCGAGCGAGGAACCGCTCACCACACACACCTACACGGCCGCCGGCACGTACACCGTCACGCTCGCCGTGCACAACTCCGTCGGCACGACCGAAGTCACCCACCAGATCGAAGTTCTCGCTCCGTCGAGCGGTCCCGGGCCGAGCCCCGCACCGGGCCCAGGGCCAAGCCCCGGCCCAAGCCCGGCACCCGCGCCGCTCACCTACAAGGCAGCCGTCGTGAGCTCATCGCAGGTCAGCCGCAAAGGTGTCGTGACCGTCAAGGTGGCGTGCGAGGGGCAGAGCAGCTGCTCGGGGGTCGTGACGCTCGCCAGCGCGAGCGCCGTCGCGGCGAGCCGCAAGGCGATCCTCGCGCTCGGGAGCGCCTCATTCAAGGCTGCCGGCGGGACGGTCGTGACAGTCACGATTCATCTCTCGGCGCGCGCCCGGAAGTACCTGGCCAAGGTCCATACGCTGAAGTCGCAGGTGACGATCAGGGCGAGCGACCAGGCCGGGGTGTCGCACACCACCGTCGCGATCCTGACGCTGCGCCTTTCAAAGCACTGATCACGGCACGAAGCAGGGCCGCCCGGCCCGAGGATGACAAAGGCCTGAAATTACATCGACTTAACGGAAATACCGGGACGCGCACGTATATTCCTCACAAGTCAGGGGGGTGTTGTCGGGTATAGCTCCCCGCGAACAGAGAGGCAGGACAAGGATGGACCGAAAGAAACGCATCCGCGCCACAGGTGTCGTATGCACGCTGGCGGCGGTGCTCGTCTCCGCCGTGGGATTCACCGCCGGTGCCGAGGCATCGGTTGGGACGCAGTGCTCGGGTTCCAATGTGACGGGCCAGGGAGCCTCCGTGCTGAGCCTCGCGTTGCACGAAGTCTTCATCCCGGGCTTCGGCACCTCGAGCGACGCATACGCATGCAGTGGCTCGCAGGGCTCGAAAGGCCTTCCCGTCGTTGCCTACACGAACACGGGCAGTGGCGCCGGCTTGAAGTCCTGGGGGGCAAACGGTGAGAGCGAACACAAATACGAAGCGACGAACGCGTTCATCGGGACCAGTGAAGCCCCGAACGCGACACAGAAAGCCGAAATCGAAGCGGGGGAGTCGACGCTGACGCCGACCACGCTGCAGACGATTCCGGTGGTCCAGTTCGCCGACGCGATCATCGTCAACCTCCCGAGCGGATGCACCGCGACCAGCACCTCCAACAAGGGCCGGATCGTTCTCAGCCAGAAAACCCTCGAGGGCATCTGGCGCGGCACGATCAACTCGTGGAGTGAAGTGACCGACAACGGCGACACCCTCTCGGGCACGGGCTGCAACCCGGCGACGCCGATCACGCGGATCGTGCGTGAGGACTCCTCAGGCACGGCGCACTTCCTCAAGAAGTGGCTCGGCCAGATCAACGGCGCCACATTCCTGACCGAAAAAGGCGCGAACAAGACGTGGAACGAAGTCTCGGAAGGGACCGAAAACACGACCTGGCCCAAAGCGATCGACGCGGTCAAGACGGCGACGAAAGGCGAGGCGGCCGAGGACGAACTGGTCGCCAAAACCGCAGGCAGCATCGGCTTCGGCAACCTCGCCGAAATCCGTGCCGGAAAACTGTTCACACCCCCCGGTGGCGGACCGAACACGGCCACGTTCTGGGCGCCGATCCAGAACAAGGCAGGGGAAAGCTACGCCGACCCGGCGAAGAACAAAGACGTCGCCGCGGAGAGCGAAGCGAACTGCTCGAAGACCGAATACACCAACGGCGAAACGGCGTTCCCGCCGGCGAGCGTCAACGACCCCTGGAACGAAGTGACGACCAGCACGACCGAGGCCAAGTACCCGCTCTGCGGGCTGGCGTTCGTGCTCGCGTTCAACAAGTACTCGGCGTTCCCGGGTACGAGCGAACCTGAGGCCACCACGGTGGAGAACTTCCTCAGCTACGCGCTGGACACGAAGTCGGGCGGCGGTCAGGCCAACCTCAAGGGCCACGACTACGAGCCGCTCAGCGGGACAGTGCTCAAGGAGGCCCAGAGCGGCGTCCGCGGTGCGAAGAAGACAGGAGCCGGCGGAACCGGCTTCTGAGCGAGCCCTCGAGCAGGCGGCGGTGCCGAGACCGGCGCCGCCGCCGAGGGTGCGACCGGGGCATCTACGCCGTGGCGGTGGCCGGGTCCTGATGGGCCCGGCCACACGCGCTTGGCGCGTTGGCGCGGCGATTCTCAGCCGAGTGAGCGGATCATCTGCACGAGCTCATCCGGCTGGTAGCCGTTGCGGCGCGCCAGGCCGACGAGCTCCCGGGCCCTGCTCAGAACCAGGCCCCGCTCGGGCGTTCCGGCGACGTGGACGCCCAGGCCGCGGCGGAACTCGAGCAGGCCTTCCTCCCGCAGCGCCCGCAGCGCCCGCAGGACGGTGTTCGTGTTGACGCCCATCACGGCCGCCAGGTCCTTCGCCGGCGGCAGGCGCTCGCCGGGCGTGGCATCGCCTTCGGCGATCGAGCGGCGGATCTGAGCGGCCACCTGCTCATGTAGCGCCGTCGGGTCGGAGCGGTCGAGCTTGACTCCCAACATGATGCTAGTCATAATAGCTTCTATGTCGCTCCTTGTCGAGCCTCCGGAGGTCTCCCGGCCCGCTCCCGACGCAGGCGCGATCCATGCGGCGCGGACCCGTCAGAGGCGCCGGCGCCGGCGCTACGCCACCGGGCTCACCGCTGTCGCGCTGGCCGGCGCGGTCGTCTGGGCGGCCGTGTCGCCCGGCTCTCGCCCGGCCCCGGCGGGCGCTCGGCGCATGCTCGCCTTCGACCGGGCACGGCAGCGGCGCAGGCTGATCCCCTGGCATATCTCGCCGGCGCTTGAAGGCGGCGAATACGGCTGGTGCATCGTGGAAGGCGCCGACGGGGGCTGCGCGACGACGCCGACCGCGACCGCCGGCAGGGCCGGCGGGGCGGGCGCGGTCGGGACACTCGCGGGCGTCAGCATCACGCCAACCGAAGAGCGCTTCACCGCGCTGATCGGCCCGGCCGTCCGCGGCGTGCTCGCCGACGGCCGGCCTGCCGTCCTCGTCACACGGGCGGAGCTTCCCTACGGCCTGCGGATCGCACAGATCGACGTGGCACGACACGCCCCCAAGGCTCAGACGCTCGGTGTCCCGGCACTCGAGGGAGGACTCCCGAAGCTGCTCGCCACAGGGGCCGCGGGCAGAGCGCTCGGCGCCTTCCAGACGGAAACGGCCGCCGCCCCGCGCCTGGAAGTCCGCTGGTGGGCGAAGCCGCGGGCGCTGCCGACCGGTCCCTGTCAGATCCGCGCCCAGGGGCTGCCGTCCCTGCAACCGCAGTGGGGCCACGTCGTGGCCGCCATCCATCCCTACCCGGGGAGGATCATCGGGCGAGCGTTCCTCTCGTGCATCGACACCGAGTACTACCTGCACAACTGGCCGCTCGAGACCGCCGTCCTGCTCGATGCGCAGCACCCGGGCAGCCGGCCTGCCGCGATACCCGGCATGAGCCCTCTGCCCGGGCACAGGGGGCTCTTCAGCGCGCCCGGGGACTGGCAGGGCGAAATCACGGCGACGCGCCACGGCAACAGCTGGCTCGTCGTCGCGGGCGGGAGCGGCGTGGCCCAGAGAGTCACGGTTCTCCGTCATCTGCAGAGCACCGTCTCCCTGTAGCGGGATGAGGCACTTGGCTGCGAGACTGCGGCGAATAGGATAAGTCCGCCATGACCCCGGATGAGACCCCCAGGCTGTATGTCTGCCACGGCGATGACGGCGGACCCCGGATGCACCCGTGCCGCAGGGTCCAGGAGGCGCTCCGCGCGGCCGGGATCGAATACGAGAAGGTCGTTGCGGCGCATGGCAGCCCGATTCCCTTTCTGCGCAAAGGCTCGCGTGAGGAGCTGCGGGCCGCGACGGGCGGTGAAAAGCTCCCCGTCCTGAAGCTCGCCGACGGCACCGTGATCGGGCCGTCGAAGGCGATCCTGGGATGGATCGCCCAGAAAAGCTGAGAAACGTCGCGCCGGAGACGAAATCCTCTTACTCTGATGTGATGGCAATCGAATCGGCACCCGCGTCGATGGCCGCCTCGGGGCACGCCCTGAAACGCACCCTGCTCGGCGCCGGTGCTGTGCTGGTGCTCGCGCTGATCGTCGTCGTCGTACTGGCCCTGACGCTCTCCGGCGCCTCACTGGCCGGCGACTCCACGGCGCTGGCCCGTGTCTCCGTCCAGCCGCTCGGCGGCTCGATCGAGAGCGTCAGCGCCTACTCATCCAACGGCAGGCGGATCCCGATCACGGTCCGAGGCGGGCTGCTCACGCCTCTGCACAAGCTCAGGCCCGGCGAGCCGATCGCCGTGAGCGTAGTCGTGCGCCGGCCGGGATGGCTGGGCTGGGCCCTCGGTGAGACCCGAACCGAGCACCTGACCCTGAGAACTCCCGTCGCGCACCTCAGCAGTTCATGGATCACGGTCCCCAGCGGCTCGGATGTCCGGATCGGCTTCGACCAGCCCGTCACGGCGATCAGCTACGGGACCTCGGGTGCGCTCGTGCAACACGTCCTTCAGGGACCTCAGAGGACCATCTCGATCGGGACTCGTCCTGCCACCGGGACGATCGCGATCGCCGCCGCCGCGCGAACCTGGGAGACGGTGGGGGCACCGGCGCAGGTGAGCTGGTTCCCGCCGGCCAGCTCGCCCGTGCTTGCGATCAGCCCGGCCGCGGGAACGAACATCGGGCCTGCCACGCCTCTCTATCTCACCTTCTCCCAGCCCGTCGGGACGGCGCTCGGCTCCTCGGTGCCGCACCTCTCACCCGCGGTCTCGGGTCGCTGGCAGGCGATCAACAGCCACACCCTCAAGTTCACTCCCTCGGGCTTCGGCGCCCCGCTCGGCTCACAGCTGAACCTGCAGCTGCCGCGGCCCGTCTCGGTCACGGCCGGGACCGGCAGTGGACTGCGCCAGACGACAACGGTCAGCTGGACCGTTCCGCCCGGCTCGACGCTGCGCCTGCACCAGCTTCTGGCCCAGGCCGGGTACCTGCCCGTCGTCTGGCATCCCAGTGGCGGCGAAGTCGCCCGCAACCCGGCCGCCGAGGCGCAGGCGGCGGTCGAACCGCCCGCCGGATCGTTCAGCTGGCGTTACGGCAACACGCCCCAACAGCTCGTCCAGAAATGGAACCCGACACAGGCCACCCTGATCACCAAGGGCGCCGTCATGAAGTTCGAGAACAACAACGAAATGACCGTCGACGGGGTCGCCGGCCCCGCCGTCTGGCGCAAGCTCCTCAGCGACGCCGTCGCCGGCAGGCGCTTCAGCGAACCGTACAGCTACGTCTACGTTCACCGCGAAGTCCCCGAGACCGCGACCCTCTGGAGCGCCGGGCGGACGATCATCTCCTCGCCCGCCAACACGGGCATCGCGGGCGCTGAAACGGAACTGGGGACGTTCGCCGTCTTCGAGCACATCCCCGAAGGGACGATGACCGGCACCAATCCCGATGGCTCGAAATACAAAGATCCGGGCATCAAATGGATCAGCTACTTCAACGGCGGTGATGCCCTGCACAACTTCGACCGCGCCTCGTTCGGGACCCCCCAGAGCCTCGGTTGCGTGGAGCTGCCGCTGGCCGCCTCCGCGGAGATCTGGAAATACACCCCGATCGGCACGCTGGTGACGATCGAAACCTGAGCACCCCGGGGACCCCTGCCGCGGGTCCACCTCAGGGTGGACAGGCCCGCTCGAATCAACCCTCGGTTCAACCCGTGAGGCGATGTGGAGTCGTGTCGGGCGGAGCAGGATGCTCCCATGACTACTACCGATTACCTCATCGACTCGGCCCTGATCCTGCTCGTGCTGCTGCAGATCAAGGAGCGGCCTCTCACCACCAAGCAGCTGCTGCGCCCCGTGATCATCCTCGGGGTTGCGGTCTCCTCATACCTGCACGGCATACCGACGGAAGGCAACGACCTGGTGCTGGCCTTCATTCTGCTCCTGATCGGCGGCGCGATCGGGATCGCCAGTGGCAAGACCGTAATCATGCGCCGCGGCGAGGCGGGCGAGGCGCTCGCGCGCAGCGGCTGGCTCTCGGGCTTCTTCTGGGTGCTCGGGATGGGTTCGCGGATGGCGTTCCTGGTCTGGATCTCCCATGGCGGGAGCGCGGCGGTCGTTCGGTTCAGCGCTCAGCACTCGATCACCAGCGGCGAGGCCTGGACGGTCGCCCTGCTCGGCATGGCTGCCGGGGAGGTGCTGGGACGCACGGCTGTGCTCGCCCTCCGCTCGCGGGAAACCTCGCTTCGCGGCCGCCTGGCCGAGGCCTAGGCCTTAGCGTAGGACCATGCTGTTTCACTCTCTGAACTCCCGGACGGCCCTCGCCCTCCGGGCGTTCGGGCTCGGACTGGTCCTCTGGGCGACGTTCAGCTCGCAGCCCGTCTCCGGCGGGCTCGGGTCGTGGGCTGGTCATCGCCGTCCTGCTGGGGGCGGGGGTGATCGGCTGGCTCATCTGGACCTGGCAGTCCTACAGCGGTAAACGTGTGACGGCCGCCGACCTGTTCATTCTGGTGGCCGCCGGGGGGCTGCTCACCGCGGCCTCGCCCGAGGCGCCCGGGAGCACATTCGCATTCGTCGGGGTCGCCACCGCCGGGTTTCGCCTGGAGATCCGCGAGGCGCAGGCGGTCACCGGACTGGCCCTCTTCGGCCTGGCACTCGGAGTGCTCCTCTACGACCAGGCTGCCGTCGAGGTGCTCGCCTACGGCCTCGGGTTCGTCGCGTCGGCACTCGCCGGGGCCAACGCCAGGCAGTCGCTGGGCCGAGCCGAGCAGGCGGAGCTGCTGCTGGCGCAGGTTCAGCGCTCTCGGGAGGAGCAGCTCCGCGTCGCGCGCCTTGAGGAGTCTGCGCGGATCGCCCGCGAAATCCACGACGTGCTCGCGCATACGCTGGCCGGCCTGACGATCCAGCTGGAGGCGACCAGCTCGATCGTCGAGAACGGCGCCGAGCGGCCGGTGGTCCTGGAGCGCCTGCGGCGAGCACATTCGCTGGCACGCGAGGGCCTGGAGGAGACGCGCCGCGCCGTCGGGGTGCTGCGCAGCGAAGGGCTCGCGGTGGGCGAGACGCTCGAGGCATTGGTCGCCGAATACGGTGCGTCCTCGCCGGGCGCATCCGCGTCGCTGAAACTCGACGGAGCGGCCCGGCTGTTGGAGGGCCCTGCCGCGCTCGCCGTGGTGCGCGTCGTGCAGGAGGCGCTGACCAACGTGCGCAAGCACGCCCCCGGCGCCACGGTCCAGGTGGGGCTCGAGGTCGAGGCAGACCCAGCCGGGGGGTTGGTCCTCCGGGTCCGCGATGATGGTCCCCGTGAGGCGCCCGAGGAGGGGGCCGAGGCCCTGACCGCCAGCGGCGGTGGATACGGTCTACCGGGTATGCGCGAGCGTGCCCAGATCCTCGGCGGCTCCCTGCTCGCCGGACCGGAGGGCCGTGGATGGTGTGTCGAGCTGCGATTGCCCCCGGCGGCTGTCGAGCGCTCCGGCGAGGGCCTCCCGGCGGGCAGGACATGAGCGGGAGCGTCCGTGTCCTGATTGCCGACGACCAGGGGCTCGTGCGCGAGGGGCTGATGACGCTCCTCGCGGCACAGGCAGGGATCGACCCCGTGGCCAGCGCCGCCGACGGCGAGGAGGCTGTCGCGCTGTGCGACCGCCACCTCCCCGACGTGGTGCTGATGGACCTGCGGATGCCCCGCCTCGACGGTGTCGAGGCGACTCGCCTGATCCGTGCTGCCCATCCGCAGATCGAGGTCGTGGTGTTGACGACCTACGCCGACGACGCCTCGATCCTGGGTGCGCTGCAGGCGGGCGCCAGGGGCTACCTGACCAAGGATGCAGGAGGGGCAGAGATTGCGCGGGCGGTTCACGCTGCGGCGGCCGGTCAGACGCTGCTCGACCCCGGCGTCCAGCAGAGCCTGCTGGCCGCCGCGGCCGCCGGGCGCCCCGACCCGGCGGCGCCGAGGGTCGGCCTGCCCGATGAGCTCACGCCGCGGGAGGCCGAGGTGCTGCGGCTGATCGCGGGGGGCCTGTCAAACGGCGAGATCGCCGAGCGGCTGTTCATCGGCGAGGCGACAGTCAAGACACACGTCAACCACCTGTTCGCCAAGACCGGCGCACGGGACCGCGCCCAGGCGGTCCACTACGCCTACCAGCACGGTCTCGCGGGATAGCGAGCCCCGCCGCAGCGCTCTCGGCGGGCCGCTCGTGCGGCCGGCCGGTGAAGCTCAGAACAGCCCGACGGTCCGCCCCTCGGAGTCGATGTCGACGCTCAGGGCGGCCGGTTTGGCGCCCAGCCCCGGCATCTGCTGGATGTCGCCGCACAGCGGCACCAGCCACCCAGCACCCGTATAGGCGCGGATGTCACGGACGGGGAGGGTGAAGCCCTCGGGCGCCCCGGTCAGCGTGGGGTCGGCTGAGAGCGACAGTGGAGTCTTCGCCATGCAGATCGGCAGCTCACCCAGTCCGGTCGCTTCGAACTCGCCGATCCGCTGGAGCGCAGCGGGCAGCAGCTGGATGTCTGCGGCGCCGTAGACACGGGTTGCGACAGCGCGGATCTTCGTCTCGATTGAATCCTCGTCGGCGTACATCAGGGCGAACTCCGAAGGCTGCTCGCAGGCGGCGACGGTCGCCTGCGCCAGCGCCGTGGCGCCCTCGCCGCCACGCTCGAAGCCCTCGTTGACCTCGGCCCCGAACGCCCCCAGCTCGAGCGCCCGCCGGCGGACCAGCTCGAGCTCCTCGTCGAGGTCGCCCGGGCGGCGGTTGACCGCCACGACACACGGCAGGCCGAACTCGCGCACGATCCCAAGGTGGCGCGCCAGGTTGGCCAGGCCCGCCTCGATCGCGCCCGCGTCGGGCCCCGGCTCGCTGCGCGGGTCGTACTCGATTCCGCCGTGGTGCTTGAGGGCCCGCACCGTCACCACCAGCACGACGGCACTCGGCCTGAGCCCGCCGACGCGGCAGACGATGTCGAACAGCTTCTCCATGCCCATGTCCGAGCCGAAGCCCGACTCGGTGACGACATAGTCCCCGAGCTTCAGCCCGATCATGTCCGCCACCAGCGAGGAGTTCCCATGGGCGATGTTGGCGAACGGTCCCGCGTGGATGATGCAGGGCTGGCCCTCGAGGGTCTGGATCAGGTTGGGCTTGATCGCCTGCTTGAGCAGGACCGTCATCGGACCCGCGGCGCCGAGATCCTCCGCCGTCACCGGCTCTCCGCCATAGGAGTGCGCCGCCGTGATCGCGCCGAGGCGCCGGCGCAGGTCCTGCAGGTCGCGGGCGACCGCCAGGATCGCCATCACCTCCGAGGCCGCCGTGATGTCGAAGCCACTCTCGCGGGGGTAGCCGTTGGCCCGCCCACCGAGGCCGATCGCGATCTGGCGCAGCGCCCGGTCGTTCATGTCCAGGGCTCTGCGCCAGCCGACCCGCAGCGGGTCGATCTCATGCGGGTTGCCGTGCAGGATCGAGGCGTCCAGCATCGCCGCCAGTAGGTTGTTGGCCGAGCCGACGGCATGGATGTCACCGGTGAAATGGAGGTTCAGGTCCTCCATCGGGACGACCTGGGTCAGCCCGCCACCGGCGCCGCCGCCCTTGATCCCGAACACGGGGCCCAGGGACGGCTCGCGCAGGCACAGAACCGGTGAGCGGCCGATCGCGCCGAGCCCCTGGGTCAGGCCGATGGCGGTTGTCGTCTTGCCCTCGCCGCCCTTTGTCGGGGTCATCCCGGCGACGCAGATCAGCTTGCCGTCCGGCGTCCCGGCGAGCCGGTCGATGACCGACAGCGCGATCTTCGCCTTGTGGCGGCCGTAGGGTTCGAAGTCCTCGGCTCGGAGGCCGCAGCGCTCGGCGATCAGCTCGATCGGCAGCGGCTCCGCCTCCTGGGCGATCTCCAGGCTGCTTTTCATCTCACCCCTTCAGTTCTCGGCTCGGGCCCCGGTCGGGTGGAGCCTAATGCCCGGCTTGGCGATGCGTCCGCTCAGGAGCAGCTGCGCGCCGACGGGTAGCCGTAGCCGAAGAACGTGTAGTCGGTGAGGTCCTCGGTCGCGGGCCCGGTGATTCCGGGAAATTCGTAGCCGATCAGCGACGCGCCCGAGAGCCATGTTTCAAAGCTCGGAAGCGCCGGCAGTTTGCTGCGCGCGATCGCCGTCAGATCGCCCAGGGCCTTCTCCGGCGTCGAGAAGTTCGTCCCCGAAAGGACCACTCCGGTGGTGTTGAACGCAAGGTCGCCCGAGGCGGCGAAGGAGATCCGCGTCCCGCCGGAGTAGATCAGGACGGCTTCGTAGGGTTTCCCGCCACTGGACTTGATCGGGGCGTAGTTGAAGCTGCCGAGGCTCTTCTGCGAGGTGATCAGGCCAAGCGTGTCGGCGAGTGCACTCGCGGCGGTCGGCAGCGTCAGGCTCGGTTTGGTCCTCAGCGCCGCGGCGAGACCGGCTTCGAAGCCACCACTGCCTCCGAGCGGGTCAGCCGTCAGCGTCGCTTCGGGGCTCACATCGAGAATGTCCTGGCTGGTGTTGAGCGCGCCGGTGCTGTCCGCGGCCCAGGCCTCGAGCTTCAGCGGGCCCGGGACGGTGCCCACCGTGATGTCCAGGCGGATCTGACCCGCGGCATCCGTCCTCTCATCCACCGGGCCGGTGCGGGTGTTGGCGCTCGGATTTCCGTCCGGCCAGATTCGCCGGTTGCCCGGGCGCAGGCAGATCGCGGCCGGGACGGGAACCTCGTAGACCGGAAGGCTCTGCCCTTCGAACGGCCGGATCGAGACGTCCAGATCCTTGACCGGCTTGCCCAGAGCCGTTGCCGTGATCGTCGCCTGGACGGTGTGGAAGCCGTCTGCCGGTACGCGGTCCTGGCTCAGCTCGATCGTCAGGTGCAGAGGGTCCCTGACGGTGAAGTTGGCCGTCGCGGTCTCACCCAGCGCCACGCTCACATCGCGGTAGGAGGGTTTGACGGGGTTTCGCAGGCCACGGCTGACGTCTCCGGGTACGTGCGGGAAGACCGTGTAGTTTCCGGCCTTCTTGAAGATCGCCGCGTAGTGGCCGTTGGCCGCCACGTGAACCGTCTGCTTGCCCCCCGGCCCGGAGATCTGAACGCTCGCGCCGGGTACGCCGGTGTCGGCGACCGGGATGTCCTTGTCGTCGGCGACGAGCACCGAGCCTTCGATCTTCACGCCGCTCGGCGGCGGTGTGTAGGTCACTTCGATGGTTCCCCCCCAGGCATGGAGGAAGCCTTCGTTGCAGCCGCTCACCTGCCCTTCGGCCTCGACGCCGAGCTCATGGGACTGCCCGTCATAGATCCAGGGCACGCTCACTTCGGCGCTGCTCGCCGAAGGGGGGATCGAGCCGGTCGATGCGACTTCGTGGCCGTCGCGGAAGTAATGGATGATGACGTTCGAGCAGTGGGCCGACGGCGCCGTGTAGACGACCGTCAGAGGTGTCGAGGAGGCGAACGACTGGACCGGCTCCACGGGGGCGCACAGCTGCGTCGGCGGCGGGCCTGCGCCGGGGCACATTTCATCGCCCACCGCCAGCGGACCGGATTTGACGGTCGTCGCCGCCGCGGCACTGCCCGCGACCATCAGGCCGAACGCCACGACGATCAGAAGGACAGTCACCCCCCGGAGGCTGCGCACCGGCTCAGTCTATATCGCGACCCGGCACGCTGCATGCTCCCCTCAGCCCAGCGGGCTCGTCAGGTCATAGACAGTCTCTCCGCCGATCGTCCGGGCGGTGAAGTGGGCCTTGACCCAGGTGGCGATCGCCGAGCTCGAGTTCCCCCCGCCGGGCCCGCCGGCCGAGCCACCGGAGCCGATGTAGTAGTGGATCTCGCCCTTGGCGACGTAGCTCTCGAAGGCCGCCAGGCTGAGATTTCCGCCCTGTCCGTTGAAGCCCCCGATTGCCATTACGGCCTGTCCGCTCGAGAGCTCGAGTGTCGCGGCGCTCTGCGAGCCGGAGGTCGCTGCCGCCCAGCGGTATTTCGAGGCTTCGCTCTGCAGGGCCTTGACGAGCTCTGCACTCGTTGTCGTCGCGCCGCCGCCTGCGCCCTGAGCCCCACCGGCGCCGCCGGTCGGGCCGCCGCTCGTCGTGGGGGCGCCCGTGCCGGAGCCCGATCCGAACAGCGCGGAGGATCCCGACGGAGCCGACGGCCGTGCACCGGTGCCCGTCCCGGCCCCGCCGATGGCGCCGCTCGGGGGCCCGCCGGTGAAGCCCGCCCCGCCCGACCGCCCCGTGCCGGGGGCTCCGCCGCCGCCGGGACCCGAGGAGGCGCTCGCCGGGCCGGCCGAGACGATCGAGCCGGTGTGGGGGGTTGTGATCGTCTGCTGCGCGTAGGCGATCGGCCCCGCCAGCGACGCCGCCACCCCGAGCACGGCTGCGGCGACGCCCAGGCGCCTGCCTGCCCGGCCGAGCAGGGGGGCGACCAGCAGGCCCGTCACGGCCAATGCCGCCAGGATCAGGATCAGCGGGCGCAGCCAGGGCTCCCAGTGGGGCGTCCGCTCGAGCAGCACAAAGGCCCAGCCGGCGCTCGTGCCGATGGCAAGCGCGGCCAGCAGCCGCGCCGAGGCCCGGTCGCGCCGCTGCCAGCACATGGCGCCGCCGATCGCCACGAGGGCCGCGATCGCCGGGACCAGCGCGACCGTGTAGTAGGTGTGGATCACGCCCTGCCCGAAGCTGAAGATCGCCGCTGTGACGAGCAGCCAGCCGCCCCACAGCAGCAGCGCCGCCCGCGTCCGGTCTGTCCGCGGCGCGCGCCGGCGCGCCCACAGGCCGGCCAGGAGGGCGAGCATCGCGGCCGGCAAGAGCCACGAGGCCTGCCCGCCCATCAGAGAGTTGAACAGGCGCAGCGGGCCCGTGGCGCCGCTGAAGTTCGAGCCGCCGCCACCGCCTCCACCCGGGCCGCTGCCGCTGCCGAAGATCCGCCCGAGGCCGTTGTAGCCCAGGATCAGGTTGAGGATGCTGTTCGTCGAGGAGCCGTCGATCATCGGCCGGGAGCCCACGGGCCACAGTTCGACGGCCGCGACCCACCAGCCCGCGCTGACGAGGACGGCTGCCCCACCGGCGGCCAGCTGGCCGATCCGTCGGCGCAGCGAGGTCGGGGCGGCGATGAGATAGACGAGTGCGAACCCCGGCAGGACCAGGAAGGCCTGCATCATCTTGGCCAGGAAGGCGATCCCGATCATCGTTCCGGCGGCCACGATCCACCGCGTCCCGGCCTGCTCCAGGGCGCGGACGAGGCAGTAGGCGCCCGCGACGAGCATCAGCACCAGCAGCGCGTCCGGGTTGTTGAAGCGGAACATCAGGGCGGCCACGGGGGTCAGCGCGAAGACCGCGCCCGCGGCCAGTCCCGCACCGGCGCCGAACCAGCGCTTGACGGCCGCGTACAACAGGCCCACCGCCGCGACCCCCTCGAGGACCTGGGGGATCAGCATGCTGGCGCTCGAGAAGCCGAAGATCCGCCCCGAGAGGGCCATCACCCACAGCGAGGCGGGGGGCTTGTCGACGGTGATGAAGTTCGAGGAGTCGATCGAGCCGAAGAAGAACGCCTTCCAGCTCTTGGTCCCGGCCTGCACGGCGGCCGCGTAGAACGAGTTCGCGTAGCCCGAGGAGGTCAGGTCCCACAGGTAGGCCGCCGCGGTCAGGACGAGCAGCAGGACGAGCGCCGGCCGCGCCCACGCGGGGTCCACCCGGCGCTCACCCGCCGGGGGCTCCGGTGCCCGCCCGCCTGCCTGAGGCGGGCGGGGGGAGCGGGTCGCAGGGGCGGGGGGCTGGAGGAGCTCTGTAGTAGTAGTCATGCGGGCATGCTCGCCCGCCAGGCTCATAGCCTCGCGCCGGAAAGCTGAGCGTCAGCTGGGAGACCGGGGCGCCGTGGCGGCGCTCACGACTCGACGATCGGAGCGACCTCGACCACGCCGCCCAGCCCACGGGTTGTCCCTTTAGGACGAACCAAGGGACCGCAAATCGACAGCATGCCGGCGCTGGATGCGTAACCTGGTTGTATAACCGCGCCGGCGCCCCAGCGCCGCGAGACCGACTGGAGGACGACCCGATGGCAGCCGAGGCCCCCGCAGTGCTCGACCGCGAGCGCGTTCGCAGCATGATCGACCGCGAAGCCGCACGGCTCGATGAGCGCACCCGGGCCAGCGCGGCGCTCTACAGCCGGGCCCGCAGGTCGCTGAGCGGCGGCGTCGCCTCCAGCTACCAGGCCCGCGATCCGTTCCCGATCTATCTGACGACCGGGTCCGGGCCCATTGTCAACGACGTCGACGGCAACCGCATGTGGGACTTCCACAACGGGTTCGGCTCGATGGTCCAGGGCCATGCCCACCCGGCGATCGTCAGGGCCGTCAGCGAGCGGGTCGCCGAGGGGAGTCACTTCGCCGCGACGACCGAGGACGGGATCCTGGTCGCCGAGGAGCTCCAGCGCCGCTTCGGGATGGAACGGTGGCGCTTCCTGAACTCCGGCTCGGAGGCCACGATGGACGCGATCCGGATCGCCCGGGCCTTCACTGGCCGCGATGAGATCGTCAAGATCTTCGGCTCATACCACGGCCACCACGACGGGGTGATGGTCTCGATCGGCGTCGAATACGACCAGATCGGCGACCGCGAGAACTACGCCTCGCTCTCCTACGGAGCGGGGATCCCGCAGGAGATCGTCGACCTGACGATCGCGGTGCCGTTCAACGACGCCGGCGCCATGGAGCGCCGCATCGAACGGCTGGAGAGCGAAGGCCGCAAGCCGGCCTGCGTGATCATGGAGGCGGCGATGATGAACCTCGGCGTCGTCCTGCCCGAGGACGGCTATCTGGAGGCGGTCCGTGAGCTCACGCGCCGTCACGGGATCCTCCTGATCTTCGATGAGGTCAAGACCGGACTGGCGATCGCGCCCGGCGGGGCAACCGAGCGCTTCGGGGTCAAGCCCGACATGGTCACGCTCGCGAAGACGCTCGGCGGCGGCCTGCCCTCGGCGGCGATCGGCGGGACCGAGGAGGTGATGGCGCTGGTCGAGGACGGCACCGTCTACCAGGTCGGTACATACAACGGGAACCCACTCTGCATGGCCGCGGCAAGGGCCAGCCTGCTCGAGGTCCTGACGCCCGAGGCCTACGCCCACATGGACGCGCTCAACGATCGCATCGTCGCCGGCTGCCAGGACGTCGTCGAGCGCTACGGGCTGCCGGGCTATGCGGTCGGCATCGGGGCCAAGGGCTGTGTCACGTTCTCCCCGACGAAGGTCGTCGACTACGAAAGCTTCAAGGCCAACCAGGATGTCGATGTGACCGAACTGGCCTGGCTGTTCAACATGAACCGGGGCATCTTCATGACCCCCGGACGCGAGGAGGAGTGGACGCTCTCGGTGACCCACACCGACGAGGCGATCGACGCCTACATCGCCGTCTTCGACGAGATGGCCGCCGAGCTGACCGCCTAGCGGGAGGCCGCGTCAGCCCGAGCGGCGCAGCGCGGCGGCCACGGCCGCCGCGGTCGGCGCCAGCTCCCCGTCCAGGCGCTCCAGCAGCGTGATCCAGCTCGCCTTCACCGCAGCCGCCCGGCGCACCAGCTCAACACCCCCGTCGAGGTCCTCGCCGGCCAGGCCAAGCCCGGCCCAGAAGGTCAGCTCATCCGCCTCCGGGGCCAGCTCGGCCGAGGCGATGTAGAGCTCGGCGGCGGCCGCGTGCTCGCCCTCGGCGGCGAGCTCGTCGGCCCGGCCGGCCATCTCGTAGGCCCGCGCCAGGCGGGCCAGGCGCCGAAGCTCGCCGAGCGGATCTCCGTGATCCTCGACGCGGATGTCAAAGCGGGTCCGCCACGACTCGCCCGCGGCGGGTACGACCAGCAGTGCAGCCGACTGGCGCCCGCGGACATCTCCCCCGGCTGCCTCGGCGGCCTCGAGTGCCGCCAGCAGGCGCTCGGCCAGCTCGCCCCGCGCGCCCCGGTAGGCGTCGGCCATCGCACCCGGAACCGTGTCGTTGGCCATCATGTTGGCCTGACAGGCAAAGGACTCCCCGCCCGCATCGCCGGCGAACGGTATGCAGCTCGTGCCCGTGTGGCTGACCGCCAGCCCGGCGGCGTCGACGACGCCCAGCTGGCGGTAGCGGGCCTGCTCGTCGGTCGCGAGGACGGCCTCCATCGCCGCCCGCGCGTCCATCCCCTGCTGCAGGTGCTCGAGCGTGTTCGGCCCGTGGGCCACCTCGGCGACCGACTGGGTGGCGACGGCCCCCACCCCCGGGCGGGCCCAGGCGACGACGGACCCGACCGAGAACCAGTGCGACTGGACGGCCACGCCGAGCTCGCCCGTGGCCCGGTCGCGTGCGACGATCGAGTAGGTCCCTCTGCGCATCGGGACATTCCAGCGGATCGCGCGCTTCGCCGCGGCGTTCCCGCCGGGGCCGGCCTGCGCGATCATCTGCCGATGAGCGACGCTCGAGCACCATTCCTCCTGCGTCCCGCGCAGCAGGGCGATCTCACCCAGATCTCGGCGATCCACAACGAGGTCGTCCGCTCCTCGAACGCGATCTTCACGGAGCTGGCGGAGACACTCGAGCAACGGCGGGCGTGGTTCGCCGAGCGCACCGCCGCCGGCATGCCCGTGCTGGTCGCATGCGCCGGCGGCGAGGTCCTCGGCTTCGCCTCCTTCACACAGTTCCGGCCCTGGCAGGGCTACCGCGAGAGCGTCGAGCAGACGGTCCACGTCCGGGCCGAGCACCGCCGCCGGGGGGTCGCCCGGGCGCTCCTCGAGGCGCTCATCGCCGAGGCGCGCCAGCGCGCCCTGCACGCGATCATCGCCGGTATCGACGGCGGCAACGTGCCCTCGATCGCCCTCCACGAGTCACTCGGCTTCAAGCAGGTGGGGTTGTTGCCGGAGGTCGCCGAGAAGCACGGTCAGCGGCTTGATCTGCTGCTGATGCAGCTGCTGCTCGGCTGACCGGCCGGTTGACAAGCCGTAAACCTTCTCGTCCCATCCGGTCCGCTATTAGTGGAGCCCCGAAAGCGAGAAGGAGCGCCGGAATGAAACGGTCGACCAGCTGGGTGCTGGCACACAAGCGCCTCGTGACGATCTTCTGGGTCGTCCTGACGCTCGTCGGCATGGCGTCCGCGAGCTCGGCGACGAAAGCCCTGAAGCAGAAATTCTCGGTCCCCGGCAAGGAAGGCTGGGTGACCAACCAGCAGATCGCCAAGGACTTCCACGGGACCGGCGGAAACACCTCGCCGCTGTTGCCCGTCGTCACACTGCCGGCCGGCAAGAGCGTCGCCTCGCCCGGTGTCAGCGGCGAACTGGGCGCGCTGGAAGCGCGGGTCGAGCGGATCCTGCCGGGCGGGCGTGTCGCCGGGTACGCCTCCACGCACAGCCGTGCCTTCGTCTCGGCGGACGGGCGCACGACCTTCATCATCGCCTACCCCACACCGGACCTGACGCAGGCCTTCGGCGACAACCCCAAGGCCGCCGAACGCGCCACGGCGGCGCTGAAGGGGACGACGATCGCCGGCGCCCCGGTCCACGTCACGGGCTATGACGCGCTGTCCGTCCAGAGCGGCGGCGGCAACGGCCCCGGTGTCCTCGTCGAGGCGCTCCTGGGCGGGGTCGGCGCGCTGCTCGTCCTGGCCTTCGTGTTCGGCTCGTTCCTCGCCGTCGTGCCGCTGATGATGGCCGTCGCCTCGATCCTGACGACGTTCCTCGTCGTCTGGGGTCTGACGACCCTGACCGAAGTCTCGCCGATCGTCCAGTTCCTGATCGCCCTGATCGGGCTGGGCGTGTCGATCGACTACTCGCTGCTCGTCGTCGTCCGCTGGCGCGAGGAGCGCGCCCACGGCCTGACCGGTGACGCCGCCATCGAACGGGCGATGGAGACCGCCGGCAGGGCCGTCGTGTTCAGCGGCACGACCGTCGCGATCGGGCTGCTCGCGCTGGTCGTCGCTGCCGCTGCCCTTCCTGCGCTCGGTCGGCTACGGCGGCATGCTGATCCCGCTGATCAGCGTCGTCGTCGCGATGACCCTGCTGCCGGTGGTGCTCGCCACGATCGGGCCCCGGCTGGACTGGCCCCACGTTCGCGATGACGACCGGGCGAGCCGCGCCTGGACGGGCTGGGCGCAGGCCGTCGTCCGCCGCCGCTGGATCGCCGCGCTGGGGGCCGTCCTGGTGCTGGGTGCGCTGGTCGTCGCATCGACCGGCCTGCAGCTGGGCCTCTCGAACCTCAACACGATCGCCAAGCAGGGTGACGCCAAGGAAGGGCTGCTGGAGATCGAGCGCTCGGGCATCGGTCCCGGCGCGCTCGTGCCCCACGAGGCGCTTGTCGAAGGCGCGACCCGGCCCGAGGACGTGGCCACGGCCCTGGCCGCCGTACCGGGGATCCACGGCGCCGTCGCCCCGGACTCACCGCAGTGGCGCACCTCCTCGGCGGCTGTCGTCGACGCTTTCGGAGTCGATGACGGATCCTCGCCCGCCGGCAAGCGGACGCTCGAACAGGTCCGCGCGGCCACGCGGGCGAGCGGAGCAGATGTCCACCTCGGCGGGCTGCCGGCGCAGAACCAGGACTTCATCGATGCGGTCTACGGCAACTTCCCGCTGATGATCGCCCTGATCGCGATCGTCACGTTCGTGCTGCTGGCCCGCGCCTTCCGCTCGCTGCTGCTACCGCTGAAGGCCGTCGTCCTGAACGTGATCAGCGTCGGTGCGGCCTGGGGGGTGCTGGAGATCGTCTGGCAGCAAGGGCACGGATCGAGCTTCATCTGGGGCATCTCCGCGACCGGCTCGATCACCGCCTGGATCCCCCTGATGGTGTTCGCCTTCCTGTTCGGGCTCTCGATGGACTACGAGGTCTTCATCCTCGCCCGGATGCGCGAGGAGTACGACGCGACAGGCTCGACCGACGGTGCCGTCGTGCGGGGGATCGGCCGGACGGGCAGGCTCGTCACAAGCGCCGCCCTGATCCTGTTCCTGGCGTTCGTCTCGCTGGCCTCGGGGCCGGAGACGGAAATCAAAGTTCTCGCGACCGGCCTCGCGGCCGGCATCCTGCTCGACGCGACGGTCATCCGGGCGCTGCTGGTGCCCGCCGTCGTGTCCCTGTTCGGCCGCTGGAACTGGTGGCTGCCCCACCTGCCCGCGCGGCTGCTGCGGGTCGAGCCCTCACTGCCCGCCCGCGCGGCGGCCGCCGAGAGCTCGGGTTAGATCAGCTCGGCGTCGGTGATCACCTCGACGAGCGCCGGCCCGGGGTGCTCGATCGCCGCCGCCAGCGCCCCGTCGAGCTCGCCGGCGGCGGTGACCCGCACGCCGAAGGCCCCGCAGATCTCGGCGTAGCGCGAGAAGTCGGGGTTGTGCAGCCGGGTCTGCCAGACATCCCAGTCGCCCGCCTGCTGCTCCTTTGAGATCTTGCCCAGCTGACCGTTGTTGAGCAGGACGTGGGTGATCTTCATCTGGTGCTTGACGGCCGTCAGCAGCTCGGCCATGTACTGCGCGAAGCCCCCGTCGCCCGTGACGGCGAAGATCGGCCGCTCCGGCGCCGCCGCCCAGGCCCCGATCGCCGCCGGGTAGCCGAAGCCGATCGAGCCCAGGTAGCCCGACATCAGGACGCTCTGGCCGGGGCGGCACTCGAAATAGCGCCCGAAGGAGTAGGCGTGGTTGCCCACGTCGACGGCGATCACCGCGCCGTCCGGCGTGTGGCGGGCGAGCGCGGCGAAGACCGCTGCCGAGTTGACGCCCCTGCCGCGGTCATCGGCCGCTCGGCTGGCCTTCTCCTCGCGCCAGATCCGCCAGCGCTCGGCCAGCTCGCCGCGCTGCTCGGCCCGTTCGCCGCCGGGCGCCCCGAGGCGTTCGCGGAGCAGGTCAACCGTCACGCCGATCTCGCCCCAGACGGGGACGGCCACGGGGTGGAACTTGCCGAGCGCCAGCGGGTCGAAGTCGACCTGGACGATCGGCTTGCCGGGGTAGATGCCCGTGTGGTTGGAGAACGAGGCGCCCAGGACCAGCAGCGCGTCGCTCTCGTTCATGAACCAGCTCGCCACGGGCGTCCCGCTGCGGCCAAGGACGCCGCAGGCGAGCGGGTGATCGTCGGGGATCTGCCCCTTGGCCTTGAACGTCGTGATCACCGGAGCCCCCATCGACTCGGCCAGCGCGACGATCGCCTCCATGTCAAAGCGGGCGCCGTGGCCGACGATGATCACAGGCCGCCTGGCGCCCTCGAGCAGCTCGACGGCGCTCGCCAGCGACTCGGCCGGCGGGGAGATCGACAGCGCCGTCAGGCGCCCCGCGGGCGCGGAGGGCGCCTCCCCGGCGGCCGGGAGCGTCTGGACCTCGTCGGGGAAGATCAGGTGCGCGACGTCCCGGCGCAGGATCGCGTGCTTGCAGGCCAGGGTCATCAGCTCGGCGTGGCGGCTCGTCTCGAGGACCGTCTGGCTCCAGGCCGCCACCGAGCCGAAGGCGCCCGCGAGGTCGACCTCCTGGAAGGCGCCGGGCCCCAGGACCTGCGTGTCGACCTGTCCCGTCAGGGCGATCACCGGCGAGCGGTCGACCTTCGCGTCCCAGAGTCCCGTCAGGAGGTTCGTCGCGCCGGGTCCGGCGATCGTCAGACAGGCCGCCGGGCGGCCCGTCAGCTTGCCGTAGGCCGAGGCGGCGAACGCGGCGGCGCCCTCGTGGCGGATACCGATATAGCTCAGCCGCCCGGCCGCTTCCTGGCGGCGCAGGGCGTCGGCCAGGCCGAGGTTCGAGTGGCCGACCATGCCGAACACGTGCTCCACGCCCCAGTTGACGAGCGTCTCGGCCATCACATCGCTGACCGTCGTGACATGGGGGGCGTCCGGCTGGAGGCCGACGTAGACGCCGTCGTCGCGAACCTCCACGGGGAACGTGGCCACCGAGTCGCCGAACTCCGAGGACCCCGTCAGCGGGCAGTAGTCATAGCCGTGCCAGGGACAGCGCAGCTTCCCCTTCTCGATCGAGCCCTCGCCCAGCGGGCCTCCCTGGTGCGGGCAGCGGTTGGAGAGCGCCCCGAAGCTGCCTTCGAAGTGGGTCATCGCGAGGCTGTGGCGGCCCGCCGCGACGGTCTTGACGCGGCCCTCGGGAAGCTCCCCGGGGGTCAGGACGCGGTGCCATTGGAGTTGTGTGGGGCCCGGTTGCGCCATCGTCTCTCCCCCTGTGGTCGACGCTGCGGGGCAGAGCGTTACAGACAGGCTGCCCGCGTGTCGGGCCGGCCCGGAGCGTCGTGGCGCCAGGCGCTAGTGTGCGGGCATGCCCCCGCAATGGCCGACGTTGCCGTTCGCACAGTGGCAGGAGACCTGCGACACGCTGCACGCCCACACGCAGCTGCTGGGCAAGCTGGCCGTCGCTCTCGCCCCGCCGGAGCCGCAGCTCCAGCACGCCGCCCTGCGCCTCAGCGCCCGCGGCTGGGAGACGCTCGCCCTGCCCGCCCCCGACGGCTCGGGCGCGCTTCTCGGGGCGCTCGACCTGCGCCATCACGAGGCGCTCCTCGAACACAGCGACGGCCGTGGTGCCCGTGTGCCGCTGACGCCTCACCGCTCGGTCGGGGAGGTCACGCGCGACATCATCTCGGCCGCCCATGGGCTCGTCGGCGAGTTCGAACTCGACCTGCGCCCGCAGGAGGTCGCCTGGACCGTCCCGCTCGACGAGGACGAGCAGCACGCCCGCTACGAGGTCGAGCAGGCCGCCCGCTATTTCGCCGCCGCGACCTACGCCGCGCAGGTACTGGGGGCCTTCCGCGCGCCCTTCCGCGGTCGCTCGACCCCCGTCAACGCCTGGTGGGGCTCCTTCGATCTGGCCGTCAGCCTCTTCTCCGGCGCCCCCGCGGACCCGCCCTCGGAGGACTTCATCATGCGGAACGCAATGGACGCCCAGGAGGTCGCCGTCGGCTGGTGGCCCGGAGACGCGCGCTATGAAAAGGCCGCCTTCTACGCCTACGCCCATCCGGCGCCCGACGGCTTCGCGGGCGCCGCCCTCGATCCGCCCGCGAGCCGCTGGCACGGCGATCTGGGCGAGTACGTCCTCGACTGGGACGATGTCTGCGCAGCCGACGATCCGCGCGGCCTGGCGCTCGAATTCGCCTCCGCGGTCTTCAGCCACGCCTGCGCCGTCTGCGGCTGGGACCCGGCGCTCGCCGCCAGCGCCCGCAGCATCCCGCCGCCGGTCGTGTAACGCCCCGCCGGCTCCCCGGACTTAAAGAGATGAGCCTGCTCTCCCATATCCCGGTCCCCGCGCTGCACCTGAACGTCCTCGCGACGTTCGCGGCCGTCGCCTGGCAGGGGGCCCGCTCCCACGCCGAGGACGAGGACGCGGCGCTGCTGAAGCGGCTGCGGGAGGGCGACGAGGAGGCCTTCCTGGCGCTCGTCGGGCGCTACCAGGGGACGATGCTCCGGCTGGCCCGCTCGTTCGTCGGCAGCGGTGCCGTGGCCGAGGAGGTGGTCCAGGACACATGGCTCGGCGTCCTGCGGGGGATCGACAAGTTCGCCGGCCGCTCGACCTTCAAGACCTGGCTGCTGCGGATCCTCGTCAACCGCGCCAAGAGCACGGGCGTCCGCGAGGACCGCTCGATCGCGATCGGCGACGCCGGCCCGGCGGTCGACAGCGCCCGCTTCGATGACTCCGGCGCCTGGATGGCTCCGCCCGAGCACTGGGTCGAGGACAGCGAGGACCGCCTTCTCGCCGAGTCGCTGGCCGAGGAGATCCGTGCCGCCCTGGAGGAGCTGCCCGGCCGCCAGCGCGAGGTCGTGCTGCTGCGCGACGTCGACGGGCTGACCAGCGACGAGGTCTGCGACGTCCTGGACATCAGCGAGGGCAACCAGCGGGTCCTGCTCCACCGCGGCCGCAGCCGGCTGCGCCAGGCACTCGAATCGGAGCTGGAAAGCGCATGATCCTCTCCCGTCGCAAGCCCTACGTCTGCCAGGAGATGGTCGAGCTGATCACCGACTATCTCGAGGGTGCCCTGTCGCGCTCGCAGCGGCGCAGCTTCGAGGCTCACATCGCCGGCTGCGAGCACTGCACCGAGTATCTCGAGCAGATCCGCACGACGATCCGCATCAGCGGCAGGCTCCGCGAGGAGGACCTGACTCCCGCCATGGCCGAGGAGTTCTCTGCGCTCTACGAGCGCTGGCGGCTGGAGAGCGATTAGTCGCCGACCAGGACCGGCGAGCGCTCGGGGATCGCCGCCAGCAGCGCCGTGCCCAGCGCGGCGAGGGCGGACAGGTAGAAGACGGCCGGGTAGCCGAACAGCGAGGCGGTCAGCCCGGCGATCGGCCCGCCCAGGCCCACGCCGATGTCGAAGAAGGCCGTGAAGGCCCCCATCGCCGAGCCGCGGCGGTCATCGCCGACCTCCCCCACGACCATCAGGGCCAGCGAGGGGAACAGCATCGAGAACCCCACGCCGACCACCAGCGCGCCCAGCAGGGCCGCCGGGAGCGAGTTCGCGGCGGCGATGACGGTCAGCCCGAGTGCCTCGATCAGGCCGGCCGCGGTGGCCGTCTTTCGCGCGCCGGCGCGGTCGGGGACGCGGCTCAGGACGAGCCGGCTGGCGAACACCGCCAGCGCAAAGGCCGTGAAGACGGTCGCGCCGCCGTCGATGCCGCGCGCCTTCAGCGCCAGGATCACGAACCCCGCCAGGGCCGCGTAGCCGATGTTGGCGAGCGCCAGGGCGATCCCCGGCCGGCGCGCGGCGCGCGGGAAGAGGGCGAGCGGGCTCGGCACGGCTCCGGAGACCAGCCG
The DNA here is from genome assembly GCA_963787765.1 of uncultured Solirubrobacteraceae bacterium. Classification (GTDB taxonomy): domain Bacteria; phylum Actinomycetota; class Thermoleophilia; order Solirubrobacterales; family Solirubrobacteraceae; genus Palsa-744. The sequence continues at coordinate 501,839 of CAWBEF010000019.1, read as the reverse complement.
GGCCGGCTCGGGCAGGCGCAGCGCGATCAGCGCCCCCAACGCCGGCAGGGCTGCCGTGAGGATCCAGACCGAGTCATAGCCGACGTTTGCGCGCAGCAGCTCGCCGGCCACCGGCCCGACCGACAGTCCGCCCCAGACCGCCAGCCCGAACAGGCCGAGCGCAAGGCCCCGCTGGTCCTCGGGCGCCAGATCGACGGCCCAGGTCGCCCCGGCCGTGTAGAGCGAGCCCTCGCCCATCCCGACGACCAGCCGCGCGAGGATCAGCGTCAGGACGCTGTCGGAGACCAGATACAGCAGGCCGCCGACGGTCATCGCGATGGCACCCGCGATCAGCACGATCCTGCGGCCCCGCTGGTCGGCCTGCCTGCCGGCCAGCGGACGGCAGACGACAGAGGTGACCGCGAAGGCGCCCACCACGATCCCCACGGCCAGGTCGCTCGAGTGCAGCGGCCCGCGCACATAGGTCGGCAGTACGGGCAGCGCAGCGCCGATCGCCAGGAACGCACACAGCGCCGCCAGAAACACCCCCACCGTGGCCATCAGGCCCGGGTGGCGGGCGGTGAGCGACGCGCGGCTCAGAGCTCGGCGATCCTGGTCTCCAGCAGCCGCATCACGAGGGGCTGCGGGAGCGGCTCGCCGACGGGGAAGTGCAACGCGCTCTTCGTCTGCGCGTATCCGGCAGTCTCCTGCGCGAGCTTCGCCAGCACCGAGCCGCTGTGCGGCAGATAGCTCAGGTGGTTCTTGAAGGCTGCGAACCCCGCGATCGTCTTGCCTCGAAGCTTGAATGCCGGCAGGCCATAGGAGAGGGCCTGCTCCGCCTCGGGGAGAATCGTCGCGATCGAGTCCCGCAGCTGCGCCAGCGTGCTCCGCTTTGGCTCATCGAGCGTCTCGAGGTAGCTGTCGATCTGCTCGGCGGACACGCCCCCATTCTCAGGCGGTGGGCCCCGCAGGTCAAGCCCGCGGGCCGGGCGGGCGATGACCTCAGCCGGTGGCGCGCAGCTTCTTCCACTCGGCCTTGTGCTCGCGCTTGGCTGCCTGGTAGTCGAGCAGGGCCTCGTGTGAGTCGACGTCGCCGAGCGTGGGATGGGGCGGCACGAGGCTCTTGGCCTTGGCCAGCTTGTAGCGCTTGGCGAGCACCGAGCCGAGCGCCTTGACCTTCATCTCGCCGAAGCCCGGCAGCGCTTCGAGGTTGGCTCGCAGCTGCTCGCCGTTGCGGGCGTCCTTCCAGACACGCGCGGCATCGCCGCCGTACTCGGCACTTACGTGGGCGGAGAGGTCGTGAACCCGTTCGGCCATTTTCGCCGGGAAGCGGTGGATCGCCGGTTTCTCGCGAAAGACGGGCTCGAGGTCCGCGGCGGCGAGCTTCCCGGGGTCGAGCGTCCCGAGGCGCTGTTTGATCACCAGCGGCCCCATGAAGGCCTTGGGCACCGAGACCTGCTGGTCCAGCGCGAAGCCGATCAGCAGCGCCATCGGGTCCTTGGCGATCAGCTCGTTGGCCTCGTCGGAGTCGGTGAAGTAAAGGCGCGCGGGCACGCGCTGAATGCTATCCGCCGCCGGGCGGCTTGCGGCAGACGGTGATCACGTCGTGGAACGCGGCCAGGTCGAAGCGGCCCTCCGGGCCCCAGCTGTCGAACTGGGACGCGACCGCCAGGCCGCGCTCGGCGGCGAGCGTCGCGAACAGGTGCCTGGACATCGGCGAGCGCCAACCGCGGCGGGAGGGCAGCCTGCCGAGGTTGCGCCCGTCCGCGTGGTGAATCACGGCGAGGCCCCCGGGGGCGAGGACGCGGGCGATCTCATCGAGATAGCCGGCCTGGTCGGCCGGCGCCACATGGACGAAAACGTCGAACGACCAGATCGCCTCGACGGAGGCGTCGGCGATGCCCGGCAGGTCGCTGCCCGAGGAGAGGACGAACTCGACGTTCTGCGCCCCCGCGAACCGTTCGCGACACAGCGCCAGTGGCCGCTCGGAGACATCCACCAGGATCAGCCGCTCCGCGCGCGGTTGCAGGACCTCCGACCAGCGGGCCGCGCCGGGGCCGATCTCGAGCACCGTGGCGCCCTGCGGGATCCACGCGAGCAGCACGTCGTCGATCAGCGCCTGCTTCCACTCCGCCGAGGCGGTCCACTCCTCGCCGCGCCGGCTCCAGTCCCAGCCGCTCCAGCGGTCGCGGTTCTCGAGCGCCGAGTTCCCGCGCCAGGCGAGGTGGGCCGGGCCGAGGACGCCCAGGCGCTGCTCGCGTTCGAGGCGCCGGTCGATGACCGCCGCACGGAGCCTCCCGAGCCGGCGTGCCAGGAACCGCCGGGCCCTGTCGAGCGTCCCGCTCATGTCGCCCGGCCGGCCGCCCCCAGGTACATCGCCGCCAGCGTCCGCGCGACGGCGCCGACCGCCTCATCCGGCGGCAGCAGCTCGGGATGGTGCAGCGGCCGTGGGCTGAAGCCGGGCGCCCCGTCGAGGCCCACGAAGGCCATCGCGATCGGCGCCAGCTCGCCGAGGAAGGCGAAGTCGTCCGAGCCGCATGAGCGCCACTCCGGCGCGCCACGCAGGCCCCCCGCCGGGAGCAGGCCGCGGGCGGCTGCGACGATCGCGGGGTCGTTCTCGAGTGCCGGCTCGCCCGGATCGATCGTGACGGTCCCCTCGCAGCCGTGGGCCGTGGCGACGTCCGCCACGACCCGCTCGGTCATCGCGCGCAACCCAAGCCGGTCCCGGTCTCGGTGGGCGCGCAGCGCGCCGCTGGCGCGGGCCACATCGGGGATCACGTTGTCGGCTTGCCCGCCCTCGATCACCCCGACGGTCAGCGTCGCGGGGTGGGTCGGGTCGATGCTGCGCCCCAGCTGTGCGTGGAGCGCCACGATCACCGCCGCCAGCGCGAGGATCGGGTCGCTGCCGAGATGCGGGTAGGCGCCGTGGGAGGGCTCGCCGCGGATCTCGATCGCGATCGCGTCGATCGAGGCGTTGACGGCGCCCGGATCGAGCCCGACCGTCCCCCAGGCGATCTCCGGGTGGATGTGGGCCGCCACGATCGCCCTCGGCGGAGGCTCGCCGAGACCCTCGGCGGCGAGTATCCGGGCGCCCGAGGGCGGCGCCTCCTCGCTCGGCTGGAAGATCGCCAGCAATGGGGCCGGGAGATGCTCGTGCACCTCCGAGGCGGCCCGGCAGAGCGCCACGAGCGCGGCCATGTGGACGTCATGCCCGCAGGCATGCATCGTCTCGCCGCACGCGGCGAACGGCGCACCCGTCCGCTCGGTGATCGGCAGGCCGTCGAGCTCGGCGCGGACGGCGACCGGCGCCCCGCGCGCGCCCTCGCCGCCGACGAGCGCCAGCAGGCCCGTGCCGGCTGCGGCGCGCGAGGCGACGGGCAGCTCGGCGGCGATCGTCGCGGCGGTCCGCAGCTCGGCGTGGCCCAGCTCGGGGTCGGCGTGCAGGCGCCGGCGCAGCTGCACGGCTCCGGGGAGCTCCCGCTCGAGCGCCTCCAGCAGCGGCTGTGGGCTGTCAGTAGACGGCGCCATAGACGGCGCAGGCCTCCTCGAGGCTCAGCTCGGCGGTCTCGGCGAGCTCGGCCCGCTTGAGGCTCAGATAGGCCTCGAGCAGCAGCGGCCCCAGCCAGCCGCGGGCCGCCTCGTCGTGCTCGAGTGCCTCGAGCGCCTCGCCCAGTGATCGGGGCAGCCCGCCGACGCCGAAGCGCTCGGCCTCCTCTGCGGTGAGCGTCGCCGGATCGACCTGCAGGATCGGCGGATCCGGGAGCTCGGCCCTGATCCCCTCGAGGCCCGCCCGGATGATCGCGCCGAGCGCCAGGTAGGGGTTGGCGGCGCCGTCTGCGCCGCGGTACTCCAGGCGCACCTGGCCGGGCGCCTCGCTCCCGTCCAGTGAGAGGACCGGCGGGATCCGCAGCAGCGCTTCGCGGTTGCGCCAGGCCAGACAGCGGGCTCCGGCGCTCCAGCGATGGGGCGCCAGGCGCGCCGCCGAAACCGGGCTCGGGGCGCACAGTGCGCACAGCGCCGGGGCGTGGTGGAGGATGCCGGCCGCAAAGCGCAGTCCCAGCCGGCTCAGTTCCGCCGGGTGGGTTGCATCGTGCAGCGGCTCACCGCCGTCCTCCTCACGCAGGCTGAGGTGGATGTGCAGGCCGTTTCCGGCCGCTGCCGGATCGCGCAGGGGGACGAAGCTGGCCCTTGTGCCGTGGCGCCGTGCCACCTCGCGTACGACCTCGCGCATGATCACCGCGCGGTCGGCGCCGGCGATCCCCGAGGCCGGCGCGACGGGTATCTCGAACTGGTGCGGCGCGTACTCCGCGAAGAACCGCTCGGGTTCGACGCCGGCCTCGACGAGCGCCCCCATCACGCCGCTCGCGAACGGCTCGGCCAGCCGGCCTGCCTCGAGCGAGAACGCCGGCGCCGAGGGTCCCTCGGCGGGGAGCTGGAACTCCTGCTCGAAGCTCGTCAGCACGCTCGTCCCCGTCGCTGCGCGCAGATCCTCCAGGGCACCGGCGAGGAAGGAGCGCGGGCAGCACTCCCAGGGCGTCCCGTCGGTTTCCACGATGTCGCACAGCAGCAGCTCCAGTGGCGTCTCGCCGGGCCCGGCCCCGACCGTCGCATGGGTGCTCTGATCGGGCAGCAGCCGCAGGTCGCCGACCGACCCGAACGGATTGGGCTCGGCCAGTCCCCCGAGCGGGGTGAGGGCGTGATTTGCAGGCACCCAGCCGACCCCCGCCGCGAGATGCTCGGACAGCTCGGCGGTGAAGACCGAGCGCCCGCGGACGATCCCGCCGAGGTCGCAGGTGACGAGCGCCGACAGTTCGGCCGCGCTCAAGCGTCATCTCCGCTGACCGTGCCGTTGTCCCAGATCTCCTCGTGCAGACCCAGTGTGGCGGCGCCCGCGCGCACCCGCGCGGCTTCGCTCGCGGCAACGACCGCGATGATCCCGCCGGACGGTTTGTCGGGCCGGTCGATCGCCGCGGCCAGACGGCCCGTCGGTTGCAGGTGGACGCCGTTGTTGCCGAGCGCCGGGTAGGTGTCGGCGAGCGTGTAGAGGCTCCCGCGCGGCCCGTCCGCCCGGGCCACGATGCAGCTGAAGTGCCCCACGTCCCAGTCCGGCCCGGGGCCCGCTTCGCTGCCGTCATAGAGGTGGTCGAGCAGTTGCACAGCGCTCGGGTGCCCGCCCCACAGGTGGTGGGTCGCGAGGTTGGCGATCAGCGTCACCGGCGCGACGGACTCGAGGGCCAGGTCGAAGATCCCCGTCAGGCTCGCCGCCGTCCACGGCCCGGGCAGCGGGATCGGGACGAGGTCTCCGCCGGAGAGCTCGGCGATCGCCTCGACGACACCTCCGGCGGTCGTACCCGAGATGTCGGGGTCCGCGATCCCGGGAATCGCCAGACGGTAGTCACGCCGGCCCGTTTCGCCCGCCGGGAGCGTGCCGGGATCGCGGGCCTCCGAGACGATGCTGCCGGCCGCGAGCGCAACCGCGTCCTGGTCGAGGGGCTCCCCGCCGGCCAGCTCGATGCCCGCCGCCCGCAACGCCAGCGCACCACAGAAGGCGCCGCACAGGTCGTCGCGCTGGGGCAGTTCGAGCGCATGGGCGGACAGCAGCGCCCGCGCCCCGGGGAGCAGACTCACCTGCAGCGCCCCGGCGGCCGGCACCTCAGCCCGCCGTGGCCCTGGGTGCGTAGCGGTGGTGGAGCATCAGCGCGTTGCCGTCCGGATCGGTGAAGAAGGCCATGTGGCAGACGCCCGTGTCGAACGTCTCACCGCCGAACACGACGCCCTTCGCTTCGAGCGCCGCTCGGGCCTCGGCGACGTCCTCGACGTGCAGTGCGATCGCGTTGGCGTTCTGGTGGTGGCCGATGCCCATCTTCTCGCCGTCGATCAGGCTCAGCGTCAGGTTGCCCGTCTCGAACTCCGCATAGTTGCGCTCGGGCATGAAGACCGACTGGCGCAGGCCGAGCGTCTCGCGGTAGAAGGCGGCTCCTGCGTCGAGGTCGTGCGTCGAGAGGCCGACGAAGTCGACGCCGCCGATGATCCTCGCTGTCTCGTTCATCGCAATTCTCCTCTGGCTGGCTTTGCGGGCGCCACTGGTTGATAGCACGTAGGCTCTGTCGGACTTCACCGGGGCGAGCGACTGAAAGGGAGCACAGATGAGCTGGGATTTCTCGACCGAGCCGGAGTTCCAGGAGCAGCTCGACTGGATGCGCGAGCTGGTCCAGCGTGAGATCTGGCCGTTGGAGACGATCTGGCACGAGCTCGGCCTCGACGGCCTCAAGCGCGCCATGGAGCCGCTCCAGGAGCAGGTCAAGGAGCGCGGCCTGTGGGCCGCCCATCTGCCCCCCGAGCTGGGCGGGCAGGGGATGGGACAGGTGCGCCTGGGCCTGATGCACGAGATCCTCGGCAGCTCACCGATCGCCCCCCTGGCCTTCGGCAATGCCGCACCGGACTCGGGCAACTCCGAGATCCTCGCGCTGTCCGGCACCGAGGAGCAGAAGGACCGCTGGCTGCACCCGCTGCTGGCCGGCGACCTGCACAGCGCCTTCAGCATGACCGAGCCTCACACGCCCGGCTCGGACCCGACGCAGCTGGCGACGAGGGCCGTCCGCGACGGTGACGACTGGGTCATCACGGGCCGCAAGTGGTTCTCCTCGAACGCCTCGATCGCGGATTTCCTGATCGTCATGGCCGTCACCAACCCCGATGCCCGGCCCTCCCAGCGCGCCTCGATGTTCATCGTCCCGACAGACACCCCGGGGGTCGAGATCCTGCGCGATGTGCCGACCATGGAGCATCCCTCGGCCGAGTTCGGCGCCTACGGCGGCCACGCCGAAATCCTCTACGACGGCGCCAGGCTCCCCGCCGGCGCGCTGCTGGGCGGCGAGGGCGAGGGCTTCATCATGGCCCAGCACCGCCTCGTGCCGGGTCGCATCCACCACTGCATGCGCTGGCTGGGTGTCGCCCGCCGGGCCTTCGACATGATGTGCGAGCGGGCCACCTACCGCCATGCTCACGGCTCGGTCCTGGCCGACAAGCAGACGGTCCAGAACTGGATCGCCGACAGCGCCGCGGAGATGCAGGCGGCGCGTCTGATGACGCTCCATGCAGCCTGGACGATGGACACCCAGGGCGCCAGCGCCGCACGTGACCAGGTCGCGCTGATCAAGTTCTTCGGCGCCAAGGTCCTGCACGACGTCGTCGACCGGGCGCTGCAGCTGCACGGCTCGCTGGGCTACTCGACGGACCTGCCGCTCGAGCAGATGTACCGCTTCGCACGGGCCGCCCGGATCTACGACGGCCCCGACGAGGTCCACCGCCAGTCGGTCGCCCGACACATCCTGGCGGGCTATGCACCGCCCGCTGACGGTGTTCCCTCCGAACACCTGCCGACCCGTCGCGAGGCGGCCCGGCAGCGCTTCGGTGAGCTGCTCGAGGCTGTCACCGCGAACGACTGAGGCCTCCGGCGCGTCTACGCTGGGGCGATGGCAGTTCCCGCCGAGCATTCACCGGCCGTGTTCGACCGCAGGGCCTTCGAGAGCTTCCGCTTCCTGGGCCGCGAGCTCGGCCCGGATGGTCACGTGCGCCTCGACTACGCCCTCGATGAGCAGCTCCACTTCAGCGAGCGGATCGCGCTGCCGGTCAAGGGGCCGCTGTCGGAGGCCGAGCGCGAGCGCGTCGGCGGCCTGGTGGCGCTGTTGCACTGGGTCGCGGGCGTCAGCTACTTCAAGACGGCCCTCCCGCCACTGGTCAGCTGCGAGTCCGGGCTCCCCTGGCCGGCCGCGGCGGCACTGCTCGAGGCGCTCTACTCGGAGGGGCTCGGCGAGCTGGCATATGAGAACCGCCTCGCGGCGCTCCCGCGGCCGCGCTTCCCCCGCGGCGAGCACTCGGCCGTGTCCCCGGCTCCGGCGGAGCTCGAGCGCATCCTCGTGCCCGTCGGCGGGGGCAAGGACTCGGCCGTCGCGATCGAGATCGCCAGGCGCTCGGGCGCCGAGGTCGTCCTGTTCTCGATCGGCAACGCCCCGCCGATCTCCCGGACGGTCGCCGTCGCCGGCCTCGAGCACCTTCAGGCGCGGCGTGAGCTCGACCCCGGCCTGTTCGAGTGCAACCGCGCCGGGGCGCTCAACGGGCACATCCCGATCACCGCGATCGTCACCTGCGTGGCCCTGCTCAGCGCGGCTCTGAACGGCTTCGACGTGGTCGCCATGGCCAACGAGCGCTCCGCCTCGGCCGGCAACCTGAGCTGGGACGGCGTCGAGATCAACCATCAGTTCAGCAAGGGCCTCCTCGCCGAGCGGCTGCTCAGTGCGGCGCTCGCGGAGACCGGTGTGCCGGTGCGCCAGTTCTCGATCCTGCGCCCCGCCTCCGAGCTCGCGATCGCGAGGGCCTTCGCCGGGATGGAGCGCTACCACCCGGCGTTCACGAGCTGCAACGCGATCTTCCGCATCGACCCGGCCCTGCGCAGCGCATCCTGGTGCTGTGACTGCCCGAAGTGCCGGTTCGTCTTCCTGGCGCTCGCACCGTTCTGCTCGCCGGCCCACCTGCGCGGGATCTTCGGCGCGGACCTGCTGGCCGACGAAGCGCAGTACGAGGGGTTCGCCCTGCTCGCGGCCAGCGGCGGGCACAAGCCCTTCGAGTGCGTCGGGGAGGAGCAGGAGAGCGTTGCCGCGATGCGCCTGCTGGCCGAGGACGATCGCTGGCGCGGGCACCCGGTGGTCAGGCGACTGGCCCGGGAGGTGCTCGCGGAGCTCCCGCCGCAGTTCGGCGCACCCACAGCCGTCCTCGCGCTGGGCGAGGATCATGAGGTGCCCGCGCAGCTGCTCGAGGACGTCCGTGCGGTTCTCGGAGCTTGACGGCGCCCGGATCGGCGTCTGGGGGGCCGGCCGCGAGATAACCTCGCTCGCCCGCCAGCTCAGCCGCCGGATGCCTGCGGCTGAGATCGCGGTTGCCGCGTTCGACGAGCCGCCGCCGGGAGACCTCGCCGCGCTGCTGGACAGCCCCGGCCTCGAGGTCGTCCTGGGGGCCGAGCGGCCGGCCGCGCTGGCCGGTTGCGACGTGGTCGTGCGTTCGCCGGGGGTCTCGATCCACCGTCCCGAGATGCTTGCGCTGAGCGCCCGCGGGGTGCCGGTGACAACGGCGACGTCGCTGTGGCTCGCCGAGCACGGCCCGGAGCGGGTGATCGTCGTCACGGGGACCAAGGGGAAGTCCACGACCGCCGCGCTGGCCCACCACCTCGCCCGGGAGGCGGGGGTGGCGGCCGAGCTGGCAGGGAACATCGGCGTGCCCGCCCTGGACCTGCTCGACGCCGATCCCGGCGCGCTGATCGTGCTCGAGCTCTCCAGCTACCAGATCGCCGACCTGGCGAGCGGGCCCGAGCTCGTCCTGTTCACGAACCTCTACCCCGAGCACGCCGACTGGCACGGCTCGGTCGAGGCCTACCGTGCCGAGAAGCTGCGGATCCTGGCGCTGCCCGGCCTGCGCACCGCGGTCCTGCCGGCGCGCCAGCCGGAGCTCGCCGCCACCCCGGTGCAGGCAGGACGCCTCCTCTACGGCACGCCGGAGGGCTGGGACGCCGCAGCGCAGGGCATCACCCTGCGGGGAGAGCTTCGGATCCCCGCGGCGGAGCTGCCGCTGCCCGGCGAGCACAACGCGCTCAACCTCTGCGGCGCGCTGGCGGCGCTGGAAGCGGCCGGCATCCCCGAGCCGACCCTGCCGGGCTCGCTGAGCGGGTTCCGGGGACTCGAGCATCGCCTGCAGACGGTCGCCGTAAAGGACGGTCTGACGTGGGTCGACGACAGCATCTCCACGACCCCCGAGTCGACGCTGGCGGCGCTCGCGAGCTTCCCGGGGCGCTCGATCGTGCTCCTGGCCGGGGGCCAGGACCGCGGCCAGGACTACGGCGAGCTGGCTCGTCGTCTGACCGCCCTGGAGGCGACCGTGATCGGCCTCGGCAGCACCGGTCCGCGCCTGCTCGAGTCGCTGCGCGCGGCCGGAGCGCCCCCGGAGCGAGTGCTCGCGGCGGCCGACCTCGCCGACGGTGTGCGGCTCGCCCGCGAGCGTGCCGCCGACGGCGCGGTCCTCCTGCTCTCCCCGGCCGCCCCGAGCTACGACGACTACCGGGACTTCACCGAGCGCGGAGCGCTGTTCCGCTCGCTCCTCGCTGCTCGGTGAGACTGCGGCGACGCCGCCCCCGAGGGAGCGGCGTCGCCTGTCAGCTCGCCATGCGCCGGAGCGCCGGCTACTGCCTTACGGGCACAGCGGGTTCGCCGGCACGTGTTCGCACGGTTCCGGCATCGTTTCCTGAGCCGGAGGCGCGGGGACCGCTTTGGGAGCCGGCCGGTGCACTGATTCTTCCTGCAGTTTCAGCAGGAAGTAGACGTAGGCGAAGCCCCCACCCGGGTTCGGGGTGGTTTCGTTCTGGCAGCCCCACCTTCCTTCGATGTCCGCCGGGTAGCTGCCGTCGGGCATCGTGTTGTTGCTCACGCAGTTGTCCGTGGACGTCTTGGTCCCGAAGGACCCGCCCTCGAACGACACGTCGCCGAGGTATTGCTGCTGTTCGGGCGAGACGCTCAGGTAGCCGTTGTCCGCGAACGTGTTGCCTTCGACCTTGTTACCGGCGTTCTGTGAGATCACCGTTCCGTGGGGGAATTCCAGGTTTTCGTTCGGTTCGAACGGGTTCGGGTACTCGAAAGCAAGCACGCCTGCGCTCGGGTTGCCCTTGATTTCGTTGTTGAGCACCTCATCGCCATAGTCGCCCGGCAACTCGACGCCGGCGCCCCATGGTGCCGCCGCGGCCGAGTGGTTGGCCGGGAGTTCCAGATCGTTGTTTTCGTTGATCTGGTTGTCCTCGATGATCATGCAGTGGTTGATGTGCGTCGATTTGAACTCGGGCAGTTTTCCGGTCCACGGGCCGTGGCCCTTGGACGTTTCACCGTGCAGTGTGCCTTTGCGTTTGACGCCCGGTTCGGCTTCCTTGCAGGCCCCGTTCTGCGGCGGCGGGCCGTCGCCCGGGTTTTCGGTGTTCGGCGCGATGCCGGCGGTGTTGTGGTCGAACTTGCTGTTCTCGATGATCAGCTGCCCGCCGGAGTTCGAGCCCGAGTAGCCGAGCGCGTTGTATTCCATCGTCGCGTGGTTGATCACGGCTTCGCATTCCTGGCATGCACCGAGGTAGATGCCCGAGTCGTTGAAGCCGGACGCGTAGATGTTGTTCCACTCGCCCTTCTTCTCGTGCGAGGTGAAGATGCCGTAGCCGCCGTTGAAGGCCGTGTCGTAGGCGGTCAGGTAGTTGCCGAACCAGCCGTGGGCGCCAACCTTTTCTTCGCTCGAGCTGCCGTTCCACCAGATGTCGTTGCCGCCGCCGCCGTCGAGCGTTTCACGTTCGAAGTTGGCAACGGTGAGGTTTTCGATCCAGACGTTGTTGGTCTTCTGGACTTCGATGCCGTTTGCGCCACCCGGGGTGTGGATGTTTTCACCGTTGATGAGCACCGAGTTGCGGTTCATCCCCCGGATGAAGATCCCCTCGTTCGCGGGCCTGACCTTGACTTCTTCTTCATAGGTCCCCGGTTCGATCAGGACGAAGTCATGCGGCCGTGTGGCGGCGTTGACCGCGGCCTGGATCGTCGTGAAGTAGTGGACGTAGCTGGGGTAGGTGGCCGGCGGCGTGTTGTGGCCGGCGATCATGACTTCCGGTTTCGCGGCACTCGCGACGCTCGCCGTGGCGCCGAGCGTCAGCGCCGCGACCGCGAACACCGTAGCCGCGCGCGGAATGCTCCTTGATGCACGTCGGATGGACTTCATACTCCCCCTCCCTAGTGATTAAACAGCAGCATGCGATCCTAGGTGAGAGGTCATCGGGCCCAATCTGCGGCGGTCTCCTCCGTGCACAGCCCGATACCGCCTCGCCAACGAGGCGCACTGCCCTGGCCCAGTTTTCAGCTCTGAGCCAGGCGGCAGTCTACATCACGGCTCCTGGCAGGTCAATCTGGCGCCCGGGTGCGGGGCCCGGGACGCGCGCCGTGATCAGGCCAGCTCGACGAGCGGGAATGACCGGTTGCGTCGCGGCGGGACCAGGAAGTTCTGTCTCCGGGTCGCCGTCAGGAAGCGCTCGATGCCGAGGTTCTGCATCGGCACGCCGTACTTCTGTGCGAGGTCCAGCGAGGCCTGGCTGCGGCGCATGGTCGCGAAGAAGGCGGCGGTGGGCACGAAGATGCTGAAGTGCAGCTTCGGCTGTGAGGAGCCGTCGGGGACGTCGAGGTTGTCGTACCCCGGCCCATCGGCACGTATGTGCATCGGCGAGCCGTCGGCCGCCCTGCTCGAGCGCTGCACCGCCGTGGTGTGGCCGAGGTGGTGCTGGCCGTCGAAGTGGGCCGGTTCCTTGGCTTCGTATTCGGCCATCTCCGGCGCGACGAACTTGCCGGGCAGGAACGCCGGCCCGCCGCCGTTGGCGAACTGGTTGGGGTTGCCCCCCGAGGGCAGCGGCTCGGCGCTGAACATCGCCGCCACACGGCGGGAGTAGGTTTCGCCGGGTGCTTCGTAGAACTGTTCGAGGTCCTGGATCGCGTGTGAGAGGTGAACGATCGAGCCGTGGTCGAAGTAGTCGCCGCGGCGCGCGCTGGTGAGCTTGGCGGAGGGGCTGCCGAGGAAGGTGGTGATCGGCGGCTTGCCGGTCGTGGCGACCTGCTGGGAGGAGAATCCCATCCACATCGGCGACTCGGGGTTGATCGTTTCCGCGTAGGGCAACGCCTGTTCTTCGGCGAGCTTGCGCGGCAGGCCCCGCTGGGTGAACATCAGCCGGCGCGAGGTCGCAGTGAGCAGGCCTCCGAGCCCGGACTCGCCGACGTTCTTGGAGGCGAGCGTCGAGCTTGCGCCGGAGAGCCAGCTGAGCACATCGTCGATCACCGCCGTGGAGTCGCTGCGGAGCGTCAGGAGCAGGTCGTTGGACTCGATCTGGACGGGGATTTCGAAGCGCTCCTTGGTGATGCCGGGATTCTGCGGCGAGACGTCGGTCGGCCCCGGCACCGCCTCTTCGAGCGGATAGCCCGACGGTTCCCCCGTGAGCCTCGGCATGTGGGCGGAGACGAGCGGGCCTGCCATCCCGCCCGGGAGCCGTTCGAAGTAGGGCACGCCGTAGGCGAGGCACAAAAAGACGCCGCTGGGGGTGAACGGATAGCTGGCCTCGACCGTCGCCAGCGCCTGCGCGAGCGTCGCCTGGTCTTCCGGGGTGGGAGTGCGCGTCAGGGTGAACGTCGCAAAGGTCGTGTAGACCGGCGGGAAGCGCACGCGGACGTTTTCCACCGAGACCGCGGGCGGGATGAACCGTTCGATCTGAAACTGGATTTCGGGCAGCGCGGACTTGGCCTGGGCGGCGCGCGCGGGCATCAGGGCGAGCAGATCGAGCGCGCCGAGGGTGGATGCGCTGACGCCAAGCGCGCCCGCCCGCCGCAGCAGCGCGCGGCGAGTCAGCGATGGGCCCTCGCCCACGCCCGGCACACGCAGGGGCATGTCCCGTCGCCCGTCTCCCTCGATTCCGTTCACGACCCCTCCCTCTAAGGCGATCACCCCGACGCGAGACGATGATAGGGACGCTCCGCGGCGGCTGTCAACCGCCGCCCGCGGGCCCCCCGGCCCACCGGGCCGTCGCTCAGGAGCCCTCGCCGGGGTCCGCCGCAGGCGCCGTGGGCGGCCTCGAGGGCAGCGACTCCGGGTCGGCGGCGGCCGCCGCGCGGTTCTCCTCCTTGACCGCCAGCCAGATCTCCTCGCGGTAGATCGGGACGCCCTCCGGTGCTGCGATACCGAGGCGGACCGTGTGCCCGCTGACCCCCATCACGGTGATCAGGATGTCGTCGCCGATGACGACGCGTTCTCCGGGGCGTCGCGTCAGGATCAGCATCGGGGCCGATTATGAAGCAATCGCCCGGGGCCGGTCGCGGCCGGTCGCGGCGAGCCGCGCTCAGGCCGCGTCCGCGGAGGCGGCGCTCTGCGTCCCGGCGGTCTCGGCGAGTACGAACAGCGGCGCCTGCAGCGGTGCGCCCTCGACCGTGTTGATCACCTGGAAGCCCCGCCTCGCGTGGATCACCAGGGGGGCGCGCAGGTTGACGGTGATGTCCAGCGGGTTGGGCGTCGCGCGGACGGTCACCAGCACGCGCGCGGCCGCGAGGTCCTCGAGCCCGATCCGCGCCAGATCCTGCTCGGCCAGCTCGAGGCGGAAGTCGGCGAAGAACTGATGCGGGCTCACGACCGGCAGCGCCAGGGCCGGGTCATCGACGCAGTGCAGCCACAGGAACCCGGTGCCCGGATTGCGGTCGAGCAGCGTGTAGCGCAGGCCGCCCAGTCCCACGAGCCCGTCGGGGAACTCGATGACCTCCTCGTCGGCTATCTCGACGGTGCCGAAGCGGACGCTCTCGAAGATCACTGGCATTGGTGGGGTTCTCCTTGCTCGTCTATTTCAGGAAGTTGAGCAGCGATTCCTGGATGATCGTCGACGTGGCATGCAGGGCGGCCTGGTAGGCGGCCTGCTGGGTCGAGTAGGCGATCGTCGCCTGGGCGATGTTGGTGTCCTCTGTGTTCGAGAGCGCGCCCGTGATCGAGCTCTGCAGCGATTCGATGCGAGCCGCGGCGGTGTGCAGCTGATCGGTGGCGCTCCCGTTGCTCGCCTGCAGCTGGGCGAGCCCTTCGATGTTGGCGCTCAGTGCTTTGAGGTCGGTGCTCGTCAGCGCCGCCCTGCCTTCGGCGGTCCCTTCGGTCAGGTGTTTGACGATCGTCCGCAGCACGTCGAGCGTCTTGCCGTCCGCGGCGCCCGTGCCGCTGCCGAGCACCGAGCCGAGTTCGGTGTTGACCGCGACGGTCGCACCGGGGCCGATCGAGCGGGCGACCGTCCCGTAGTTTCCGGCGTATTCGTCGTTTTCGCCGCTCGCGTAGGGAGGGGTCGTCGTCAGCGTGCCGGAGAAGACGTACTGCCCGGCATACTGGGTGTTCGCGTCCTGCTTGATGCCTTCGGTCAGCTGGGTGACTTCGGTCGCCATGTTCGAGAGGTCCGCCTGGCTGTTGGTCCCGTTGCCGGCCGCGACGAGGAGCTCGCGGACCCGCTGCAGCGCTTCGTTGATGTTGCTCAGCGCCCCGCCTGCCGCCTCGGTCCAGGAGATCCCGTCGTTGACGCTGGTCGTGTAGGAGCTGAGCCCGTCCAGCTGGCTCTGCAGTTCGATCGCCCTGCTCGCCCCGTAGGGATTGTCCGAAGGCTCGAGAATCGATTTGCCCGAGGACAGTTCTTCGGAGGTGCGCTGCATCTTGGACAGCGACGAGTTGATGTCGCTCAAGGTCGATTCGCTCAGCATCGAGCCTGCGATCCGGTCGATCATCAGAGCCCCGCCTTTCCGGTGTGCTCGATCAGCTGTTCGAGCATTTCGTCCATCGCCGTCAGTGTCCGGGCCGAGGCCTGGTAGCCGCGCTGGTAGCTGATCAGGTTGGTCATTTCTTCATCCAGGGAGACACCCGAGACCGCCTGGCGCTGGTTGGCGACGGCCGTCAGCGTGGTCTGCAGGTTGGCCTGTTCGTCCTTGGCGCCCTTGACCATGCTCCCGACCTGCTCGACGAGGCTCGACCAGCCCTGATCGGCGGCCCCGCCACGCAGGCCTGCGACCTCCAGGGCGACGTTGTTGGCGCCCGGGGTTTCGCTCGAGGAGGCCTGCACTTCGGAGGCTTTGACGGCGACCGCGATAGTGGCGGCCGTCGTCCCCGAGAAGAAGGGCTTGGTCTGCAGTTCGTTGACGCTGCCGGCGAGCTTCGCGGCGACGGAGTCCAGTTCGGTGCGGAAGCCCGTCAACGCTCCGCCGGGCGCGTTGAGCGCGAGCAGGGCGCCAAGCTGGCCTCCCGCCGCGGCGGTGAGCGTCTGAGGCCAGTTGACGGTCGTTCCTTCCACCAGCGGCTTGGCGGCGTCGCCGAAGGCGACCGTGTCCGTTCCGTCGGGGTTCGCGGTGACCGTCACCTGGGCGAGGGCCGAGAGCTTGTCGATCAGCAGGTCGCGCCGGTCGAGCATTTCGTTGGGTGGCTGGTTGGCCTGTTCGGCAAGCTTGATCTGCTGGTTGAGCTGAGCGATCTGGCCCGCCATCTGGGCGATTTCCCCGCCCGGCGCGGTCCGTGCGGCGTACTGCTGTTCGACCTGCGCCGAGACGCTCGAGAGCTGCGCGGAGAGCTGGTTGAGCGAGCCCGCCAGCCGCTGGCCCGCCGCCACGACGGCCTCCTTGGCCGATTCGCTGGTCGGCGAGTCCGCCAGGTTGTTCCACGAGGTCCAGAATTCCGAGAACTGGCTGGCGATTCCGGTGCTCGAGGGTTCGTTGAGCGTCCCCTGCGCCTGTTCGAGCTCTTCGGCCTGCGTCGAGGCGCCGCTCAGAGCGCTGTTCTGGGTGCGGTACTGGGCGTCGAGGTAGCTGTTGCGGATGCGGGTGATCGTCTCCACGGTGACGCCCGTGCCGAGCTGGCCGCCCTTGCCCGTGACCGCCGAGAGCGCCGGCACCGTGATCGCCTGCTGGGTCTCGAGGACGGCCGTCTCGCGGGAATACCCTTCGGTGTTCGCGTTGGCGATGTTGTGGCCGGTCAGGTCCAGTGCCTGCTGCTCGGCGAGCAGCCCGCTCAGTGCCGTCTGGAGTCCTTGCAGCGTGGGGATCGACATCGTTCAGGCGCGCAGGTCGAGGACGTGCAGCCCGCCGTTCGGGCGGTCCCTGGTGATCGCGGTCGAGGAACCGCGCGGGTCATAGCCGTTGACGCCGTCGAGCGCCAGCAGCCCCATCAGGTGGTCGAGGAAGCCGAGCTCGAGCTGCATCACGGCGCGGTTGGTCGAATGCTCGCGCTGGAGCTCGTGCAGGAGGCCCTTCAGCTCGGCGCTGCGGGCGTTCGCCTGCTCGCCCTGGGTCGCGCTCATCAGCCCGGTCAGCTGCTGCAGCGTGACCGTCTCGGCTCCGACGCCCAGGCGCTCGCCGCAGCACGCCAGCAGTCTCCCGCGCTCCTCCTCGAGCAGCTGGCGGCGGCCCATCTCCCCGCGCAGGATCCCGGCCAGGCGGACGACCGTGTGGACATCGCGCTCGCGGATCGCGGCGCCCTGCTCGAGCACCACGGCCAAGAGGCTGCGGGCCGAGGCGATCTGGGCGTCGAGGTGGCGCAGGATCTCGCCCGAAAGCTGTTCGTCCTGCACCCGGGGGGCCAGCTGGGCGGTGGCGCTCATCGGGTGCTCGTCCCGCTCGCGGCGGGTGCTTCGGCGCCGCCGGAGGACACGGCCGCGCCGTTCACTGCGCCGGCGGTGAGCGGTGAGGCGCCCGCAAGCGCGCTCGCGGGAGTCCCGGCCGAGCCGGGGGCGAGCTGGCGCGCCAGTTCGGCGGCGAGCCCCAGCCCGCCACCCGCGACAACGCCGCTGGCCAGTGCCTGAGGGAGCATCGAGGAGTACTCGCTCGCCCCGGCCTCGCTGGTCGATTCGCCTTCTTCGCCGGAGGATTCGCCGCCGAGTTCGCCGTTGCCGGTCAGCGAGCTCGCCATCTGGGTGAGGAGCATCTGTTCGAACTGCAGCGCGGCCGAGTAGTCCTTTTTGACGGCAGCGGAGCCGTGGCGGACCCATGCCGGCTCGAGCGCCGGCGTACTCGCGGGCAACCCCACGGCGGGAGTTTCACCCGGCAGGCTCATGAGTTGCGCAGCTGGTTCGCGATCGACATCATCTGGCTCTCGGTCTGGATCGCCGTGCTGGCCAGCTGGTAGTTGCGCTCGGTGCCCACCATCGCGGTCATGTCCTCGCCGATGTTGACGTTCGAGCTCTCGAGCGCGCCCTGGTGGATCAGGGCGTCCTTCGCGGCGTGGGGCGCGCCGCTTTCGGCAGTTGCGCTCAGCAGGCTCGACCCTTCGCTGCGCAGGTGCTCGGGCGCCGTCACGGCGACCAGCTGGATCCGCCCGACCTTTTTCCCGTCGGCCGTGACGGTCCCGTCGCCGGCGATCCTGATCTTTTCCGCCGAGGTGCCCGCGGGGAGCTTGATCGGCGGATAGAGGCGGTCGCCTTCGGCCGTCGTGATCGAGCCTTCGGCGTCGAGTTGCAGGGCGCCGTTGCGGGTCAGCGCCCGTCGGCCGTCGGCGCGGGTGACCTGGAGATAGCCGGGGCCTTCGATTGCCAGGTCGAGCGGGTTGCCGGTTTCCTGAAGCGCACCCTGGCTCTGGCTGGTGCCGACGATCGCCGCCTTCGCGCCGGCGCCGGCGGTGGTTTCCGTGCCGGCGATGTCGACCTTGTTGTAGAGCAGGTCGCTGAATGCGACCCGCTCTGACTTGTAGCCGCTGGTCGAGAGGTTGGCGAGATCGTTGCTGATCGCGTCCAGCTGGAGCTGCTGGGCCGACATGCCTGCCGCTGCGGCGTAGAGACCTTCGAGCATCAGCTCGTTCCATCCGTTCGTGTTCGAGGGACACAGCAAGGCCTGGACGGGAATCGAGCCCGGCCACCGGCACCTTGCACACAGGTGATCGGCATCCGACGGGGGGACTTGAGCGGCGGGACGCGGCGGGCGGGAGATTGCCGGCCGGGCGCTCGATGCGCTCAGGAGCCGTTCATCGACCCGACCTGGGTCGATGCGGCCTGCAGGGTCTGGCCGATCGCCTGGATCGCCTGCTGGCCGGACTGGAAGCTGCGCAGCGAGGTGATCATTTCGATCATCACCTTGGCCGCATCGACGCCCGAACCCTCGAGCGCGCCCTGGCGCACCGCGCCCGCGGCCTTGCCGGCCGCTTTGCCGGTGAAGAGGTTTTCGCCCTGCTTTTCGGCGCCTGTGACTTCGAAGGCACCGACTGCCCCGGCGGACAGCGTGCCGGTGGCGGGCACCTTGATCTCGGCGCCCGAGGAGCTCAGGACGGGGTTTCCGTTGAGGTCCGTGAGCAGTCCGGCGGCCGAGGTCGTGAACTGCCCGTCACGGGTGTAGCGAGTCCCCTGAGCGGTCTTGACCGCGAAGAAGCCCGTCCCCTCGATCGCGAAGTCCAGCGGTTCGCCGGTTTCCTGGATCGAGCCGGGCGTCATGTCCGTGTAGGTCTTGCCGAGCGCCACGCCGGCGTCGACCGAGCCGATCGCCGCCGAGCCCTGCGAGTTGGCGAGGAGGACCTCGCCGAAGCTGTGCTGGGGGGACTCGTCGGACTTGTAGCCCGGGGTCGAGGCGTTCGCCAGGTCGTTCGAGAGCTGGTCCTGGCGGGTCTGCTCGGCGACCATGCCGGTGGCTGCGATGTAGAGACCGAGGTCCATCCCCAGGGTCTTCGGCCGCCGCAGGGGTTTCTTTAGCCGCGGCGGGGGAGCGTCAGCCGACCGAGCTGAACAGCGTCAGCTCGCCGGAGAGCTGCTCGTAGAGGCGACGGCGCAGCTGGGTGTGGATCTGGGAGACGCGGCTCTCGGAGACGCCCAGGCGGGTACCGATGTCGCGCAGCGTCCATTCCTCTACGTAGAGCAGCACGGCGACCTCGCGCTCCTGGCGCGACAGGCGGGCAAATGCCTTGCGAAAACGCTGCTTTGCTTCCCGGCGCTCGGCGCTGAGGATCGGGTCGCTGCTCGTGTCGGAGCTCTCGATCGTGTCGATGCGCTCGATCGTCGCGCTCTCGTCCGAGCGGACCACGCGGTTGAGCGAGCCGACCTCGGCCAGGGCGACCTGATCGAGGCGGGCCGTGAGCTCGGCCGGGCTCATGCCCACGTGGGCCGCCAGCTCATCGCGCTCGGGCGGGCGTTCGTTGATCGCCATGAAGCTCTCGCGGGCGGAGTTGATCGTCCGCTCGTCGCGGCGCAGCGAGCGCGGAGCCCAG
The DNA here is from genome assembly GCA_963787765.1 of uncultured Solirubrobacteraceae bacterium. GTDB lineage: Bacteria > Actinomycetota > Thermoleophilia > Solirubrobacterales > Solirubrobacteraceae > Palsa-744. The sequence continues at coordinate 482,072 of CAWBEF010000019.1, read as the reverse complement.
TCGTGGCGGCGCAGCTCGTCCAGGACCGCGCCGTGGATCCGCGTCCAGGCGTACTGCTCCAGGCTCGCCCCCTTGGCCGGGTCGTAGCGGTCGATCGAATGGATCAGCGCCTCCAGGCCGCAGGAGAGGAAGTCCTCCACGTCGCACTGGGCGGGGACCTCGCGGACCTTGCGGTACACGATGTAGCGGACCATCGGCATGAACATGAAGATCAGCCTGTCGCGCAGCTTCTGATCGCCGCTGCGCTGGTAGTCCTCCCATAGGGCGAGTACCTGCGGAGCAGGGGTCCTCGCTACACGACTGCCGGTGATTTCCATACTCCTGCCTGCTATCGAGGGAACACACTGATCACTGTCCACCTGCCGGTTGGTTCGCTCGCGGCCGAGCGAGGCTTGTGAACGGCAGTTATTTCGTGGCGGAACGGGTATCCCCTGCCTGGGCCCGCCGCGAAACCTCATCCACGCGCGCGGGTCCCTTTCCGCCGGGCCCCGACCCGGCTCAATCCAGCCATCGATGCAACCCGTGCTTAAAGTTTTCGAGTCGGACGTCGATCACACCGGTAGGACCAGCAGCGCGAGGCGGCCCAAGGACCGGACCGCGTGAACCCGTTTTCAGGGAGAAAACGCCCAGTGAGCTCGCCGACCCCACCTTTCACAGACCCTGCCCGAACCGCCCTGCGCCGACCCGGCGCGGAGCTGGCGCGGGAGCTCGCCCGCCGCGAAGGCGGCCAGCAGATCGAGCTCAGCCGTTCGAGCCCGCCCGAGGAGGTCCTCCAGCAGATGGCCCACGCCGACGCGATCAACGAGCGGCTGCGCCGCCAGGGCTATGAGATCGGCTTCGCCCTGAGCGCCGACGCGACGAGCCTGCAGATCGAGCTGCGCGACAGCACGGGCAGGCTGCTGCGAGTGCTCTCGGCCGAAGAGGCCGTCGAGCTCGCCGTCGGAAGGCCGCTGGAGTAGGGGCCCGCAATGTCCACCGGCACAGTCACCGCCACCTCGGGCTCGCCCATCTCGGTCACCGGGCTCGCCTCGGGCCTGGACACGAAGTCGATCATCAACGCGCTGCTCGAAGTCGAACGCCAGCCGATCACCCGCCTGACCTTCCAGCAGGAAAAAGTCTCAGACCAGGCCAAGGCTCTCTCGACGATCCAGACGAGCCTGCTGCAGCTCACCTACGCGGCCTCCGAATTCAAACTGCCCTCGCTGTTCGAAGGGGTCCAGGCGGTCAGCTCCAGCGAACCGGACCGGATCGCCGCGACGATCACCTCGGGCGCCGGCGTCGGAGGCTATGAGGTCGAAGTCACCAAGCTCGCCAACTCCGCGCAGCGGACCTTCACGTTTGCCGCGCCGGCGGGCGAAGAAACGTTCACGATCGGCGGCCGGGAATACACGCTCAAAGCCGGTGCCGGCGCCGCCGAACTGGCCGCCAAGGTCAACGCCGACGGCAAAGGGACCGTCTACGCGGCCGTCCTCAACAAGGAAACGATCGTCTTCTCGAGCCGCGCCACCGGCGCCGGCAGCCTCGAAACGGTCACCGCAAGCTCATCCGGCGCCGGACTGGTCGAACGCGAAGGCACCTCCAAGGAAGGCACCGACGCCGAATACACCGTCGACGGGGTCGCCGGGAAATCGACGACGAATGTGCTCACCGAAGCGATCCCGGGTGTCTCGCTGGCGCTCCAGTCGCTGACCTCCGCGGGTGCCGTGACGATCGCGGTGGAGGCTCCCTCCGCCAATACCAAGGCGATCGAAACGCAGGTCGAATCGTTCATCAAGCTCTACAACACGACCGTCGAAGCGATCCAGAAGCAGATCGCCGAACGGCCGCCCACGAGCCCGACGGCGATCTCCGAACTGACCGCGGGGACGCTGTTCGGCGACATGGATCTGACCAACGTCCTGAACGAAATCCGCGAGACGATGTACGAACCGATCGCCGGCCTGGCCGCGGAAATGTCCAGCCCGGCGGATATCGGGGTCAGCACCGGCGCGGCCGTCGGTACGGGGACCTCCTCCGCCTCCTCGCTGGCGGGCGTGCTCAAGCTCGAACCCGCCAAGCTGGCCGCCGCCGTCCAGTCGAACCCCGAAGGCGTGAAGCTGATGCTCGGGCAGTGGTCGACGAACCTGAACAAGGTCATCAACGACCTCGCCGAACCGGGCGCGACGCTGGAAAGCCGGATCAACGGGGACACCGCCCAGGTCCGCGAAATGAAAGAACAGATCGCGACGATGAACGAGATGCTCGCGAACCGCCAGAAAGCCCTTGAACAGACCTACGCGGAGCTTGAAGCGGTGATCTCCAAGAACACCGCGACCGGGTCGTGGCTGAGCGAACAGTCCGCCCAGCTGGCCGCGAACTCCTCGGCGACGAAAGCTTAGGTTTCAGATCTCAACTTTGCCGGCGGCGCGCCGATCTAATAGACGGCGATGACAAGCACGGCAGCATCCCCGCAGGCATACCGTCAGGGAGCGGTGCTCGCGGCCAACCGAGGGCAGCTGGTCGTGATGCTCTACGACGGCGCGCGGCGCTTCCTGCGCCAGGCCGCCGTCGCGATGCGCAAACGCGAAGTCGAGAAGGGCCACAACGCGCTGCGCCGGGCCGAGCTGATCGTCGGGCATCTCGACGCGACGCTCGACTTCGACCAGGGCCTGATCGCCGAGCGGCTGCACGCGATCTACCTGTTCTGTCTCGAGGACCTCGCGAGCGCCCGCTTCGACCAGGACGCGGCGAAGCTCGAGGAGGTCAGCGCCCTGCTGGGCGAGCTGCGCGAGGCCTGGGGTCAGATCGCCGACGAGGCCACCACGCCGCGATGAGCTCCGCCGCTGAGCTCGCACCCTATGAGGCCATCCTGGCGCTGGCCGAGCTCGAACTCGAGCTGGCCGGCCGCGGCGACGTCGCGGGCCTGACGGAGCTGGCAGGCCGCTGGGAGGAGCTCACGTCCGGGCTTGCGGGCGCGCCCCCGCCTGGCGCCGGGCGGCTGCTTGAACGTGCGAGCCTGATCGGCGAGCGGGCACGGATCGAGCTGATCCGCCTCCGTGACGGCCTGCTCGTCGAGCACGCCGGGGCGGTGCGGGCGAAGCGCGCCGCCGACGGCTACGGGCGCGAGCTGCAGCGTCTGCCGCGGCTGGACTTCAGCGCCTGAATGGACGCTTGCAACGGCGCCCTGCGGGCCTAAAGGTCCGTCCGGCGCTGCCGATCACCGGGACGGCCGGTAAAAGGCCGAGGTGCGAGCGACCCTCAGGGAGAGCGTCGGTTTTCAGCCCAGGGAGGGCGGAAAGGCATCCGCTTCACGATGGCACTCGTAGATTCGACCCAGCAGCTCCTCGAGGCTGCGATGCGCGGCTCATGGCAGCGCGAGACAGCCCTGACGGCGAACATGGCCAACGCCGAAACGCCCGGCTACCACCGTCAGGAAGTCAACTTCGAGTCGACGCTCCAGAACGCCATGAGCTCCGGCACCTCGCCCGAAGAAGTGGAATTCCAGACCGAAAGACTGCCTGAACAGGCCGGTCCCAACGGGACCTCTGTGAGCATCGACGAAGAATCGGCCAAGCTGGCCGAAAACGGCCTCGACTACCAGGCCCTGACCGACGTTGCGACGACCCGCAACGAGATCCTCAAATCGGCGATCGGGGTCCTCTGATGGGGCTCTTCGAAGCGATCGGGATCGCCGGCAGCGGCCTGACGGCCAACCGCATCCGCATGGATGTGACGGCCGAGAACCTGGCCAACGCGAACACCACGAAGGGTGCCAACGGCCAGCCCTACCAGCGCCAGGAGGTCGTCCTCGCCCAGGCCGCCGGGACGGGCTTCGGCGGGGCGCTCACGGGGGCGATCCGGGAAGGCTCGGGCACCGAGCCCGGGGGCGGGGTCGAAGTGAAGGGGATCGTCGCGGACTCGACGCCCGACCAGCTCGTCTACGACCCGTCCAACCCCGAAGCCGACGCCCAGGGCTACGTGAAGATGCCGAACGTCAGCACGGTCACGGAAATGACCGATCTGATCTCCGAGCAGCAGTCCTACCAGTCCGACGTGACCGCGATGCAGACGGCCAAGTCGATGTTCACCTCGACGCTGGGCCTGCTCAAATGATCATCCCTCCCCTCGGCGGATTGGCCGGGCAGCTGAGCAGCGGCGTCGGCGGAGCGGCCGGCAATGCGGCCGAAGCGGCATCGGGCCTCGGCCAGGGCGCGGCCGCGCCGAGCGCCGAAGCGGCGGGCTCCAGCTCGGGCTTCGGCGGCGCGCTGACCCAGGCGATCTCCTCCCTGGAGAGCAGCCAGCAGAGCGCCGACGCCGCCTCCCAGGCACTGGCGACAGGGACGGTCAAGGACCCCGAGGCAGCGATCGCGACCGTCGAGGACGCGTCCCTGTCGATGCAGCTGGCCGCCCAGATCCGCACCAAGGCCGTCGAAGCCACCCAGACGATCTTCCAGACCCAGGTCTGATAGATGCCTCCCGTCGCACAGCTGGCATCGAGGCTCACCGCGCGCGGCTGGCTGATCCTCGGCGGCGGTGCCGCGGCGGCGATCGTGTTCGCATACCTGTTCCTGCACATGGTCTCGGCGCCCGGGTACTCGACCCTGCTCAGCGGCCTGAACCCCTCCCAGACCGGCAAAATGACGAGCACGCTGAGCTCCCACGGGATCGGCTATGAGCTGCAGAACAACGGCACGGCGCTGGCTGTTCAGTCCAACCAGACCGCCGAAGCCCGGGTCGCGCTGGCCGGTGCCGGCCTGCTCGGCAACAGCCAGCCCGGCTTCGAACTCTTCGAACACGAGAAACTCGGCGAAAGCAACTTCCAGCAGCAGGTCACCTACCAGCGTGCGCTCCAGGGCCAGCTCGACGAAACGATCAACAGCGTCCAGGGCGTCTCGGGCGCGCAGGTCGAGCTGGTGCTGCCGAACTCGACCAACCAGGTCTTCGGCGAAGGGCAGACCGCCTCCGCGGCCGTCCTGCTCTCGGGCACGACCGCGATCGACCCATCCTCCGTGCGGGGCATCGCGCAGCTCGTCGCCTCGAGCGTGCCGGGCCTCGAGCTGAGCAAGGTGACGGTGACCGACGGCAGCGGCCAGCTGCTGTGGCCCGAGGCCTCCGGCGGGGCCGGCGGCTCCGGCGGGACGAGCGTCCAGGAAGCCGAGCAGCGTTACGACCAGGCGACCGCCGCGAGCCTCGACGCGATGCTCGCCCAGACGCTCGGCGTGGGCAAGGCCCAGGTCCTCGTCTACGCCAACATGAACGTCGACCAGACGACCAAGGAATCGCTCGAATACGCGAAAACCGGGACGCCTCTCGCGCAGAGCAAGTCGCTGGAAACGCTCGCCGGAAATGGCAGCGCGGGCGGCGTGACGGGGACCGCCGCGACCGGGACGACGACCGGCGGCAAGTCGAACTTCAAGAAGGAAACAACGTCCTCCTCGCTGGGCGTCTCAAAGACGGTCACGCACTCCACGATCGCCCCCGGGACCGTGGAAAGCGAGCACGTCTCGGTGCTGCTCGATCACTCCGTCCCGGCCTCCGCCGTGCCGGCGATCAAGGAAGCGATCACCAACGCCGCCGGGATCCAGCCCAAGCGCGGCGACACGATCTCGATCGGCCAGGTCGCCTTCGCCAAGTCGACCGCAGCCACGGCGGCCGCCAGCAGCCCGCTGGCCTATGCGAAGTACGCCCTGCTCGGGATCGCGGCGTTCGTGTTCCTGTTCATGACCACCCGCTCGCTGCGCAAGCGCGAGCAGGAGCCCATCGAGGAGCCCGTCTGGCTGCGCGAGCTCGATGCGCCGATGCGCCTGGCCGAGCTCGAACGCGAAGCCTCGACGCGGCCGATCGAAGTCAGCGCCGCCAACGGGCAGCCCGTACCCGTCGGGCAGGGAGCCGCCGGCGCGGGCGGCGGCGATGAGATACGCCGCCAGGTCGAAGCGCTGGCCGACACCGATCCGGACCGGGTCGCCCAGCAGCTGCGCACCTGGATGCAGGAGGACTAGGGGGCGATGGCTCCCCAGTTGCCCCAGGGCCCCGTCCCGGCGCTGCCCGCGGGCGGCGAGCCGGTGGATCCACAGGAGCCGATCAACGGCGCCCGCAAGGCTGCGGTGCTGATGGCCGCGCTGGGCTCTGAGCGCGCGGCCAACGTGATCGGCAGGATGCGCGAAGACGAGATCGAGAGCCTCTCGACCGAGATGGCACGGCTCGGCGGCGTCGGCGCCGAGACGACCGACTCGGTGTTCCACGAGATGGCCGCCGCCGGCCTGGCGGGCGGTGGGTCGGCGAACGGGGGCATCGATTTTGCACGCGACGTCGTCGAGCGAGCCCTCGGCCCGGAGCGGGCGGTCGAGCTGCTCGGGCGGATCGCCGGCCCGGCCGAGACGCGGCCATTCGAGTTCCTGCGCCGCACACCGCCGGAGCGGATCGCGACGATTCTCCGCGCCGAGTCCCACCAGACGATCGCGCTGGTGCTCGCCAACCTGCCGGCGACGCTGGCGGCCGGTGTCCTTACCAAGCTGGCCGAGGCACAGCAGCCCGACGTCGCGATGCGGATCGCGCGGATGGGCGAGACCAACCCGGCGGTGATCGAGAAGCTCGAGCACGCGCTGCGCAGCAAACTGGGATCTGCCTCCGAGCGCGAGTACGCCGTCGCCGGCGGAACCAAGGCGCTGGCGGGCATCCTCAACCATGCCGACCGGTCGCTCGAGCGCAACGTGCTGGACAACCTGGCGACCTCCGACAAGGAGCTCGCGGATGAGGTCCGGGCCATGCTGTTCGTCTTCGAGGACATCGTCAAGCTCGAAGAGCGGGCGATCCAGCAGGTGCTTCGCGAGGTCGACCAGAAGGACCTCGTGCTGGCACTCCGGGGGGCGCCCGAGGACGTCAAGGAGGTGATCCTGGCGAACATGTCCGAGCGCGGCGCGGCGATGCTCAAGGAGGAGATGGAGATCCAGCCCCCGCAGCGCAAAAAAGACATCGACGACGCGCAGTCGCGGGTCGTCGCGGTCGTCCGGCGCCTGGAGGAAGCGGGCACGATCGTGATCGCCGGTGGCGAGGGCGAAGAGGGCGAGCCTGTTGTCTGAGGCTGCCGTCAGCTACGACTTCGAGCAGCTCGAGCCATCCGAGCCGCCACCGCGCGACGCCGCCGCCCGGGAGCTCGCCGCGGCACGCGCGGAGGCCGAGCAGATCCGCGCCGAGGCTCGCGCCGAGGGGTTCGCGGCGGGACGGGCCGAGGGCATCGAGCACGGCCGGGCCGAGGCGCAGAGCGCCGCCGGGGCGCTGCTCGAGGCCGTCCGGGGCGTTGAGGAGATCCGCGTCCAGACGGCCGACTCGGTCGAGCGCGACGCGATCGACCTGGCGCTCGCGCTGGCCGGCAAGATCGTCCTCGCGACGCTCCAGATCCGTCCCGAGCTGGTCGTCGAGGTCGTCCAGGGGGCCCTGCGCCGGGTGGCCGGACAGCGCCGGATCTCGATTGTCGTCAACCCCGCCGACCTGGAGACCGTGCGGGCCTCGCTGGGCGATCTGCGAGGCCAGAGCGCGGCGGTCGAGCACTGGGACCTGCAGCCCGACGCCCGCGTGGCCGTCGGCGGCGCCGTGGTGCGGACGGCCGAGGGGGAGGTGGACGCAAGCGTCGCGACGCAGCTCGAGCGTGCCGGCGAGGTGGTCCTCGCCGAGCTCGGACCGCGGCCCGAGCAGAGCAGGTGAGCCCGCCTCAAGGACTGCTGGAGCGCGCCTCCGAGGCGATCGGCGAGGCCGATCTGGCTCGCCGCCACGGTTTCGTCTCCAACCTGATCGGCCTGATCATCGAGGCCACCGGGCTACAGGCCGAGGTCGGCGAGGTCTGCATGGTCGGTACCGATCGCAACCGCGAGCCCGTCGCCGCCGAGGTCGTCGGCTTCCGCGACGGCCGCACGCTGCTGATGCCACTCGGCGAGCTGCACGGGATCGGCCCGGGAACCCGGGTGCTGGCCACCGGGGCGCCGTTCAGGGTCCCCGTCGGCAGCGGTCTGCTGGGCAGGATCGTCGACGGTCTGGGCCAGCCGGGCGATGAGCTGCCCGCACCGGGCGGCGTCGAGCGCTCGACCATCGCGGCCCCGCCCAGCGCCCTTTCGCGGCCGCGGATCTCCGAGCGGGTCGGGCTCGGTGTGCGCGCCCTGGACACGCTGGTTCCCTGCGGCCGCGGCCAGCGCCTGGGGATCTTCGCCGGCTCGGGTGTGGGCAAGTCCTCGCTGCTGGGGATGGTCGCCCGCTCGACCTCGGCCTCGATCAACGTGATCGCGCTCGTCGGCGAGCGGGGGCGCGAGGTGCGGGAGTTCATCGAGCGCGACCTCGGTGACGCACTGGAGCGCTCGGTCGTCGTCGTCGCCACCTCCGACCAGCCCGCGCTGGTCCGGATCAAGGCGGCCTTCACGGCGACGACGATCGCCGAGCACTTCCGTGACCAGGGCCATGACGTGATGCTGATGATGGACTCGGTCACCCGCTTCGCGATGGCCCAGCGCGAGGTCGGCCTGGCGATCGGGGAGCCCCCCGCGACCCGCGGCTACACCCCGAGCGTATTCGCCCTGCTGCCCCGGCTGCTCGAGCGGGCCGGCACGAGCACGGGGGGGTCGATCACGGGGCTCTACACCGTCCTGGTCGACGGTGACGACATGAACGAGCCGATCGCAGACGCGGCGCGCTCGATCCTTGACGGGCACATCGTCCTGACGCGTTCGCTGGCCCACGCCGGGCACTACCCGGCGATCGACATCCTGCAGAGCGTCTCGCGGCTGATCGGCGAGATCGTCTCGCCGCGAGGTCGCCCAGGCGGGCCAGAGCCTGCGCTCGGCGCTGGCGATCCTCCATGAGAAGGAAGACCTGATCGCGATCGGCGCCTACCAGCCGGGCACCGATGACATGCTTGACGCCGCGATCACCCACAAGGGGGCGATCGAGGCCTTCCTGCGCCAGCCCGTCGACGAGCACAGCGACCCCGCCGAGGCGGATGCACGCCTGCTCTCCCTGGCCGGGTCGCTGCACGCATCGCTGCGTGCCAGCGCCGATCAGATCGAAGACGCCGAGGAGGTGCCCGACCCCGAGGCGCCCGCACCGGACCCGGGCCTCGGCGCCGCGCCCGCGATCCCTCCTCTCGGCCTGAGCATCTGAGGACACCGTGGAGAGCCCCTTGGGAGATCGCGCCCAGCCGCCTTTCACGACTAAAGGACGTCCCCTGGGGGCCGATAAACGGGACGTGACCGGTCCCTCGTTTCGGTTTCGCCTTGAGCGTGTGCGCTCCGTGCGCGAGCGCAAGGAGAAACTCGCCCAGCAGGAGCTGGCGCGCTCGATCTCGCGCCGCTCCAGCAGCCAGGCCGAGCTCGAGCACGCCCAGGCGGAGCTCGAGCACGCCCAGGCCGAACAGCGCGAGACCCCCCGCAACACGCTCGGCGCCGTCGAGCTGCAGAGTCGCCAGGCTTTCCTCGAGCGCATCGAGGCGCGCCGTTCCCGGGGGGTTGTCGAACTCCAGCGCAGCGAGGCAGAGGTCGCCGCGCGCAACGCCGAGCTCGTCCGCGCGGCCGGCGAGCACGAGATGCTCAACCGCCTGCGTGAGCGCCGCCGGCTCGAGCACATCCGTGAGGCCGACCGCCGCGAAAACAAGGCGCTCGATGAAATGGCCGCCAGGCGCACACGCGGGAGCATGGCGTGAGCACGCAGGCGATCGGCGCCACGCAGGGGGCCGTGCCGGCCGGCGAGCTGGCCGCGGCCGCCCGCATCCACGAACTGCAGCAGCTGATCGAACAGGCGCGCGGGGTAGCGACCGGCAGCCGGACCGCAGCGACCGTCCAGGCGGGCAGCACAGCCGCCCCGACGGCATTCGCCGCGGCCCTGCAGGCCGCCACCACCGCGACCGGTTCGGGTGCCGCGCCGACGGGCGCCGAAGCGGCCGGCTCGGGTGCCTATGACTCGCTGATCGAAGCCGCGGCGCTGCGCAACGGCCTCGACCCGGCGGTGCTCCATGGGCTGATCGAGCAGGAGTCCGGTTTCAACCCCGACGCGCAGAGTGCCGCCGGGGCTCAGGGACTGACCCAGCTGATGCCGGGGACCGCCTCTTCGCTGGGGGTCGCCAACCCGCTCAACGCGGCCGAATCGATCGAAGGCGGCGCCCGCTACCTGAGCCAGATGATGAGCGACTTCGGCGGCAACACGAGCGAGGCCCTGGCCGCCTACAACGCCGGGCCCGGCGCCGTCCGCCAGTACGGTGGCGTGCCGCCCTACGCGGAAACCGAAGGCTACGTCAGCAAAGTCCTCGGCTACGCCGAAAGCTACCGCGCCGAACACCCCTCGACCGCCATGGAGGTCCCCGCATGAGCCTCGCCCCAGCCGGCGCACCGGCGACCGGTGCGCCGCCGCCGATGAGCGGCGCCCCGCCCGGGGCGCCACCCCCGGTGCATCCATTCAAGGATGCGCTCGCCGATGAATGGGCCCGGACCGCACAAGCGGAAGGCCAGCAGAAGGGAAGCCCAAAGGGCCCCGCGAAGGAAGCCGAGGATCGCGGCCACCGCAGTGCGCGGAGCGCCGCCGAGACGGCTCCGCTGAACGGCCTCGTCCCCGCGGGGAGCACCGAGCGCACTCCCGCGGCGCCGCGCGCCGCGGCGCCCGCCAGGACGGCCCCCGGTCCGTCCCCTGAGCTCGCTTCGGACGCCCCGGCCGAGCCCTCGCCTGCGCCGGGCGGAGGGTCTGCGCGGCCCCCCGCCACCCCCGATCCGGCGCCCGCGACGAAGGCGCTCTCGCCCGAGGGTCCCGTCCCGGCGAGGGCCACGGTGGCCTCCGACCCTGCGGCGGCGGCTAGGACGCCGGGGACGCCCCCGGACGAGGCAACCCCGCCGCCCGTCCCCGCCGGCCCCGCCGCGGCCCCCACAGGCCCGGCTGAGGCCTCCAAGGCCACCGCTGGGTCCCGTGAGAGCACCGCCGGGTCCCGCGCGGGCCATGGGGGCGCCGACGCCCCTGAACAGTCCCAGGCCGGCTCCGGCCCGAGCGGGCGGGTGCGCGGCGATGACGCCGGCGGCGTCCCGGCCCGGTCCACGGCCGCTGCGAGCACCGCCACGGCAGCCCAGGATGGCGCCCTCGCGCAGATCACCGACCCGCGCAGCCCCGCCCGCACGGCGCCCGGAGGCGCCCCCGCGCCAGGCGCCTCCGCCTCCGAGGCGGCGCCGGTGCAGTCGGTGCTCGGCTCCCCGGCTCCCGGCGCAACTGCCGCCGCGCCCGTCGGCACCGCGGCCCCGGCGCCGAGTGCCTCGGGCGTGCAGATGCAGGACATGATCGAATCGATCCACGCGACGATCCAGCTGGCCGCCGGGCAGGGTGCCTCGCAGGCCCGGATCTCCCTCGAACCGGCCGAGCTGGGCGAGATCCGGATCCACCTCACCCAGACCGGCGACGGTCTGCTGGCCCGCGTGACGGCCGACACCCCGGCCGCGGCGCAGGCGCTGGCCGCCGGGCGGGGCGAGCTGCACGAGGCGCTCAGCTCGCTGGGAACGACCCTGCTGCGACTGGACATCGGCTCCTCGGGGCTCCCCGAAGGGCGAGCCGAGCGCCAGGCGCCGACCCCGCAGCGAAGCTCGCGCCGGAGCGCAACGACCGACGACGAGGAGAGCATTGACGCCGCACAGGCGCCGGTCCCGTCGGGCACCGGCCCCACGCAGGCACTCGGCGAGCTCGTAGACGTGCTCGCCTGAACGAAGAGAGAGGAAACCGACCCATGACAACCACATCGACATCCCAGGTCCAGGCCGCGGCGGCCGCCGCCGCCAACACCACGCCCACCAACCCCAAGGGGGAACTCGGCCAGAACGACTTCCTCAAACTGATGATCGCCCAGCTTCAAGCCCAGGACCCCCTGAACCCGGGCAACACGAACGAATACGTGACCGAGCTCGCCCAGTTCACCCAGGTCGAGCAGACGACCAACCTGGCCAATGCCTCGGAGCTCTCGGGCGCCGTCCAGCTGATCGGGCGGACCGTCAACTACTCGGCCGCCGGCGGCGGCGGCACCGGGCAGGTCGAAAGCATCCAGTCCAGCTCCTCGGGTACGACCGTGACCGTCGGGGGCAAGTCCGGCATCACGCTGGCGAGCATCACCGAAGTCCAATGAGCGAGATCACCAACCCCGCCCTGCTGCCGCCCGGCGCCGCCGGTGCCCCGACCGCGCCCGGCGCGTCCCGCGGGCACCCCGGCGCCGGCGCCTGCGGGCGGGCGCTCGTTCGCCCAGGAGCTCGCCCAGGCCGGTGCGACCAAGCCGCTGCAGTTCTCGCGCCACGCCCTCGACCGGGTGCAGCGGCGGGGGATCGAACTGGACAGCTCGACGATGCAAAGACTTCACGAGGGTGTCAGCCGCGCGGCCGGCAAGGGCTCGCGCGACTCCCTCGTACTTGTCGACGGGACCGCATTCGTGGTCTCCGTCAGCAACCACACCGTGATCACGGCTGTGGGATCCGAACACATGAAGGACAACGTGTTCACGAACATCGACAGCGCCGTGATCGCATGACGGTCAGGACGCCAAACAACCATGGCCGGACCTCATCGAGGAGGCCACGAAAGGAAGGTCGATCGCGATGATGGAGGGCATGTATGCCGCAATCAGCGGCCTCGATGCAAACCAGGCGATGCTCAACGACACCGCCAGCAACCTCGCCAACGTCAACACCGTCGGCTACAAGGGCTCGAGCATCACGTTCGCGGACTCGCTCACCCAGGTGATCCGCGGGGCCTCAGGGCCGACGAGCAGCAACGGCGGCTCCAACCCGGTGCAGATCGGGCTGGGGGTGCAGATCAATGCGACCCGCAACGAAATGACCGAGGGCGCCTTCCAGACGACGGGCAACCCGCTGGACCTCGCGATCGAGGGCGGCGGCTTCCTGCGCGTCGGGCCCGGTGAACCGCCGGCCAATCCGCCCTACACCACCGGCACCCCGTCGAACGTCAGCTACACGCGAGCCGGCGATCTGACGACCAGCGCGCAGGGCTTCCTCACGACGCAGTCCGGTGAATACGTGATCGGCCGTGTCGCGGTCCCCAAGGAAGGGGAAACGGAAACGACCTACTCCCCCGGCAAAGAAGACTCGTTCATCATGATCCCCCCGGGCTCATCGAACGTGTCGATCGGGATGGACGGGTCGGTCGCCTACACCGACAACAACCCCGAAAGCAAAACCTACCAGCAGCGCGTCGTGGCGGGTTACCTCTCGATGGCCACGTTCGCCAACGAAAGCGGCCTGGAACGGGCCGGGGGCTCGCTCTGGAAGGCCACGGCGAACTCTGGCGTGCCCGTCATCGGCACCCCGTCGACGCCGGGCTTCGGAGCCACGGTCGGCGGCGAGCTCGAGATGTCGAACGTCGACATGGCCACGGAGATGACCAACATGATCACCGCCGAGCGCGGCTACCAGGCCAACTCGCGGGTGATCACGACCGCCGACACGATGCTGGAAACGCTCGTCTCGATGCACTAGCCCGAGCGACAGGACTGATGGGCCAACAGCGGCCCGGAAGGGGGTAACGCCCAACACGCGACTCCGAGGAGTCTCGGCCGGGGCGGCGGCGACGGTCGCCGTCCCGGGCCGGGGCTAGACTTGACACCAAGGGAGCCAGAGGATGATCACGCTGAGCAGGCTCGGGCACCAGGACGAGCACTTCCAACTCAATCCCGACATGATCGTGACGGTCGAATCCACCCCGGACACGGTCATCACGCTCGCCACCGGCGCGAAGGTGGTCGTCGCAGAGAGCCCCCAGGAGGTCGCCGCCGAGGTCCATGCCTACCGCGCCGACGTGCTCAGCGAGGCCTTCAGGCGCCGCCGCCCCGAGCGCCAGCCCGGTGTGGCACCGCTGCGCGAGCCGCCGCGCCTGACGGCCGTCGAGGACCAGCCCAGCTAGCTCCCAGGCATGGCCCGAGCCGCCTCGGCGGTTTGTGCAGGCCAGCTTGCCAAGACTGAAGGATCCTGGCGCTCCGCCGATGGGAGGAGCAAATGAAGGCTGCAACAGCCATCGGAATCGGAGCTGCCTTCGGGTCGCTGCTTCTGAGCTCAATGATGGACGGGACGAGCCCTGCCGCGTTCATCAACATCCCTGCTCTGATCATCATCCTCGGCGGCACGTTCGGGGTCACCCTGGCGAGCGTCGGGATGACCTCGATGAAGAAAATCCCGAGCCTCTACAAGCTCGTCATCTCCGCTGAACCGCCCGACCTGCGAGGCCAGCTCGACCAGCTCGTCACGCTGGCCGACAAGGCCCGCCGCGAGGGCCTGCTGGCCCTCGACGCGCAGCTCGGCGAGATCGAGGACCTCTTCACCCGCAACGCCCTGCAGCTGGTCGTCGACGGAACCGACCCGGAGATGGTCCACACGATCCTCGAGGCCGAGGTCGACGGCATGGCCGCCCGCCACGAGGCCGGCGCCGCGCCGTTCGAGAAGGCCGGCGGCTTCTCCCCGACGATGGGGATCATCGGCACCGTCCTCGGGCTGGTCCACGTGCTGCAGAACCTGGCCGCGCCCTCGACGCTCGGCCCCTCGATCTCCTCGGCCTTCATCGCCACGCTGATGGGCGTCGGCGCGGCCAACGTGATCTTCCTGCCGATCGCCAATCGGCTGAAGGCGATCTCCGGCGAAGAGGTCGAGCTGCGGATGATGACCGTCGAGGGGATCCTCTCGATCCAGGCCGGAGACAACCCGCGCCTGGTCGCCGAAAAGCTGATGTCCTACGTGCCGCCGGCCGAGCGTGACGCCGAGGACGAACCCGGCCTCTCGAGCGCCGGTGCCGACTCCAAGGCGGCCTGAGGATGGCCCGCGGGCACGGTGGCCGCCGTCGTGGCGGAGGACACAAGGAGGAGGAGAGCGCCGAGCGCTGGCTGTTGACCTACGCCGACATGATCACGCTGCTGATGGCGCTGTTCATGGTCCTGTTCTCGATCTCCTCGGTCAACATCTCCAAGGTCCAGGTGCTGCAGAAGTCCCTCCGGGCCGCCTTCTCGGAGACATCCTGCCGGGCGGCAAAGGGATCGCCAAACCGGGCGCCAGCGCCAACACGAGCCACTTTCCCTCGAGCATCGATGTCCAGGCGATCGTCCCGGTGACCGCCTCGACGGCCAGCACGCTGCAGAGCTCGAGTACCCACGGCTCGGCCTCCTCGCAGGCGGCCTCCGTCTCGAGTGCCGCGGCCGAACGCCAGGAACAGCTGTTCGGCCAGATCAAACACGAGCTCGAAACCTATGCGCAGAGCCACGGCTTCGCCAACAAAGTCCAGACCACGATCGAAGCCCGCGGCCTTGTCATCAGGGTCCTGACCGACGATCTGCTGTTCGCCTCCGGATCGGCGGCTCTGAGCCCGCGCTCGGACTCCCTGCTCGGCGAGATCGCCGAGCTGCTGCAGCTGGCCGAAGGCCATCCCGTGGCGGTCGAGGGCAACACCGACAACGTGCCGATCCACGGGGGCGCATATCCGAGCAACTGGGAGCTCTCGACCGCGCGGGCGAGCACGGTCGTGCGCTTCCTGCTCTCCAAGGGCGTCTCGCCCGCCCGCATGACCGCGGTGGGCTACGCCGAACAGAACCCCGTGGCGAGCGATGCGACCGCCGCCGGGCGGGCGCTGAATCGCAGAGTCGAGATTGTCGTCAAACGCGTCGATACTGAATCCGAACCCTGATCGAAAGACGACCGGTCGATCCACCATGCTGAAGAACAAGAAGATCCTCGCCGTGATCCCGATATTGCTGTTCGTCGGATACACGATGACCAAGCCCAAGCCAAAGGTCCCAAAGTTGAAGATCCAGGGCACGATCTACGTGATGCCCAAGGAATTCCTGCTCAACCTGCAGGGCGGGCGCTACGCCAAGCTCGCCGTCGCGCTCGACCTCGCCCCGGGGCAGAGCGACGGCGCGACCGCCAGCTCAGGCGCCTCGGGCAACGGTGAAGCCGCCGTCGGGACGCTGCCCGAGGAACCGGTCGTGAGGGAAATCATCACCAACGCGATCACCAACGAGAGCGGCGAAACGCTCATCAGCACGGCCGGGCGCAAGAGCATCCGCGACAAGATCACGGCCGAGATCAGACAGCAGACCGATCTGAAAATCGAAACCGTGCTGTTTCCCGATGTGACCGTCCAATAGGAGACGCAGTGACCGAGACGATCGAGTACGAGCAGTTCGAGGGCGCACCGGCGAACGGCGCCGGGGCCCTCGGGGGGGCCGATCTGAGCCGCCTCAGCGAGATCCCGATGGAGCTCAGCGTCGAGATCGGGCGCACCCATATGACGGTGGGCGAGACGCTCGAGCTGCACGTCGGCTCGGTGATCGAGCTCGAGCGCCAGGCCGGCGAACCGGTCGACCTGCTGGTCAACGGCTCGCCGATCGCTCGCGGCGAGGTGGTCGTCACCGACGAGCAGTACGGTCTGCGCATCACCGAGATCCTCGACGGAGGGACTGCCGATGAGCCCGCCGCCCCCGTGGCCGGCGAGCAGCCGGCGCCCGCGGCCGAGGATCCCGGCGCGGCAACCGATGCGGAGGACTGACACGGGATGGCGGTAAGCCAGAGCGGCGAGGCCGGAGTCGAGGCAGCGGAGGTCGCTCCCAAGGACGCCCGCCCGCTGGACTTCTCCCAGCCGACGAAGTTCACGACCGACCTGCGCCGCCACCTCACGGCGGCACTCGGCTCATTCGCCGAGAGCATCTCGCAGGAGCTCTCGGCTCAGCTGAAGTGCGATGTCGAGCTCGTGCTGGGGGAGGTCTCCCAGGACACCTGGGCGGCGGCCCGGGCGCGCCTTGCCACCGACGCGATCGCGGTCGGCGTCCAGAGCGGCGAGCCCGAGCGGGCCCTGCTCGTGAGCGTCGAGCTCTCGTGGGTCATGCAGGCACTCGAATGCATGCTTGGCGGGACCGCCGCCCAGGCGCCTGCGGAGCGCCATCTCAGCGAGATCGACTGGGTCCTCGCCAAGGGCCTGTTCGACACGTTCGTCGCCGGCCTCTCGAAGGTGTGGACGGAGCTGGAGGGCCCCGCGCTGAAACGCGGCGAGCTCGACCTCGAGGGCGACGCCGGAGTCAGTGCGCCGGCCACCGAGCCGACCCTGGCGGTGGCGCATGGAGAGCAAGATCGACGGCGCCGGCTCCTCGATGACGCTGCTGATCCCATGGGCCGCCGCCCAGGCGATCGCCGACGCCGCGCGGCCCCACAGCCACCATCACACACCCCTTCCGGGGCCCTCCAGCGAGGGCCTGCGCAGCGGCCTGGCCGTCGCGCAGGTTCTCCTGCGGGCCGAGGTCGGCACCTTGCAGATGCCGATCGAGCGGATGCTCGAGATCGTCCCCGGGGCACTCGTCGAGCTCTCCGAGCCGGCGGCCGACGGCGTGATCCTCTACGCCGAGGAGGTCTCGGTCGGGCGGGGCCGGCCCGGGCGCAGCGGCACGCGCAAGGCCGTCAAGCTCGAGGCCTCCCACGAGGCCCCGGTCCGTGCGGAAACCTATGCCAAGCTCGGCCGGGCCGAGCTCGAGCGGGCCCGCGCCCACGCCGAGACACTCGCCGGCGAGGACGCCCCGGGCATCCTGCACAGCATCTTCGTCCGCGTCTGGGCCGAGCTGGGCCGCACCCACATGTCCCTCGGCGGAGCGCTTGAACTGGCGGCCGGCGCCGTCGTCGAGCTCGACCAGAGCGCCGAGGAGCCGGTCGAGCTGTTCGCCAACGGCGTCTGCTTCGCCAGCGGCTCGCTGGTTGTGACCGGCGACGGCGTCTGGGGCGTCAAGGTCGACAGGCTCGTCTAGGCCCGGGGGCGCCCCGCCCCCTGCCACCGGCCCGCGGCGCGCCGAGATTCCCCTCAAGACTCGCCGCTGAGGGCCGATAACCGGGGCGACTCTTCCTCGGAGTCGGTCCCTCGATGACTAAGCCGAACCCGCTTTCCCGTGCGGCCGCGACGGCGACCGCGATCCCTGGCGCCTGCCTGCTCGCGCTGGTGTGCTCTGACGCGGCCATCGCCAAGGGGACGAGCAAAGCTGCCACCGAAGGGGCCGGCGAAAACACCAAGCTGAACCTGGCGCCCGTCCCCAGCGCGGCCCACTCCAGCGGCTCCGGCGCGAGCATCGTCCGGACGATCGTCGGTCTCGCAATCGTCATCGGCGTGATCTGGGGCCTGTCCTGGATCCTGCGCCAGGTCAAGGGCGGGCGCAGCCCGTCGCTCGAGGGGGCCGGGCTGACGAGCCTCGGTGCCCTGACGTTGAGCACGGGCCGCTCGGTCCACCTGGTCAAGGCCGGCAGCGATTACATCCTGCTCGGCAGCGCCGAGCAGGGTGTCGTGCCGATCCACCGCTACACCGAGGAGGAGGCCCGCGACGCCGGTCTGGTCGACGTGATCGAGGCCTCCGCACAGCGGCCGCGCCGCCAGCTCCTGAAGCCGCCGCCCGACGGCTCGGCACCCGACGGGCACGACCCGATGCGGATGCCCGCGCCCGGCTCCGGAGCCGGCGTGATCGACCGCCTGCGCGAACTGACGGTGCGCCGGTGAACCTCACCTCGAGCAACGCCGTACAGATCCTGCTGCTGATCGGCGGGCTGACGCTCGTCCCGGCGGTCCTCTTCACGGTCACCGGGTTCAGCCGCATCCTGATCGTCCTCGGCTTCATCCGGACCGCCGTCGGAACGACCAACGCGCCGCCCAACCAGGTGCTCGTCGGGATCGCCCTGTTCCTGACGATCTTCGTGATGTCGCCGACGATCTCGGCGATCAAGCGGGACGCGATCGAACCGCTGGAGGGCCATCACATCTCGACGACCGAAGCCCTCAAGCGGGCCGAGCTGCCGATGCGCGAATTCATGTTCCGCCAGACCCGCTCACAGGACATCTCGCTGTTCGTCTCCCTCGCCCACGACAAGACCCCCCAGAAGCGCTCCGAAGTCCCGACCGAGGTGCTGATCCCGGCCTTCATCGTCTCGGAGCTGAAGACGGCCTTCCAGATCGGCTTCCTGATCTTCCTGCCGTTCCTGATCATCGACCTGATCGTCTCCTCGACGCTGATGAGCATGGGGATGATCATGCTGCCGCCGACGTTCATCTCGCTCCCGTTCAAGGTGCTGCTGTTCGTCCTGGTCGACGGTTGGGACCTCGTAATCCGATCGCTCGTACAGAGCTTCCACTGAGAGGGAGAAGCAATGAACCAGGACACCGTCGTAAGTCTCGCCTCGCAGGCGATGAGCCTCGCGCTGAAGGTCGCCGGGCCGATGCTGCTGGCGGCGCTCGTCGTGGGGCTCGTCGTCAGCATCTTCCAGGCCGTCACCCAGATCCAGGAGCAGAGCCTCAGCCTGATCCCCAAGATCATCGGCGTGGCCGGCGTGATCATCGTGCTCGGCCCCTGGATGCTGGGCCAGCTGGTGTCCTACACCAGCGCCCTCTACACGGCGATCCCGTCGATGGTCGGCACGTGAACCGGCTGATCAGCGAACTTGCGGGCAACCAGCTCGGCGGATTCATCCTCGTGCTCGCCCGGGTGACGCCGCTGTTCCTCGTCGCGCCGCTGTTCTCCTCGGCGCTGATCCCGGCCCGGGTGAAGGGCCTCGTGGCCGTGGGCATCTCGATCGGCCTGACCCCGATCGCGATGCACGGCCAGCACGTTCCCAGTGAGCCCCTGACGGTTGCGGGCCTCGTGATCGAGGGCCTGTTGGTGGGGCTCGCCTTCGCCTTCGCGCTGTCGATCCTGCTGGCCGCGGTGGAATCGGCCGGCTCGCTGATCGATGTCGTCTCGGGCTTTTCCTACGGCACCCTGATCAACCCGATGAACGGTGAATCGAGCGCCGTCATCTCGCGCTTCTACTCGCTCGTCGGGACGATGATCTTCCTGATCATCGGCGGCGACGCCTGGGCGATCAAGGGCCTCAGCCGCAGCTTCGAACTGGTCCCGCTGACCGACGCGCCGCGTCTGTCCTCGCTGGTCGGCGGGGTCGAGCAGGTCTTCTCGACGATCTTCACGGCCGCCCTGGAGATCGCCGCGCCGGTGCTGGCCGCGCTGCTGATCACCGATGTGGCCTTCGGCGTCGTCTCGCGCGTCGTGCCGCAGCTGAACGTGTTCGCTGTCGGCTTCCCGACCAAGGTCGCGGTCGCGCTGCTCGTGGTCGGTGCGTCGCTGCCGTTCATCTCCAACTGGATCGACGGCCAGCTGACGGTGAGCGTCAGCGCAGCGCTGGGGGCGCTGCACGTGAGCTAGCGCCATGGCACGCGAGGAACGCACAGAGAAGGCGACGCCGAAGCATCGCAAGCGCGCGCGGGAGAAGGGCCAGGTCGCCCGCTCGGGTGATCTGAGCGGCTCGCTGGTCCTCGTCGCCGGGATCGCCACGGTCAGCATCACCGCGCCGGCGATCGCTCAGGACGGGGCCGCGAGCTTCCGCTCGATGCTCGGTGAGATCGCCAACCCGCAGCGGGCGACGTCCGCGGCGGGGCTCAGCGAACTGATGCACTCGACGACCTCGACGATCCTGATGACGGTCGGGCCGGTCGCGGGCGCCTGCCTGCTGGCGGCGCTCCTAGCGGGCGCCGCGCAGGTCGGCGGCCTGCCCCGGATCCAGTCGCTGCAGCCCGACTTCCGGCGCGTCAACCCGGCCAGCGGGCTGAAGAACCTGTTCGGCCCCAACCTGCCCTTCGAGGCGATCAAGGCGGTTCTCAAGGTGGGGGTCGTGGCGGCCGTCGCGGCGCTGTCGCTGCTGCCCGGCCTGACGGGCCTGGCCGCGATCGTCGGGATCGAGCCGGCCGCGCTCGCCTCGCTGGCGGGCCACCAGGCGCTCGGCGTCGCCGAGCGGGCGGCGATGGCCTACGTCGCGATCGGCCTGATCGACTACGGATGGAAGCGCTACCGCCATGAGAAACAGCTGCGGATGACCAAGCAGGAGGTCCGCGACGAGGCCAAACAGTACGGCGTCTCGGCGGAGGTCAAAGCGGCCCTGAGGCGCCGCCAGATGCAGCTCGCGCGGGCCCGCATGATGGCCGCCGTCGCCGAAGCGGACGTGGTCGTGACGAACCCGACCCACTACGCCGTGGCGCTGCGCTACGACGGCAGCAAGACGGCTCCCGAAGTGGTCGCCAAGGGCAAAGACCTGATCGCCGCCCAGATCCGCCGGATCGCCGCCGAGAACGAGGTGCCCGTCGTCAGCGACCCGCCGCTCGCGCGGGCCCTGCACAGCTCCACCGAGATCGGCCAGGTCATCCCTGAAGAGCTCTACGCGGCCGTCGCCAAGGTGCTGGCCTTCGTCTACCGGATGGCCGGGCGCAGGAGGCTGGCCTCATGAACGAGAACGGCGTCCGGCGCGTCCTTCGCCACTCCGACCTGCTGGCCGCCGTCGGCGTCGTCCTGGTCGTGACGATGCTCGTGGTGCCGCTGCCGGCGCCGCTGCTGGACCTGCTGATCACGGTCAACATCTCGGCGGCCCTGACGATCGTCGCGACGACGATGTACCTCGGCAAGGCGCTGGACTTCGCGTCCTTCCCGAGCCTGTTGCTGCTGACGACGATGTTCCGCCTGGCGATCAACGTCTCGGTCACCCGCCTGATCCTCACGACCGGGGAAGCGGGCAGCGTCGTGAAGGCGTTCGGCGCCTTCGTGGTCGGCGGCAACGTCGTCGTGGGCCTCGTGATCTTCCTGATCCTGATCGTGATCCAGTTCGTCGTCGTGACCAACGGCGCCGGGCGCGTCGCCGAGGTCGGGGCACGCTTCACGCTGGACGCGATGCCCGGCAAGCAGATGGCGATCGACGCCGATCTGAACGCCGGTCTGATCACCGACGATGTCGCCCGTGCCAGGCGCTCGGAGATCGCGCGCGAGGCCGACTTCTACGGCGCCATGGACGGCGCCTCGAAGTTCGTCAAAGGCGATGCCATGGCGGCGGTCATCATCACGGCCATCAACCTCATCGGCGGGATCATCGTCGGCATGCTCCAGCACGGGCTGGGCTTCGAAGAAGCGACCCAGCACTACTCGCTGCTGACCGTCGGAGACGGACTCGCGGCGCAGATCCCGGCCCTGCTGATCTCGGTCGCGACGGGCATCATCGTGACCCGCGCCGCCTCGGACCGCGACCTGGGCTCGGACATCGTCGGGCAGATCCTGAGCCAGAAGAAGGCCCCCCTCGTGGCCGCCGCCGCGATCGGCGGATTCGCGCTCGTGCCCGGTCTGCCGAAGCTTCCGTTCCTGATCATCGCGGCGCTCTTCGGGGCGGTCGGCTGGGGCGTGCGCAACGGCGTCCCCGGCCTCGCCGCGGTCCTCCCGCTGGGCGAGAAGGGATCTCCCGAGCTGCCCGCGCCGGGCGGCGACAGGGTTCCCGAGGTCGGCGTCGATGCGCTCGAGCTGGCAATCGGCTTCGGTCTCGTGCCGCTGGTCGACGGCGGTCCCGGGGGCTCGCTGCTGCGGCGCGTCAGCATGATCCGCCAGCAGATCGCGACCGAGCTCGGCGTGGTCATCCCGCCGGTCCGGATCCACGATGAGCTGGGCATGGAATCGCACGAGTATGTCGTCAAGATCCGCGGCTCGGAGGTGACCCGCGGCCGGATCATGCCCGGGCATCTGCTGGCGATGGACCCCGGCGACGCGGTCGGGACGCTGCATGGGATCCCGACGCGCGAGCCGGCCTTCGGTCTGGAGGCGATGTGGGTCCACGAGTCGGCCCGGGCCGAGGCCGAGTCGCTGGGCTACACGGTCGTCGACCCCGAGTCGGTGATCGTGACCCACCTGACCGAGACGATCCGCTCGCACGCCGCCGAACTGCTCAGCCGCCAGGACGTCCGGACGCTGCTCGACCGCCTCAAGGAGACGAATGCCGCCGTCGTCGAAGAGGTCGTACCCGAGACGCTCTCCCTCGGCGAGATCCAGCGGGTGCTGCAGTCGCTGCTCTCCGAGGGAGTGGCGATCCGCGACCTCGGGACGATCGTGGAGGCGATCGGTGACAAGGCGCGAACAACACGTGACACTAGCCTTCTATCGGAGTACGCTCGCCAGGCGCTCGGCCGGGCGATCACCGCTCCCCATCTGGATGAGCAGTTGCGCCTGCAAGCCATAACCCTGGATCCGGCGATCGAGCAGGAGGTCTCGACGTCGATCACCCAGACAACCGACGGCGAGTATCTCGCGATGGAGCCCCCCAGGGCCCAGGCGATCGTGGCCGCGCTGCGCGCCCAGGTCGACCATGCCAGCGCGCTCGGGGCACGTCCGGTGCTGCTCTGCTCGGCCCGGATCAGACGCCATCTGCGCCGTCTGATCGCGCAGGCCCAGCCGCACCTGGCCGTCTGCTCCTACAACGAGATCGCGCCCGGCGTCAACGTTGAAACGATCGGCGTGATCCACGCATGAGCACCCCTGGCGAGATGCTCTCAGCGATCGGCCGGCGCTTCGGCAACGGCCGCGCCGGCGAGGGCGAGGCCCGCGTCTTCCGGGGCCGCTCGGTCGAGGAGCTGATCCCCCGGATCCAGCGCGAGCTGGGGCCGGACGCGATCATCCTGCGCCGCCGCGAGGGCCTGACAGGAGGCGTGCTGGGGTTCTTCCAGCAGCAGTGGGTCGAGATCGAGGCGGTCGCCGGCTCACCGCGGCTGGACGTCTATGACGAGCCCGAGAGCGCCACCCCGCCGATTCCCGAGGCACCGGAGCCCGCCCTCGAGCCGCCCGCGCCCGAGCCGCCCGCGCCCCCGGCATATGTCGCACCTGCTCCCGGAGCCCTCGCCTATCCCCCGCCGGCGCCGCAGAGCTCATACCTGCCCCCGGCGCAGTTCACGGCGCCGGACCCCTACGCCGCCTCCGCGCCGCCGCCACCCGTGCCGGCGCCGGCCCCCGCGCCGGCGCCGCTCAGCGACCCCTCGCGGCTGTTCGCGCGTGAGAACGCCACCGAGCATCCCGGCGGCAGCGCCTACGTGACGGCTCATCTCGCGGCGCTCGCACGGGAGAACCGCGCAAGGCTGGCCGAGCGCCAGCGCCCGCTGGTGGTGGAACCACATCGCGAAGTCCCGCCCGCGCCGGCGCAGCCGCGCGTGGACTTCCATGAGCTGATCCCCGAGCCGCCGCAGCTGCCCCCGGAACCGGAACCGCAGCGCTTCGAGGACTGGCGCTCGGCGCGGGGCGCCCCCGAGCGGCGCACGGTGGGGCCCGGATCGCAGGGCCGCGCACGGGCGGGGGTCGAGAAGGGGCTGCGCCGCTACGGCATCAGTGAGCGGATGATCAGCGAGCTGATCGATGCCGCGACCGCCCACGTGCTGCCGTTCGCGCCCCGTGCGGGTCTGGCCGCGGCCGTCCGCTCGACGCTCGCACAGCGGATTCCCGTGGCGCCCGTGCTGCCGCTGAAGGGAGCGGCGGTGGTGATCGTCGGAGCCGGAGGGGCGGGCAAGACGACGTGCTGCACGGCGCTGCTGGGGGCCTATCGCCAGAGCAGCACGACCGCCGCCGCCTTCGCGACAGTGACGCGCGATCCCCAGCACGGCGAACTTCAGATGCTGCTCTCGCCCCAGCTCGTCAAGCCGACGCCGGTCGAGAACCCGCGGGCGCAGCGGGCGCTGCGCCGGGCCCGCAACGACGGCCTGATCGTGCTCGACACGCCCGGCGTCTCGCCGGCCGACCGGACGGGCATCCGCCGGCTCGGGCATCTGTTGAGCGAACTGGAGCCCGAGCGGGTCCTCGTGGCGCTGCCGGCGACGCTGGGCGGGGCCGCGGCCGCACAGCTGCTCGAGGCGCTGGCGCCGCTGAAGGCGAACTCGATGATCGTGACCCACGCCGAGGAGACCGATCAGATCGGCGTCGCCGTCGAGGTGGCCTGCCGCTTCGGCCTCGCCCCGGAGTACATGCTCGACCGAGGCCGGACCCACGGCTGGCGCCTGACCCGTCTGGACCCGGCGGAGCTCGCCGGGATGGTGCTGCGATGAGGTTGGGGCGCTCGAAGAACAAGGGCTCGGGAGGGGCGATCGTGCTGCCCCAGACCCATGACGTCGTGTCGCTGAACCTCGGTGGCGGCGGGCGCATCCCGGCGCGCGTGCTCGAGCGGGGCGAGAACACGATGCTGCTCGCCATCACGGTCCCGACGCGGCCGCTGAGCCCCGCTCAGATGGCCGACATGATCATCGAATACACGGGCGCACGCGGCCGCGTGCGACTGCGGGGGACATGCGTCATGGAGGACCCCAACGACAGCGACCTCGTGCGGGTCAACGAGCCCCGCTCGGTCGAGGTCCTGCAGGAACGCGAGTACGTCCGCATCCGCTCCGCCCGGCCTGTGCTGGTCTACTCGGCTCGCGAGCAGCAGCAGATCCAGAGCTACACCGTGGACGTCAGCGGCGGCGGGCTGCTGTTGGCCGGCCCGGAGACGCTGGAGATCGGCGAGGAAGTCAAGTTCCGCTTGACGCTGACGCCAGGGGTGCTGCCGATCACGGGAACGGGCCATGTCGTGCGGACCGACGGCCACGGCCGCCTCGGGGTCGTCTTCGACGAGATCTCAGATCTCGACCGCAGGCGCCTCGTGCGCTTCATCTTCGAGTGCCAGCGCGCCGAACGGCGCCGCGGCCTGGACACGGGTGGCGACGGTGCCTGAGCCCGACGCGGCTCTCGCCGAGGCGCCCGCGCCCGAGCCGGCCGTCGCGGAGGCTCCGCCGACCGCCAAGGCCCCGGCGGCGCCCAAGGCGCCGAAGGGCAAGGACAAGAAGGGCAAGGACAAGAAGGGCAAGGACAAGGCCCCCCAGGTCCTGGGCGACGCGCCGAGCATCGCCGCGCACCCCCGGGCGGCGCGCTCGGTCGCACAGGCGAAGGCGTGGGGCGCACTGATCGGATTCACGCTCGGCGGCTACCTGTCGCTGCCCACCCATACGCTGGCCGACGCGGGCCTGCGCGCACTGGCGGCCGGAGCCGTCCTCTATGTCGCGGCCTGGGCCGGGGCGGTGTTCGCCTGGCGGCGGCTCGTGATGATCGAGATCAAGGCACGCGAGGCCCAGGTTCTCGCGGCCGTCCAGACGGCCCGCGAGCGCCAGAGCGCCGGCGCGGGCGGGCAGGGCGCCCGCGGGCGCCCGGGTGCGGGGATGCCCTGATAGATCGCCATGGATCCCCTGCACCCGATCACGCCAGGTCCTCCCGCGGTCCCGACCCGCCCGGTTCCGCCCGTGGACCGGCTGGCCCGGATCAGCCGCGAGGGCGACCGGCCCGAACGCGACGCCGAGGAGCGCCGCCGCCGCGCCGCCCGCCGGCAGCCGGACCCGCCCGAGGGCGATGAGCAGGGCCCGGGGCACATCGACATCAGGGTCTGACGGGCGCCTGCAGGATCACGCCCCGGGGCAGGGGCGGGCCGGCCGGCGGCGAAGAAGGCCAGCAGCGAGGGGCCACCCCTCAAGTTTCCCGCCGCGCTGTCGATAAGAACGGCGTGGGTCGACATGGAGTCGGCCCGGGACCAACCACTTCGTCATCAAGGAGATGAACGCATGGGCCTGACAGTCAACACCAACCTCGAGGCACTCGATGCCGCGAGGAACCTGAACAACACCGAGAACATGCTCGGTACGTCGATGCAGCGGCTGTCCTCAGGCCTCCGCATCAACTCCGCCGCCGACGATGTCGCCGGCTACGCCATCAGCCAGCGCCTCCAGGGACAGGTCAACGGCCTGAACCAGGCGACGCAGAACATCGCCGACGCGGTCTCGCTTGCGCAGACCGGCCAGGGCGCCCTGTCGGACGTCGTGAGCATGCTCCAGCGCGTCCGTGAGCTCGCGGTGCAGTACGCCAACGGCACGACGTCGGAAACCGACAAGGAAGCGATCGAAGCTGAGACCACTCAGCTCAAAGAAGAGATCAAGCGCGTCGGCGAAACGACGACGTTCAACGGCGTGAAACTGCTCTCCGGCGGCGCGGAAATCACCTTCCAGGTCGGCGCGAACGAAAAAGAAACGGTCAGCGTCAAAACGATCGAACTTGAAAAAGCGGTCGAAAAAGCGTCGGTCAAGGAAATCTCCACGATCGACACGGCGCTCGACGAAGTGACCAAGGCGGCCGGCGAATTCGGTTCGGTTCAGAACCGTATTCAGTACACCCAGTCGAACTTGGAAGTCTACGCTCAGAACCTCACCTCGGCGGTCAGTGGCATCGTCGACGTGAACATGGCTACGGAAATGACCAACTTCACCAAGGAGCAGGTCCTGCAGCAGGCTGGCGTGGCGATTCTCGCCCAGGCCAACCACCTTCCGGAAGCCGTTCTGAAGCTCCTCCAGTAGTCCAGACCTTCCTCAGCGGCGGCGCCCAACAGCGCCGCCGCTGCAGCGAAGCCTGCCCGGCATTTGACCGGTCTTGCGACCGGGCGCTCTGCCGGGCGGGTCATACAACGCTTCAGGCGGCCCCAACGGGCCGGCGGAAGCCACATACCGCCGCTTCATCGAGGGAACGGTGGTTTTGGATGGGCGGCGACGGCCGCCCATCCTGCTTTAACGCCCCCCGGCGGCGAGCGATCGGCTAAAAGCCCGGCGCCGGCTGCCGATTACCGGGACGATGAGTATCGAAACGACGCTCAGCAGAGTCGAAGCGATCAGGCAGGCCCTGGCCGACCCGGCGGAGCTGATCAGCGCCCGCAGCGCCGCGACCGGGGGAGCCGAAGCCCCCGCGGCGGCCGGCTCCGGCGCGGCGGCCGGCTCCCCCTTCGCCGCGGCGCTCGAACAGGCCAGCGCCGGCTACTCGACGGCCGCTGCGCAGGCCGCGCTGGAAACACCGGCCTCGAGCCTGAGCGCTCCCGGCACGACAAGCGGGATCGCCTACTCCGCGATCGCCCCGGCGGGCTATCTGCCGCTGTCCTACACCGGCTCGGCGGACACCCCCGGCGCACGGATCGTCGCGGCGGCTGAAAGCCAGCTCGGTCAGACCGAGCAGCCGCCCGGCTCGAACGAATCCCCCGCGATCGCGGGCTACCGCGAAGCGACCGTGGGCGCCGTGGCAGGCGCCCCCTGGTGTGCGTACTTCGCCTCCTGGGCGGCCCGGCAGGCCGGCGAGCCGATCGGGGTGGGCGGCAGCGGCCTGGGCTCGGTCTCCGAGATCTGGAACTGGGCTCAGAGCACCGGCCGGGCGATCCCCAACGGCCCCGGTGTCGTGCCCCAGCCGGGCGATCTGATCGTCTTCGGCGGCGAGCACGTGGGGATCGTCCGTGACGTCCTGCCCAACGGGCAGATCCAGACGATCGAGGGCAACTACGAAAACAAGGTCGCCGCCAACGTTCGCAGCCCCGCTGAAGCGACGGGCTACGTCAACTTGAACTGAGCGCAGCGCTAGACTCGGCCGGAGCGGGGGGTGAGTCAATGAGCGATCACGACGGCAATCCGGCTGCGGCGCCTGCCCCCCAGGGGCTTCCCTGGCTGAGGCTGCTGCCGCCGCTGCTGTCGCTGTTGGTGATCGTCTCCGGGCTGAGCTTCCTGCTGCTGCGCGGCTCGAGCCACTCGACGCTCCCCGGCGGGGCCGGGCAGTCGAGCCCCGGCGGCGGCTACGAGGGGACGCTGGCGCTGCCCAGCAGGCAGGCGCCCGCGATCGATCTGCGCAACTACCTCGGCAAGCCGGTGACGCTCTCGCAGTACCACGGCAAGGCGGTGCTGGTGACGTTCCTCTACACCAACTGCCCCGACGTCTGCCCGCTGATCGCCTCGAACCTGAGGGTGGCCCTGAACATGCTCGGCTCGCGGGCCTCCGAGGCGCAGGTGATCGCGGTCTCGGTCGACCCGCGCGGCGACACCCGCAGCTCGGTCGCGCGGTTCCTTCGTGAGCACGGGATGACCGGGCGGATGCAGTACCTGATCGGCTCGGCCGGCGAACTGGGGCGCACCTGGGCGGCCTGGAGCGTGGGCTCGACGCGCGACGCGGGCCAGCCCCAGCTGATCTCCCACAGCGCGCTCGTCTACGGGATCAGCGCCAGCGGGCGCCTGACGACCGTCTACCCGTCGAGCTTCGAACCGGCCGAGATCGTCCACGACGTCCCCCGCCTGGCCCGCAGCTGACGCGGGCGCCTGCGAGCGCCGCTCAGCGTTCGCCGGTTCCGCGGTTGAACAGGATCACGTACCAGACCGCCACGGCGATCAGGACGGCGATCGGAAGCACAAGCGTCAGAATCGACCCTGTCAGGAAGCTGGATCCGATCAGCAGCGTGAGGCTTGGCATTTGACCTCCTAGTGCCCGCTCGCCAGTCGGGGGGCCCGAGTCGATCCGGGTTCCGTCGGGGCGAGCCAGCGGTGGACGTACACAAAGATGATGATGACGAACGTGACCGATCCCGGCACCCACATCACGCCGGCCGCCAGCTGCTGGTCGGCCAGCGCCGAGATCCCGCCCGGGCGCGAGACCAGGTGTGCGTAGTAGGGGTAGAGCGGTTTCGGTGCCAGGGCGAGGACGACCGCGAGGACCCAGCTGACGGTCATCCCCGCGACGACGTAGAGCAGGCGCTGGACTTCGCTGAGCCTGATCCGCAGCGGCGGTGAGGGGATGACCTGCTTGAAGAACAGGACTGCGCTGGTGAAGAACAGCGTGTGCTCGAGCGCGTGGAGCGTTTCGGAGTGGAGCGTCGCGTCGAACATCGCCGGGATGTGCCAGCCGAGCAGGACGACCGAGAACAGCACCAGATCCACGATCGGGTCGGCAAAGAAACGTGACAGGGCCCGCAGCGGAGCGGCCCGCTCGCCGTGGGCGAGTCCCCGTGCCAGCCGGCGCCGCCCCGACAGCGGCAGCGAGCGCCACAGCCTGATCCACGGGCGCGAGACGACGAGCAGCGGGGCCGCCACGAGCATCAGCAGGACGTGCTGGATCATGTGAACCCAGAACAGCTGCGCTGAGAGCCGCTCGATCGGCGAGGCGAGCGCGACCGCCAGGACGAGCATCGAGACGTAGAAGGCGCCGTCGCGCCAGCGCTGGGCTCCGGCCGTCCGCTGTGGTGTGACCGTTCGTTTCGAGCCGACCCAGTAGAGGATGGCGAGGTCGATGACCAGCACCAGCGGCGGATCCAGCGACCAGTCCCAGAACCCCGGCGTGGCTGGGGCGGCGGCGAGCACTACAGCAGGTAGAGCACCACGTAGGTGATCACGCCGATCCCTGCAAGGTAGCCCCAGTAGAAGACGGCCGCGTCAAGGCCCGGAGCGATCAGCCGGTCGGGGTCCTTGATGTCGCCCTCGGTTCCGCCGGCCGGCGCGCGGCGTGCGCGCAGCTCTGACGCGACCTGCGTCTCGAGCCAGTACATCGTCCCGAGCATGGCGATCAGGTAGAAGGCGGTCCAGGCGCAGAAGACGCTCGCGTAGGCCCCGTCGGTCGGGCCGAATTTCTGCGTCGTGTACTCGATGCACTGCAGGGCGATCGCGATCAGCCCGAAGGCCACGCTTGCGATTCCCGGTGCCAGCCAGCCGGGCGAGCGTGCCTTCATCCCGCGCCCCGCGGCGATCGCGCTCGCGGCGCTGATCAGCAGGCAGACGATGAATGCGGCGCCGAGCGCCTGGTCGGGTTTGACATGGGCGGGGCGCCACATGTGTTCGACGTTCAGCGAGCGCAGGTAGAAGTAGGCGAAGACAAAGGCCAGGAAGAAGAATGTCGTCGCGCCCGCCAGCAGGCGTGAGGCCACCGACAGCGCCCGGGCTCCGACGTCGGGTGGCTCGGCGGGGATCTCGGCGCCCGCGGGCACCGGTGGGATCTGCAGTCCGAGCGGCTTTTCTTCGTGCGGTAGTGCCATCGCGCTAGCTCGCCCCGGCGGTCTGGGGGCCGCCGATCCCGGCGGCCACCGGGACGGGCGTCCCGTAGTCGTAGGGGTCCGAGTCGAATACCGGGATCTGCTCGAAGTTGTTGACGGGCACCGGTGTTGGAATCTGCCACTCGGTCCCCTTCGAGTTCCAGGGGTTCGCCGGCGCCGGTTCCCGCACGAAGATCAGCGAGTAGACGACGTTGAACAGGAAGATCAGCAGTGAGAAGCCGAGCACGAAGGCCGACACCGAGACCCAGACGTTGAGCGTGTGGAACTTCGGTTCGTAGAAGCTGACCCGCCTCGGCATCCCCTCCATGCCGAGCGCGAACAGCGGCAGGAACGTCGAGTTGAAGGCGATGAACATCAGCCAGAAGTGCCACTTGGCAAGTTTCTCGTTGAAGTTGAAGCCGACCATCTTCGGCACCCAGTAGTAGATCGCGGCGAAGAAGGTGAAGATCAGCCCGCCCATGATCGTGTAGTGGAAGTGCGCCATCACGAAGAAGCTGCCGTGGGTCGTCGTGTCACTCGGCGTGTCTGAGAGGAACACCCCGGAGAGCCCGCCGATCAGGAAGTTGAACGTCCATGCCAAGCAGAACAGCAACGGCACGCTGAAGGTGATTCGCGCCTTCCAGAGCGTGCCCATGACGCAGAGGAAGATGAACCCGGTTGGCAGCGAGATGATCTCCGTCGAGAGCATGTAGAACGGGCGCAGATCGGCGTTGATGCCGCTGACGAACAGGTGGTGCTGCCAGACGAAGAAGCTCAGCAGGCTCACTCCGAGCATCCCCGAGATCGCCAGGCGGTAGCCCCACAGGGGCTTGCGGGTGAAGACCGGCAGCAGCTCCAGCACGATGCCGAAGCCGGGCAGCGCGAGGATGTAGACCTCGGGGTGCCCGAAGAACCAGAACAGGTTCTCATAGAGGTAGGAGCTGCCCCCGCCGCCGGGGATGAAGAACGAGGTGTCGATCGTCCGGTCGAGCGCCGACATCAGCAGCGTCGCCACCAGCATCGGCGCCGCCAGCACCATCAGCACGGCCGTTGCGAACACCCCCCAGACGAAGATCGGCAGACGCGACCAGGTCAGGCCCGGTGCCCGCATCGTGATGATCGTGGCCATCATGTTGATGCCCAGCAGGCACATCGAGATGCCAACGAGGGCGAAGAACATGATGTAGGAGTCCATCCCCATGACGGCCTGGTCGTTGAGCGGCTCATAGCCGGTCCAGCCGGTCGGGAAGCCGCCGAAGAAGATCGTCGAGCAGAGGATGAACCCGGCCGCCATCAGCATCCAGAAGGTCAGCGACTCGATCCGCGGGAAGGCCATCCGGCGGGCGCCGATCATGATCGGCACGAAGTAGTTGGCGAACGGCCCGAGCGCTGCCGAGGTGAAGATCCCCATCATCATCGTGCCGTGCATCCCGACGATCGTCAGGTACTGGCCCGGGCCGACGAAGGTCGGCGTGTCGTGCAGCAGCTCGGTCCGGATCAGCATCGCGTTCAGCCCGCCGATGAAGAAGAACAGGCCGACGCCGCAGAGGTACTGGATGCCGACGACCTTGTGGTCGGTGCACAGGCCGAAGTAGCGCGCGATCCCGTGGTCCTCCTTCTCGCGCAGCGAGGCCGGCTTGCCGAGCAGCCTCGAGATCGGGTAGTTGGCGAAGCCCAGCCCGATCAGGAAGCCGATCACGCCGAAGGTGTAGGCGAGCAGCAGCGCGACGTCGTTTTCGTCGATTTTTTCCTGGTATTCGAAGCTTTTCCCGGTGATCTGATGGCCGATGAACCAGCCCAGGTAGTAGCCGCCCACGCCGAGGATCACGGCGGTCAGCAGGTTGAAGCCGATCAGTCGCCGCCACACGGGCCGCGCCTGGGGTGTGGGGTTGCCAGCCATTGTCGTCGTGCTCATGAGCCGCGCCTTACCGGTTCGGGTGCATAGGTGGTTGCATACGGCGGCAGCACCTTCGTCGTCGCCGCGAAGGTCCGCTGCTCTTCGTGGATCCAGGTTTCGAAGTCCGCGTCGCTGACGACTTTGCCGTGGTCGTACATCGCGCCGTGCCACAGGCCGCAGAGCTCGGCACAGTGGACTTCGAAGGTCTGGATCTTCGTCGGTTTGACGAACGTGACGTTGTCCACGCCGGGGTTGGCATCCGCCTTGACGCCCAGCTGGTAGGCCCAGAAGGAGTGGATCACGTCGAGCGAGGTGACGTGCAGTTCGATGTCCTCATTGACCGGCAGCTCGAGATGGGTCGTCTCGACCCCGCCGTAGGTCGGGTAGCGGTAGGTGAAGGCCCACTGCTGGGCGATCACCTGGACCGGCAGCTTCTTGCCCGAGGGGACCGTCAGCGGTTTCGGGCCGCTCCCCGAACCTGCGCCGTAGCCCTGCTCCAGGCGCACGGTGCCGTAGACGGCGAGGCTCAGCACGAGTGCTCCCGTGACGATGATCCAGGTCGTCTGCAGGCCGGCATTCCCACGGACGGCCGGCCCTTCGAGCATGCCGCCCTTGGGCTGGCGGAAGTTGACGATCGCATAGATCAGGTAGATCACGACCAGCAGCAGCACCGGGGTCGCCATCGCCGTCAGGACGGTGTTGTCGGTCACCTGCCCGGAGGCCACGTCGCTGCCGTGGCCGGGCGGCAGGTTCGGGCCGAGCACGAAGATCACCAGCGGCAGCGCGATCAGCGTCGAGACGAGCCAGATCACGCCGAAGCGGCGTGCGTGATCGGGTTCGGGCGGGCCGGCCGCGGGAGCCTCAGACGACATCTATGAACCCGTCCATGTAGCCGAGCGTCTGCATCGGCCCGCCGAAGTTGAAGTAGGTGCCGGCGGCACAGGGGACGAAGCACTGCCAGCGGTAGCGGCCCTTCTTGCCGGTCCTGAACGTGAATTCGATCGTCCGGTGCGCCATCGTGGCGGGGTCGCAGGGCCCCACTTCGCACTGGTTCTTGGCTTCTTCCGGCACTCCCGGCAGGGGCGCGAAGACGCCCAGCTGAGGAACGACGAAGGTGTGTGAGGCTTCTTCGGGGTTGATGTGGTTGACGGCCTTCCCGTCAACCATCTCGGTGCCGCCCACGGTCCCCTGGACGGCCGAGAGGAAGGGGTTGCGCAGCCCCGAGTCGCCGTCGAACTGGTAGACGGTCACGTGGACCAGCGAGTTGGCGGGGACCGTGAAGATCGTGCTCCTGACCCAGCGGCCGCCGGTCTTGACGAGGTAGGAGACCCAGTCGGGGTGGTTCGGGCTCTCCTGCGGGCCGACGGCCGCATCGGTCTGCAGCGTCAGGCTTGTCGTGGGGACGGTGGCGCCGGCGACGGGCGTGGCGGTGACCGGGTTGGGCGCGCTGACCGCCCAGCTGGAGATGTACAGGCCGATCAGGACCCCCAGCACGATGACCGCGCCGATGACCCCTGCCAACTTGCGGGCGGTGGTGCTCACTCCCCGGTCACCATCTGCCTATACCAACCTCTTCCTCGCGTCCCGCCAGAACGTCCCGGACTCTAATCGTGTCGGTACACGGAACGCAAGGTTCCTGAGAGCTTTCTTAGAAACTCCTGGGTCCGCGCCGCGCTTTCGAGCCTGCCGGCCCGCCGGGACGAATCCCGTGCTGCCGGGCCGGCCGCCGGGACCGGCGCTGGGCGCGGCGGGTACGATCACCGCTTGCCGCCGCCGGAGCCACCACAGACCGCGACCGTGCCCGAGCGCCCGACGCTCGACGGGCTGGAGCAGAAGTGGAGCGCCGCCTGGGCGCGCGACGGGACCTATGCGTTCGACCGCGGGGCCCCCCGCGAGCGGGTCTTCTCGATCGACACCCCGCCCCCGACGGTCAGCGGCTCACTGCACGTCGGGCACGTCTTCTCCTACACCCACACCGACGCCGTGGCGCGCTACCGGCGCATGCGCGGCCTCGAGGTCTTCTACCCGATGGGCTGGGACGACAACGGCCTGCCGACCGAGCGCCGGGTGCAGAACCACTACGGGGTCCGCTGCGACCCAGCCGTCTCTTACGACCCCGCCTTCGAGCCGCCCGCCGAGCCCTCGGAGAAGGAGCCCGTCTCGATCTCGCGGCCGAACTTCGTCGAGCTTTGCCTGCGCCTGACCGAGAGCGACGAGCTGGCCTTCGAAGAACTCTGGCGGGGCCTCGGCCTGTCGGTCGACTGGGGGATGACCTACACCACCATCGGCCCGCTCGCCCAGCGGATCTCCCAGCGCTCGTTCCTCGGGCTGCTCGAGCGTGGCATCGCCTACCAGCTCGAGGCGCCGACGCTGTGGGACGTCGACTTCCAGACGGCCGTCGCGCAGGCCGAGCTCGAGGACCGCGAGCGTCCCGGCGCGATGCACAAGGTCCGCTTCACGGCCGCCGGCGGCGGGGAGGCGGTGATCGAGACGACGAGGCCAGAGCTGATCGCGGCCTGCGTCGCGCTGCTCGCCCACCCGGATGACCCGCGCCACGCGGGCCTCGTCGGCGGGGAGGCGCTGACGCCGCTGTTCGGGACCCGCGTACCGGTCCTGACCCATCCGCTGGTCGAGCGCGAGAAGGGGACGGGCCTCGTGATGGTCTGCACCTTCGGCGACGTCACCGACGTGACATGGTGGCGAGAGCTCGGGCTGCCGGTGCGCTCGATCCTGGCACCGGACGGGCGGCTGGCCGAGGTCCCCTGGGGCAGCGAGGGCTGGGAGTCCGAGGACCTCGAGGCCGCCAGAGCCGCCTACGGCGAGCTCGCCGGGCGCACGATCAACCAGGCGCGGCGGCGGATGGTCGAGCTGCTCGAGCAGTCGGGCGAGCTGATCGGCGAGCCCGAACCCGTCACGCGGGCCGTCAAGTTCTACGAGAAGGGCGAGCGCCCCGTCGAGATCATCACGAGCCGCCAGTGGTTCATCCGCACGATCGCCCAGCAGGAGCGCCTGCTCGAGCGCGGGCGCGAGCTCGCCTGGCACCCGCCCTACATGCGGGCCCGCTTCGAGGACTGGGTCAACGGACTCAACGGCGACTGGTGCATCAGCCGCCAGCGCTTCTTCGGCGTGCCGTTCCCCGTCTGGTATCCGATCGACGGGGAGGGCAACGTGCTCTACTCCCAGCCGATACCCGCCTCCGCCGAGCAGCTGCCGGTCGACCCCTCGACCGATGTCCCGCCCGGCTATGGGCCCGAGCAGCGCGGGGCACCGGGTGGCTTCGCCGGCGACCCCGACGTGATGGACACCTGGGCGACCTCCTCGCTGACCCCGCAGATCGCAGGGCAGTCCGGGCAGGACCCCGAGCTCTTCGCCAAGGTGTTCCCGATGGACCTGCGCCCGCAGGCGCACGACATCATCCGCACGTGGCTGTTCTCGACCGTCCTGCGCTCCGAGCTCGACGAGCACGAGCTGCCATGGAGCAACGCGGCGATCTCGGGCTGGGTCCTGGACCCCGACCGGAAGAAGATGTCGAAGTCCAAGGGCAACGTCGTCACCCCGATCCACCTGCTCGAGGAGCACGGCGCCGACGCGGTCCGCTACTGGGCGGCCAGCGGGCGGCCCGGCACGGACACCACATTCGACCCGCAGCAGATGAAGGTCGGCCGGCGCCTCGCGGTGAAGCTGCTGAACGCCTCCAAGTTCGCCCTCAGCGATCTGCCCCCGGCGGGCGCCTCGCTGACCCACCCGCTCGACCGGGCGATGCTGGCGCGCCTGGCGGGGGTCGCCGCCGAGGCCACCCAGAGCTTCGAGGACTACGACTACGCCCGCGCGCTGCAGCGCACCGAGGAGTTCTTCTGGTGGTACTGCGACTACTACCTGGAGCTGATCAAGGGGCGGCGCTACGACGCCGACGCCGCCGTCGCGGCCTCGGTCAGCCGGGCGCTGACGCTCTCGATGTCCGTCTTCCAGCGGCTGTTCGCGCCGTTTCTGCCGTTCGTCTGCGAGGAGGTCTGGTCCTGGTGGCAGCCGGGCTCGGTGCACCGCGCGCAGTGGCCCCTCGCGGAGGGGCTCGCGACCGAGGCCGCCGGTGGCGAGCCGGCGCTCGAGCTCGCCGCGCTGGAGCTGGCCGCCGATGTCCTGCGGGAGGTCCGCAAGGCCAAGTCCCAGGCCAAGCGCCCGATGCGAGCACCCGTCGCGCGGGTGCTCGTGCACGACACCCCCGCGCGCCTGGCCGCGCTCGAGCTCGGCGCGGAGGACCTGCGGGAGGCCGGGTCGGTGGCGTTGCTCGAGACGGCCGAGGCGGAGGAGTTCTCGGTCGAGGTCGAGCTCGCCGAGGAGCCCCCGGGGCAGACTTGAGCGCGCCTCGCCGGCGGGTCGGCTGATGCCCGGGGCGGAGGGAGCCGTGCTGATCCTCGGTGAGCCCGGCGGCCTCGGCGCGGCCGTCGCGCTGCGGCTGCGCTCAGCCGGCACCGAGGTCCGCACGGCTGACTCGCTCAGCGACAGCGAGATCGCCTCGCTGCTCGCCAAGCCGGGCTGGACGGCCGTCGCCGTGATCACCCGCGACGACGTCCTGGCGCTGCGCCTGACGCTGCTGAGCGCGCACCTGCGACC
This sequence comes from uncultured Solirubrobacteraceae bacterium, assembly GCA_963787765.1. Classification (GTDB taxonomy): domain Bacteria; phylum Actinomycetota; class Thermoleophilia; order Solirubrobacterales; family Solirubrobacteraceae; genus Palsa-744. The sequence continues at coordinate 444,896 of CAWBEF010000019.1, read as the reverse complement.
CGACCTGACGCTGTGGGTGACGATGTTCGACCGGACGATCGCCCGCGAGCTGAACCACGTGGTCCCGTCGGTCCACGTGATCTCGCCCGCCGAGCTCGTCGCAGCCGACCTCGCCGAGCACTGCGTCGCGGCCGCCGGCGGCGATGGCGCCCCGCGCCACGGCGGCATCCGCCTCGTCGACGACGCCCTGCGGCTGCTCGTGAGGGCCGGCACCGGCCTGCTGATCGCGCTCCTCGTCGAGGCGGTGAGCGCGATGGTCGCGCTGCACGACGGCGTCGTCGACGCGCTCTACTTCAGCACCCGCTCGGTCGCCACCGTCGCGAGCGAGCCGGGCGCGGCCACGGCACCGGCGTGGTTCAAGGCCGTCTCGGCCCTGGACACCGTCGCGGCGCTGGTGCTCGTTGCCGTCTTCACGGCGGCGCTGGTCCGCCGCCTGAGCGCCCCGCGCCTGACGGCGCTGTTCGGTCCCCGGGCCGCGCCGGCTCACGGCCACGTCCTGCTGGTCGGCTTCGGGCAGGTCGGGTTCCGTCTGGCCCAGGAGCTGCGCCGGCGTCATATCGCCGTGCTGGGCGTCGAGCGGGACCCCGACGCGCCCTGCGTGCGGCTGGCCCACGCCGCCGGGGTGCCCGTGGTGATCGGCCGAGGCGATGACCGGGAGATCCTGGAGCGGCTGGGAATCCGCCGCTGCGCGGCCGTCGCCGCGGTCACCTCGACCGATCTCGTCAACGTCGCCGTCGGATTGGCCGCGAGCGACCTCGCGCCGGGTATCGGGCTCGTCCTGCGCCTGGGCGACGGCGAGGTGGCGGCGGAGACCGATTCGCTGCTGCACCTCGGGCGGATCTGCGACGCGCACAAGATCGCCGCCGAGACGCTGGCGCAGGGCCTGATCGGCCCCGCGGTCGTTGGTGAGGGTCGATAGGGTCCAGCCGATGGAGCGCACACTGATCTCAGAACTGCCCGGCAAGGTCGGCGGATCGGTCAAGGTGCGTGGCTGGGTCAACGCGCTGCGCGACCAGAAGAGCGTTCAGTTCGTGATCATCCGCGACGAAAGCGGGATGGCCCAGGCGGTGCTGCCCAAGGGTGAGCCGCCGAGCGAGCTGAACGAGGCCATCTCGGCGCTGACGGCCGAGTCCGCGATCACGATCACCGGCACGGTGGTGGCCGACGAGCGCGTCAAGCTCGGCGGGCTCGAGCTGCGCCTGGAGTCCCTGACGGTGGACTCGGCCGCCGAGCCGGAGCTGCCGATCGCCGCCGACTCGGCGCTGGACAAGCGGATCGACTGGCGCTACCTCGACCTGCGCCGGCCCGACCGGCGCCTGATCTTCGAGGTCCAGACCGCCGTCGAGCGGGCGATGCGCCAGTTCTGGCACGAGGAGGGCTTCATCGAGCTGCACTCGCCGAAGCTGATGGCCTCCGCCAGCGAGTCCGGCGCCGAGCTGTTCCACGTGGACTACTTCGAAGGCGACGCCTACCTGGCCCAGTCGCCCCAGTTCTACAAGCAGATGGCGATGGCCGCCGGGTTCGGCAAGGTCTTCGAGGTCGGCCCGGTGTTCCGTGCGAACCCGTCCTTCACCTCGCGCCACGACACCGAGTTCACGAGCGTCGACATGGAGGTCTCCTGGATCGACTCGCACGAGGATGTGATGCACCTCGAGGAGCGCTGGATCGCCCACGTGCTGGCGTCCGTCAAGGAGAGCCATGGGCAGCGGATCGAAGAGACCTTCGGCACCGAGGTGATCACGCCGGCGCTGCCGTTCCCGCGGGTGACGCTCGAGGAGGCCAAGGAGCTGGTCCGGGCCACCGGCCAGGAGGTCCCCGGCGCCGGGCATGACCTCGACCCGGCGACCGAGCGGGCGCTGTCGGCGCTGATCGCCGAGCGCCACGGCCACGAGTTCGTGTTCGTGACCGACTATCCGGCGACGGTCCGCGCCTTCTACCACATGCGCCACGAGGACGATCCGACTCTGACGAAGAGCTTCGACCTGCTCTGGCGCGGCATCGAGGTGACCACCGGCGCCCAGCGCGAGCATCGCCACGACCGCCTGCTGGCGCAGGCGGCCGACCGCGGCATCGATGTCGGGCCGATCCAGTACTACCTCGACTTCTTCCGTTACGGAGCCCCTCCGCACGGGGGCTTCGGCTTCGGGCTGACCCGCCTGCTGATGCAGATGCTCGGCCAGGAGAACGTGCGCGAGGTCACCTTCCTCTACCGCGGTCCCCACCGCCTCTCGCCCTAGGGCGCTCCCTCGCGGCGCGCGCCCGCGCCGCTGCTGCGCACGCCGATGGCACGGGTCCTGATCTCAACGCCGATGCTCGAGGGCTGCCTCGATGCGCTGGCAGGGCATGAGCTGCTCGCCGGCGCCCCCGGATCGGACGCCGCCGCCGAGGCCCTTCTGTGCCCGCCCACGGTCCCGGTGGACGCGGCGGCGATCGCACGGATGCCCGCTCTGCGGGTGATCGCCGTGGCCGGCGCCGGCTCGGATGCGATCGATCAGCGGGCGGCCGCCGAGCGGGGGATCGCGATCCTCACGGCCGGGGATGCGCTCGTCGAGACGACGGCCGATCTCGCCTTCGGGCTGATCATCTGGGCCTCGCGCCGGCTCGGCGAGGCCGAGCGGATGCTCCGTGACGGGCGCTGGGCGGGCTGGGGCTTCGATCAGACAGCCGGCCGCGACGTCCACGGCGCAAGGCTGGGCCTCGTCGGATTCGGGGCGATCGGGCGTGCCGTGGCGCGCCGCGCCGCGGGCTTTGCGATGGCGGTGGCCCACCACACCCGCACCGACACCGGCGAGCCCGGCTGGACGAAAGAGCTCGACGAGCTGCTGGCGGCGAGCGACATCGTCAGCCTCCACGTTCCCCTGGACGGATCCACTCGGCGGCTGCTCGACCGCCGCCGGCTGGGCATGATGCGCGCGGGCGCGGTGCTCGTCAACACGGCCCGCGGCGCCGTCGTCGATGAAGAGGCGCTCGCCCGGGAGCTCGAGTCGGGCCGTCTCGGCGCGGCGGGGCTCGACGTCTACGAGGACGAGCCGGCAGTCTCGCCGCGCCTGCTGGCGGCGCCGCGGACAGTCCTCTTGCCCCACGTCGGCAGCGCCACCGCGGCGACCCGCCGCGCGATGCTGCGTCTGGCCGCCGAGCGCCTGGCCGGCGCGCTCGGCTGAGCGCCCGGGCGGGCGCCGGCTCACCAACAGGGTTCGAAGCGCTTGCCGTCCAGGGCCAGGTCGAAACGCGCGCCGACGATGCCCGCCGCTTCGTCTGCCGCGCAGAAGCGGCTCGTCTTGAGCTTGTACTCGGCGTTGATGACCGGCTTGCCCGCCAGCAGGTAGGGGTCGAAGTCGCCGCATTCGCGGTACTGGTTGCACTGCTCGGTCAGGACCCCGTCGAAGTAGGGCTCGAGTTCGCTCGCCTGCTGGCCGTCGTTCTTCTGCAGGATCGCCATCCCCAGCGAGTGGACCTCTTCGGCGACCCACTCGTTGTAGGTCAGCTGCTGGAGTGCAGTGATCGGGAAGCCCGAGCGGTTGAAGGCCGCTTCGATGTTGTCCGGCTCGACCGCGTCGAAGCCCTTTTCGCGGCACATCTGAAAGCGCGCCGTCATGATCGGCTCGATCACCGCCAGCTGACGGATGTCGATCCACTTCTCGCCCGGCCAGCCGTTGGAGCGGCCCAGCACCGAGCGGGGGAAGGAGCTGTAATCGGGCCGGAAGTCCTCCGCCGTGCCGACGTCGATGTAACAGACCACCCGCCGGCCCTGCGCGTGCAGCGCCGCGACTTCCGCGGCGTTCGTTTCGAAGCCGTCGACGTCGTAGACGGCGGCGGGCACGGTCGTGTTGATCTTGCCCTGGAGCTGCCAGTAGAACGTCGGGCGGGCGGGGGGCTGCCACCACGCGCCGGCCGCCGCCGGGAACAGCGCGAGCGCCAGCCCGGCCAGGGCCAGTGCGCTCCCGCGCTTGATCCTCTTCGCACGGGCTCCCATGGAGGGGATCTTAGGCGCTCTTCGCGGTGCGCCCGGAGCGTGCCGTCCGCGGGCGTCTCTACCTTCAAATCCGTGCTCCTGAACGAGCTGACAGACGGCAGCGAGATCGACCAGGTCCTCCTGGTACGCGAGGCCGAGCGCCGCCAGCGGCGCGACGGCGGGGACTATCTGCGGCTGCTGCTCGGCGACCGCACGGGCGCGGTCCCGTGCATGGTCTGGGAGGAGCTGGGCGAGATCCAGGAGCTGGCCCGGGCGGGCACGCCGGTGAGGGTTTGCGGGCGTTTCACGGTCCACCCCCGCTTCGGGCCGCAGATCAATCTGCGGGGCCTGTCGCAGGCGCTGCCCGGCACCTACTCGCCGGAGGACCTCCACGACGGGCCCGCGCGGGCGGCGGCCCTGATGGAGACCGAGCTGGGGGAGCTGATCGCGACGGTCCAGGAGCCCCACCTGCGGGTGCTGCTCGGAAGGGTCTTCGGCGAGGACTCCGAGCTCTGGGCCCGCTACCGCGTGGCCCCGGCGGCCAAGTACTACCACCAGGCCTACGCCCACGGGCTGCTCGAGCACTGCCTCGGGGTGGCCCAGGCGGTCAGCGCGATCAGCGCGACGTTCGGCGGGATCGACCGCGACGTCGCGGTCAGCGGCGCGCTGCTGCACGACATCGGCAAGCTCGAGGCCTACACGGCGGATCCGCAGAACATCGACCTGACCGACGCGGGGCGGCTGCACGGCGAGATCGCGCTCGGGTACTACCTGGTGCGGCGCATGATCGAGGAGATCGAGGGTTTCCCGGCAGAGCTCGCCCAGGCGCTGGGCCACATCATCCTCTCCCACCACGGCACGCTCGAGCACGGCAGCCCGGTCGTGCCCTGCACCCGCGAGGCGACGCTCGTGCACATGATCGACAACCTCGGTGGGCGCCTGGGCAGCTTCGACCGGCTCGAGAAGGAGCTGGCACCGGGACGGCGCTGGTCTCAGTTCGACCGCGCGATCGGAGCCGGCGCCTTCTTCCTCGAGCGCAGCGCCGAGCCTGCGGAAGAGGCCCGGCCGGTCGCGCCCGAGCGCGAAGCGGCTTGAAAAGCCGCAAATAGCGGAGCGCTCGCGCCGCGGCGCGGCTCACGCCTCACCGTCGGCTTCTATCTTTGGGAGCCGATGGCAAAGGACACCGAGAAGCTGATCCGCCAGCTCTCGCTGATCTCCTACCTGATGGCCGAGCGACGGCCCGTCACGGCCCTGGAGATCCGGCGTGACGTCGAGGGTTACAGCGGCATGAACGAGGACGCCTTCGCACGCCGTTTCTACGCGGACCGCTCCGAGCTCGAGTCGCTGCGGATCCAGCTGACCGTCGAGCGGCCCGCCGACGGGGCCGCCGAGCAGGAGAACTACTCGCTGCGCCCGGAGAACTTCCACCTCCCCGCAATCGCCTTCACCGACACCGAGCTGGCGGCCCTGCAGACGGCCCTCAGCCTGCTGGACGGCGAATTCGCCTACGCCGAGCCGCTTCGCCTGGCCCTGCAGCAGATCACCTGGGGACGGCCCAGCCCGCTGCGGGCCCCCGAGCAGCGCTCGGTGGCGCTGGGGATCACGGCCTCCGCCGGGGGCCATGAGCTGTCGGCCCGCCTGGCAAAGGTCGAGACGGCGATCTTCCGCAACAAGACGATCGTCTTCGAGTACTACACGATGGGCCGCGACGAGGTCAGCGCCCGCAAGGTCGACCCCTACCACCTGCTCTTCCAGGGCGGGCAGTTCTACCTCCTGGGCTATTCGCACGAGCGCAAAGCCGTCCGCGTGTTCCGCCTGTCGCGGATCCGCGGCAAGGTCTCCTACGCGACGAAGGCCGAGCACGACTTCCATCGCCCGGAGGACTTCGACCCGCGTTCCTACGCGAACCGGGCCGACTGGCAGCTGGGCGAGCAGCAGGGCGTCGCGCGGATCCTGATCTCCGAGCGGATCGCGTGGCAGATCGAACGCCACTTCGGCCGCTACGGCGAGGTCCACGACCCGGCCGAGCTCGAGCCCGAGGAGGACGAGGCCGTCGACCTGGCCGCGCTCGCCGAACCGGGCGACCGGGTCTTCGAGACCGGCTACTCCAACCCGCGGAGCCTCGTCTCCTGGGTGCTCGGCCTCGGCGCCAACGCCCGGCTGGTGGCCCCGCCCGAGCTCGCCGCGGAGCTGTGCAGGCGGCTCGAGCAGCTGCGCGAGCGCCACGAGGAGGAGCCGCCCGCCTCGCGGCGCAAGCGGGCCCCGAAACTCGTCGAGCAACCGGCTCGCCGCTCCTCGCGCAAGGCGGAAGGCGACGGCGAGACGGGTCGCCCCGACACCGCGATCAGACCGGAGCGCTTCGCCCGCCTGGTCACGCTGGCGAGCATCCTGATCAACGCCGGGCGCCGCGGAGAGCGGGTCGTCATGGCTGAGATCTGCGAGCGGCTGCAGATCTCCGACGAGGAGCTGCGCGAGGACCTCAACGTGCTGAACGTCGTCAACTTCGGCGGCGGCTCCTACGTCCTCTACGCCGAGATCAAGGAGGAGGACGGGGAGATCGAGATCGACCCCGAGCCCTACAGCGACAACTTCGACCGTCCCGCCAGGCTGTTGCCGGTCGAGGCCAAGGCGCTGATCGCCGCGATCGACCTGATCGGCGAGCACATCCCCGAGGGCTCGCTGGCCTCGGCCCGCGAGAAGATCGTCGCCGCGCTGGGTGAGGATCCGATGGAGCAGGGCCTGCAGGTGGCACCGCCGGCCAGCGACGACTCAGATGTCGCCCGGCTGATCTCCAGGGCGATCACCGGCCGGCGGCTGATCGAGATCGAGTACTACAAGGAGAACGAGGACGAGATCTCCCAGCGCAAGGTCGAGCCCTACGCCCTGACGAATGGCCGCGAGGGCTGGTACGTCGCCTCTTATGACCCCGAGCGCGAGGGCGTTCGCCACTTCCGCCTGGACCGGATCAAGAAGGCCCATGTCAGCGAGGAGAAGTTCCAGCCCCGCCCCGAGGTCGACCCCGCTGCGGAGGTCGACGGCTGGCTGCGCACGGGTGAGGTCGAGGCCTCGCGCAGCGCGCGGGTCTGGGTCGCCCCCGAGCGCGCCCGCTGGGCCCGCGAGGCCCGCCGGGTGGTCGAGGAGCGCGCCGACGGCTCGGTCGTCGTCGAGCTCAGCTTCGCCGGTGTCGACTGGCTCGTGCGGGAGATCCTCAGGGAAGCGGGCGACGCCGCCGTGCTCGAGCCCGAGGACGCGCGCGAGGCGGTCCTGCAGGCGGTGGGGCGCCTGCGCCAGGCGCTCGCCTCACCGGCCGGGGTCTAGCCGACCGCCCACGATGAGCCGCCGCGAGCAGATCAAGATGAGTGAGGCCGAGGTGGCCGCGTTCCTGGCCGAGGAGCGGACGCTGACCTGCGCGACCCAGGGGCCGCGGGGCTGGCCCCACCTGATGCCCCTCTGGTATGTCCTGCGCGAGCCCGGCGCCGGCGAGGCCGGTCCGCGGCTGTGGTCGTGGACCTATGGCGTCTCACAGAAGGTCAAGAACCTCGAGCGCGACCCCCGGGCGACGCTGCAGATCGAGGCCGGCGAGCTCTACCAGGAGCTGCGCGGCGTGATGCTCGAGTGCGAGGTCCGGATTCATCGCGAGCTGGACGCGGTCGCGCCACTGGGCCAGGAGATATTCCGCCGCTACGCGACACCCCGCGGCGCCGAGCCCGCGCAGGAGCTGCCCGCGGAGGTCGGTGAGATGGTCGAAAAGCAGGCCGCCAAGCGCGTCGGCCTCGAGTTCGTCGAGCTGCGGCGTGCGAGCTGGGATCACCGCAAGCTCGCGGGCACCTACTGAGTCGGGCCGGCGCCCCGCTCAGGGCAGGGCGGAGATCTTCCAGGTCCCGTTTTCCTCGACGAGGGCCACGGTGCTCAGCGTCTTCTTGCCGGCGACTGTGCTTTTGACCTTCGCCGTCGCGTTCGTGCCGCTGACCTGAACGGATTCGACGTCGGCTTCGGTGTTGTCGATCTCGGCGACCTGTTCTTTGATCGCCGCTTCGCAGCCCTTGGTGCCCCCGAGGCTCGCGACGACCTTCGCGGCGAGGTCCCGGCTGCAGATCTTCTTCTGTTCGCCGGCCGTCACATCGCCCTGCAGGTTCGCCACCGTCTGGGCGACGGAATGTTCGGCGCCCTTGAAGTTCCCGGTCGTCGTCGCCGTCGCGCAGGCCGACACGGCGAGGGCGCAGAGGGGCAGGCAGCTGAGGGCAAGCGCGCGGCGCATTGCCGCAAGGCTATTTGCTAGAGGCCCTCGTCGTCGCGCCGGTAGCCGAGGCGCGCCGAGATCCGGTCGGCCGTCGAGACGAGATGGGGGCTGAGCGCGTCGACGAGCTCCTCGAGCGGGATCATCGAGCTGCGCGCGGCGATGTTGACGCCCGCGACGACCTCGCGGCTGGCGTTGCGCACCGGCGCCGCGACACAGATCAGTTCGGGCGAGAACTCTTCGTCGTTGACCGCCAGACCGCTTTCGCGCACCTGCTCGAGCTCATCGCGCAGTAGGCGCTTGCCGGTGATCGTGTTGGGACCGACCTTCGCCGGTTTGAGCGCCGAGAGCAGCGCGCGCTGCTCGGGCTCGGGCAGGTGGGCCATCAGCAGCTTGCCGATCGACGTCGCATGGGCGGGCAGCCGCGAGCCCGGCTCGAGCTGGCGCTCGGCGTCGGTCAGGCCCCGGCGGAAGCTCCGGGCCCGGTCGATGCAGAGGATCTCGGTTCCGTCGAGCACGCAGATGCAGGTCGTGTATGAGGTCCGCTGGCGCAGTTCCTCGAGGTATGGGCGGGCGTGATCGCGCAGCCCCGTCGCGTTGATCGCGGACATGCCCAGGTCGGTCACCCGCAGGCCGAGGCGGTACTTGCGCGAGGCGCCCTGCTCGAGGTAGCCCAGGGCGACGAGGGTGATCACGTAGCGGTGGGTCGTCGAGCGGCTCATCCCGAGCTCGTCGGCGATGTCGGCGATCCCGAGCACCGGGCGCGCCGGGGTGAAGCAGCCGAGGATCGCCAGCCCGCGCTCGAGCGACTGCGAGTAGCGCGGCTCGCGGAGGCTGGGGATCGACCAGGCGGGCTCACGCTCGGCGCCGTCTGCTCTGGATGGGGCTTTGGCCCTGGGCATGTTCTGGTCTCGGCTCCGTGGTTCTCGGGCGGGCGGGGGGGGGATTGATGACGAAAAACGAGCAGTCCGAACGGATAGTCCGACTCGGATGATCGGCGGAATCCGATCCTAGATCGAAATACCGACTGATCGGGTTAAAACTATCTTAGTGATGCATCGGTGCATCGACTCCTCGATCCGAGGGGTTCACCGGGCCGATGCGGATCGCCGCTAGGGTTCTCCGTCGATGGAGCCGCTAAAGGGTCTGATCCTCTCGGGGGGCAAGGGAACCCGCCTGCGCCCGATCACCCACACGAGCGCCAAGCAGCTCGTCCCCGTGGCGAACAAGCCGGTCCTCTTCTACGGCATCGAGGCGATGGCCGAGGCGGGGATCGAACAGGTCGGGATCATCATCGCTCCCGAGACCGGAGCGGAGATCGAAGCGGCCGCCGGGGACGGCTCGCGCTTCGGCGTGAGGATCACCTACATCCTGCAGGACGAGCCGCTGGGCCTCGCGCATGCGGTCCTGACCGCCGAGCCGTTCCTCGGGGCCAGCCCGTTCGTGATGTATCTCGGTGACAACCTGCTGCAGGGCGGCATCAGCGACCTGGTCGCGGCATTCCGCCACAGCGAGCCCGAGGCGCTGATCCTGCTCACACCGGTCGCAGATCCCGAGAACTACGGCGTGGCGGAGCTCGAGCCGGCAGCCGAGGGCGAGGTCGGCAGGGTCCGCCGGCTGATCGAGAAGCCCCGCGAGCCGGCGACCGACCTGGCGCTGGTCGGTGTCTACATGTTCACCGCCGGCGTCCATGACGCCGCCCGGGCGATCGAGCCCTCGGCCCGGGGGGAGCTCGAGATCACCGATGCGATTCAGCACCTCCTCGACAGCGGCCTGCGCGTCGAGCCGCACATAGTCAGGGGGTGGTGGAAGGACACCGGGCGCCTCGAGGACATGCTCGAGGCCAACCGTCTGATCCTCGACAACCTCACCGGGCTCGTCGAGGGAGAGCTCGTCGACTCCCAGATCGACGGCCGCGTCGTCGTCGCACCCGGGGCCCGGCTGGAACGGACGACGGTCCGGGGGCCGGCGGTGGTCGGCGCGGGGGCGGTGCTGCGCGACTGCTACATCGGCCCCTACACCTCGATCGGCGAGGACTGCGAGATCTCACGCTCGGAGGTCGAGCATTCGATCCTGCTGGCCGGCTGCACCGTCAGCGACCTCGACGGCCGGATGGAGTCCTCGCTGCTGGGGCGCAACGTGACGGTTCGCAGGGGCGAGCGCCAGCCGCGGGCCTACCGCTTCATGGTCGGGGACAACTCCGACATCACGATCCTTTGAGGCTCGTTCTCACAGGCGCCGCCGGGATGCTGGGCCTCGAGGTGATGCGCGTCGGCGAACGGTCGGGGCACGAGATGATCGGTCTGCCCCGCAGCGAGCTGGACGTCTGCGACGCGCCGGGGACCGCAGAGCTGCTCGCTCGCCTGGAGCCGGACGCGGTGCTCAACTGCGCCGCCTGGACGGACGTCGACGGCGCCGAGAGCGACCCCGCGGGCGCCCGCTCGGTCAATCGCGACGGCGCCGGAAACGTCGCCCGGGCAGCGGCCGCCGTGGGTGCCAGGATGGTCCACATCTCGACCGACTACGTGTTCGACGGGACGGCACCGCGCGACGGCGCCGGGGCCCCGCGGGCATACCTCGAGACCGACCCGACCGGACCGGCGACGGCCTACGGCGCGAGCAAGCTCGAAGGCGAGGTCCTCGTGCTCGGAGCCTCCCCCCGCCACATCGTCGCCCGCACCGCCTGGCTGTTCGGGCTCGGCGGGCGCAACTTCGCGGACACGATGCTGGGCCTGGCCGAGGAGCGCGACAGTGTCCGGGTGGTCAGCGACCAGATCGGCTGCCCGACCTGGACCGGGCACCTGGCCCCGGCTCTGATCGGGCTGCTCGAACGCGGCGTCGCGGGCCTGGTCCATCTCGCAGGCACCGGCGCCGTCTCCTGGAACGGCTTCGCCCGTGAGATCTTCCGCCAGGCCGAGCTCGAGTGCGAGGTGCTCGAGGCCAGCAGCGCCGAGCTGGCAAGGCCCGCTCCGCGGCCGGCCTGGTCGGCTCTCGAGTCCCGGCGCGAGGCCGTCCTGCCGCTGCCGCCCTGGCAGGACGGCCTGGCCGGCTACCTCGCAGCCCGCGCTGGGATGATGCGGGGATGAGACTGCTCGTCTGCGGCGGCGCCGGCTTCATCGGCTCGACGTTCGCCCGCCAGCGCCTGCTCGAGCACGGCGACGAGGTGACGGTGCTCGACAAGCTGACCTATGCCGGGCGCGAGGAGAACCTTGCCGACGTCGCCGAGCAGCCCGGCTTCCGCTTCATCAGGGGAGCGATCGAGGACCCCCGGGCGGTCGCCGCCGCGATCGAGGCCGGCGCCGCCGAGGCGATCGTCAACTTCGCCGCCGAGACACACGTCGACCGCTCGATCGCCGAGCCCGACGCGTTCGTCAGGACCCACGCCCTCGGCACGTATGTGCTGCTCGAGGCCGCCCGCGAGGGCGGCCTGCCCTACCTGCAGGTCTCCACCGACGAGGTCTACGGATCGATCGAGCAGGGGACCTTCACCGAGGAGAGCCCGCTGCGGCCCTCCTCGCCCTACTCGGCGACCAAGACGGGCGCCGACCTGCTCGTCCTGAGCTATTTCCACACCTATGGCCTGCCCGTCCGCATCTGCCGCGGCTCGAACAACTTCGGCCCCTACCAGTACCCCGAGAAGCTGATCCCGCTGATGATCCTCAACGCCCTGCACGGCGACCGCCTGCCGGTCTACGGCGACGGCATGCAGGTGCGCAACTGGATCCATGCCGGCGACTTCGCGCGGGCGATCGGCCACGTCCTCGAACACGGCGTCGCAGGCGAGGTCTACAACGCCGGTGGGCCCGACGAGGAGGCCAACATCGAGGTCGTCCGGCGGATCATCGAGCTGACGGGGGCCTCGGAGTCCCAGATCGAGCACGTCACCGACCGGCCCGGCCACGACCGCCGCTACTCGCTCTCCTCGGCCAAGGTCAGGGCGCTCGGCTGGGAGCCGCGGGTCCGCTTCGAGGACGGCCTCGCGGAGACCGTCGCTTGGTATCGCGAGAACTCCTGGTGGTGGGAGCCGATCCGCTCGGGTGAGTACCGCGAGTACTACGCCCGCCAGTACGGGCGCCCGCTCGGAGGCTGAGCGCGCGGCGGGCGCGGCTCGCTACGCTCGAGCGATGTCAACGGGCGTCTTCACCAAGCCGGTCCAGGCCTGGATCGACGCGGCCTTCGAGCGCCCCACCCCGGCCCAGGCAGAGGCCTGGCCGGCGATCGCCCGGGGCGAGCACGTCCTGCTCTCCGCGCCCACCGGCTCAGGCAAGACCCTCGCGGCGTTCCTGTGGGCGCTCGACCGCCTGGGCGCCGCGGCCCCGGCGCCCGGCGAGGCGCACGGCACGGGCACCCGGGTTCTCTATGTGAGCCCGCTCAAGGCTCTGGCCTACGACATCGAGCGCAACCTCCGCGCCCCGATCCGGGGCATCGGGGCCGAGCACATCACGGTCGCGATCCGCACCGGCGACACGCCTCAGCGCGAGCGGGCCGCGATGGCCCGCAAACCGCCGGACATCCTGGTCACGACGCCCGAGTCGCTGTACCTGATCCTGACCTCGCAGGCGCGCTCGATGCTGAGCGCCGTCGACACGGTGATCGTCGACGAGATCCACGCCGTCGCCCATTCCAAGCGCGGCTCGCACCTGGCGCTGACACTCGAGCGCCTCGAGGCCCTCGTGCGCGCGCAGAACCCCTCGATCGGGCCCGAGGAGTCGGCCTTCCAGCGGATCGGCCTGAGCGCGACGCAGAACCCGCTGGAGGAGATCGGGCGCTTCCTCGTCGGGCCCCGGCGCGAGGTTACGATCGTCGACGCCGCCGCCAACACCGCGAACGGGGGCAAGCAGCTCGACCTGCGGATCGAGGTGCCGGTCGAGTCGATGACCGAGCCGGGCGGACCGGCCCCCGACGGCGGCGACCCGCTGGAGGCGCTCGCCGGGGGCGAGGCGACGCGTGCCTCGATCTGGCCGGCGATCTATCCGGAGCTGCTGCGCCTCGTGCGCGAGCACACCTCGACGATCGTCTTCGTCAACAACCGCCGCTCGGCCGAGCGCGTTGCCCTGCGGCTGAACGAGCTCGCCGCCCAGCAGGAGCTCGAGGCGCCCGGGCCCGGTGCGCCCGCTGGCGCCGCCGGTGCGCCTGCGCCGGTCGCGGAGATCGCGCGTGCCCACCACGGCTCGCTCGCCCGCGAGGAGCGAACGAAGGTCGAGGAGCTGCTCAAGGCGGGCGGGCTGCCCTGCCTGGTCGCGACCTCATCGCTCGAGCTGGGGATCGACATGGGGGCCGTCGACCTGGTCCTGCAGATCGAGTCGCCGAAGTCGGTCGCCCGCGGACTGCAGCGCATCGGGCGGGCCGGCCATGGTGTCGGTGAGGTCAGCCGTGGACGGATCTTCCCCAAGTTCCGCGGTGACCTGCTCGAGTGTGCCGTCGTAGCGCGGCGGATGCACGAAGGGCTGATCGAGCCGACCGTCGTGCCCCGCAACGCCCTCGACGTGCTCGCCCAGCAGATCGTCGCGATCGCCGTCTCCGCCGAACCGGACGGGATCGAGGTCTCCGGGCTGCATCGCCTGGTGAGGGGCACCCACTCCTACGCCGAGCTGTCGCTGGAGCTGCTGGAGAACGTCCTTGACATGCTCGACGGCCGCTACCCCTCGAAAGAGTTCGGCGAGCTCCGGGCGAGGATCGTCTGGGACCGCCTCGCAGGTGTCGTTCGTGCCCGCAAGGGCTCGCGCCAGCTGGCGATCGCAAACGCCGGGACGATCCCCGACCGGGGCCTCTACGCGGTCACCCTGCCGGACGGGCGGCGCGTCGGTGAGCTCGACGAGGAGATGGTCTACGAGGCCCGCGCGGGGCAGGCCTTCATGTTGGGCGCCTCCACCTGGCGGATCGAGGAGATCACGCGCGACCGGGTGATCGTCACGCCCGCCCCCGGCGCCCCCGGCGCGGTCCCGTTCTGGAAGGGCGACTCGGTCGGGCGGCCCAAGGAGCTCGGTGAGGCGATCGGCGCCTTCTCGCGGTGGGCCGTCGAGCAGGACGCCGAGACGCTCGAGCGTGACTATGACCTCGACCGCCGGGCCGCCGCGAACCTGTTGGCCTACCTGCGCGAGCAGCAGGCCGCGACGCGGGTCCTGCCAAGCGAGCGGACGATCGTCCTCGAGCGCTTCCGCGACGAGATCGGCGACTGGCGGCTGTGTGTACTCTCGCCCTTCGGCGGGCGCGTTCACGCCGCCTGGGGGCTGGCCCTGTCGGCGCGGATGCACGAGCGCTTCGGCCTGGACTCCGATCCGATCTGGACGGATGACGGGATCATCATGCACCTGCCCGACCTCGACGCCGAGGAGGCCGAGGCGCTGCCCTCGGCAGCCGATCTGCTGCTGCTGGACCCCGAGGAGGTCGAGGGCGCAATCGTCTCCGAGCTCGGCGGCTCGGCGCTGTTCGGCGCGCGCTTCCGCGAGAACGCGGCGCGGGCACTGCTGATCCCGCGCGCCTACCCGGGGCGGCGCACGCCGCTGTGGCAGCAGCGCCTGAAGGCGCAGAACCTGCTCGAGGTGGCCCGCCGCTTCGAGGACTTCCCGATCATCCTCGAGACCTACCGGGAGTGCCTGAAGGACGTGCTCGATCTGCCCGGCCTGCAGTCGCTGCTGCGCGGCCTGCAGACGCGGGAGATCTCGCTCGTGGAGGTCGAGACGCCCCACGCCTCGCCGTTCGCCTCCTCGCTGCTGTTCGACTACGTCGCCACCTACATGTACGAGGGCGACACCCCCAACGCCGAGCGCCGCGCGGCGGCCCTGTCGCTGGACCGCGACCTGCTGCGCGAGCTGCTCGGCCAGGAGGAGCTGCGCGAGCTGATCGATCCCGACGCGCTCGAACGCATGGAAGACGACCTGCAGTGCCGCTCGGAGCTCACCAGGGCGACCGGCCGCGACGGTCTGCACGACGTGCTGCGCCGCGTCGGCGACCTGACCGGCGCAGAGCTCGCCGAGCGGGTCTTCGCCGGCATCGACGCGGATGGCCTGCTGGGCGAGCTGCGCCGGGAACGGCGGGCCGTCGAGCTGCGGATCGGGGGCGAGCCCAGGCTGATCGCCGCCGACGAGGCGGGCCTTTACCGCGACGCCCTCGGCGCCGCCCCGCCAGGCGGACTGCCGGAGGCCTTCATCGCCACCGTTCCCGATGCCCTGCGCGAGCTCGTCGCCCGCTACGCACGGACCCACGGCCCGTTCTCCGCGGAGGATCTCCATGCCCGCTACGGCGTCGACAGCGCCGCCGTACTGCGCGAGCTCGAGCGTGACGGGGTCCTCGTCAGGGGCGAGCTGAGGCCGGGTGGCAGCGGCCGGGACTGGTGCGACGTGGAGGTCCTGCGCCGCCTGCGCCGCGCCTCCCTGGCGGCCCTGCGCAAGGAGATCGAGCCTGCCGAGGAGAGCCGCCTGGCGGCCTTCCTGCCGTCCTGGCAGGGGGTCGACCGCCACAGCACCGCGGGCGCCGGGATCGACCGGCTGCGCGAGGTGCTCGTGCCGCTGCAGGGCCTGGCGCTGCCGGTCGAGAACTGGGAGCGCGACATCCTCCCGCGGCGCACCGGCGCCTACTCGCAGAGCTGGCTCGACACGCTCTGTGCCAGCGGCGAGCTCGTCTGGGTCGGGGCCGGGCCGCTCGGGCGCTCGGGACGGGTGGCCCTCTACTTCCGTGACGATGCCCCCGCGATCGGCCCCCCGGCGCCCGCCCGCGCCCCGGCGGGCGCACCGCCGCAGGAGCCCGCGCACGAGCTCCTGCGCGCGCGACTCGCCCGGGGCCCCTGCTTCTTCACCGACCTGCTGGCCGAGATCGACGCCCCCGGCGACGCGCTGCGCGAGGCGCTCTGGGATCTCGTCTGGGCAGGGGAGGCGACGAACGACGCCTGGGCGCCGCTGCGCGCACCGCGCCTGTCGCTCGCGCGCGGGGCCGGCTCCTCGGCCTCCCTGGCCGAAGGCCGGCGGGGCCTCCGCAGCCCGTCGCGGTCCCGCTTCGCCGGGCGCCGCTCGACCGGGGCGCAATCCCAGGTCCAGGGGCGCTGGTCACTCAGCGCGAGCGTCTTCGGCGGCGAGCCGGACGCGGCCACCTCAGCCGAGCGCCGCCGGGTCCTGGCCGAGCTGCTGCTCGAGCGCTACGGGATCGTGACCCGCGAGCAGGTCCTCGCCGAGGGGATCCGGGGCGGCTTCTCGATCCTCTACGAGACCTTCTCGAAGCTCGAGACGCTGGGCATCTGCCGGCGGGGCTATTTCATCGAGGGCATGGGCGGCGCGCAGTTCGCCCTGCCGGGCGCCGTCGAGCGCCTGCGGGCCGCCCCCGTGAGGGCCGGCGAGGGGCCGCGCACGATGGTCCTCGCGGCAGCCGACCCGGCCCAGCCCTACGGCGGGGCCCTGCCGTGGCCCAGGCGGGAGGCCTCCGAGCGCCGGCCGGCCCGCGTCGCGGGCGCCTACGTGGTGCTGGTGGAGGATCGACCGGTCCTCTATGTCGAGCGCGGCGGGCGCGGCCTGAGCACGCTGCTCGAGTCCCCCGGCGGCGAGCCGGCCGGCAGGGAGGACCCGATCCGCCTGGCGCTGGGCGCGCTGGCCGACGCCGTCCGCGGCGGACGGGTCGGCAAGCTGTCGCTCGAGCGGATCGACGGGCAGAGCGCGATCGCCTCGCCGTTCGCGGCCCTGTTGATCGAGCTGGGCTTTCACTCCGGCCCGCGGCGGCTGACGCTGAGCGCCTGAGCCTCGCCGGGCGGGGCCGGCATGAGTGGGGCCCGCCCGGTCGCTCTGCAAAGGTTGATGGTGATGAGCGCACCGACCCCCGAGCCCGAGCGACCCGCCGCCCGCCGCCCGCGCCGGGTCGGGCACAAGGGCGCAGCCCACATCGAGCAGGGCAACACGCTGGCGAGCTTCGATGCGGCCCTGCTCCACGACGTCGACATGATCGAGCTGGACGTCCTCTCCGAGCGCCCCGACGGCAGCGGGCGCCTGCTGGTCGCCCACGATCTCGAGGACGCCGCACGGCGCCCGACCGTGACCTTCGAGGAGGCACTGGAGCACCTCGCCGGGCCGGCTTTCGCGGGAATCGAGCTGGATGTCGACATCAAGCTGCCCGGCTATGAGCTGCGCGTGCTCGCCGCCCTGCGCGAGCGGGGCCTGGTCGAGCGGAGCCTGATCAGCGGCATGTTCCCGCCTGGCCTGGCGCTGATCCGCGAGGCCGAGCCGACGCTCCGCCTGGGCTGGTCGGTGCCCCGGGTCCGCCGCGACTACACGACCGACATGCTGACGGCGATCCCGGCGCTCGCGATCCTCACCGGCTACCGGGCGATGCTGCCTCGCCGCGCCCGGGCGGCGCTCCTGGAGGGCCGCTTCGACGCGATCATGGCCCACTGGCGGGTCGTCACCCCGGCGCTCGTGCGAGCGGTCCGCGAGGGCGGCGGGGAACTCTACGTGTGGACCGTCGACGACGCCCGCAGGATCGAGCAGCTGAGCGCCATGGGTGTCGACGGGATCATCACCAACGATCCCCGGCTGTTCAGCCGATGAGGCAGCCGGCGCTGGAGTAGCTCGCCGGGTCAGCGCCGGCCAGGCTCCGGTGGCCCGCGGTGCTGGTCCGCGTCGCTGACTGGAGCACCCGCCCCGCACGGCGCCACTGGAATTCGACGACTCCACGCAGCATGAACGCCGGCTTCCCCGCCTGTGGCTGCAGCTGGAAGCTGCGCCCGCCCTGCCTGATCGAGGCACCCGCCCCGACATGGACGAACTGCAGCTGTGCCGGCCCGGGCAGGTCGAACCACTGCTTGGTCTGGGCGTCCTCGTACTGCAGCCGGAAGCTCATGTACATCTGGTCGCGGGCCCTGCCGTCGCCGGGCATCGAGCCGCGGACGCCGACGGTGTTCGGCTGGTCGGACGGGCTGCAGACATCGATCGTCGCCCACAACAGCGGCGAGCGCACGAGCGACGCCAGGAGCGTGGTTTCGGCGCCCGTCCGGCTGCTCGCCGGGGCGCCGGCCGCCGCGCCGGTGAGGGCGGTGCACGCCAGCAGCGAGAGGACGGCGGGAACGGCCACGGCCGTGCGCATCGACATGCCCGGGACGATAGCGCCGGGATCAGTCCGGCTACCCCGGTTGTGGTATGTCCTAGCGATGAGCGAGGACGATGTCGTCGAGCTGCTCGGGCGGGTGCCCGTCTTCTCGACCCTCGAACGGGGCGATCTCGAGCGGATCGCCGAGGTCTCGGTGCCGCGGCGCTTCGAGCCGGGCCAGGCGGTCTTCCGGGAGGGGGACTCCAGCGACACCTGCTACGTCGTTCGCGAGGGCCACGCCAGGGCGATCCGCAGCCACCCGGACGGACGCACGATCACGCTTGCGACGTTCGGCCCCGGCGACATCTTCGGCGAGCTGGCGATGTTCGAGGACGAGCGGCGCTCGGCGACCGTCGAGGCGATCGAGACGACCAGCGTGATCGGCGTTCTCGGCCCCGACATGCGCCGGCTGATGATCGAGCACCCCGAAATCTCGACCCGCCTGGTGATCGCGCTGGGGCGCCGGCTGAGGGAGACCAACGAGCGTCTCTCGCGCCAGTCCTTCCAGACGGTCCAGAGCCGCGTCGCCGTCGTGCTCGGCAACCTGGTCGCCGAGCAGGTCGCCTCGGGGCAGCCCGCCGCCGACGTGCTCGTGACGGCGACCCAGGCCGACCTGGCCCAGCTGGCCGGCTCCTCGCGCGAGTCCGCCAGTCGCTTTCTGGCCGTGCTCGAGCGGGCCGGCGTCATCTCCCAGGGAAGGGGCAGGCTCGTGGTCCACAATCCGCAGGCTCTGAGCCAGTATGTCTTCTGATCGGCGCCGCCGGCGCCGGCGGGCCAAGCCGGCCCCGGCCGCGGCCACCGTGCCCGTCACGGGCCGCCCCCGCAAGGGCCAGGCGCGCGAGTTCTCCGCCGGCGGCGTCGTCGTCCGCGACGGCGAGGTCGTCGTGATCGTCCCGACACGCCGCGCGGCCGACGGCTCGCGGGTCCTGGCGCTGCCGAAGGGTCATGTCGACCCGGGCGAGACGCCCGTCCAGGCGGCGGCGCGCGAGGTCCGCGAGGAGACGGGGATCGTCGCCGAGCCCGTCAGCGAGCTGGGCGAGACCCGCTACTGGTACCGGCGGGACGGGCGGACGATCGGCAAGTCCGTCTCGTTCTTCCTGTTCAGCCACCTCAGCGGGGACACGGCCGACCACGACGACGAGGTCGAAGAGGTCCGCTGGATCCCTCTGGAGCAGGCGCTGGAGGACCTCAGCCACGATGCCGAGCGTGAAATGGTGTCGCTGGCGATCGCCTACCTCGATAAAGAGCGGTAGCCTGCCCCGGATGCAGGTTCTCAACTTCTACTCCACGATCTTCGCCGACGAGCTCAAGCGGGGCCGCAAGACGGCGACCATCCGCCTGGGCGACAAGTCGGGCAAGTACCGCAAGAACCAGGCTGTCCTCGTGACGATCGGCTTTCAGTACTCCCCGCGCGAACGGATCTTCGAAGCCGTGATCGACCAGGTCGAGGTGATGCGCCTGGCCGAGCTCTCTCCGCGGGACATCAAGCACGACAACCCCGAGTTCCGCCGCCACGAGGAGCTGATCAAGTTCCTCGAACAGATCTACGGGCGCTCGGTCTCCCCGGAGGACGTCGTCACGGTCGTCCGCTTCTCGCAGATCCTCGACACCCCCACGGGGATGACCGAGGCCATGAAGGGCTTCGGCGGCGCCCAGAACTAGCGGCCCCCGGGCTGCAGCGGCGCGCCGGATCGGCAAACTCGCAAGGCGAGTGCCGAAGGTTGGCTTGCGCGCGCAGATCTTCTATATATTGGTGTAGCAAGTTGGCACTCTCACCCCGAGAGTGCCAGAAGAGGGCGGTCCGGCCACCGAACGGTGGCTGCAAGCCGGCAGTCGCATTCTCTAGATGGAGGTTTTTCGAATATGAAGCTAAAGCCCTTGGGCGATCGTCTGATCGTGCGGGCAATCGAGGAGGAGCAGACCACGGCGAGTGGCCTGGTGCTCCCCGACACTGCGAAGGAGAAGCCGCAGAAGGGCAAGGTCCTCGCCGCCGGCGATGGACGGCTCGATGAGAGCGGCAAGCGCATCCCGATGGATGTCGCAGAGGGTGACGAGGTCCTCTACAGCAAGTACGGCGGGACCGAGATCAAGGACCCGGACACCGGTGAGGATCTGCTCGTTTTGCGCGAGTCGGATGTCCTCGCCAAGGTCGCTTAAGGAGAACTGAGAAGAACATGGCTCACAAGGAGATCAAGTACAACGCCGAGGCCCGTTCGGCCCTCGAGGCGGGTGTCGACGCGGTCGCGAATGCGGTCAAGGTCACGCTCGGCCCGAAGGGTCGCTACGTCGTCCTCGACAAGAAGTTCGGCGCCCCCACGATCACCAACGACGGTGTCACGATCGCTCGTGAGATCGAGGTTGAGGACGTCTTCGAGAACCAGGGCGCACAGCTCGTCCGCGAGGTCGCAACCGCGACCAACGACGTCGCCGGTGACGGGACCACGACGGCCACCGTCCTCGCCCAGGCGATCGTTCGCCAGGGTCTGAAGAACGTCGCCGCGGGTGCCAACCCGCTGGCGCTGAAGCGCGGCATCGAGAAAGCAGTCGACGAGGTCGTCAAGAACATCGCCTCGCAGTCCAAGGAGGTCTCCGGCAAGGACCAGATCGCCCGCGTGGCGACGATCTCGGCCGGCGACGAGGAGATCGGCGACGTCATCGCAGACGCGATCGAGAAGGTCGGCAAGGACGGCGTCGTGAACGTCGAGGAGGGCCAGACGTTCGGCATGGACCTCGAGTTCACCGAGGGGATGCAGTTCGACAAGGGCTACATCTCGCCCTACATGGTCACCGACCAGGACCGCATGGAGGCAGTGCTGGAGGACCCCTACATCCTGATTGCCAACCAGAAGATCGGCTCTGTGCGCGACGTGCTGCCGGTGCTCGAGGCAGTGATCCAGAGCGGCAAGCCGATTCTGATCATCGCCGAGGACGTCGAGGGCGAGTCGCTCGCGACGCTGGTCGTCAACAAGCTGCGCGGCACCTTCACGGGTGTGGCGGTCAAGGCTCCGGGCTTCGGCGACCGCCGCAAGCGGATGCTCGAGGACATCGCGATCCTGACCGCCGGCGAGGTGATCACCGAGGAGATGGGCCTGAAGCTCGAGAACACACAGGTCTCTCAGCTCGGTCGTGCCCGTCGCGTGGTGGTCGCAAAGGACAACACCACGATCGTCGACGGTGCAGGTGACGCCGCTGCGATCAAGGGCCGCATCGCGCAGATCAAAGCCGAGATCGACAACACCGACTCGGACTTCGACCGCGAGAAGCTCCAGGAGCGTCTGGCCAAGCTCTCCGGCGGTGTCGCCGTGGTCAAGGTCGGCGCGGCAACCGAGACGGAGATGAAGGAGAAGAAGCACCGTGTCGAGGACGCCCTCCAGGCGACCCGTGCGGCGCTCGAGGAGGGCATCGTCCCCGGTGGTGGCGTCGCGCTGCTGCAGGCCTCCTCGTCCATCTCCATCGGCGAGAACGGCGCTTCGGCGGACGGTTCCGATGACGAGCGCACAGGCGCCCGCATCGTGCTCCGGGCGCTCGAGGAGCCGCTGCGTCAGCTCGCAGAGAACGCGGGCCTCGAGGGGTCCGTCGTGGTCAACGATGTGCGTAAGGCCAAGAAAGGCCACGGCCTCAACGCCGGCACCAACGAGATCGTCGATCTCGTCGCCGAAGGCATCATCGACCCGGCCATGGTGACCCGGTCCGCACTGCAGAACGCGGCCTCGATCGCCAAGAACATCCTCACGACCGAGGCGATCGTCGCCGAGGTTCCCGAGAAGGAAGGCGCCGGTGGCGGCGGCGGCATGCCCGACATGAGCGGGATGATGTAGCCAGCCGTCCAGGCTGTCGAGAAGTGAAGGCGAGGGCCCGGCATGCTGCCGGGCCCTCTGTCTTTCCTGCGGGCGCCCGCAGGATCTGCACGCGGGCGCGGGCGCGCGCTAGATTCCAGGCTTCAGGGGAGCGAGCGAAGGAGAGGACCGATGGCCAGCGCCAGCAGATCCCGCACCGCCGTCACCCACGAGGTGATCAACCAGCCGCCGCCGCTGGAAGGGCACAACGC
Organism: uncultured Solirubrobacteraceae bacterium; assembly: GCA_963787765.1. Taxonomy (GTDB): domain Bacteria; phylum Actinomycetota; class Thermoleophilia; order Solirubrobacterales; family Solirubrobacteraceae; genus Palsa-744. Next base: position 422,594 of record CAWBEF010000019.1, on the reverse strand, counting down.
CTTCGATGCCGACCCGGCGCTGCGTGAGGCGCTGATTCGCGAGGGCGGCGAGTGGGGCCTTGACCGGGTCCGGGACTTCGGCGCGATCGTGGCCTGCGAGGAGGCGCTGGCCCATGCCAGGCGTGCCCAGCGCAACATCCCCGTGCTGCGGACCCATGACCGCTTCGGCAACCGGATCGACGAGATCGACTACGACCCCTCGATGCACTGGATGCTGCGGCTGGGCGTCGAGCGCGAAGTCAACTCGCTGCCCTGGCGCGAGCAGCGCCCCGGCGCCCACGTCGTGCGAGCCGCGATGTGCCACCTCTTCAACCAGCTCGACACCGGTCCCTGCTGCCCGATGGCGATCAACTATGCGGCCGTCCCGACGCTGCGCCAGGACCCGGCCCTGGCGGCCGCCTGGGAGGAGCGCCTGACGCTGCCCGACTACGAGCACTTCGCCCAGGCCGGGATGGTCATGACCGAGAAGCAGGGCGGCTCGGACCTGCGGGCCAACTCGACAGTCGCCGAGCCGGTGGGCGACGGCCTGTATGAGCTGACCGGCCACAAGTGGTTCTGCACCCACCCTGTCTTCGATGTCTTCGTGACGCTCGCCCAGACCGAGAACGGGATCACCTGCTTCGTCGCCGAGCGCCCCCATCCGGGCTTCCGGATCCAGCGCCTGAAGGACAAGCTGGGGGGTCGCTGCCTTGCCTCATCGGAGGTCGAGTACGACCATCTGCCGGCGCGGATCCTGGGCGAGGAGGGCCGCGGAACGGCCTTCATGGTCGAGCAGCTGATCTGGACCAGGATGGACACGATGACGGCCGTCACGGGGATGATGCGCCGCGTGCTCGCCGAGGCCGTCTGGCATGCCCGCCACCGCAACGCCTTCGGGGCGCCACTGGCCCACCAGCCGGCGATGGTCAACGTGCTGGCTGATCTGGCCCTGGAGTCCGAAGCGGCAACGATGGCCGACCTGCGGATCGCGGCGGCGCTGGACTCCGACGCGCCGGCCGACGCGGCCTTCAGCCGCCTGGGCCTCGCGGTCATGAAGTACTGGATCTGCAAGCGGGGAGCGCCGATGGCGGCCGAGGCGCTCGAGTGCCTCGGGGGCAACGGCTACATCGAGGAGGCCCCGATGGCCCAGTTCTACCGGGACATCCAGCTGGGAACGGTGTGGGAGGGCTCCGGCAACGTGATCGCTCTGGACGTCCTGCGCGCGCTCCACCGCGAGCCGGAGGCGGCCCCGGCCTTCCTCGCCGAGTGTGCCGTCGCCGAGGGCTCGAATGCCCTCTTCGACGCCCATCTCGCCGCCACCGGCAAGGCTGTCGAGGAGCTGATCTCCGATCCCGCGTCGGCTCAATGGTCGGCCCGCCGGGCGACCGAGGACATGGCGCTGGCGTTGCAGGCGAGCCTGATGCTCCGCCATGCGCCCGCCGGCGCCGGCGAGGCGTTCTGCGCCGCCCGCCTTGGCTCGCGGGGGCTGGCCTTCGGCGACCTGCCGCGCGGTAGCGACGGCGGCGCGATCGTGGAGCGCGCCCTGGCGCTGTGAGCGCCGGCGAGCGCTAATCGAGGGCCGGCAGCCCGTCGAGGCTGAGCGAGTTCTTCTCGCGCTGGTAGTCCCTCAGCGCCGCGGGCCCGCCGGTGCGCAGGCGCTTGAGCGCCCAGGCCTCCGCGTGGGGGCGCTGGCCCTCGTAGGCCATCAGCGGGACCCCGTAGCCGCAGGAATCCGCGACGCGGTCGATCTCGAGACGGACGATCGCTCGCCTCGCCGCGGCCACGCCCGTCTCCTCGAAGGCGCACTCCTCGTACAGGGCCGCGTAGCGCTCGTCGGCGGCGGGGACCACTTCGCCGCGCCCGTGCAGGCGGACGATCCGCGGCGGGCCAGAGAAGGCGCAGAGCATGATGACGAGGCGGCCGTTCTCGCGCAGATGGGCGATCGTCTCGGCGCCGCTGCCGACCATGTCCAGGTAGGCGGCGGTGTGCTCGTCGAGGATCCTCAGCGTCCCGATCGGCCCCTTCGGCGAGACGTTGACGTGACCCGCCTCCGACAGGGGCGCGCTGGCCACGAAGAAGAGCGCCTGCGCGGCGATCCACTCCTGCAGCCGGGCGTCGACCCCGTCGAAGACCTTGGCCAATGGCGCTCTCCTATTCGACCGCGGAGACCGGCCGCGGTCCCGCGCCGACGTACTTCGCCGTCGGGCGGATCAGCTTGGCCTCGCGCTTCTGCTCCATGATGTGGGCCGACCAGCCGGCCACCCGGGCACAGGTGAACATCGGCGTGAACAGGTCGGCCGGCACTTCGGCCAGGTCGAGGATCACGGCCGACCAGAACTCGACGTTGGTCGCCAGCACCCGGTCGGGGCGGCGCGCCTGAAGCTCGGCCAGCGCGGCCTTCTCGAGCGCCTCGGCGGCTTCGAAGCGGGGCGAGCCCAGCTCGCCGGCCGTCCTGCGCAGGACCCGCGCGCGTGGGTCTTCGGCCCTGTAGATCCGGTGCCCGAAGCCCATCAGCCGCTCGCCACGGTCGAGCGCCTGGGAGACCCAGCGCTCGGCGTCGCCCATCGCTTCGACTTCCTCGAGCATCTTCAGGACGCGCGAGGGGGCGCCGCCGTGCAGCGGGCCCGACAGCGCGCCGACCGCCGCCGAGAGCGCCGCGGCGACGTCTGCGCCGGTCGAGGCGACGACCCGTGCGGTGAACGTCGAGGCGTTCATGCCGTGCTCGGCCGCCGAGACCCAGTAGGCGTCGATCGCCTTGACGTGGTCGGGGTTGGCCTCGCCGCGCCAGCGGATCAGGAATCGCTCGGGGATCGTCCGGCCCTGGTCGATCTCCGTCTGGGGGACAGGCGGCTGCCCTGCTTCGCGGGCCGACTGGGCGACGAACGAGAGCGCCATCACAGAGGCGCGGGCCAGGTTGTCCCGGGCCTCCTCGTCGGTGATGTCGATCAGCTGGCCGAAGCCCCACTCGGGGGCGAGCATCGCCAGGGCCGACTGCACGTCGACGCGGTGATCGCCCGAGCGGACGGTCAGAGCGTGGGGTTCGGCCGGTGGCAGGCCGGGTTTGAAGTGGCCGTCCACCAGCAGGCCCCAGACCTGCTCGTAGGGGACGGAGCCGACCAGATCTTCGATGTCGACGCCGCGGTAGCGCAGCGCGCCACCCTCTTTGTCGGGCTCGGCGATCTCGGTGGCGAAGGCGACGACTCCTTCGAGGCCCGACTGGACCTCCGGTGCTGACTGAACCGCGCTCATGGCACTCGCTTTCTGAGCTTGATGCTTGACGGGGGGAGCTGCCTTGTGGGCAGGGCCCTATCGTCGCAGGAATGGCCGCACGAGTAGGCTGAAGCGCCGTTGGGAGGCACGGCGCCGCCGTGGCCCGCCGTCTGAATCGGGGAGGAGAGGCGATGTCCGACAGTGATCTGATGTTCCGTTCCGCCGGCGAGCTTGCCGGGATGGTGCGTTCCGGCGAGGTCTCCGCACGCGAGCTGGTGCAGATCTCGCTCGAGCGGATCGCGCTCTTGAACCCCGAGCTGAACGCCTTCGTGGAGGTCGACGGCGAGCGGGCCCTGGCGAGTGCCGCGCAGATCGAGCCCGGCGATCAGCGCCCGTTCGCCGGGGTGCCCGTGGCGATCAAGAACAACCGGCCCGTCGCGGGGCTGCGCCTGACCTATGGCTGCGCCCTGATGCAGGACTACCGCTGCGACTACGACCACAACGTGACGCGCCGCCTGCGCGACGCCGGCTTCGTGATCGTGGGCACGACGACGCTCCCCGAGTACGGCATCCTGCCGACCAGCGAGGCCCGGATCTTCGGCCCCACCCGCAACCCCTGGGACCTCGAACGGACCCCGGGCGGCTCCTCCGGCGGCGCGGCCGCGGCGGTCGCCGCCGGGCTGGTTCCCGTGGCCCACGGAAACGACGGCGGCGGCTCGGTCCGCATCCCGGCGGCCTGCTGCGGCCTGGTCGGGCTGAAGCCCGGCCGCGGGCGGATCTCGGCGGCCCCCGAACTGGGTGATTCCTCGCTGGGCATCGACGGGATGCTGACCCGGACGGTCGCCGACACGGCCGCGATCCTCGACGTGCTCGCCGGCTACGAGCCCGGCGACGCGACCTGGGCGCCGCCGCCGGCCGAGCCGTTCGCGGCCACCGCCGGTCGCGACCCGGGCCGGATGAGGATCGCGATGAGCAAGCTCCCGCCGGTCGCGACGGCGAACGTCGACCCCGTCTGCGCGAGCGCCGCCGACAGCGCGGCGGAGCTGTTGCGCTCGCTCGGCCACGAGGTCATCGAGGTGGACCCGCCGTGGCAGGAGCCAGGGCTCTCGGAGCTCTTCGGTGTCGTCTTCTCGAGCCAGATCGCGCTTTCGATCGCCTACTCCGGTCACGTCGCCGGGCGCGTCCCGGGCGCCGATGACATGGAGCCGATGAGCTGGGCGATCTTCTCGATGATCTCCAAGCTCGGGACGCTCGAGGCACAGGCGGCCGTCGTGCGCCTGCAGGCCTACGCTCGGCGCCTGGTCGGCTGGCTGGCCGACTACGACGCCCTGCTGACGCCCGCGCTGGCCGAGCGGCCGCTGCCGCTGGGGACGCTCGACACGGCCGCCGAGGATCCGATGTCGACGTTCACCCGCTCGGGGCTGTTCACGCCCTTCACCCCCGTCTTCAATGCGAGCGGTCAGCCGGCCGTCTCGCTGCCGCTCTACGAGGGCGAGGACGGGCTGCCGCTGGGCGTGCAGCTCGTCGGCTCGCCCGCCGGTGAGGGACGGCTGCTGGCCCTTGCCGCCCAGCTCGAGGCCGCCCTGCCCTGGGCCGACAGGCGCGCCCCGGTCGGCCAGACCGTCTCCGGCTGAGCTCAGGCGGTCTGCAGCACGGCGGTCATCTCGTGCGGCTCGACGCCCAGGGCCGCCGCGTCGGCCGTGCCGCGGCTCGAGAGCATCGAGACCTCCATCAGCTCGGCTTCGTCCCATGTCGCCGGTGCCCGCGTGCCCATCGCGCCCTCGAGCAGGCGCAGCGAGCGCGAGACGATCGGCGTCGGCACGTTGATGATCGGGCGGCTGCGCCCGCCGGCACGGAGCACCGTGCGGACGATCTCCTGGTGGCTCAGCGTCTGCGGCCCGGCCAGCTCGAAACGGCGATGGCGCTCGCCCCCCGTCAGGTGCAGCGCGGCGGCGACGCAGTCAGCCACATCCTCCGCCCAGATCGGCTGGAAGCGCGCCCGGCCGCGACCCGAGACGGGCATCACGGGCGCCCAGGCCATCCGCTCCAGCAGGCTCAGCCAGGGGTCGCCCGGTGCGTAGACGATCGAGGGCGCGAAGACGATCGTCTGGAGGGCCGCATCGCGGACTGCCTGCTCGGCCAGCGCCTTGGCGCGCAGGCAGCGGGTCCGGTGGTGCGTCGAGGCGCCCAGGGCCGAGAAGAAGACGAAGCGCTCGACGCCCTGGCGCTCGGCCGCCTCGACCATGCGCCAGGTCGCGATCCCGTTGAGCTCCTCGATCGAGCCGTGGGGCTGATCGCGGATCGCCGCCGCCAGGTGGATCGACCGTGTCCACGCCGCGCAGGGCGTTGCGGAAGGAGGGGGGGTCGGTGAGGTCGCCCAGCGCGATCTGGACCCGGACACGCTGGCTGCCCAGGCGGCGGGGATCGCGGACGAGACAGCGGACCTCGGTGCCTTCGGCCAGCAGCCGCGTCAGCAGCGTCGACCCCACCAGGCCGGTTGCACCGGTAAGCAGGAGCATGATTCGTACAATATGCCCCTCTCGCTGAGAAGCCCCCGCAAACCGACCCAAAGAAAGAAGCGAATGGCCTACGTAATCGCCGAGCCGTGCATTGGCACCAAGGACAACTCGTGCGTCGAGGTGTGCCCGGTGGACTGCATCCACCCGACGCCCGACGAGCCCGGATACGACGCGGCCGAGATGCTCTACATCGACCCCGAGGAGTGCATCGACTGCGACGCCTGCGTCGAGGCCTGCCCGGTCGACGCGTGCTTCGCCGAGGACCAGCTTCCGGACGAGTGGCAGAAGTTCGCGCAGCTCAACGCCGAGTACTTCTCGAGCGGCGGCGGCGCGGCGGCCGCCGGCTGAGCACCGGCGCCAGGGATCAGCGGGCGGCCGCGGCGCCCTCGAGCGCCGGCCGCTCCGTCGGCCCCTGTCCGTCAGCGCCGGCGGCGGCGAGCAGGCTGTCGCCCTCGCCTGAGCGCATGTAGAGGACCGAGCGGGCCACCCGCCGGCCGCTGACGAGCCCGGCATCGCGCAGGACGGCCAGATGCTGGGAGACCCCTCCGGGGGTGAGGCCCATCGCCCCGGCCAGCTCGGTCGTCGAGCGGGGGGAGTCGAGCGCGACCAGCAGGCAGGCACGGGTCCGGCCCAGCAGCCGCTCCAGGGCGTCCGGCGGGACGACCCGCTCGGGACTCCAGAGCATGCCGATGCCACGCGCCGGATAGGCCAGCGAGGGCTGCCACGGCTCGGCGGTGACGAACGTGACCTTGGGCCAGACGAACGCACTGGGGACCAGCAGCAGGCCCCGCTCGTCGAGGTTCAGGTCGGACTCGCACTCGCCGCAGTCGACCCGCAGGACGCCGTCGCTCCAGCCGACACAGGGGTCGAGGTCGCAGAACAGCCGGGCCGTGCCGCCGTCGGCCATCTGGCGGGCCCGGTAGAGGACGTCCTGCTCGAGCAGCGAGCGGATCCGCGGCCAGTCCTCGGCAAGGCACAGCTCCCAGTAGGCGCGCATCAGCTCGGCCAGCTCGGCGATCGCCCGGCGCGGGCGATCGATGAACGGCTCGAGCACCGCCGGCACGGCCGTCCGGGCGAATGCGCCCGGACCTCGGCGCGGATCTGCGATGAGGGGAGTGGCCACCATCACCGCCAGCTCGTCCTCGAAGTCGACCAGCGGGCTGCTCGGCGGGGGGTTGACGAAGTCGGGGTTGTAGATCTCCGAGCTCTGCAGGGCGATCAGCGGCGAGAGGTCAAGCCCCGCCGCGGCCTGGCGTGCGCGATCGGCCCAGGGCAGGTGCAGGGCACTGCCGGCGGGGTCCTCGAGCGTGTGGACGCTGCGGATCATCTCGAACATCGGCGAGATCGCGAAGCGGACCCTGGTGAGGGCCTCGGTATGAAAGCGGGCAAGGATCATTTGGCGTTCGGAGGATCATCGGCCGGCCGCGGAGCGCGGCCACAACCATTTAGCTCAGTCTAAATGTGTTAACGCCCGGTCCGGGAGGGGCGATGGTGTGTCCATGAACACCAATCACCACATAGCGATGCAGATCGCAGCGGAGCGCCAGCGCGAGCTGCGCGCCTACGGTGGCGGCTGGAGCCTTGCGCGACCTGTTCGCCAGCAGGGTCTCCAAGCCGGCTCACGAGCAGGAGCGCCTCGATGTCGTGGCACCCCTGCCCGAGCCGGGTCCACGGGCCGGCGGCGCCGGCGACCCGCACCTGTCCGAGCCGCGCATCCGGCGCAACCCCGCCGGGCAGAGCGCCGCCTGGGCGCCGTCGCACCGCCAGCGCGACGCGCACCGCAACGAGCGCGTGGGCACCTAGCCGGGGGCTCGTCCCCCGGCCGGGTGGCCCATCGTCCCGCCGGCGGTGTAGGACGGATGCAGCACATCGAAGATCTCAAGGTCCGGGATCGCTTCTGCGAGCAGTGCACGCAGCCGGGCCGAGTCGAAGCTGTGCGAGCGCGGGGCGAGGGGGTTGACGGTCAGGGCGCGCAGGTCGATCTGTCTCAGCACCTCGATCGAGATCCCCGCGCGTGCGTAGAAGGCGACGCTGCGCTGTGAGATGAAGACCCGCGTCGGGTCTGCGGCAAGCACGGTCAGCGCCGTCCCGGTCCGTCTGACGAACGGCACGAGGCCCTCCAGAAAGGCCTCCGGCACCGCCCCCGGGATCAGCAGCCAGCGAGGGGCGGGCCCCTCGCGCAGGAACCCGTCGATCAGCGCCGGCTCGGCCGTCAGGACGAAGCGGGGCGGCAGCGGCCTGAGATCACCGGGGTCCTCCCCCATCGCCAGCCCGCCACCGTGCTCCTCTGCCCCGGCCAGCTCGCGGAGCCTGCCCGCAACCGGGGGGTCCGCGGAGAGGCTCGCCAGGCGCACCAGTTCGACCGCATCGGCGGTCCGCTCGACGACCTCCTCGATCTGCTCGCTGAGGACGGCCCCGGTCGACATGACCAAACCGTCGGAGACCTCCGGAGAGGAGGCCGCCCGGCGGTCGATGGCGCCGTCGATCAGAACCTGCTCGGCGCCGTAGCCGAGCATCGCGTCGCTGATGCGGCGGACCTCAGCCGCGGCGCTCGGGCCGGCGACCTCGATCGCCCCCGGGCCCTTCAGGCGTGCCACCAGCACCTCGCCCAGCGGGGTGCGCACGCCCGTGCGCTCGAGCAGCTCGCTCGGGATCGCGCTGGCCCGCAGCAGGCTGTCGGTGGTCGCGACGAGGCTTCCGGCGGCCAGCTCCACCCGCGGCTTCTCGATCCGGAAGTCGATCACGTCGTGCTCCTCGCCGTCGCGCCCGACGGAGGTCACCCCGACCGTCCTCCCGGCTCCTTCGAGCTCACGCAGAAGCGCCGCCAGGGCGACCGTCTTGCCGGTGTTCTTGGCGAGCCCGACCAGCGCCAGCCGGCGGGCCGAAGCGGTCAGCTCGCAGAGCTTCAACTGCTCAGCCGGCCGTCACGGGCTCGGCGGACCGGCGCGCGGCCAGCTCGCGCACGACGAAGGTCGCGAGATGCTGCGGTTCGGTGCCCTTGGAGAACCCCGCGTCGTAGCCGAGCTCCTTGGCCAGCTCGTTCGACACGCGCGGGCCGCCGCACGCGAGGATCATGTCCCCGCGCCTGCCCTCGGCCTCGACCATCTCGACCAGCTCGGTCAGGTTGTGCACGTGGAGGTTCTGCTGGGTCACCGTCTGGGAGACCAGGATCACGTCGGCGTTCACCTCGATCGCCTTCGCGAGCAGGACGCTGTTGGGCACCTGGCTGCCCAGGTTGTGGGTCTCGAAGGCCCGGTAGCCCTCCAGGCCATGGTGGCCGTGGTAGCCCTTGAGGTTGAGCATCGCGTCGATGCCGACGCTGTGGGTGTCCGAGCCGGTGCTGGCCCCGACGACTACGATCCGCCGCCCGATTCGCGTCGCCGCGAAGTGCTCGATCTCGTCCTCGCTCATGTACTCGATGTCGAAGCCCTCACCCTGCAGGGCCGCGAAGTCGACGGTCCCCGCGCAGCGCCCATACATAACGAAGTAGGTGTAGCCCTCGGTCAGCTGCTCGTAGTGGACGACCTCGGGCTCCTCGAAGCCCATCGTGCCGGCTAGCTCGAGCGCCGCCTTGCGGGCCGCCAGCGAGTAGGGGACGGGCAGTGTGAAGCTCATCTGCACCAGCCCGTCGCCGAGATGGTCGCCGTAGGGGCGCACGGCACTCAGGTCGAGCTCCCTAGGCATAGGAGGCCTGGCCCATCAACTCGGTGACGGGGTTCAGGTAGCCCTCGTCGGTGTCGACGATCCCCTCGATCCCGCGGCCCTCGTCGACCTTGCGGCTGACATCGCCGAACGTCGCCCCGTCGATCGCCTCGAACAGGCCCGTCTCGGCGATCCGCTCGAGCAGCTCGCGCGCGCCCGCGAGAACCTCCTGGGCGCGCGTCTGGATGATCCCGCCGGGCTTGAACTCGATCTCCTCGCCGAGGTCACGGGCGCTGTTGGCGACGTAGTCGACGTTCTGCAGGCCCAGCACGCGGTCGTGGATGTGGGGGGTGAAGATCCCCTCGGTCGGCACGCCGATCGTCTGGATTCCCTGGCCGGTCGCGGTCGTGATGAGGTTGAAGAGCGTGTCGGCCGCGTGGGTCCGGAACAGGTTGCCGTCCATGTGGCGGGTCGGCGGCATGTACTTGACCGGACAGTCCGGGAACAGCTCTCGCGTCAACTCGGCCTGGGCCCACTCGTAGAGGAGGCCATTGGTCACGGGCACGTCGATCTCGAAGGCGTCACCCAGGCCAATCTGGGCGTCGGGGACGCCCGAGTCCCGCGCGAGCTGATGGTTGATGAACTGGGAGGCCGTCACCGAGGGGCCGCTGCGATCGCATCGGCCGTGCGCAGGTAGTTGTCCTCGCCCGTGTTGATGACGACGCCGAAATAGCCGTTGATCATCCGCGAGACCCGCTGGTCGATCAGGCCGCGGACGATGTTGATGTCGCGGTAGAGGATCCCGTAGAGGGCGTCGTTGACCATGTTGTCGAAGCCCTCCCAGGCGCCCATGGCGGCGATCTCCGACATGCACAGCCCCGAGCAGAAGCTCGACACCCGCACGTAGCGGCCGTGAAGCTCCGACCACTCGTCCATCGCCTCGCGCATGATCCGGAAGTTGGCCTGGGTGGCGAAGGTGCCGCCGTAGCCCTCGGTCGTCGGTCCGTAGGGGACGTAGTCCAAAAGGCTCTGGGCGGTCGAGCGGATCACGGCGATGATGTCGCCGCCTGCTTCGGCCACGGCCCGGGCGTGGACGACGTCCTCGTAGACGTCGCCGGTCGCCGTCAGGACGTAGCGCAGGGTGCCGTCACGGTCGCCGAGACGCTCGCGCATCGCGGCCCGCTGCTCGAAGCGCCCGGAGATCTCGCCGAGGCGCGCCTGGCACTCCTCGATCACCCGCGCGTGGATCGCCGCGTCCTCGGCCTGCTCGAGGCCCAGCAGGTCGAGCTCGCCGGCGCTGACGGCCTCGGCGATCTGCTGCGGCGAGAGCTCGGTCTGGAGCATCGCGTTGCCGAGCCAGTGGGCGATCCCCCGCCCGAGCCGGCCGCGGTCGTGGACGTGATCGACGAGCACGTTGGGCAGCGGCGCCTCGAGCGCATCGGCGCCGTCGACGCCGAGCAGGCGGGTCACGCTGCGCTCGACCGAGACGGTCGTGCGCCCGGCGATCCGCTCGGCGACCTGCTCGGCGATCCTGGCTGCGGCCTGGCGGCAGGCCACGATCACCCCGGGATCGAGGTTCAGCTTGTTGCGTGGCCGGGCGCTCATCGCAGGTCCTTCACGATCGGAAACGGGATCACCTCGCGCAGCGAGTCGCGTTCGGTGAGGATCATGACGAGCCGGTCGACGCCCATCCCGCCGCCGGCCGTCGGCGAGTAGCCGTACTCGATTGCACGCGCGTATTCCTCGTCGTTGGGGTGGGGCACGTCGGCGTCGTCGATCAGCCGGCGCTTGCGCTGGTCGACGAACCGCTGCCACTGGTCGACGGGGTCGTTCAGCTCGGTGTCCCCGCTGACCAGCTCGATGCCGCCGATGACGGCGTCGAAGTGCTCCCCCAGCTCGGGGTGGACGGCGTGGCGCTTGGTGATCGGGAAGGGCTCGAGCGGAAAGTCGAAGACGTGTGTCGGCTGGTTGATCGTCGACTCGATTTTCTCCGAGTAGATGTCCGCCACGACCTCGGCCCAGGTCGCGGCGGGATCCATCGGTCCGTCGAGGATCTCGGCCAGCTGCTCGCGGGTGGACTCCATGAAGTCCAGGCCGAAGCGCTCGGAGATCAGCTCGCGCATCGTCACCCGCCGCCAGGGCTTGGCCAGATCGATCTCTTCGCCGTTTCGTTTGATGACCGTCCGCCCGAGGGCCTTCTGGGCGACGTCGCGGAACATTTCTTCGGTCACCGTGGCCACGTCGTTGTAGTCGGAGTAGGCGCACATGAACTCGATGATCGTGAACTCCGGGCTGTGCTTGTGGGAGATGCCCTCGTTGCGGAAGACCTTGCCCATGTCGTAGACGTTCTCCATCCCGCCGACGATGCAGCGGTTGAGGAACAGCTCGACGGAGATGCGCAGGTAGAGGTCGCGGTCGAGGGCGTTGTGATGGGTCGTGAACGGCCGCGAGCCGGCGCCCCCGGCGAGCGACTGCAGCGCCGGAGTTTCGATCTCGACGAAGTTCCGCTCGGCGAGCCATTCGCGGATCGCCAGGATGATCCTGTTGCGGGTGATGAACAGCTCGCGGGTGGCCTCGTTGGCCAGCAGGTCGAGCTCGCGATAGCGATAGCGCGTGCCCGTATCCCCGAGGCCGTGGTGCTTGTCCGGAGGCGGGCGCAGGGCCTTGGTCAGCAGCGTGCACTCGATCGCCTCGAGCGCCAGCTGGCCGCGCTGGGTCACATAGACGCAGCCGTCGACGCTGAGGATGTCGCCGATGTCGAGGTTGAGGACCCGGTCGTAGGCCTCCTGCCCGAGCGAGTCCACGCGCAGGACGACCTGCACGGTGCCCGACAGGTCACGGACGTCGAGGAAGGCCGTCTTGCCGTGGCCGCGACGCGAGATCAGCCGCCCGGCAATCGTGTAGCGGAGCTCCGGATGCTCGCCCGCGCCCAGCTCGGCGGGATCGTGGGCGCAGAGGACATCGGCGATCCTGGTGCGCGTGTTCCACAGCGTCACCGCCGGGTAGGGCTCGATTCCCTCGGCCCGCATCCGTTCCATCTTCGCGCGGCGTTCGTCGAATTCGACGATCCCGTCGGCGGGTGGCCCGGCCGGATCCTCGGGCTGATTCTCAGGCTCTGTTTCCTGCTGCTCGGGTACGGACATTTCGAAGACGATCCTCCAGTTGGCGTGTCCTTGTCAAGCGTCCCGGGGCGCTGCGCCGGTGCGCCGAGACGGGGCCGCGGGCGGGTGCCCGGCGGGGGAGAAGGGGCATGTCGCCGGCGGCGCGGGCCTTCGCTCAGGCCATCGGCAGCGACATGCCCACGGGTTTCCGGCTCTCTTCCGGGGCCGCCGCGACGGCGACCTCGACGAGCGGCAGGGTGGGAAGCGCTGGAGGGGCGATTGCAAGCAGCCCGCGGGCCGTCTGGCGGATCGCCTGAGCGGCCGGGTCGTCGGGGTTCTCGGCGACCAGCGGCGAGCCGGCATCGGCCTGCTCGCGTAGTGGCATCGTCAGGGGGACCTTGCCCAGCAGCGGCACGTCGAGCTCGTCGGCGAGCTCCTGGCCGCCGCCCTCCCCGAAGATCTGGAAGCGCTCGCCGGAGGGGGTGGTGAAGCCGGACATGTTCTCCACGACACCCGCGATCTCGAGGTCGACCTTCTCCGCCATCTGGGCCGAGCGGCGGGCGACTTTCTGGGCGGTCGGCTGTGGTGTCGTGACGATCAGGAACTTCGCCTGGGGCAGCAGCTGGGCGAGCGTCATCGAGACGTCCCCGGTGCCCGGCGGGAGGTCTACCAGGAGGTAGTCCAGGGCACCCCATTCGACGTCCTGGAGGAACTGGGTCAGGGCCTTGTGGAGCATCGGCCCGCGCCATACGACGGCGGCGTCCTCCTCGACGAAGAAGCCGATCGACATGACCTTCACGCCGTGGGATTCGAGCGGGATGATCTTGCGCTGGGCCGAGACGTCCGGCCGGGTGGCCCCGAGACCGAACATGCGCGGGATCGAGTAGCCCCAGACGTCGGCGTCGAGAACGCCGACCCGCTTGCCCTCGGCGCTCAGTGCCGCCGCCAGGTTTGCCGTCAGCGTCGACTTGCCGACGCCGCCCTTGCCGGAGCCGACGCAGATCACGTTTGCCACCTGGGCCAGGGAGCCCGCCGGGAGGCTGCCGCGGCCGAGCTTCTGCTGCAGCGCCGCCTTCTGGGTGTCGGTCAGGACGTCGAAGTAGACGTTGACGTGGGTCACGCCCTCGAGGGCCGAGACGGCCTCGGCCACAGAGCTCTGGAAGTGCCCCTTGATCGGGCATCCCGGTGTCGTCAGCGAGACCGTCACGTCGACGACCCCGTTGGAGCTGATCTCGATCGAGCGGACCATGTCCAGCTCGACGATGGAGCGGTGCAGCTCGGGGTCGATGACGACCTCGAGGGCCCGGCGGATCTCGTCCTTGTCGATCACAGCGCCCATTGTGGCAAACCGCGACCGCCGGACCGGTGGCCGAGACGTGAACGACCGCAAAAAAATGACCCGCGGGCAGTGGGGGCCGCCCGCGGGTCGAGGGAGGAGAGGGTGCTACTACTGCCGACGGGATATGAGGTCGGCAGACTCTCCCGGGTCCGGCCCTCTCCAGGCCGGTCGGGTTAAGGGGTCTCTAGACCAGGCTGAGAATCCGCTCCTGGACCTCGGTCACGATCTCGGGGACGCGGTTGGCGATGTCGCTGCCGTTCTTCACGATTCTCTCGCGGCGGCCGTCGATCTCGCTGACGGTGTCGTTGAGCGTTGTCCCGATGTTCTTGCGGCGCTGGCGCAGTTCGCGCTCGACCCGGACGCGGGCTTTGCGGACCTCGCGCTCGAGCCTTTTGCGGGCCGTGGCGCCGCGGCGCTCGAAGCGGCGCAGCTGCGCCTGGGCCTTGGTGCTCGATGAGTAGCTGGAGACGGTGTCGGTCACTGTCGAGACGACTTTTTCGCGGGCGATCAGCGCGGCGCCGACCGGGATCAGAACTGCGCGCTCGGCGTACTCGCCGACGACGTCGGCGGTGTCGCGGGCGGCGTGCTCCGCCTGGCGAGCGGTGGCCTGCGCCTGGCGGGCGGTCGACTCGGCCTGGTGGACCGTGCGGGTGCGTGAGGCTTTGGCCTTGGTCGTCGCTTTGGCTTTGCTGGGGCTGCGACGGGCAGCGGTCGCTTTGGCCGGTTTGCGCGCGGCTTTGGCGCGGGGTTTTGCGGAAGTGGTGTTGGCGGTAGGCATCTTGAGGGCGATCTCCTGTTTCGGTCCTCGCCGGGTGCGAGGTGCGGTCTGGGTTTCTGTTCGTATCCTCGCCTCGGGCTTCAAGAGGCGAACACCTGTTTGTAACCCGCTCCGGAAAGATCGTTACAGCCGGATCCTACCACTCTGTGAACAGCCCGTAACCACGGGAGATCGCAATCAGGAGCTTGTGACAGGTGGAACGTGCGTTCGGTCCCGCAAACGGGGGAGTTTCAGGCTGCGAGGCGCCCGACGCGCTCGATCCATACGAGCGGCTGTTCGAGCTCGGCCATCTCCGGCAGCGCCTCCGGCCCGCTCCAGGCACGGGCCAGCGTCTCGGGCCCCCCGGCGTCGACGACCGCGTCGCAGAAGCGCCTGCCGACCTCGTACTGGCGCATCTTCAGCTCCAGGCCGAGCAGCCGCTCGAGGACCCGCCAGGGCAGGCCTTTGCTGCTCCGCCGGCGGTTCATCGCGGCCCGCAGGCGCGGCAGCGTGGGGAGCACCTCGGCTCCGACCGCATCCATCGTGTGCTCGGCATGGCCCTCGATCAGGGACATCGCCGCCTGCATCCGCTCGACCAGCAGCCAGCGGTCCTCGCCCAGGGTCAGGCGCAGCAGCTCGCCGCTGCGGGCGCGCTCGAGCATCTGGCGCAGCTCGCCCGGGTCGGGCAGCCTCCCGATCAGCCCGCCGCCCCCGCTCTCCTCGTCTCGATCACCGTTCCCGACGCCGCCGATCACCGACATCTGCAACCCGTCGATCAGCTCGCGAAGCATCCCGCCGATGTGCTCCCGCAGCCAGGGGGCGCCGGAGAACTGGACGGCATGGGTGATCTCGTGGATCGTCACCCACAGAACGAGCTCGTCACGGTCGAGTGACTGGTTGCGGGCGGCCTGGGCGAGGTTGGGTGCGACCAGCAGCAGGCGCGGGGCGACCGTGGCGTCGAGCAGCGCGAGGTCGTACTGGCCGAGGACCCGCTGGGAGAGCATCCCCGTCAGTGCGCCGACCTGGGCGCCGAGCATCAGCCCGGAGGCCGAGCGCATCGGCCCGGCGAGCAGGCCGCGCTGTTCGCCCAGGCGATCGGTCATCGGCGCCAGCAGCGGCCGCATCGTCTTGAGGTTCGCGGCGATCCACGCGGGGCGGTCGACGAATTCCAGCGGCGGCAGCTCGCCGGTCAGCTCGAGCAGGCTGTAGGAGCTGACGCGGGCGGCGAAGTCGCGGGCCAGCGGCTCGACGGTGGCGGTGCCGGGGCCGCCGTAGCCGGTTTCTGACGCGCCCTCCCCGCCGGCGGTGCCGACGCCGGCGATCAGCTCTCCGATCCGCTGGGCGGCGCCCCAATCGATGACGTCCACCTGCAGAGCGTAGCCGTGCGCCGCCACCGTGCCCGCGTATCCTTGGAACGTGCCAATCTCGAGGATCGCCACAGCGTCGCCGGCGATCTCGCCGGGCGAGACCGGCGTGCCGGGGGCCGATCTTCAGGCGGGCCGCTTCCTCAAGCGCGCAGAGGTCCGGGACGTGCTGGCCTGGATGCGGCTGCTGGTCGACCCGCAGGACGCGGCGGCCGTGGTCCGCGCGCTGACTCGACCTCCGATCGGGCTGCGACAGGTCGATCTCGCCCGCGTGATCCAGGTCGCCCGGCGGCGCAAGCTCGATCTCGTCGTGGGACTCGCCGCCGCGACCGAGGCGCCGCAGGTCCCGCCCGAGGCCCGCGAACGGATCCAGCGCTTCGTCGAGCTTCACAGGGGCGCCTCGGCCGACCTGGACGCCTACCCGCCCGACGTCTTCCTGGCCCGGCTGATCGAGCGCCTCGAGGTCCCCGGTCGCTCGCTGCTGCACCCCGAGCAGGCTCAGGAGCGCCGGGAGAGCCTCGAACGGCTGCTCGATCTGGGCCGCGAGCTGGTCGCGCGCGACCCCGCCGCAGGGACGCGCGAGCTGGCGCGCCATCTGGCCGCCGTGCTCCCCGAGCCGGGCGAGCGCCCGGCCCCCCAGGCCGCCTCGGAGCACCTCGAGACGACGCTGGCGCTGCTCCGTGAGGAGCTGCTCGGCGGCGTGGCGCGGATCGCCGGGCGCCTCGGCGAGCTGCGGCTGGACACCGACCTCGACATCTCCCACGGCGTCGTCCGCTATCTGGAGCTGGTCAAGGTGGCGGCGCTGATGCAGCGGCCCGAGGGCCAGGGCATCGAGGAGGCGCTCTCGGACATCAACGTGAGGCTGCTGGCGGCGGCGACGCCGATGCAGCGCGAGATCCTGCAGACCTCGACGCTCGACGAGAGCCTGCTGGGCGCCGAGCGCGAGGACGGCTCCCCGGCACAGCCGGTCGGCTTCCGCGAGGAGCACTCGCTGGGCCCGTTCCTGCCGCGGCGCGGGGAGGGGCTGGCCCTGTCGGCCTCGGACATCCAGACCTACCGCAGCTGCCCGCTGCGCTACAAGTTCGCCCGCGTCCTGCGGATCCCCACCGAGCAGACGATCCACCAGCGCTTCGGTATCGCCGTCCATCAGGTCCTGGAGCGCTACCACTCCGAGGGCGGCACCACCCTGACCCAGATGCTCGAGCTGCTCGACGCCGGCTGGCGGCGGGGAGGGTTCGGCCAGGAGGGGGCCGACGGCGAGCTGTTCCAGAAGGCCCGCGACGCCCTGACCACCTACCACGCCCGCCTCCATGGACAGGACTCCGAGCCGGTCTGGTTCGAGCGCGGCTTCTCGTTCCGGCTCGGCCCCCACCACCTTCGCGGCAGGGTCGACCGCGTCGACCGGCTGGCCGAGGGGGCCGAGGCCGAGTACGAGCTGATCGACTACAAGACCTCGCGCCCCAAGACCGCGGAGCAGCTCGAGGATGACATCCAGCTCTCGCTCTATGCGCTCGCGGCGCGCGAGGACTGGAAGCTCGAGTCATCGCGCCAGGCCTATTACTACGTCCTCGACGACGTCCGCGTACCGGTCCCGCGGAGCGACAGTGACGCCGACGCGGTCCGCGAGCTCGTCCTGACGGTCGGGGAGGGGATCCTGGGGCAGGACTTCGAGCCGACGCCCTCCCCCGGGGCCTGCGCGATCTGCGACTACCGGATCGTCTGCCCGGCGGCCGAGGGCTGAGCCGCTAGCGGCCCTCGCGTCCGCGCTGGCGCAGGAAGCGCTGGAATTCGCGGGCGATGGCGTCCCCTGAGGGAACCTCGGCCGGGGAGGCCTCCTCCTCGCGGGCGGCCTGCTCGAGGCGCTCGACAAAAGCCTGGATGTCGGGGTCGCTCTGCACCGCAAGGCCCACCTGCCGTTCATAGTCCGCGGCCGCCGACTCGAGCTCGGAGACGTCGATCGAGACGCCGATCAGGACTTCGACGCGGCGCAGCAGCGCCAGGGCGGCCTTGGGGTTTGCGGCGGCGGCGACGTAGTGGGGGACCGCCGCCCAGAGGCTGGCGGAGGGCAGCCCGGCGTCCGCGCAGGCGGCGTGCAGAACGCCGACGATCCCCGTCGGGCCCTCGTAGGCCGAGGGCTGGATCCCCAGGCGCTCGAACATCGAGGCATCCGAGGCGTGCCCTGACAGCGGGACCGGGCGGGTATGGGGAACGTCGCCGAGCAGTGCGCCCAGGGTGAGGACCACCTGCACCCCCAGCGCCTCGGCCAGGTCGACGATGTGCCCGCAGAAGGAGCGCCAGCGCATCGAGGGCTCGGTGCCCTGGACCAGCACCAGGTCGCGCGGCGCCCGCGGCGCCTTCGCTTCGAAGATCTCGACCGTCGGCCAGCTGATCTTCCGCTGCTGGTTCTCGCCCAGCCGGATGTTGGGCCGGTTGGACTGGAAGTCGTAGAAGTCCTCGGAGTCCAGGCGGGCGAAGCGCTTCGCCTCGAGCGAGCCGGCGAGGAAGGAGACGGCGCTCGAAGCGGCGTCGCCGGCGTCATTCCAGCCCTGGAAGGCGCACACCATCGCCGGGGCCCTGAGGCCACTCGGGCGCCGGTCCCAGATCAGGGGTTGCATCCGAATCACCGTACATCATGGGGTGATCGCCTTCGCCACCTCGACAACCGCCGACGATGCCCAGACGGTCGCGACGCTTCGCGCGGGCGACGAGCTCGACGGGATCTTTGCCTGCACCCGCAAGGAGCGCCAGATGACACGTGGCGGGGCGCCCTTCCTGACCGTCGAGCTGCGCGACAGCACCGGCTCGATCGTCGGCCGGGCGTTCCGTGACGCGGACCTGCTGGCGGGCCGTTTCGAGCGCGGCGAGCTGGTGCGGGTGGCCGGTCGTGTCGAGCGGTTCCGTGAGCAGCTGCAGGTGGACGTCCGCGAGATCGCGCGGGCCGAGGGCGCCGATCCGCGCAGCTTCCTGCCGAGCGCCTACCGCGATCTGGACGAGCTCGAGGGGTTCCTCGAGCACCTTGCGCGGGAGATCTACGACCCGGGCCTGCGGGGGCTGGTGGACGCGATCCTGGCCGATCAGGCCCTGCGCGAGCAGATCCGCCTGGCACCCTGCTCCCCGCCGAGCCCTCCCGGGGCGCCGGGACGTGGCGCCGCGGGCTCCCACCACGCCTACCTCGGCGGGCTGCTCGAGCACACGGTCGCCGTCGCCCAGCTGGCACTCGAGCTTTGCCCGCTGCACCCGCGGCTCGACCGCGACCTGCTGCTGAGCGCGGCGATCGTCCACGACCTGGGCAAGACGCGCGAGTTCACCTACGGGGCCGAGATCGAGCGCACCGCCGAGGGAGCGCTGCTGGGCCACATCGAGCTGGGGCTGCGGCTGATCGCCCGGTACGCCCCGCCGTCGCTGCAGGCCGAGCGCCGTCTGGCGCTCGAGCACTGCGTGATCAGCCATCACGGAGCCGACGCGGCCGCGGGCCAGCGATTCGCCTCGCCGGAGGCGATCGCGCTCTACCGGCTCAACGCGCTCGATGCCCAGGTGAAGGGCGCGATCGAGCACGGGCTCGGCCGGTCACCACGCTGACGCGTTCCTCTCAAAACCCGCTCATCCCTGTCAAGACGGGCTCTGGGGGTGCCGATAGGGATGGTGATGGGCGACGCCATGCAATTCATCACCAACAAGGTGAAATCGACTCTCGAGCCCAAGCAGGAATCGGGCGAACGGCACGAGACCGTCGTCGCAGGCCCCGCCGCGGGAGCGACCGTCGCTGCGCCAGGTTCCCCCGACCCCCTGCCGGGGGCCCCGGACGATGGGCCAAGCGCGCCCCGTTCGCCGACCCCCCCGTCCCACTACCGGGTTCCGCCCGCCGCGCCGGCCGCTCCCGAGCCCCCGGCCAAATACCACGTCGAGGCGCCGGCGCCGGCGCCGGCTGACACAGAGCCGCCGGCGAAATACCACGTCGGCACCAAGGTCTCCGAGCCGCCCGCCGACGGGGGCGAGGCAGAGGACGGTGCCGATAGGCAGCCGCCGCCCGAGCCTCCCGAGCCTCCCGAGCCGCCCAAGAAGGCCAAGGCCAAGGCCGAGCCCGAGCGGGCCCCGGAGGACGAGCGCCGCGAGAAGCCGCGCGAGGGCCGCGGGGGTGACCACGGCCTGTATCCGCCCAAGAAGATCGGGCGCTCCACGCGGATGATCGGCGAGGTGGCCGTCGACCTCGGATTCGCCGACCTCGAGACCGTCGAGGAGGCCGTCGCTGCGGCGCGTGCACAGGGCCGGCCGACGGGCCTGGTGCTGGTCGAGCGGGGGATCCTGCGCCACGACCAGCTCGCCCGTGTCGTGGCCGAGCGTTTCGGCCTGGACTTCGTCGATCTCTCGGTCTATGACCTCGACATGGGTGCGGTGAACCTCCTCAGCGTCGAGACGGCCAAGCGCTACCAGGCCGTTCCGGTGGGCTATTCCGACGACGGCGCCCTGGTGCTGGCGATGGCCAACCCCACGAACGTCCTCACGATCGACGACGTGGGCATGATGACCGGGCGGCGGATCCGCCCCGCCGCGGCGTCGGTCGAGGACCTCAACCTGCTGCTGGCGCGCCTGACGCAGATGGACGCGTCGATCGAAGACCTCGTCGAGGAGGAGGACGGCGAGGACGCCGCCAGCATGCTCGTCGACGAGGCCGACAACGACGCGCCGATCATCAAGCTCGTCCATTCGATCGTCGCCCAGGCGATCCAGCAGGGTGCCTCCGACATCCACGTCAACCCCGAGGAGGGCGACACCAAGGTCCTGTTCCGGGTCGACGGCGTCCTGGCCCCGGCGGCGACCGTCAAGCGCAAGATGGCGGCCGGCGTCGTCTCGCGCATCAAGATCCTCGCGGACCTTGACATCTCCGAGCGGCGGATCCCCCAGGACGGGCGCTTCGCCCTGACCGTCGACGGGCGCCGGGTGGACATCCGTGTCGTCACGCTGCCGCTGGTCCACGGCGAGGGTGCCGTCATGCGCGTGCTCGACAAGTCCGTCGTCGTCGACGGGCTCGAGTCCCTGGGCATGCAGCCGGCCGAGCTGAAACGGTTCAGCGAGGCGGTCCAGCGTCCCAACGGCGCGGTTCTGTGACCGGCCCGACCGGGTCGGGCAAGTCCACGACGCTCTATGCCGCGCTGCATGTCGTCAACGACGGCGAGCGCAGCATCCTGACCATCGAGGACCCTGTCGAGCAGCGGATCCCGGGGATCAAGCAGATGCAGATCGCCACCAAGGCCGGCGTGACCTTCGACGTCGGCCTGCGCTCGATGCTGCGGGCCGACCCCGACGTGATCATGGTCGGCGAGATCCGCGACCGGGAGACCGCTCACATCGCCGTCGAGGCCGCCCTGACGGGCCACCTGGTCCTCTCGACGCTCCACACCCGAGACGCGCCCAGCGCCCTGGGCCGGCTGATCGACATGGGCATCGAGCCGTTCCTCGTCTCCTCCGCGGTCGACTGCATCGTCGCCCAGCGGCTGGTGCGCGCGCTCTGCGCGCACTGCAAGCGCCCCCAGAAGGTCTCCGACTCGGTCCTCGCCGAGCATGGCCTGGCGGGCGCCGAACCGTTCGAGCCCGTCGGGTGCTCGCGCTGCTCCGGGTCGGGCTACCGCGGGCGGGTCGGCATCTATGAGGTGATGACCGTCAGCGAGAAGATCCGCTCGATGATCCTCGAGCACGCCTCGGTCGACGACATGGTTGCGGTGGCGCTCTCGGAAGGGATGAAGCGCCTGCGCGACGACGGGCTGCAGAAGGTCCGCGAAGGACTGACCTCGATCGCCGAGGTCGAACGGATGACGACCAGCCTGCTGTAGGAGAACCCCGCCCCGGGCGCCGCCGATCTTCGCGGCACCGCCCGGGGCTGGAGGTGGGGGCTAGTGCTTCGCCGCCTTGTGGGCCGGCTTCTTCGCCGGCGAGTGCGAGGACTTCTTGGCCGACTTCTTCTTGTGCTTCTTGCTCGGCTTCTTGTGGGTGATGATCAGCGGCTTCGGGTTCAGGCGGGTGCTGCCCGAGTAGGCATCCGGCGGGCAGCCGGCCGGCCGGCCGAGATCGAATGGACCTGCGATCGCCTGGGTGATGACGCCCTTTTCCAGATACGCGTAGGTGACCGTCAAGAGCGGGTCCACGCGCGGCTCGACGCAGAGCTTTTTGCCGATCGCGAACTGGCCGCTGATCAGCTCGTAGCCGTTTTTGGTCGCCGTGCCGACGCAGTTGAGCGCGTAGCCGGGAACTTCACCCGAGCAGGAGAACGTGTCCGACAGCGCCTTGCCGCCGCCGGCCAGGAGCGCCGGTGCGGTCAGTTCGGTGACCAGCGGCGGGCTCGAGATGCCCGTCAGGGGCACCTGGGCCGCGAGCTGATAGCCGGTGATCTGGCCATCGCAGTAGAAGGAGTAGGCGACCTGCTGTTCTTCGCTGCCTTCTTCCGGGGTCCCCGCTTTGAGCTGGCCGATGCAGTTGTAGTTGTTGGGATTGGATTCTTCGGCCTGGCTGACCGCGGGCGCAGCCAGCAGCAGTGCGAGCGAGCCCACGATCAGGGCAAGCCACAGGGCGGCCTTGGGGTGGGCTGGTTGTGATGGGTGCAACGGGGTCTCCGTTCGGTTCGTTGACTGGTCTTCCTCAGTGCAGGAGCGCTTCGAGGCTCTGCCTGGGTGAAGTCGCGTTGAAGCTCGCCTTCGAGCGCAGCCCCGCCTTGGCGAACGGGGACAGGACCGCCGCTCCGGCGGGTGACTGGTAGGTGAGGGTCGCCGTCGAGGCGCCGGCGGGGAGTTCGGATTGCGAGGCCACGCCGACCGAGGCGAACGTGATCACGATCACGCCGTGTTCCTTGTAGAGGGCCGTGTTCGTGATCGTTGCCAGGGTGCTCTTGAGAAAGTCGTCGGCGGCCGTGATCTGGCCGGGTGTTTCCGGCGCGCACGCGGCACCTGCGGCGCCTTCGGGACAGGGCGGCTGGACGATCGAGTGCAAGAGCGGCGGCGATGAGCCCGCCGCCGGCGGGACCGCAAGCGCCGCCTCGGTTGCGAACGCGCCGGCCTGCAGCGCGGACCACCCGCCGAGGAAGGTCGCCGCCGGGATCAGCTGGGTGTCGATGTAGGGGGCCGCGGCCGGCTGGGACTCCGCGGCTTCGAAGCCCGTTCCCGCCAGCTCGATCAGCCACACGTTGGTGATCGCCGGCAGGGTCGATTTCTTGGTCTTTTCCTTTGCTTCCGATTTCGTCGCTTCTTCTTCGGCCGCCGGTGCCGCTGCGGATGATTTCGCCGGTTTGCGCGTGACGGCGGCCGGTGTCGCCTGGGGGTTATCGCCGGCGGTTCGATCGTCGGCGCCGTCGTGGCGGATTTCGCCGCCGCGGCGCGTGCCGCCAGCTGCTCGGCCAGCAGCAGCGGCAGCCGTTTGCCGAATCCATCCTGGCCGGCGAGCGAGGCATCGGGCGCCGGGCCGATCGCCGCCCCGAGCGCCACCCCGACCGCCAGCATCACGGCGGCCAGGATCGCGCCGGCCCGCTTCGAGGGCAGCTTCACGGGCCGCTGCTCGGCGGCCCGGCTGATGGGGGTCTCTGGGGTCTCGGACACGGTGGGTCAGCTCACGGGTTGTGGGTTGAAAAACCCGCGTGGTGCATCATAATCACAAATAAGAGTATCTGGATCGAAACTATCGGGATTATGGTATGTTCCAGCGACTGTCCTGTCAATCATTTGTCAACGACCCGAACGGAGTTCCTCGCAAAATGACTCGCATCCGCCGTCTCTCCGCCGCCCTTGTGGCGGCCGGTGTGCTCGGGGTCGCGGCGCCTGCGGGCGCCTCTGCGATCACCACGATCACGATCAGCGGCGCCACCGCCTCCTACCCGCTGGTCAACCTGCTCGCCCAGAAGTACGTGAAAGTTCACCCGAACAAAGTCAAGTTCAGGATCGCCCAGGGCGGGGCGCAGATCGGCATCAACGACGTCAAAGCCGGCAAGGTGACGATCGCCGACGTCTCGCGTGACCCGCTGCCGACGGACACGGGGCTGACCTTCTACCCCATCGCCCGCTACGGCATCTGCATCATCACCAACAAGTCGAACACGCTCTCGAACCTCACGACGGCTCAGGCGATCTCGATCTTCACGGGTAAGACGCGTACCTGGAGCGGCGTCCCCGGCGCGACCGCGACCGGCACGATCGACCTGATCAGCCGGACGTCCGTCGCAGGGGTGCTGACCAGCTTCCAGACCAACCTGCTGGAAGGCAAGAAAGTCTCGTCGCTGGCCGCCGAAGAGGCCTCCGAGGGACTGCTCCGTCAGCAGGTCGAAAACGACCCCTCCTCGATCGGCTTCGTGTCGAACTACCAGTCCGACAAAGGCACGGTCAACGCGGTCGGCCTCAACGGGGTCGCCTGCAACCGCTCGACGGTGGTCTCCGGGCAGTACTCCGGGACGGCCCGCTTCTACGAGGTGACCAAGGGCAACGCGACCGGCGCGGCGCTGGCCTTCATCGGCTGGATCAAAGCCTCCTCGGCCGCCAGGAAGATCATCTCGACCCAGTGGGTCCCGATCACCTAGCTCCACGATGCTGGACCGACTGCGCCAACCCTGGCAGGACAACCGCGCCGAGCGTTCGCTCGGCGCGGTTGCCGTTCTGATCGCAGTCGGCGTCGTCGCCATGGTCGCGTTCGTCGCGGTCCACGCCTGGCCGACGTTCAGCCACGACGGCCTCTCCTGGCTTGGGCCGGCGCCCAAGGGCACGAGCCTCGAAGAACAGATCGCCACGATGCAGGCGACGGGCGTCAACGCGCCGGCCGCCGCCTACCACCTGTCGGCCTGGCCGCTCATCTACGGGACGATCCTCTGCACCGTCCCGGCCGTTCTGATCGGCCTGGCGGTCGCGATCCTCTCCTCGATCTTCATCGTCGAGTTTGCGCCCGGGCGCCTGCGGCGGATCGCGATCCCGGTGATCCGCCTGCTGGCGTCGGTCCCCTCGGTCGTCTACGGGCTGATCGGCGATTCTCGTGCTGGTTCCGTTCGTCGGCAACCACCTGATCACGGCCTCGGAGAAGACCTCGGTCCAGAACACCGTCGAGCTGACCGGCGCCGGGCTGCTCGTGGCGATCGTGATCCTGACGGTGATGATCACGCCGATCATGGTCGCGCTGATCTGCGAGGCGCTGGTCTCGGTTCCGCGCTCCTGGCGCGAGGGGGCGATCGCGCTCGGCGTGAACCCCGTCGGGCGATGCTCGCCGTCTGCCTGCGGGCGGCGCGTCCGGCGATCGTCGCTGCGGCGGTGCTCGCGACCGCCCGGGCCCTCGGCGAGGCGATCATGATCTCGATGGTCTCCGGCTCGCGCGATTTCGCGCCCGGACTCAGCGACGGGCTGACGTTCCTGTATGAGCCGTTCCGCTCGCTGGCCTCGGCGATCGTCGACTACCACGAAGGGATCGGCGCGCCGGCCCTGAGCTCGGCGCTCTACGCGTTCGCGCTGCTGCTGCTGTTCTCGGCCCTCGTGCTGTCCGTCGGCGGCTACCTGATCAAGCTTCCCCTGCGCAGATACCAGGTGCGCGGATGAGCGCCGTGTATGTGGATCCGATGCGCCCGCGGCGCGAGATGAAGAGCGGTCCCGGCCGGCGCTCCTCGCCGATGAGCTGGCGCTGGACCGACCGCCTCGCGCTCGCCTTCGCCTGGCTGGCGGGAATCGGGCTGTGCCTGGTCGCGGCGGCGATCGTCCTTTACATGGGCTACCGGGGGATCGAGTACCTGCGCCCCAAGCTCATCGTCACGCGGCCGGACATCAGCCTCTCCCAGAGCGGCACCGGAGGCTTCCTCGACCCCCTGCTCGGCTCGGCGATCCTGGTCGTGATCGGGCTCGTCCTGGCCATCCCGCTCGGGGTCCTCAGCGCCCTGTGGGTCGCCGAGTACGGCCGCCCCAGCTGGCTGGCGCGCGTGGTGGAGTCGAGCATCGAGGTCGTCGCGGGCACGCCCGACATCGTGATCGCATTGTTCGGCCTGGCGATCTTCCAGCTTCATCTGCTGGCGCCGTTCTCCTCGACGGCCGAACACGGCGGGGTGTACGGCAGGTCGTTCATCGCCGCCGGGGCGATGATGTCGCTGATTGCTCTGCCGCCGATCTTCGCGGCCACCAGGGACGGCCTGCAGGCGATCCCCGCGCACATGCGCGAGGCGGCCTACGCCCTCGGGAAGACGCGGATCGCGACGATCCGCCGGGTGCTACTGCCAAGCGTCCGCTCGAACATGGCCACGGGCGTCACGCTCGGCGTGAGCCGGATCATCGGCGACACGGCGATCGTCATCCTGCTGCTGGCCGAAACGCTGCGCATCGACCCGCAGGGCTCGGTCCCGGTCCTCGGCCTGCTGCGGGGCACCGGCTCGTCACTGACCAGCTACATCTATGCCAACTCGCCGGCCGGCGAAAGCGCGGCACCGCAGAAGGCCTACGCCGCGGCCTTCGTGCTGTTGCTGATCGTCCTCGGGCTGAACCTGATCGTGAGCCGGATCGGCCGCTCGCAGGCCGACTCGATGGGGATGACGGTCGACCGGCGGCATCGTCTGAACGACGACAGCTGGCGCTTTACATCCAGCCATCCGAGCGCTAATCTGCTTAGCTCAGTGAACCGATGAAGATGGTGTTCGACAAACCCGGTGAGAAAGATGCGCGATGAGCCCTGAGGAGATGCTGCTCGAGCGGCCCACCATGGAGACTGACGAGAACACCCGTGAGCACCGTCTGACGGCGGCCGAGGAGGCACCCCTCGGCCCACCCGCGCCGGCACCCGGGGTCGTGCCGCCGGTGCGGACGATCGTGCTGGACCGCGAGCCGACCCCCGCCCGTCGCGCCGCCGTCGCGACCGCTACTCGATCCGCCCGGTCGCGGGCACCGGCCCCGAACGGCTCAGGATCGAGGACGTCAGCATCAACTTCGGCGCCAAGGAAGCGGTCAAGTCGGTGTCCCTGTCGATCCACCAGGGCGGGTGCTCGCGCTGATCGGGCCATCGGGCTGTGGCAAGACGACACTGCTGCGGACACTCAACCGGCTGACGGAGCTGACGCCGAGCGCCACCCGTGGCGGGCCACATCCTGCTCGACGGTGAGGACATCCACGAGCTCGAGGACACGACGCTGCGAGCACGGGTGGCGATGGTCTTCCAGCAGCCCAACCCGTTTCCGATGTCGATCTTCGACAACGTCGCCTTCGCCCTGCGCGAACAGTCGCGCAAGCGCCCGCGCCGTCGTGAGATCGAGTCCGAGGTGATCGACGCGCTGCGCCGGGCAGGTCTCTACGACGAGGTCAAGGACAACCTGGACGGCCCCGCCCTGCGCCTGTCGGGCGGTCAGCAGCAGCGCCTGTGCATCGCCCGCGCGATCGCCCTGCGCCCCGAGGTGCTGCTGATGGATGAGCCCTGCAGCGCCCTGGACCCGATCTCGACCAACACCATCGAGCAGCTGATCGGCGAGCTGCGCCGGGACCTGGCGGTCGTGGTCGTGACACACAACCTGGCCCAGGCGCACCGCATCGCCGACAAGGTCGCCTTCATGTACCTGGGCGACCTGATCGAGTACGGCCCTGTCCAGCAGGTCTTCGAGGAACCGCGCGCGACGCGGACGCGTGACTACGTGGGCGGGGCCTTCGGATGAGCTGCCCGGGACGAACCGGTGAGCAACGTTGAGCCTGATGCCGGTACCCGCCGAGCAGTCGGCGCGCACCTGTGCGAACTGCGGCGCCCCGCTGGTCGCCGACCAGCGCTACTGCCTGAGCTGCGGCAAGCCCTCCTCGCCCGTGCGCCTGGCGTTCCTCGACGTCCTGCAGAGCGAGCAGGGCCGCCCCGCCGGCCAGGCGTCGGCGCCGTGGGCTGTGCCGGGGACGATCGAGCTCGGCCCATCCGGCTACCTGCCGGTCGGAACCCAGCCGGGCGTGAACGGCTGGTTGCGGCGCAACTCGGGCCTCTTGGGCCTCTTGGGTGTCCTGTTGATGTGCCTGTTCATCGGCCTGCTCGTCGGGCACTGGGCCAGCCAGAGCAAGACGCCGGGACCCCAGATCTACAAGATCGAAGGCCTGGGGGGCCTCGCGGCGGCCGGCACGGCCGGTACGGCCTCGACTCCGAACGCGAGCACCCCGGCCGCCTCGACCGCGACCAAGGCGGCCAAGTCACAGGAAGCCAAGGAAGCCGCCGAAGGCGAAAAAGAAACCAAGGCCGAAAAAGTCCTGCCGACCAAAACCAAAGCCGTGACGACGACCAAGCTGCAGAAAATCGCCAACACGACCGGGAAAAAGCACCAGGAAGAAATCAACGCCCTGGGCAGCGAACCGATCGAAGTCAAGTGATCGGCGGGGTGGCGTGATGGCAGCCGCAGGTGGACCTCGGGGACCGCCGCCCGAGCCGCCGGCAGGAGACCCTTCCCCCCGTCGGGGGCCTGCCCCCGGTCGAGGGCCTCGGCGCGGGCGGCTCGATGGCCGAGCTGCGCCGCCGCCGCCGTGAACTGGCCGAACGGGTCGCGGAACTGACCTTCGACCTCGGCGGACTGGCCTACGAGATGGCGATCCGCGACCACTACCGGCTCGACGTCCTGGCGCGCAAAGCGTCCGAGCTGCAGGCCGCCGACGGCGAGCTGGCGGAGGTGCAGCGCCTGCTCGCCGGCGCCGATGCGGGGATTCACGGTGAGTGCCGCTCCTGCGGCGCCGTTCACAGCCGCGGCGCGGCCTTCTGCTGGCACTGCGGCGCGCCGCTGTTGACCGAGGCCACCCCGGCGGTCCTCGAGCACACCGCGGCCGCCTCCAATCGCAGCGCCTGAACGCTCAACGCCGGGGTCTCGGAGCTTCGTCCAGAACCTGCACCGGCGCAGGGCCGCCGTCAATAGGATGGGCCGCAGGGTGAGAGGAGCCAATCGCCGAGCTGTCCCGCGCCGCCTCCTGCGAGCCGCCGTGGCGCTGCTCGCGTGTGCCTGCCCGCTGCTGCTCGGCGCTGCCCCGGCGGGCGCGCACCGGCGCCGGCACCGGGCCGACCGTCAGGTCATTCCCGGCGTCAGCGAGTACGGGTGCCCGATGTTCCCGGCGGACAACCCGTTGAACGAGGAAGTCGCCGGCCTGCCGGAGAGCCCCGACTCCCAGGCATATGTGGAAAGCATCGGTCTCAGCGCCCACCTGCACCCCGACTTCGGCAACAACCCCGGCTATGGGATCCCCTACGTCGTCGTCGGCCCCGAACAGCCCAAGGTGCCGATCAAGTTCACCGCCTACGCCTCCGAATCGGACCCCGGGCCCTACCCCGTGCCGCTGAACTCCCCCATCGAGGGTGGCGGTCGCCGCGGCAAGGGCGACAAGCATGTGCTGGTCCTCCAGGAAGAAACCTGTATGGACTACGAGCTCTACAAAGCGACCCAGAAGGGCTCGGGCTGGCGGGCGGCCTCGGGGGCGATCTTCAACCTGCGCAGCGACGCACTGCGTCCCGAAGGCTGGACCTCGGCCGACGCGGCGGGCCTGCCGATCCTGCCGCTGCTGGCCCGCTACCCCGAGGTGGCGGCCGGCGCGATCGACCACGCCCTGCGGGTCACCGTGCCCGCCACCCAGGACGGCTACATCCACCCGGCGACGCACTTCGCCTCCTCGAGCTCGAACCCGAGCCTGCCGCCGATGGGCCTGCGCCTGCGGCTGAAAGGCGACTATCCGCTGAGCGGGTTCTCGGGCCAGGCGCTGGTCATCATGGAAGCCCTCAAGCGCTACGGGCTGATCGTCGCCGACAACGGCTCGCCCTGGTACATCACGGGCGCGCCCTCGCCGGGCTGGGACGAAGCGAGCCTGGAAGAGCTCAAGTCCGTCCCGGGATCGGCCTTTGAAGCCGTCGACACGGGCCCGATCATCCACTGACCGACGGCCGGCCCCATGGGGCCGGCCGGTCCCTCGCGGGGAATGCCCCCGCTAGGAGGAGCCGAAGGGGTTGGCCTGCTCAGCCGGCGCGGGTGCCTGCGCGGGCGCGGCAACCGGCGGGGCCTGCGCCGGCGCCGGCGGGGCCTGCGTCGTCTGGGTCAGCGAGGGCTGTTTTGACTCCCCGCTGACGGAGTCCTTGAACTCCCGCATTCCCGAGCCCAGCGAACGTCCGATCTCGGGCAGGCGCTTTGCGCCGAAGACGAGCAGCAGGATCACCACCAGGAAGGCGATGTGAATTGGGTTGTCTAGTCCCATGGGAGTCAGTCTAGGCGATTTTCAGGGTGGCGGGCGAGATTGCGGACGATCGGTGTGCGCGCTTTCTCCTCCCGGCGCCGGGACGGCCTCCTCGCGGAGCGTTCGCCGCACCAGCTGGAAGGCGACGAGGACCATCAGCGCGGCGAATCCGTCGCGCAGAACCCGTCCGCTGAGCGAGTTGGCGAGCGCAACGCCGGCGGCCGCCCCGGCGAGCGAGACGAGGCCGAGCACGAGCGCATCGCGGCGCGCGACGTTTCCGTAGCGGTCCTGGCGGATCGTGCCGACCATCGCCACCGGGACGATCGCCAGCAGCGATGTCGCCTCGGCGTGGTGCTGGTCAAGGCCGAGGAAGATGACGAGCCCCGGGACGAACAGGACGCCGCCGCCGACGCCCAGCAGCCCCGCGATGACGCCGCCGGCGAGCCCCACGGCGATCGCGCCCGTCAACGCAGCACCAGCTCGAGCGCCGAGGCGACGAGGACGGCCGCGAACATCAGCGCGATCGAGCGGGCCCGCAGACGCTGCTGCAGCCACGTTCCGATCAGCACCCCGGCCACGGCCGGCAGTCCGATCTCCAGCGCGTCGAGCACCCGGACGTTGCCGTAGAGGCCCTGCACGCCCGCGGCGTAGGCGGCGATGAAGACGATCGCGGCGAGCGAGGTGGCCGTCGCCATGCGCTCTTCGTAGCCCAGCCAGAGCATCAGCAGGGGCACCATGACGGTGCCCCCGCCGACACCGAAGAGGCCGCTGAAAACGCCCGCCATCGTGCCGATGGCGATGAGCCTCAGGGTGCGGTTGCTCGGGCCCTCAGCGGCCACGGACATCAGCGGACGGGCCGGCCACGATGCGCGCCATACTAGAGCGGTGTCGCCTTCCGCAACGCTCGTGGAGGCGCTCGGGCCGATCCGCTCCGAGCCCGCCCACGCGGCCATCCTGCTCGATATCGACGGCACCCTGGCGCCGATCGTGCGCCACGCCGACGACGCTCACGTTCCCGAGGCGACCCGTGCGGTGCTGATCGAGGTCTCGCGCCGCTACGGCGTTGTCGGCTGCGTCAGCGGCCGTCGCGCGTCGACCGCCCGGGCGATCGTGGCGATCGGGACGATCGCCTATCTCGGCAACCACGGCGGCGAACTGCTGCGCCCCGGTTCGACGCGCGCCGAGGTCGATCCCGAGCTGGAGGCCTGGACGGCCCGCGTGCGCGAGTTCGCCGACCGGGCGCTGACGCCCGAGCACACCCGGATGCGCGTGCGCGGCGAGGACAAGGAGGCGATCGCGGCCTTTCACTGGCGCGGCGCCCCCGACGAGGAGGTGGCCGAGGCCGCCGTGCGCGAGATCGCCGCCCGGGCCGAGGCCGAGGGCTTCGCCGTGCACTGGGGCCGCAAGGTGCTCGAGGTCCGCCCCCCGGTCGAGTTCGACAAGGGGCTCGGCGTCACGGCCCTGTTGCGCTCCGAGCAGGTCGAGACGGCGGTCTATGCGGGGGATGACACGACAGACCTCGATGCCTTCCGGGCGCTGCGGGCGCTCCTCGGCGCCGGCGAGCTGACCTCGGCTCTGTGCATCGCGGTCGCCTCCGACGAGACGCCCCCGGCGCTCGCGGAGGAGGCCGACCTGACCGTGGACGGGCCAGCCGGCGTGAGGGGTCTGCTGGAGGCGCTGCTCTAGCGCCGTGCGGTTCGTCGACTTCCTCAGGACGACCGTGCTGCTCAGCGCCGGGGCCGCCACGGCCCTGGGAGCGATCTGCGTGCTGGCGGGGGCGGCCGACGCGAACAACCTCGTGATCGCCTTCTCCGTCGGCTGGTGGGCCGTTGCGACCGTGATCGGCCTGCGCCTGGGCGCCCGCGCCGAGGCCAGCCCGCCGATCGCCCGGCTGCTCTCGAGCGCACAGTCGAGCAGCTCGCTGCCCGAACACCACCCCCGGACGATCATCATCAACCGCCTCTGGCCGCTGATCGTCTTCACGCTGCTCGGCGGCGGCCTCGCCTTACTGGCGCCCCAGATCCCCGGAATCGCAGCTGGCTTCGCGATCATCTGGTCGCTGGCGTGGCGTCGCCAGGACGCCGCCGTGGCGGCGATCGAGGAGCGCGACGGCGCCGGCTTCTACGTCAAGCGCACCTCGCCCGTGAAGCCGATGGCGCTGCTGCGCACGCCGGGCTTCAAGTCGAGCCGCGCCGAGCAGATGAACGGGGCCGTCACCTGAATGGGGGCACCGGGCCTCCTGGACGTGCTGATCGTCTCGCTCGGCTCGACTGCAGGACTGCGCAGTGCCGACGAGGATCTGGCCGGCTCGATCGAGCGGGCCGGGGCAAGTGTTGCGATCGCCCGGGCGATCGCGCCGCCTCAGGTCCGCACGTTGATGCTCACCGACCTGCTCTGGGCGCGGGCCGCCCGCGCGGCCGCACAGCGCAGCCTGAACGGACCGCCGCAGAACGCGCCGCGGTCGATCATCTACTCCAGCACCACCGCAGCGCTACTTTGGCCGCGGCCGGGTGCGATCCGCTTCGACGCGCCCGCGGCCGGGAACCGGCCCGGCTGGGACGGGCTCTGGCAGCGCCCGCTGGAGCGCCGGCGGCTGGCCGAGGCGCCGCTGCTGCTGGCGCTCAGCGCGGGCGGGCTGGCCGAGGTTCCGCCCGCCGCGCGCACGGGCGGGCGCTCGCTCGTCCTGGGACTCGTCGCCGAGCCCTCGGGCCCTCCCGCCGCCGAGCGGGACATCGCCGCGATCACCTACGCGGGCAACCCGCACAAGAAGGGCCTCGACCGCGTCCTCGAGGCCTGGCGTGAGCTGCGCAGCGGCCCGGTTGCCAGGGACGGCGAGCTGCTCGTCGCGGGCGCGGGCCCGGAGGAGTTGCGGGCGGCCGGGATCGCCCTCGGGGAGGAGCCCGGCGTCCGCTCGGTCGGGCGCCTGGCGGCCGCTGACTACAGGGCCCTCCTGCGACGGGCCCGGGTCTTCATCTGTGCACCCCGGCGCGAGGACTACGGCGCCGCCCAGCTCGAGGCGCTGGCCGACGGCTGCATGCTCGTCTCGACACCAGCGCCCGGTCCCTACGTGGCGCTCGAGATCGCCCGCCGCCTCGACGGGCGCCTGATCGGCGAGGACCTCGCGGGTGCGCTGCGCTGCGCGCTGGAGGACCCGGCGCCCGGCTACGCCGACCGGGCCCGGGCCGAGCTCGAGCCCTTCACCCGGGCGGCCGTCGACGAGCGGGTCGCCCGCGAGCTGCTCCCGCGCCTGCTCGGCGGCTGACTAGGCCCGCCGGGAGAGCTCGCTCCAGGGGCGGGTGTTCGCGACCTGCTCGCGGCTCAGCCAGGCCCGGCGGGCGGTGGCGATCCCCCAGCGCATGTTCTGCAGTGTCGCCGTGCGGTGGGCATCGGAGTCGATCAGCAGCGTCACCCCGGCCCGGGCGGCGGCGCGGGCGTTGACCTCGGAGAGGTCGCGGCGGTCGGGGTTGGCGTTGATCTCGAGCATCGTCTGAGTCGCGCGCGGCGGCCGCGAAGACCGCCTCGAGGTCCACGGCGTAGGGCTCGCGGCGTTCGATCAGGCGTCCCGTGGGGTGCGCGATGGCCCGCACCAGCGGGTGCTCGATCGCCCCGATCATCCGCTCGGTCATCGCCTGCTCGGAGGAGCCGAAGGAGGTGTGGACGCTGGCGATCACCCAATCGAGCTCGGCCAGGAGCTCGTCCTCGTAGTCGAGCGAGCCGTCGGGCAGGATGTTTACCTCCGAGCCGGCCAGCAGTTCGATCCCGTCGAGCCGCTCGTTCGCCTCGCGGATCAGTTCGATCTGGCGTCGCAGCTGCCCGGGCGAGACGTCGTTGCCGAAGCCGTGGCTCGCCGAGTGGTCGGTGATCGCGAGGTATTCGTAGCCCCGCTCGCGGGCGGCCAGGCCCATCTCCTCGATCGTGTTGTGCCCGTCGGAGGCGATCGTGTGGCTGTGCAGGTCGCCGCGGATGTCGCCCAGCTCGATCAGCCGGGGCAGCCCGCCCGGGGCGGCCGCCGCCTCGAGCTCGCCGCGGTCCTCGCGCAGCTCGGGCTCGATGTAGGCGAGGCCCAGGCGCTCGTAGACCTCCTGCTCGGTGGCGCATTCGAGCGTCTTGCCGGTTGCGTCGTCGAGGATCCCGTACTCGGAGACGTGCAGGCCCCGGCGCACGGCCGCCTCGCGCAGAGCCGCGTTGTGCCTGCCCGAGCCCGTGAAGTGCTGCAGCAGGTTCCCCAGCTGGCCGGGCTTGGCGATCCGCAGGTCCACCGCGATCCCCGCGTGGGTCATGCCGCGTGCGCCGGCCTTGCCGGCCGAGCCGACCCGGTCCACCTGCTCGAGCTTGGCGAGGCTCTTGGCCAGCGTCGTCGGCCGGGTCGTGGTGGCGATGATGTCGAGGTCCTTGACGCTGTCGGCGCCCCTGCGAACCGAGCCTGCGAGCTGGACGTGGGTGCCCGGCCCGCCGAGGCGCTCGAGTCCGGCGCGGAGCTCTTCGCCGAGCTCCAGCGCGCGCGGGAGCAGGACCCGGGCGGGACGGCCCTCGGGCCGCTCACGGAGCTCCTGCAGGGCGCTCAGCATGCTCGCCTCGAACTTCGGCCCAAGTCCCTTGACGGCCCGCAGCCGCTCAGCCCGAGCGGCCTCCTCGAGCGCCTCGGGAGAGTCGATGCCGAGCTCGGAGTAGAGCAGGCGGGCCCGCTTGGGGCCGAGCCCCGGCAGCTGCGTCAGTGCGATCAGGCCGGCCGGGAACCTGGCCCGGAGCTTCACCGCGGCGGGAATCTCGCCGGTCTCGATGAGCGCCTGGATCTTCTCCTGCAGCGTCCTGCCGATCCCCGGCAGCTCGGTCGCGCGGCCTTCGGCGGCGAGCCCCGCAACCGACACGGAGGCATCGCGGACGGCCCTTGCCGCCGAGCGGTAGGCGAGGACGCGGTGGACGATCGCGCCGTCGAGCTCGTAGAGGTCACCAAGCTCGTCGAACGCGGCCGCGATCGCGCCGTTGGACGGGAGGGACGCCGGCATCGACCCCAGCGTAGGGCCAATCCCGGGGGTCCGGCGCTGCGGCCGGGCCAGGGATCCCCGTCACGCTCTAGGGTACGCGAGCCATGCCCGGAGAGCCCTGGCTGATACTCCCCACATACAACGAGGCGGACAACGTCGAGGCGATCCTCACGGCGGCCGGCGGAGTCCTGTCCGCGGCCGCTCCGGAGGGCTTCCGGATCCTCGTCGTCGATGACGGCTCGCCCGACGGAACGGGGGCGCTGGCCGACGCGATGGCCGAGCGCCACGAGTGGGTCCGGGTTCTGCACCGCACGGAGAAGGGCGGCATCGGACCCGCATACCTGGCGGGCTTCCGCCGTGCGCTCGACGAGGGTGCGGGCTACGTCATGGAGATGGACTCCGACTTCTCCCACGATCCCGCCGATCTGGCGCGGCTGCTCGCGGCCGCCCGCGGCGAGGCGGACCTGGCGCTGGGCTCGCGCTACGTACCCGGCGGCGAGGTCAAGGACTGGGGCCTGCTGCGCAAGGTCATCAGCGAGGGCGGCTCGGCCTACGCGCGGATCGTCCTCGGGCTGAAGGTCCGCGACCTGACGGGCGGCTTCAAGTGCTTCCGGCGCGAGGTCCTCGAGGCGATCCGCTTCGAGGAGGTCCGCTCCCGCGGCTACGCCTTCCAGGTCGAGCTGACCTACCGGGCCGTCCAGGCCGGCTTCCGCGTCACCGAGGTGCCGATCGTCTTTCGCGATCGTGAGCAGGGCCAGAGCAAGATGTCCTGGCGGATCGCGGCCGAGGCCATGTGGCTGGTCCCGCTCCTGCGCTTCAGCTGACGCCCGCTCGGGCCGATGGAGGGGTGATGGACGCTTCGGCCTACGCGTTCGCCCACGGCGTGCGGCACACGCGCGCGACCCTGCGAGCCTGGCAGCGGACGCCGGGCAGGATCGTGGGGCGCTGGGCCGCGGGCTCGGCCCTGGCGGCGACGGGCCTGCTGGTGGCCGTATGGGTGATCGCCACGCTCGACCCCGGCTACAGCCAGATCATCGAGCTGCAGCCGCCGTTCGCCGTCGGCGACGGGGGCGACGTGCTGCACATCCTGCGCAGCAACCTGCTCGTCCTGGCGCTGCACGCCATGGCCTGCGTCGCCGGTTTCATCGCCGGCAGCTCGCTCCCGCTGCAGGCCGAGCATCACAAGGGCCTCTCGCGCTGGGTCCACGAACACGGCGGGCGCATCGCGATCGCCTTCGTCGTCGGCGCAACCACGTTTTCGCTCTCCGCCCAGGCCTACCTGATCGGCCACACCCTGGCGGGTGTCTCGAACTTCCTGGGCGTCGCCCCCGGCCTGCTCCTGCTGGGGGTCCTGCCTCATGCGATCCCTGAGCTCGTCGCCCTGTTCCTGCCGCTTGCGGCATGGATCATCGCCAGCCGCCGCGGCGAGTGGGAGCAGCTGCTCGCGGCGACCTTCGTGACGGTCGCGATCGCCATCCCCGTCCTCGTCGTCGCGGCCCTGATCGAGGTCTATGTCTCGCCGCACCTGTTCACCGCGCTGACCCACATCCACCCGCCGATCACGCGTACCTCCGAAGGCTTCACCGAGGTCGTCCGGTAGCGCGGCGGGGCGCCCCTGGCGTAGACGGTCCGGGTGGTGGTCGGGTAGGGTCAGACTGTCGTGAAAAGGCTGACGGCCCTCATCGTGGCGGTGGCGCTGTTCGGTGGCATGTCATTGCTCGCCGGGCATCAGCGGGCGAGCGCCTATTCGCCGCCGAACCACCACTGCCCGGCGGTCCCGACGCTGAGGGGTCTCAAGCGCGGCTACCCGATCCTGATCCAGACACGCAACGTGTCATGCGCGCTGGCGTTGACCATGGTGCAGGCGATGGAGTCCGGCGTCGGCGTGACGTTCATCGGCAACCCCGAAGGCCCGGCCTCCCAGTTCCGCTGGAAGCTCCATGGCCTGCCCGGCTGGACGTGTTACGGCGACGGCAGCGGCTTTCCCGGCCACGGGGAAGGCGGAGACTGCGCCAAGGGCGCCGCCTACGCCGAGTGGTACCACGAGTAGGGAACGCCGCGGACCGGACCCCCTCCCGGACCCCCTTCCTTCATTTTGTATAGTGAGGGGTACACCGATCAAGGAGACACCATGGCAGGCACTCTCGCCCAGGTCACAGACAACAATTTCACTGCCGAGGTACTCGAGGCAGACGGTCCCGTGCTCGTCGATTTCTGGGCGCCCTGGTGCGGTCCCTGCCGCGTCGTCGCCCCGGTCCTCGAGGAGATCGCCTCCGAGCGCCAGGACCTCAAGATCGTCAAGCTGAACACCGACGAGAACCCGCAGGTCTCGGCTCAGTACCAGGTCCTCTCGATCCCCACGATGATCCTCTTCAAGGGCGGCCAGCCCGTCAAGACCGTGATCGGCGCCTACCCCAAGAAGAAGCTCGAGCAGGAGCTCGAGCCGGCGCTCGCCGGCGCCTGAGGCACGAGGGCCGGCGCGGAGCGGCGTCCTCGCTCGCTCACGTGCTAGCGCACGCTTCGCTCACTGCGTCCTTGCTCCACTTGGCCCTCGTGCCTCAGGGAGCGGGACGCAAAGCTGGCGCGGAGCGGCGTCCTCGCTCGCTCACGTGCTGGCCCATGCTTCGCTCACTGAGTCCCTGCTCCAACGTCAAGCCTTCGACAGGCTGATCTTCAGCTCGAGACCGTCGACGGTCGTGAGCTCGGTGTATTCCATCTCGGCGGCGGCGGCCTCGGCCGCCTCGTCGAGATAGAGCTGCACCGCCAGGGTCTCGGTGCTCAGATAGTCGGCGTTCGCCTCGGCGGCCGCGATCAGGGCGGGGTCGCCCGTCAGTGCCAGCTCGATCCGGTCCTCGACCTGCAGGCCGGCGCTCTTGCGGGCGTTCTGGACGGCGTGGACGATCTCCCGCCCGCGGCCCTCCTGCAGCAGCCCGTCGTCGATCGCAAGGTCGAGCGCGACGGCGTGGGCGCCCTCGCGCTCGACGCTGTAGCCCTCGGGCGGGCGCATGCTCAGCAGCAGGTCATCGGCTGAGAGCGTGTGCTCGCGCCCGCCGACGGCGATCCCGATCTGCACGCCGTCGCGCAGCGAAAGTGCGACGTGGGCCGGGTCGAGGGCCGCGATCGCCTCGGCCGCCAGTGGCATCTCCGAGCCGAACAGCGGGCCCAGCGTCCGGTAGTTGGCCTTGACCTCGTAGCTGCCCAGCTCGTCGGCCGCGGCGACGAAACGGACGGCCCGCACGTTGAGCTCCTCGCGCACCACATCGACCAGCCGCTCGATTGCCTCACGCTCACGGTCATCGGCCACCACGACCGCCTCGGCCAGGGGCTGGCGGACCTTGATCTTGGCCTTGCCCCGGG
Source organism: uncultured Solirubrobacteraceae bacterium (assembly GCA_963787765.1). Classification (GTDB taxonomy): domain Bacteria; phylum Actinomycetota; class Thermoleophilia; order Solirubrobacterales; family Solirubrobacteraceae; genus Palsa-744. Next base: position 384,185 of record CAWBEF010000019.1, on the reverse strand, counting down.
CGCCCAGGCCGAGTCGCACTGTCTCGCGGGCAAGGCCCATCGCCTGCTCGAGCTGAACGTCGCGAGGCGCAATCGAGTCGGCTTCCGGGAAGTCGCAGAGGTGGACGCTCGCCAGCTTGCCGTCGAGGTTGTCGTAGATCTCATCGGCGATGAACGGGCAGAACGGCGCCAGCAGCTTGGCGACCGTCAGCAGGCACGTCCGCAGTGTCGCGAAGGCCGCCGCCTCGCCGTCCCAGAAGCGCCGCCGCGTCCGTCTGACGTACCAGTTGGAGAGCTCATCGACAAGCTCCGCGATCGCCCGCCCGGCGGCGGTCGCGTCGTAGGCCTCGAGGCGCTCGGCGACGAGCTCGGCCGTCGCCGCCGTGCGTGAGAGCGCCCAACGGTCCAGGTCGCTCAAAGGACCCGCCTCGGCGGGCGCGCTCGGTGCGCCCGCCAGCTGCTGCGCGGCGGTCTGGGCGTAGAGGACGTAGAAGTAGTACGTCGACCACAGCTGCTTGAGGAACAGCCGGACGCCCTCGCCGATCGTCTCGGCCGAGAAGCGGTAGCCGTCCCAGGGCTGCTTGGAGGTGAAGAAGTACCAGCGGAAGGCGTCCGCGCCGTAGGTGTCCAGGACCTCCCACGGCTCGACGGTGTTGCCTTTGGACTTCGACATCTTCTGGCCCTCCTCGTCGAGGATCAGGCCGAGGCAGACGACGTTCTTGTAGGGCGCCTGGCGGCCGAGCAGCGTCGCCACCGCCAGCAGCGAGTAGAACCAGCCCCGGGTCTGGTCCTGGGCCTCGCAGATGAAGTCCGCCGGGAAGGCCCCCTCGAGGACCTGCTCGCCGGCGAACGGGTAGTGGTGCTGGGCAAAGGGCATCGCGCCCGAGTCGAACCACACGTCGATCACCTCGGGGACGCGGTGCATCGGCTCGCCGCAAGGCCTGCCCGCAGCGTCCGCGTGCGGGCAGGGGAACGTCAGCTCATCGACATAGGGGCGGTGGTGATCGCTCAGCTCCTCGCCGGAGCGCTCGGCGAGCTCGGCGAAGGAGCCGACCAGGTGGATGTGTCCCTCGCCGCAGCGCCAGACGGGCAGCGGCGTGCCCCAGTAGCGCTCACGCGAGAGGGCCCAGTCGACGTTGTTCTGCAGCCAGTCCCCGAAGCGCCCGTGCTTGACGTGGGGCGGATGCCAGTTGACTGTCTCGTTCGCCGCCAACAGCTCCTCGCGCAGGCGCGAGGTGGCGATGTACCAGGAGGGTTTGGCGTAGTAGATCAGCGCGTTGCCCGAGCGCCAGCAGTGCGGATAGGAGTGCTCGTAGTCCTCGACCCGCAGCAGCAGGCCACGCTCGCGGAGGTCCTCCACCAGCTCTTCGGCCAGCGCGGCGTCCTTCACCTCGCGGCCCTCATAGGAGCGGCCCGAGTGGTTGCGAACCCGCCCGTCGTAGGTGCCATCGGGTCTGACGGGGTTGAACAGCGTCGCGGGATCGTCGGCCCTGAAGATCCCTGCCGCGGCCGTGACGCGGTAGTCGTCCTCGCCGAACGCCGGCGCCAGGTGGACGATGCCCGTGCCGTCGCCCGTCGTCACGAAGCCGTCGAGCAGGACCGGGTAGGAGCCCGCATCGCCGACGTTGAAGATCGGCCCCTCATAGGCTTCGAAGCGCTCGGCCAGCTCGCTGCCGGAGAAGCGCTCGAGGACCTCGGCGCCCTCGCCGAGGACGGCCTCGACCCGGTCCAGGGCGAGCACCAGCCGCTCGCCCTCGTGCGCAACCGTCGCATAGCTCGCCGTCGGTGAGACCGCAACGGCCACGTTGCCCGGCAGCGTCCACGGCGTCGTCGTCCAGACCAGCAGCTTCTCCTCATGCCCCCGCACGGGGAGCTTCAGGAAGACCGTCCGGTCGACGACGTCGCGGTAGCCCAGGGCGACCTCGTGGGAGGAGAGCGTCGTCTCGCAGCGCGGGCAGTAGGGGACGACCTTGTGCCCCTCGTAGAGCAGGCCCCGGCGGTCGATCTCCGCCAGCGCCCACCAGACCGACTCGATGTAGCTCTCGTCCAGCGTCCTGTAGGCGTGCTCGAGGTCGAGCCAGAAGCCGATCCGCTCGGTCAGCCGGTCCCACTCCTCGAGGAACGTGAAGACCGACTCGCGGCAGCGGGCATTGAACTCGCCGACCCCGTAGTCCTCGATCTCGGCCTTCGATTTGATGCCCAGCTGCTGTTCGACGGCGATCTCCACCGGCAGGCCGTGGCAGTCCCAGCCGCCCTTGCGCTCGACCCGGTAGCCGCGCATCGTCTGAAAGCGCGGGTAGATGTCCTTGAAGACCCGCGAGAGGACGTGGTGGGAGCCCGGCGGCCCGTTCGCCGTCGGCGGCCCCTCGTAGAAGACCCATGAGGGTGCTCCCTCCCGCGCCCGCAGCGAGGCGGCGAAGACGTCGCGCTCGCGCCAGCGGGCGAGGATCTCCTGCTCGAGCTCGGGCAGCTCGCGCCGCGGATCGACGTCGCGATCGGGCAGCAGGGGGTCGGCGGCAGGGTCGCTCACGGGGAGGGCCATTCTAGGCGGCGCCGCCTTGGCCGCTCAGCGCAGCCGCGGCGGGCGCCTGAACAGTCCGTCCAGGTTGCCGGCCGCCGGCGCCGCGGCGCCCGCCAGCGGCGCCAGCCCGAGGGCCCGCTCGATGGTCGCGAGGGTGCCGTAGTGATCCACCGGCGCAGACTCCCGCGCGCCCCGGCGGACATCGGGTCCCGCCACGATCGTCGCGATCTGCCCGCCCCGCGCGCCGGCGCAGCAGCCGCGGTCGCTTGAGCCCTCGTCCCAGGTCAGGATCAGGAACCCGTGCGGCCCCAGCTCCGCCAGCAGGGCGGGAACGCAGCTCCGCCAGGAAGCGGTCGGCCGTCCCCAGCGCGCAGTCGTGGCCGTCGTCGCAGAGGTTGGGGCTGATCCAGGCGTAGGTCGGCAGGCGACCGTTGCGCAGGTTGCGCGCCAGCGCCGCGAAGCCGACCAGGTGCGCGCAGCGGGCGCCATCCCCGGCGACGTCGGGGTAGTAGGCGAACGGGTTGTGCTTCTTGGCGTAGCCCGCGAAGCTCGCCCCCTTGAAACAGGGCGTCGGCAGGTCCTCGAGGTAGGCCTTCCAGGAGATGCCGGCCGCTTCGAGCTGATCGACGATGTTTGGCGCATCGACGGTGCACGAGGTGCAGTCCGATTCCAGGCCACCGGTCGTTCCCGAGGTCAGGGCGATGTAGTTCGGCAGCGACGGGTGGGTGATCGCATAGCTGGCCGTCGCCAGCCCGTAGCGGCGGGCCAGGCCGTTGATGTAGGGCGCCGAGCGGTTGCCGATGACTTCGCCGTACTCGGCGTTCTCCATCACGATCTCGACCACATGCGAGCTGCCCGGCGCGGGGAGCCTTTCGGGGTTTCCGAGCGCCAGGGGCCTGCCGGCCCGTGCACCGCCGCCGCAGCCGCCCGCCGCGAGGCAGGCGAGGACGATCAGCCCGAGGCGGGCAAGCCGTCTTTGAGGTTTCACCCGCACATCCTCGCGCAAGGGCGCCCGCGCCTCCGGGGTGAGCCCCCCGGCGCTCATACGATGGGCCGATGAGGCTGCGCCTCTATCACCATGCCGACGGCGCCCGCGTGGCCTACCGGGAGCTCGGCGCCGGCCCGCCGCTGGCGCTGCTGCACTCGGGCCTGCTCTCGCACAAGGAGTGGGAGCCTGCCGTCGAGCAGCTCGCCGGGCGCTTCCGCGTCGTGCTCCCGGACCTGCCCCTGCACGGCGACTCCGAGCAGCGTCCCCGCCACCCCTACACGCTCGACTGGTTCGCCGAGGTGATGGCCGGCTTCGCCGCGGAGGTCCTCGGCCCGCGCCCCCTGATGGGCGGCCACGACGCCGGCGCCGAGATCCTGCTCCACGCGATCTCCCGCCGTCGCCTGACGCCCTCGCGGCTCGTCCTGATGCCCAGCCGGCTGCACGCCGACCCCCCGCAGGCCAGGTTGCGCGCCGCGCTTCAGAGCGTTGCCCGCGCCGGCGCCGTGCCGGGGCTTGACGTCCTGCTCTCCTACGCCGCCGCGGGCGCCTTCCGGCCCTCCCGGGGTGTCGAGCTGAGCGCCAGGGCCAACCCGGCCGCGGGCGATCTCGTCCGCCACGCCTTCGCCGACGTCGCCGGCAACTCCAGCCTGGCCCGCTCCTGGTCGAAGTGCGCCCGCTCCTGGCCGCGGGGCGCTCAGCGCCAGCTGCTCGAGCTCTATCCGGCCCTGGAGATGCCCGTCCTGCTGCTGTGGGCCGACCAGGACCGCCTGAACCCGCTGCGGCCGGCCGAAGAGGCGCTCGTCGCTGTTGCCCCGGGGCCAGCTGCGGGTGCTCGAGAGCACGGGCTTCCTGATGGCCTACGACGACCCCGTCGGCCTGGCCCGGGAGCTGACCGCCTTCTGTGGGTAGGGGTAGGGTTGCGAGCTGTGGCCCCGGCGGCCGGGCGCCCCGGGTGCACCGGGCGATCGGCGCCCAGCACCAGATTTCCCCCCGATCAGGAGAGAAGATGCCAAGCGATAAACAGTTGTGGGGCGGGGAGACCGCCAAGGCCGTCGAGAACTTCCCGATCTCCGGCGAGCCCGTTCCCGTCGAGGTCGTCCGCTGGCTGGCCCGCGTCAAGGGCGCCGCGGCCGTGGTGAACGGCGAACTGGGCCTGCTCTCCAAGCGCAGCGCCGGGCGGATCGAGAAAGCCGCCCGCGAGATCGCGTCGGGCAACCACGACGCCCAGTTCCCGATCGACGTCTTCCAGACCGGGTCGGGGACCTCGACGAACATGAACGCCAACGAGGTCATCGCCAACATCGCCGGCGACGGGATCCACCCCAACGACCACGTCAACATGGGCCAGTCCTCAAACGACGTCTTCCCCTCGGCCGTCCACCTCGCGGCCCTCGACGTCGCCCAGAACGAGCTCCTGCCGGCGCTCAAAGGACTCGAGCGCTCCTTCGCCCGCAAGTCCAAAAGCTTCCAGAACGTCGTCAAGGCCGGCCGGACGCACCTGATGGACGCCGTCCCCGTGACGCTCGGGCAGGAGTTCGGCGGCTACGCCGCGCAGATCGCCCTGGGCATCGAGCGGGTCCAATCGGCCCTCGTCCACGTCGGGCAGATCCCGCTCGGCGGCACCGCCACGGGCACCGGCCTGAACACCCACCCGCGCTTCGCCGAGCGCGTCCGGGCGAAGCTCAAGAAGGAGTCCGGCCTCAAACAGATCGCGGCTCCGCTGGACCCCTTCGAGGCGCAGGCCAACCGCGATGCGCTCGTCGAGCTCTCCGGCGCGCTGAAGGTCATCGCCGTCTCCCTGACCAAGATCGCGGGCGACCTGGCGCTGATGGGCTCCGGCCCCCGGGCGGGGATCGGCGAGCTGTTCCTGCCCGAGCTCCAGAAGGGCTCCTCGATCATGCCCGGCAAGGTCAACCCGGTGATCCCCGAGGTCGTCCTGCAGGTCTCCGCGCAGGTGATCGGCAACGACACGGCGATCACCGTCGGCGGCCTGCAGGGCCAGTTCGAGCTGAACGTCCGGATCCCGCTGATCGCGCGCAACCTGCTGCAGTCGCTGCGCCTGCTCAGCTCGACCGCGACCGTCTTCGCCGAGAAGTGCGTCGACGGGATCACCGTCAACAGGGCCGGCACCGACGCCTCGGCGGGCGCGACCCTGGCCGTCGCCACCGCTCTGAACGGCGCGATCGGCTACGACAAGGCGACCGTGATCGTCAAAAAGGCGACCGCCTCAGGGCGGCCCCTGCGCGAGGTCGCCCTCGAGGAGGGCGTCGACGCGAAGCTGTATGACCAGACGATCGACCTGCGCAAGATCGCCCGGGGCAACGGCTAGCCGAGCGAAGGGCTCATTCTTCGGGCAGCGCTTTGTAGAGCGCCGCAACGACGCCGGCCGCCGGCTTGGGCGCGCCGGCGTAGGTGAACAGGCCCTTCTGGTTGAGCCCTTCGATCAGTTTCAGGTGCGGCAGGACGGTGCTGATCGAGCCGCCCGAGAAGGTCGGCGTCAGCGGGTAGTCGCGCAGCACCCAGACGAGCATCGCGGTGAGCCGGGGATCGGTCGCGTAGACGTCGATGTGGGCGCGCAGGACGCGCGACTGGAAGGCATAGCTACCGGGGCTTCCGGGTGGGTTGAGGGTGTTCGATTCGGCGCCGAACTCGCTGATCACGAGCACCTTGCCCGGGAACGTGCGGGCCATCGCTGCCAGCCGGGCGCGCATGCTGGAGACCAGCTGCGCGGTGCTCTCGAGCGGCGATTCGTACCAGCCCGAGTAATCGGTCTCCGCGACGGCGTCGACGTCGGCGTAGATCGGCCCGGCCTGCGTCGGCGGGTGCCGGCCCCAGACGTCGACCGCCACCATCCGGCCCGGGTCGACGTGGTGGAGCCAGTGGGCGAGGTTCTCCACGTAGGAGACCTCGGCCGAGTCGCGGCCGTTGCCGGCGACCTCGTTGACGAGGTTCCAGGCGAAGATCGACGGGTGCAGCATCGCCGCCCGGCGCCGCCACGCGGGCCTGTTCTTCAGCCGCAGCCCGCAGCCGAGGAGTCGAGGAGTACCAGTTGCCGGCCCCTTCGACGGGGCCGAGGCCCTGCCAGACGAGCATCCCGGCCGCATCGAGGCGTTCGAGCAGGGCGGGGTCGAGCGGATGCTGGCTGCGGACCGCGTTGGCCCCGATGTCCCGCAGCTCGGAGACGATCGTGTCCTGGTCGGCGGCGGTCAGCGCGTCGCCGCGGCCCGGCGCGTCCTCCTGGATGCTCGCGCCGTGCAGGCGCAGGCGCCGGCCGTTGAGGAACAGCGTCCCGCCGTGCCAGCTCAGCTGGCGCAGCCCCACCCGGGCCGCGTAGGAGCTCTCCCCGGGGACGGACAGTTCGAGCCCATAGAGGTTCGGGGCGGCCGGCGACCAGAGCGCCGGTTCGGCGACGGTCACGGTGGCCGTGTCCGTCGCGCTCTGGGAGTGCCCCAGGGCCAGTGCGGCGAAGGGCAGGGCGATCGCAACGCCCGTGCGGGTCAGCGACCCGGTCGGCTCGATCGTCCGCGCCGGGCCGTAGTTGTGCACCACGACGCTGACGCTGACGGTCGCCTGCGGGGCGCCGGCCGCGGGGGCCTCCCCGAGCGTCGTCTGGATCGAGGGATCGGACAGTTCGCTTTCGCCGACGGGGCGGAAGGTGACCTCCCCGTCCAGGCCGCCCCAGTTGAACCACGTCCGGTGAAACCCTTCACGGGACTGCTGGGAGGGGTCGCGCCAGTCGACCCGCACGACCAGCGTGTGGGTGCCCGCGCGGAGCATCGTGCGCAGTTCGAAGGGCAGGTATGAGCCCTCGTGGCTGCCCAGCGGCCGGCCGTCCATGTAGACCGTCGCGCGGTAGTTGGCCGAGCCGAAGGCCAGCGCGTAGAGCCCCGTGCCGGGCGCTTTGACCTGCGTCCGGTACCAGGCCACCGAGCCTTCGTAGTTGCGCCCCCCGGCCGGCCCGCTGTAGGGGTAGGGCTCGACGACGTTCGGCACCCTGACCTGGCTGCCCGTGAAGCTGCCCCGCTGCCAGCCCAGGCTCGTTCCCTGATCGCCGGGGTCCTTGCGCAGGACCCATTCGGTCAGCGGCAGGCGCCCGCCGGGGCCTTCGAAGACCAGCAGCTGCCCGGCCGGCGCCTCGGCCGCGGCGGCGCCGGCGGCGAGCAGGGCGCAGGCGAGGATGACCGCGAGGGTCGCCCGCCTGAGCTTCGCGCGCATCTTCGGGGGTCTGCTCCTCACGGACCTGCATCTTCCCCGTTCGCGGGCCCGCGATGCATCAGCAGACCGACGGCCGCTCAGAGCGCCGAGGCGACCGCGGGCTCGGCGGCGCTGTCGAGCATGTGGCTCAGGAGCCTGACCGCACCGGCCTTGGACAGCGGCTCGTTGAGGTTGCCGCACTTGGGGGATTGGATGCACGAGGGGCAGCCGCTCGAGCAGCCGCAGCCGGCGATCAGCCGCAGCGCGTCCTCGCAGAGCTCCTCGAAGCGCTGGAAGGCGCTACGGGCGATCCCGATCCCGCCGGGGTGCCCGTCGTAGAGGAAGATCGTCGGGACGCCGGTCTGGGGATGGAAGTTGGTGGAGAGCCCGCCGATGTCCCAGCGGTCGCACATCGCAATCAGCGGCAGGACGGCGATCTGGGCGTGCTCGGTCGCATGCAGCGAGCCCAGCAGCGTGTCCATTGGCAGGACGTCGTCGAGGTCCGAGGGCACCCCCTCGCCGAGCGGGAGCTCGAACCAGAGCGCCTGGGTCGAGAAGCTGATGGGCGGCAGATCGAGGGCGAACAGGTCGACGCCGGCATGGTCGGAGAGCCTGCGGCGCTGGTAGGCGAGGACGGTGTCGGTGACGCTGACCTCGCCGAAGGAGAGCTTCACCCCGAGCGTCTCGCGGCGCTCGAGCAGGCGCACTATCTCGGTGTCCGTGGTGCTCTTGGGCTGGGTGTACCAGTCCCCTGCGAAGGGAGTCACGAGCGCCCGGCGGCGCTCGAGGTCGAGCTCGGAGACCTCGTAGGAGCGGCCCTGATGCATGTAGACGGCACCCTCGTGGACCGTCGAGTGGGCTCGGGCGGCCTCGGTCGTGCCGAGCAGCTCACCGGAGGAGACCTCGACGATCGCGAAGCTCTCCGGTGAGGCCGAGCGCAGCGAGACCTCGGCCGCCGGGTAGCCGCCCGGCCGGCGCAGGACGTAGCTTCCGGGCTCGCCCCGGCGGCGCAGCTCACCGGCGCTGACGAGCTCCTCGGCCGTCGCCTCCCAGCGGGGGCCGAGGAACTCGGCGTCGGCTTGCGAGAGCGGGCCCTCGTGGGCCGCGCAGAGCAGGTGCCCGCGGTAGATCAGCGGGCTCTCGTGGTCGAGGATCGCCGCCTCGACGGGGCGGTCGAGGAACTCGTCGGGGTGGCGGCAGAAGAACTGGTCAAGCGCGTCCTCGCCGGCGACGTAGACCGCGAGGCCCCGCCCGCGCCGGCCGGCCCGGCCCCACATCTGGCGCAGCGAGGCGACCGTGCCGGGGAAGGTCACGACGACGGCCGCATCGAGCTCGCCGATGTCGATCCCCAGCTCCAGGGCGTCGGTCGTGATGATCGAGCGAAGCTCCCCCGAGACCAGGCGCTGCTCCAGCTCGCGCCGCTGCTGGGGGGTGTAGCCGGCGCGGTAGGGGGCGAGGCGCCCGGCCAGCTCCGGGTCGGTCCGCTCGAGATCCTCGCGGACCAGGCGGCTGAGGATCTCGACGCCCTTGCGGGACTTCATGAAGCAGATCGAGCGTGCCCCGCCGCGCAGGAGCCCGGCGAGCAGCTCGGCCGCCTCGCCCAGCGCCGAGCGCCGGGCGCCGCTCTGCTGGTCGGTCAGGGGCGGGTTCCAGATCGCGATCTTGCGCTGCGGGGCCGGCGAGCCGTCACGGTCGATCAGCGCCACGTCGGGCAGGCCCGTCAGGCGCTCGGCCAGTTCGACGGGGTTGGCGATCGTGGCCGAGGCCAGCATCACCCGCGGCTCGGTCCCGTAGGCCGCGGCGATTCGCCGCAGCCGCCGCAGGACGTTCGCCACATGTGAGCCGAAGACGCCACGGTAGACATGGGCCTCGTCGACGACGACGACGGCCAGGTTGGCGAACAGGTCTGCCCAGGCGGCGTGGTTGGGCAGGATCCCGACATGGAGCATGTCGGGGTTGCTCAGCACGATGTTGGCCCTTCGGCGGATGTCGGCCCGTGCCTCGCGCGGTGTGTCGCCGTCGTAGATCGCCGGGCGCACCAGATCGCCGAGGCCCAGGGAGCTCAGCGCCCGGGCCTGATCCTGGGCCAGTGCCTTGGTCGGGTAGAGATAGATCGCTCGCGCCCGGCGGTCGCGGCAGAGGACATCGAGCGTCGGCAGGTTGAAGCACAGCGACTTCCCCGAGGCCGTTCCGGTGGTGACGATCATCGGCCCTTCGCGGCAGGCCTCGAGCGCCTCGGCCTGGTGCGCGTAGAGCGCCTCGATGCCGGTCCGCTCGAGCGCCTCCAGGAGCCTCGGGTGCAGCTCGGAGGGGATCGCCGCGAGGCGTGCCCGGCCCGGCCCCTCGCGTGCCTCGCGGACCAGGCGGCCGTCCTCGCGCCCGCTGTCGAGCAGGCTGCTCCAGGGCTCTGTTCGGCGATCGAGGGCCAAGGACTTGAGATAGTAGAGCCGATGTCCGCCGCCGCCGCAGGGGCCTGGGCGAAAGCCCGCTCCTTCCATCATTCCCGCTTCCCGCCCGGCCGGATCGCGGCCGAGCGCCGCCAGAGCATCTCCGTCTGCCTGCCCGCCCGGGAGTGCGCCCGGACGGTCGCGCCGATCGTCTCGGAGCTGCTGGCCCTGCGCGAGGCGGGAGCCATCGACGAGGTCCTGGTCGTCGATGCCGCCTCGGCCGACGGCACGGCCGAGATCGCCCGGCGGGCCGGCGCCCGGGTCGTGCAGGAGGGCGAGCTGATGAGCGAGTTCGGACCCGTACTGGGCAAGGGCGACGCGATGTGGCGGGCCCTGAGCTGCCTCGAGGGCGAGCTCGTCTGCTTCCTCGACGCCGACACCGAGAACTTCTCCGGGCACTTCGCGACGGGCCTGTTGGGGCCACTGGTCTGCGAGCCCGGGGTCAGCTTCGTGAAGGGCTTCTACCGCCGCCCCCTGGAGGCGCCCGGGGAGCCGGCGGGCGAGGGGGGCGGCCGCGTCAACCACCTCACCGCCCGGCCGGCCCTGGCGCTCTTCTACCCCGAGCTCGAGGGGGTCCGCCAGCCGCTGGCCGGCGAGGTCGCGGCACGACGGGAGCTGCTCGAGGAGCTGCCCTTCGCCACCGGCTACGGGGTCGAGATCGGGATGCTGATCGATGCCTGGCGTGCCGTCGGGCTGGACGGGATGGCCCAGGTCGACCTGGATGAGCACCGCAACCCCCACCAGCCGCTGCTCGGCGCTCGCGGGGATGGCCCGGACGATCCTTGCGACGATCGCCGGCCGGCTCGAGCGCGAGGGGCGCCTGGAGCGCGCGCCCGGGGACCCCGCGGCGGCCGAGGCGCCACTGGAGCGCCCGGCGCTGGCGACGCTGAGGATCTCATGAGCGCCGTCCGCTGCCTCTATCTCGACCTCGACGGGACCCTGCTGGGCGAGGGGGCCTCGCTGCTGCACGACGGGGAGGGCAGGATCGCAATCGACGGCGTCCGCGCGATCCAGGCCTGCCTGCGGGCCGAGGTGGAGGTCGTGCTGATGTCGGGCCGGCGGCGGATCCAGGTCGAGGAGGACGCCCGGCTGCTCGGGCAGAGCAGCTTCATCTACGAGTCCGGTGCCTGTCTGGTGCTCGACGGCGAGGAGCACTGGCTGACCGGCGAGATGCTCCCCGGCGAGCTGACGATCGCCGAGCAGATCGCCGCCTCGGGCGCGCCCGCGCTGCTGCTCGAGCGCTACGCCGGGCGGCTGGAGTACCACGAGCCCTGGCATCTGGACCGGGAGGTCTCGCATCTGTTCCGCGGCCTGCTCGATGCGGCCGAGGTAGATGCCCTGCTGGCCGAGCACGGCCACGGCGCTCTGCGGATGGTCGACAACGGGGTCGTCAACCGCCGCTCGCCGGCGCTTGCGGGGCTGCCCCACGTGCGCTGCTACCACCTCGTCCCGGTGGGCGCCTCCAAGGCGGCGGCGGTGGCCCTGCACCGCCGGATCCGGGGCCTCCCGCAGAGCGAGACGTTCGGCGTCGGCGACTCGCGCGAGGACCTCGCCTGCGCCGCGCAGCTGGGGACCCTGTGGCTGGTCGCGAACGCCCTCGAGCGCGACCCCTCGATGCGCGCTGCGATCGCCGGGCGGGGGAACGTGCGGGTGGCCGAGGCCGGCCACGGCCCGGGCGTCTACGAGGCCGTGATCAACACCCTGATGGCCGAGCAGCCCGCCTGAGTCAGCCGCCGCCCTTCAGGCGCCCGGCGAGGCGCCGCCAGAAGCCCGGCCGGGGCCGGCGGCGCCAGAGCGCCGGGGGCGGGACCGTCGCCCTGACGAGGGCGACCCACTCCTGCAGCGGCAGCTCGCCGGAGATCAGCCGTCCGAGAGCGACCGTGACGGGCGGCGGCGACCCCGGCCTGCTCGAGTGCCAGGGCCAGCAGCGGCACGGACTCGAGCGCCTCGACGGCCTGTCCGATCTCGGCCGGGATCGCCGCCGCCGGCACCCCGGCCGCCAGCAGCTCGCCGGCCCGGCGGTTGCGGCTCTGGGGCGCCAGGGCGGTGGCGACCAGATCGCCCGCCCCGGCCAGCCCGATCATCGACTCGGGCCGGGCGCCGAGGCCCTCGGCGTAGCGCCAGACCTCAGCGAAGATGTGCCCGGCAGCGGCCCCGGCGGCGTTCAGGCCCTGTGCCTCGGTGGCCCCGGCCGCGAGGGCGGCGGCGTTCTTGGCGGCGCCCGCCAGCTCGACGCCGATCGGGTCGTTGGACTGCTCGCAGACGACACCGGCGCGGATGAACAGCTGGGCGACGGTCCGGGCGAGCTCCTCCTCGGCCGAGGCCGCGACCAGGGCGGCGCCCGAGTCGACCATCTCCTGCGCATGGGCGGGCCCGCCCAGGCAGGCGACCCGTTCGGCGCCGAAGCGCTCGCTGAGGAGCACCGTCGGCGGCACACCGCCGGGTGGCACGAGGCCCTTGGCGACGGAGACGATTGCGGTGCGCCGGCCCAGGCCGGCCGCGACAAGCGCATCGATCGCCTCGCCGACCTTCCGCGAGGGCACGGCCAGGAAGACGAAGTCCGCCCGCGCCGCGCCGGCCGAGGAGGCCTCGACACGCAGACCGCCGGGGAGCTCGACGCCGGGCAGGTAGGCGGCGTTCTCGCGTTGCCCCTCGATCGCGGCGGCCTGCTCGGCCGTCCGTGTCTGGAGCGTCGTGCGGACGCCGGCGCGCGTCAGCAGGACCGCCAGGGCCGTCCCGAAGGAGCCGGCGCCGATGACTGTCGCCCGCCTGATGCCCGGGGTCGGCAGCGAGCGCCCGCGGGGCGTGCGGGCGGCGGGGCTCGAAGTGGGCTCGGGCTCCTCCATCGCGACAGCGAGCCTAACGATCCGCATCGGCGCCCGGCGATAGGCCCGCTTTAGGAGCAGGCGCGACAATGCGCCGGTGAGCTCGCCGATCGGATCGGAGGCGCAATCCCTCGAGGGCGTCCTGCGCGAGGTCGTCGAGACGCTGGCCCCGATCGATCGAACTCCCTGCTCGGCGGGGGAGCGGGCCGCCGCGGAGTGGCTCGCGAGCCGCCTCGGAGGGTTCGAGGGGGTAGGTGTCTCCCTCGAGGACGAGGACTCCTGGGGCACCTTTCCGCCGACCGCGACGGGCCTCGGGCTGCTGGGCGTCGCAGGCGCACTGCTGGTCCTGCGGGGCCGTCCGCTGGCGGGCGCGGTGGCCGTCGCACTGGGGGTCGCGGGAATCCTCGATGAGGCCCAGAACGGCCCGCGGGTGCTGCGGCGCCTGGCACGCCGCCGGCGCCGGACGGTCAACGTGGTCGCCGAGGCCGGGGAACGTGAGGCGCTGCGGACGCTCGTCGTCCTGGCCCACCATGACGCGCCCCAGACGGGCCTGCTGTTCGACCAGCGCCTGCAGCGGCGCCTCTACGAGCTCGCCCCCGAGCGGATGGGCCGGGCCAAGAAACCTCTGCCGCAGTGGTGGATCGGCCTGGCAGGTCCGGTGTGGACGCTCGCCGGTGCCCTCTCGGGCCGCCGGCGGCTGGCGCTCGGCGGGGTGGCGATCGGCGCGGCGGGGGCGGCCCTGGTGGCCGACGTCTGGCGCAGCCCCACGGTGGCGGGAGCCAACGACAACCTCTCGGGCGTCGCGGCGCTGGTCGGCCTGGCCGAGCTGCTGCGCGATCAGCCGCGCGAGGGCATCCGCGTGCTGCTCGTCTCCTGCGGCGCCGAGGAGACGCTCCAGGACGGGATCCGGGCCTTCATGGCCCGCCACCGCGGCGAGCTCGACCCCGAGCGGACGGTGTTCGTGAACCTCGACACGGTCGGCTCGCCCCACCTGGTGATGCTCGAGGGCGAGGGGCCGGTGTGGATGGAGGAGTACAGCGGCGCCTGGCTGCGCGACGCGCTGGCCCAGGGTGCGGCCTATCTTGAGATTCCGCTGGAGCGCGGCTTCCGCGCCCGCGCCTCGACGGACAGCGTCATCCCCAGCCGCGCCGGCTACCCGACGGCGACGCTGCTGTCGATCACCGACTGGCGAAGCCCGGCCAACTACCACCTCCGAAGCGACGTGCCCGAGAACCTCGACTACCGGACGGTCGCCGAGGCGACGAGGCTCGTCCACGAGCTGATCGGCCGGCTCTCCGCCGCCGGCCCCGGCGGCTCGGAGCGCCGGGACGGCGCACCCGTGCTTTCGTAGGGGGCATGCCCGAGGGCGACACGATCCACCATGCCGCCAACCGGATCCGCCCGGTGCTCGCGGGGGCGGCGCCCGAGCAGATCCTGACCCCGCAGGCCAGGCACCGCTCCGACCGCTGGCCCGAGCGGCTGGCGGGCCGTCCGGTGGAGTCCGTCGATGCGCGCGGCAAGCACCTGCTGCTGCGCTTCGCGGGTGGCCTGACGATCCACTCGCACCTGCGCATGAGCGGCTCCTGGGGGGTCTATCGGGAGGGCCAGCGCTGGCGGCGCTCACCGCGTCGTGCGTGGCTGATCCTCCGCCGGGCCGGCCTCGAGGTGGTCCAGTTCGACGGTCCTGTGCTCGAGCTGCTGAGCGAGGATCGAGTCCGCTCGGACCCACGCCTGGCCGGGCTCGGACCGGACGTGATCGGCGCCGAGTTCGATGAGCGGCTGTTCCTGCGAAGGCTCCGCGAAGACGATCCCACGAGGCCGATCGGGGACGCCCTGCTCGAGCAGCGGACGGTGGCGGGGATCGGCAACATATGGAAGGCCGAGAGCTGCTTCGCCGCCGGCATCGACCCGTGGCGTGCCACCGCGAAGGTGACCGACGAGGAGGTCCGCGCGATCGTCGCCTTCGCCCGCGAGCACATGGCGATCTCCGCCCGGGAGGGCTTCCCCGCCCGTCCCCGCGCGGTCTACCGCCGTGCCGGCATGCCCTGCCCGCGCTGCGGGACGAGAATCCGCGAGCGGGGGCAGTGGGAGCACAACCGCCTCACCTTCTGGTGCCCCGGCTGCCAGCATTGAGAGTCAGATGAGCTTCCCCAGCCGGCGCCCGGCGCTGCGAAGCGTGCGGGTCGTGCCCGCCTCGATGACAAGCTGCAGGTCGAGGATCCGCAGGTCGAAGGCGTTCAGGCGGTTGACGGCCGTGACCGCATAGCAGGGCACCCCGCCCTGGCGGGCCATCGTGGCGCCCTCGAAGGCGAGACTGGCAGCGAGCGTCTCCTCGGCGAGGGCGGGTACGGCAAGCACGACGGCCCGCGCCGCTCGCATCCGCCGCTCGAAATCGAGCTCGTCCAGCCGCTGGCGCACCCGCTCCGTGCGAGGACCGCCCCGGCCACCGGGCAGAGGTCAGCCGGCGGCGCGCCGGCCTCGAGCAGCCCGGCCGCGATCGCCTCGCCGACCCGCTGCGCCCCGAGGCGCTCGCCGAACCCCTCGCTGAGGATCAGCGTGATCGTGGGGATCGTGGTGGCGGAGGCCATGATCGGGCATCCTTCCAGCAATGGCAGCCAAGAAGGCCGAGCCCGAGCTGATCGATGTCTGCGGGCACGAGGTGCGGATCTCCAATCCGGGCAAGCTGTACTTCCCCGAGGTCGGCGTTACGAAGCTCGAGCTCGTTCGCTACTACCTGGAGTGCGCCGAGCAGGTGGTGCGCGGCCTGCGCGAGCGCCCGACGGTGATGAAGCGCTGGGTCGACGGCGTCGGCGGCGAGCCCTTCTTCCAGAAGCGGGTCCCCGACAGCGCCCCCGAGTGGCTGCAGACGGCGACGGTGACCTTCCCCAGCGGCCGCCACGCGCGGGAGCTCGTTCCCAACGACGCGGCCCATCTCGCCTGGGGGGTCAACCTGGGTGTGATCGACTGGAACCCCTGGCCGGTTCGCCGCTCCGATCTGGACCATCCCGACGAGCTGCGGGTCGACCTGGACCCCGGTCCGGGAGTCCCCTTCGAGGAGGTCCGCCAGGTCGCCCTGGGGGTGCGCGAGGTGCTCGAGGCCCACGACCTGCGGGGTTTTCCCAAGACCTCGGGGTCGCGGGGGATCCACATCTACGTCCGCCTTGACCCCGTGCAGAGCTTCGAAGAAGTCCGCCGGGCGGCCCTCGCCCTGGCCCGCGAGGTCGAGCGCCGGATGCCCGGGCGCGCCACCAGCCGCTGGTGGAAGGAGGAACGCGAGGGCGTCTTCATCGACTACAACCAGAACGCCCGGGACCGGACCGTCGCCTCGGCCTACTCGGTCAGGGCGGTCGCCGATGCCCGCGTCTCCTGTCCGTTGGAGTGGGAGGAGGTGCCCGCCGTCGAGCCGGCCGAGCTGACGCTGAGGACGGTCCCGGCGCGGCTGCGCGAGCGCGGCGACCCGGCGCGGGCGATCGACGAGCATCCGGGCAGCCTCGACGGCCTGCTCGAGCTGGCGGCCCGCGACGAGCGCGAGGGTCTGGGTGACGCCCCCTGGCCGCCGCACTTCCGCAAGCAGAAGGGCGAGCCGCCCGCGCGTCCAGCCGAGCCGCGCGAAAAAGGAGGCCTCGAAATGACGCTCCCGCTCGAGCCGCCGCTGAAGCCGCAGCTGGCCCTCTCGCGCAAGGAGCTGCCCGAGGGCGAGGCCTACCGCTACGAGATCAAGCTCGACGGCTTCCGCTGCCTGGCCTTCGTGGACGGGCAGGAGATCTACCTGCAGTCGCGCAACGGCAAGCCCCTTGGGCGTTATTTCCCCGAGCTGACGCTGCCCGCCGGGAGCTACGTGCTCGACGGCGAGATCGTCCTGCGGGGCGCCGACGGCCGCGAGGACTTCGACGCGCTGGGCCAGCGGATCCACCCGGCGGCCTCGCGGATCGAGCGTCTGTCGCTCGAGACGCCTGCCGTCTACGTCGCCTTCGACCTGCTGGCCCGCGGTGAGCGCTCGCTGCTTGAGCTCCCCTTCGACGAGCGGCGGGCGGCGCTCGAGGAGCTGCTGGGCGGGGAGGAGTTCGCGGGGGCGCCGATCGAGCTGATGCCGACGGTCGCGAGCGCCGCCGAGGCAGCGGTGTGGCTGCAGGAGGCCGAGGGGGCCATCGCCAAGGAGCGCGCGGCCCCGTACCGCCCGGGCGAGCGCAAGGGGATGGCCAAGGTCAAGCGGGTCCGGACGATCGACGCCGTCGTCGTGGGCTGGCGCCCCGGCAAGGAGGCGGGGACCGTCGGCGCGCTGATCCTGGGCCTCTACGACGGCGATGAGCTGCGCGTGGTCGGGCACTGCTCGGGGCTGAGCGCAGCCGAGAAGCGCCGGCTCGTTGGTTTCCTGGAGCCCTTCGAGTCGGGCGAGCGCGGCTCGGCCGACCCCAGCCGCTGGAGCGCGGGCAAGGATCTCGAGTGGATCGGCCTGCGCCCCGAGCTGGTCGTCGAGATCGACTTCGACCACGTCTCGGCGGGGCGGATCCGCCACGGCGCCAAGCTGCGCCGCTGGCGCGATGACCGCGACGCGCATGAATGCTCATACGAGCAGTTGCGCTCCTGAGCGGTCCTCTAGCATCAGCCCGGTGAGCTCTGAGACGGCAACGGTGGCGGAGGAGGAGTACCTGCAGAGCCTCTTCTGGCTGCAGGAGGCGCGCCTGCCGATGACCGGCGCCAACGTCGCCCGTGCGATGCAGCTGTCGGCGCCGACCGTCCACGAGATGATCGGCCGCCTGGAACGCGACGGCTATGTGACGCGCGGGACCGACCGCGCGATCGCCTTCACCGACAGCGGAGCCGAGCACGCCGAGGGAATCGTCCGCCGCCACCGCCTGATCGAGCGCTTCCTGACCGACATCCTGGGTGTCCCCTGGGATGAGGTCCACGAGGAGGCCGAGCGCCTCGAGCACGCGATGTCACCTGTTCTCGAGGAGCGGATGCTGGCCGCGATCGGCGACGCCAAGACCTGTCCCCACGGCCATCCGATCGTCGCCGGCCAGCGCCTCGAGGGCGTCCCGCTGGCCGACGTGGAGGTGGGCGCCAGCGTCCAGATCCTGCGCTTCGAGAACGAGGCCGAGGACCTGCTGCACTACCTCAAGGCCTCCGGCATCGAGCCGGGGATGGAGGGGACGGTTCGCGAGAGCGACGACGCGAAGGTCGTCATCGAGACTGCGGCCGGTGAGCGCTCGGCGCTGACCCCGAGCGTCGCCGAGACCGTCTCGGTGATCGCAGACCCCTCGCCCCCGCCGCGGACCGCCCTGCCCGAGCAGCTCGTGCTCGGGCAGCGCTACGGGCGCTAGGGGAGGGGCACCTCGCGGGCGGCGCGGAGCACTAGCGCCAAGCGCAGAGATCGGATAGCGTCAGCCACGTGAGCGCGGGCAAGATCAGCGGCCACTGCCTGTGTGGCGCCGTCACCTATTCAAGCGACGCCGAGCCCCTGGTCCAGGCCGTCTGCCACTGCGAGGACTGCCAGCGCCAGACGGGCGGCCCATTCACGGTGGTCGTCGGCGTCCCCCAGGACTCGCTGGTCGTCGAGGGCGAGACGCTTGCCTCCTACAAGACCGTCGGCGAGGACCACGGCGGTGAGACCGAGCGGAGCTTCTGCAGCCGCTGC
Organism: uncultured Solirubrobacteraceae bacterium; assembly: GCA_963787765.1. Lineage (GTDB taxonomy): Bacteria > Actinomycetota > Thermoleophilia > Solirubrobacterales > Solirubrobacteraceae > Palsa-744. The sequence goes on along the minus strand of CAWBEF010000019.1, from coordinate 365,593 downwards.
GGGGCGCCGCTCTACAGCCTCAACCCGACGCTGCCCAATATCGCCCTGATCAAGGTCGGCAGCCTGGACGACGCCTCCTGGGTCGAGCCGGCCGTCGAGGTGTGGCGCAGCTCCGCGCAGCCCTGGTCGCCGCCCTTCGAGGTGGCGGTGCAGATGGAGCGGGGCTCCTAGAGCGAGCGGTAGGCCTCGGCGAGCCGGGCGATGCCCGTCTCGATTTCGGCCGGGGTGACCCCCGAGTAGGCCAGGCGGAGCGTGTTCTCGCCGCCCTCGAGCAGGAAGTCGGTGCCCTTGACGAACGCCACCCCGCGCTGTGCCGCGGCGTCGAAGAGGGCATGCACGTCGGTCCCCTCCGGGAGGGTCACCCACATGAAATAGCCGCCCTGGGGCTCGACGAACTCAGCGTCGGCCAGGTCGCTTCGCAATGCCCCCGCGAGCGTCCGGGCGCGCTCGGCGAGCGCCGTCTTGACGGTCTCGATCGAGCGCTCGATCGCCCCGGAGGCGCAGAACTCGTAGACCAGCGACTGGGAGACCATGTTCGGTGAGATGTAGGTGTTCGTCGCCTGCTTGGTGAGCGCCGCGATCAGCTCGGTCGGCCCGACGAGGTAGCCCACCCGCACCCCCGGGCAGACGGTCTTCGTGAACGAGGAGGCGTAGACGACATGCGCGCCGTCGAGTGAGAGCATCGTCGGAACGTCCTCGCCGGTGAAGCGCAGTTCGCCGTAGGGGTCGTCCTCGAGGATCACGAAGTCGTGCGCCTCGGCCAGCGCCAGCAGGTCCCGCCGGCGCTGCAGCGAGAGCGTGTAGCCGGCGGGTTCTGGAAGTTGGGGATGATGTGGGCAAGCTTGGGCCGGGCGCCCTGGGCGAGCAGGTGGGCGAGGGCGTCGGTGTCGATCCCCTCACGGGTCAGCTCGACAGCGTGCAGCTGGGCGCCCCGTTCGCGCAGGCCGAGCAGCGTCCTGTCGTAGGTGGGGCTCTCGACGATCACCTCGTCGCCGGCATGGACGAGCTGGTCGAACAGGAAGGCATCGGCCTGCAGCGAGCCGTTGGTCACCAGGACGCGCTCGGGCTCGACGCCGTGCTTGTCGGCGATCCAGCTGCGCAGGCGCGGGTAGCCGACGGCGGTGCCGTAGGCGGTCGTGCCCTCGGGGTCGCTGTCGAAGGCTCGGACGGCGGCGTCGCGGAGCCCCTGAACGTCGATGATGTCGAGCGACGGGACGCCGCGGGCGAAGGAGATGGTGCGAGGTGGGCTGGTGGACATAGCGGGGTAGCTTAGGCGTCCGAGCAGCTCGTCGTAGTCATGGGTCAGATCCCTGGCCGCCCGCTCGAGGCGCTCGCGGAATCGCAACAGCTCGGCTGCTCCGGGCGGGCGTCCCGCCGGCGCAGGGGGCTGGGGCGCCGGCGGCGGCCGGCGGGCCGGCTGCGGACGCGGCTCCGGGCCGGGCTCGGGCACCGGCTCCACCGGCGTGCGGGCGTGGGGCGTTGCCAGCGGCCCCCGGCGGCTCTCGGTGGTCTCATCGACGATCCGGCCGGGGCCCTGCGCCGGAGCTCGCACCTGCGTGTCAGGCGCCGGAGGGGGAGGGGGAGGCGGAGGGGCAGGCGCCAGGGGCGCCGGGCTCGGCGCAGCGCCTCGCGACTGCGGCTCGGCGCCGTGAGCGATCGAGTGCAGCGTGTCTTCGAGCTCGAGCAGCTTCTGCTCCAGCTCGCGCAGCGTCTGTGCGACGGCCTCCTCGTCCATGCCCGAAGCCTATCCGCCCCGGACCTGCCGGAGCCCGTCGCTCAGGCTGCGGATATGGAGCTGCCGCCGAGCACCTCGACGGCGATCTGCGCGGCTTCGGTCGGGGTCCGCCCGACACGGACGCCCTTCGCTTCCAGGGCCTCGGCCTTGGCGGCGGCGGTACCCGAGGAGCCCGAGACGATCGCCCCGGCGTGGCCCATCTGCTTTCCGGCCGGGGCCGTGAAGCCGGCGATGTAGGCGACGACGGGCTTTGACATGTGCTCGGCGATGTAGGCGGCGGCCTCTTCCTCGGCCGAGCCGCCGATCTCACCGGAGAGGACGACCAGCTCGGTCTCCTCGTCGGCCTCGAACAGCTCGAGGATGTCGACGAACGAGGAGCCCGGGACGGGGTCGCCGCCGATGCCGACGATCGAGCTGCAGCCGAAGCCGGCCTGGGCGATCTCGTTGCCGATCTGGTAGGTCAGGGTGCCCGAGCGCGAGACGACGCCGACGTTGCCCTGCTTGAAGAAGGATGCGGGGATGATCCCGACGTTGGCCTTCCCCGGCGAGAGGATCCCGGGGCAGTTCGGCCCGACCAGCCGGGTCCCGGGGTGGTCGCGCTTGAGGGTGTTGTAGACGCGGAGCTCGTCGTGCGCGGGAATCCCCTCGGTGATCGTGATCACCAGCTCGACGCCGGCGCCCGCCGCCTCGAGGATCGCGTCCGCCGCGAAGCGGGGCGGGACGAAGATCATCGCCGTGTTCGGCCGGACCTCGTCCATCGCCTCCTGCCAGCTGTTGAAGACGGGGATCCCATCGACGTCCTGACCACCCTTGCCGGGCGTCACGCCGCCGACGACGTCGGTGCCGTAGGCACGGTTGTTGAGCGTGTGGAAGGTGCCCTCGCGGCCGGTGATGCCCGCGACGCACAGCTTCGTCCGCTCGTCGATCAGGACCGACATCAGGCGCCCGCTCCCAGGGGCTGTCCGGCGGCCAGCGCGACGACCTTCTCGGCGGCCTCGTTCATGGTCTTGGCGGGGTGGACGTTGGGCAGGGCGGCCTCGGCCAGCAGGCGCCGTCCCTCCTCGTCGTTGGTCCCGTCCAGGCGGACGACGAAGGGGACCGTCGGTTTGATCTCGCCGAAGGCGGCGATCAGCCCTTCTGCGACTTCGTCGCAGCGGGTGATCCCGCCGAAGATGTTGAACAGGACGGCCTTGACCGCCTTGTTGGCCAGGATCAGGTCGACCGCCTGCTTGATCGTCTCCGCGTTGGACCCACCGCCGGCGTCGAGGAAGTTGGCCGGCGAACCGCCCGCCTGGGCGACGACGTCGAGCGTCGACATGACCAGCCCGGCGCCGTTGCCGAGGATGCCGATGTCACCGTCGAGCTTGACGTACTGGACGCCCTCCTCCTTGGCGCGGCGCTCGAGCGGGTCTTCGTTCTCACTGTCGGAGAGACCCTGGTTCTCGGGGTGGCGGTAGAGGGCGTTGCCGTCGAGCGAGACCTTCGAGTCGAGCGCCTTGACTTCGCGCTCGGGCGTGACGATCAGCGGGTTGATCTCGGCCAGCGTCGCATCCTCCTCGAGCCAGACCTCATAGAGCGCCACGAGCGCGTCGGCGACGCCGCCGAGGATGTCCTCGTCGGCCTTGCCTTCGCGGGCCACCTGGAGGGCCTCCTCGTGGGAGAGCCCGGCCAGCGGGTCGATGTGGTGGCGGATCAGCTTCTCGGGCGTCTGCTCGGCGACCTCTTCGATGTCCACGCCGCCCTCGATCGAGAACATCAGCAGCGGCTTCTTGGCCGAGCGGTCGAGCAGGATCGAGGCGTAGTACTCGGAGGCGATGTCCGAGGCGTGCTCGATCCAGACGGTCCGGACCGTGTGGCCCTTGATCTCCATGCCGAGGATGTTGCCGGCGTGCTCGCGCAGCGAGGCCTCGTCGGCGGCGAGCTTGACGCCGCCGGCCTTGCCCCGGCCGCCGATCAGCACCTGGGCCTTCACGACGACGGGGTAGCCGATCTCCGCAGCCGCCTCGACGGCGCCCTCGACGGTCTTGACGGCCTTCCCTGAGGAGACCCTCAATCCGTGTCGGGCGAAGAGCTGCTTGCCTTGGTACTCCAGGAGGTCCATTTGCGGCGCGGGACTCTAACGCAAGATGGGCGATCGCGTGCATCGGGGGCCTCGGAACGATCCCGGACCGTGGCCCGAGCCTCCGGCGCGGCATAATGCCCGGCGATGGCGATCCCAAAGAACGTAACTTTTGTCACATTCGACGTCTACGGAACCCTGATCGATTGGGAGACGGGCATCTACGACGCGTTCGCCAAGGAGGCTGCCCGGGACGGCGTCGAGATCGACCGCGCGGTCCTGATCCCGATGTTCCACGAGATCGAGCGCGAAATCGAGGGCGGCTCCTACGAGCTCTACGCCGAGGTCCTGCGCCGAACGGCGATCGAGATCGCCAAACGGCTCGACTGGAACCTCGAGCCCTCCCGCTCGGGCTTCCTGCCCGACTCGGTGCAGCGCTGGATGCCGTTCAAGGAGACCCCCGCCCAGCTGCAGAAGCTGAGCAAGAAGTACAAACTGGGCCTGCTCTCGAACATCGACGACAAGCTGCTCGGGCAGACCCGCCGCCACATCGGCATCGACTTCGACCTCGTCGTGACGGCCCAGCAGGTCCGCTCATACAAGCCCGAACCACCCCACTTCACCGAGTGCGCAAGGCGGATGGGCGGCAAGCGCGGCTGGGTTCACGTCGCCGCCAGCCACTACCACGACGTGGTGCCCTGCATCAAACAGCGCGTCCCCGTGATCTGGGTGAACCGCAACAAAGAGACGCTGGACTCCTCGCAGAAGAAGCCGACGGCCGAGGTCGCGAACCTCAAAGAGGCCGCCAAGCTGCTCGGCATCACCTGAGCGGGTGCGGGCTCGCGCGCTGCACGCGGATGTGCTCGTCCTCACCAGCGCCGTCCTGCAGGTCAACAGCGTCCTGTTGCGCGGCGGCTCGACGGCCGGCGCCGGAGTGGGCCCGCTGGGGGTGATCGAGGTTCCCGCGGGCGGTCAGGGCCGCGCCGGGGAGAGCTTCCTGATCGACTCCCCGGTCCTGCCGGAGGAGCTCGAGATGCTTCCGTCGGTGATCGAGCAGGCGCGCTTCCCGCCGCTCGCCGGACTGCTGGCGACGCACGGGGACTGGGATCACCTGCTGGCGCCGATGGCCTTCCCGGGCGCGGTCCTCGGCTGCGCGGAATCCACCGCCAGGCGGCTGGCCGCCGAGCCTGGGGCGGCCCAGCGGGAACTGCGTGACTTCGACGCGGAGCTCTACATCGAGCGGCCCCGGCCGCTCTCGCTCGGCGCGCCCCAGGCGCTGCCCGTGCCGGGGCGCCTGGAGATCGGCGAGCAGGAGATGGAGCTCCACCCGACCGACGGCCATACGAGCGACGGGATGGCGATCTTCGCCGGCTGGGCGGGCGTTCTCATCGCGGGCGACTACCTCTCGAAGCTCGAGATCCCCGCTTTGGGCCCGGGCGGCGGCCGTGGCGCCTACCTGGCGACCCTGGAGGGGCTCCGCGGCGTCGTCGAGCGGGCCGAGCACGTCGTCCCCGGCCACGGGCCGATCATCGAGGGCTCGCAGGCGCTCGAGATCCTCGAGCAGGACCTCGCCTACCTGCGCGACCTCGGCGAGCGGGGCGTGCAGGCAGAGCTGCCGCAGGGGCGGCGCTCACGTGAACAGCGCCGCGTGCACGAGCGCAACGCGGCCGCCCTCGGAGGCTGAGCTACTCCCCGCTCTTGATCGTCGCGATCGGGGCGCCGGCCTGGATCGGGGCGCCCTCCTCGATCGGCAGGTCGGTGATCGTGCCAGCCTTGTGGGCGGTGATCTCGTTCTCCATCTTCATCGCCTCGATGATGCAGAGCAGCTGGCCCTCGGTGACGACGTCGCCCTTCTTGACGAGGACCTTCCACATGTTCCCCTGCAGGGGTGCCTCGAGCGTGTCCGGTCCGCCGGCGCTGCTCGCCTTGCGGTCGCTGCGCCTGGGCGCCTTCGCGGCGGCTGGGGGTGCGGAGCCGTTGACGGCGCCGCCGCCCGCGAACGGGGGGCCGACGACGCGGACGTCGAAGCGCTTGCCCGAGACCTCGACGGCGTAGGTCTGCTCGACGGTCTCGGCCTCCTCCGGGTCCGGTGGAGCGAGCTTCGGGAAGGCGAGCGTCTTCAGCCACTCCTTGTTCTCGAGCAGCTCGTGGCAGGTATCTCCCCGAGCCCACTCCTCGGTCGCCAGCAGCGCCTTGTGGAAGGGGATCAGGGTCTTCAGGCCCTCGATTTCGTATTCGTCGAGTGCCCGCAACATGCGCCGCGTCGCCGCCTCGCGGTCTGCATCCCAGACGATCAGCTTGGCGACCATCGGGTCGTACATCGGTGAGACTTCGCCGTTTTCGCGGACCCCCGAGTCGACCCTGACGCCGGGGCCCGAGGGCTCGCGGTAACGGCCGATCTTGCCGGGGGCCGGGGCGAAGTTCTTGGAGGCGTCCTCGGCGTTGATCCGGCACTCGATCGCGTGGCCTCGCAGCTCGATGTCCTCCTGAGCGTAGGAGAGCTTCTCGCCGGCGGCAGCTTTGATGCCCTCCTTGACGATGTCCACGCCGGTCGTCATCTCGGTCACGCAGTGCTCGACCTGGACGCGGGTGTTCATCTCCAGGAAGAAGTATTCGGGCTCGCCGTCGTGGGTGCCCGCGAACAGCCCCTCGATCGTCCCCGCGCCGACATAGTCGACGGCCTTGGCGGCGTTTACGCCGATCTCGCCGATCCGCGCGCGGATCTCCGGGGTGACGACCCACTCGGGGGCCGGTGACTCCTCGATGACCTTCTGGTGGCGGCGCTGGATCGAGCAGTCGCGCTCGCCGAGATGGATCACGTTGCCGTGGCGGTCGGCCAGGACCTGGACCTCGACGTGGCGGGGGTTGTGCAGGTAACGCTCCAGGTAGACGGTCCCGTCGGAGAAGAACTTCTCGCCTTCGCGGCTGGAGCCCTCGAAGGCCCCCTCGAGCTCATCCTCGGTGAGGGCGACGCGGAAGCCCTTGCCGCCGCCGCCGCCGGCGGCCTTGACGGCGACCGGGAAGCCGACTTCCTCCTTGGCGATCCGCAGCGCTTCGGCGACGGTCTCGACCGGCTGGGTCGTCCCGGGGACGATCGGCACGCCCGCCGCCTGCATCAGCTCACGGGCCCTGGTCTTCGAGCCCATCGCCTCGATCGCCGAGGCGGGGGGGCCGATGAAGACGATCCCCGCTTCCTCGCAGGCCTTCGCGAAGGGGGCGTTCTCGGCCAGGAAGCCGTAGCCCGGATGGATCGCCTGGGCGCCCGCGCGACGGGCCGCGTCGAGGATCTTCTCGACGCTCAGGTAGTTCTCGGCCGCAGGGCCCTCGCCGAGGTTGTAGGCCTCCCCGGCGCGCGTCACGTGGGGGGCGTCGCGGTCGAGCTCGGAGTAGACGGCGACGCTCGCCACCCCCAGCTCATCAAGGGCTCGGGCGATCCGGATCGCGATCTCGCCGCGGTTGGCGATCAGTACCTTCTCGAACATCGGCCGCGGAAGCTTAGCGACAGCGGCGCCCCGGACCGGTTCTCACCTGATCGTAAAGGCCCTGATCGTCGCCTTGCCGGTGCCGGCGGCGTCGTGTGGGACGGCCTGCAGCTCGTAGACGGCCGGTGCCAGCCTGCGGGCCTTGATCCGGCCGCTGAAGTGAAAGCTGTCCGCTCCGGCCCTGTCGGCGCGGGTGAAGCTCCCGACAATCGTCAGGATCGTGCAGTGCCCCGCATGCCGGTTCTTCCTCGAGGGGCGCCTGCACGCCTTGCCCTGCCGACGCCCCGCGGACTCGCGCAGGACGGCAAATGTGGTCGTCGCGAGCTGGCTGTCCCGGTAGCTGACCTTGGCGCCGTATTGACGCTTCCTGGCCGCCGAGGCCGTCGGCCCCGAGGGGGCCGCGAAAAAGGCCCGCGGGCTGATTGTCAGGTCGCTGATCGCCGGTGACGGCGTCCGGGCGGGGACCTGGACGGCGCAGGTGCCGGCAGCGTGTCCCTGCAGCTCCAGAGCGCCCTTGTCCTGGAGGGCGGTGCAGTCGCCCCTGCCAGGCCACACGCGCGGGTTGCCGGCCAGGTCGGTGCTCGACGGGGTGAACCCGAAGGGCAGCGCGATCGCGCCGGCCGGGATCGAGTCGACGGCCGTCGAGGAGGGGTTCAGCTGATAGGCCGACAGCGGTTCGGCGAACAGTGCCGCCAGCGGCCCGATTTCGCTGTTGCCGCCGGCCCCCGACGCGCAGCCGATCGTGCCGGCGCCGGCGCCGGCGGTCTGGGCCTGGCTCGGAGCCACCGAATAGCTGCAGCTGATCGCAGCGGTGTCGCCCGTCGACTCGGAGGCCGTATCGCTGCCCAGTACGATCGAGCCCTGGACCGAGACGTCGGCAATGGCGCCCGGGCCGCCCTTGGCGACGGCGTTCACCGCGGTGGTTCCGGCAGCGTCGCCGGCGATTCCCGGCGCACCGGGATCGACCGTCGAGGCCGACAGCGTCAGCGTGTTGTTGGTCTTCTGCCCGTTTTCGAGGTAGACAGCGGTCGTTCCACCGAGGATCTCCGAGGAGTCGGTCGTGGCGTTGGCGTCGAGGACCTCGAGGGCGTCCGTCGCCGCCGGCGAGGCGTCGAGGACGCTCCGCTGGAGCAGCAGCCCTTTGCCGGTGCCGTTTCCGGTGTCGAAGAAGCCCGGCTGGGTGCTGAGCGGGTTCTGGGTGAGGCGGCTGTCATCGATCGTCACCTGGCTTTCACCGGCGAGCGCCACGCTGCCGAGCCAGGTGCCTCCGATCTGGAGGTGCGCGAGATCCACGGGGGTTTCGGGGCTCGCCGTTTCGATCACGAGCCCGCCCGCCCCGCTGTGGGGGTCGAGCATTTCGATCGTCAGCCCGCTGGCGCTCGTCGGCGATGATTCGAGGATCACCCCGTCTGCGGGGGAGCTCTGCGCGACGTGGACGTTCTGGATCGAGACCGACGGGTCGGCATCGGTGACGATCGCGCGCTGTTCTTCGCTCGAGCCCGCGTTGATCGTGACCGAGCTGTTGCTCAGGGCGAGCGGGGCCTTTTCGCTGAAGATGCCGCCGGCCTGCGCTTCGGGGGCGTTGCTGTCCACAACCGTGACGCCGTTGAGGGTGACGGCAGATTCCGCCGCGTGCACGGCGTAGCCCTTGGCGCCGTCTTCCATCTCGATGCTGCCGCCGTTCATCGCCAGCGAGCCTTTTTCGCGCAGTTCGATGCCGTCGATCCCGCCCGAGCGTTCGTTCTCGACGGCGACGTCGTCGAGTGTCATCGCGGTCGCGACGACGACCGCCGCCGCGGTCAGGATCGACGTCTGACTCGCCTTCAGCTTGAGGTTCGAGATCGTCACCGGTCCCGGAACGCTCGACTTCAGCCCCGGAGCGGTCTCGCCTTCGAAGATGATGCCGGGGTCTTCGCCGGTGATCGTCAGGCCGGCGTCCTTGGAGCTTTCCAGTTCGATCGATTCTTTGAAGATCACTTCAGCGCCTTCGCCGCCGACCTCGATCGTGTTCGGCGCGGCAGATTTTTCGACCTGCACGAGCGCTTCCTTGATCGTCTTGCAGGCATGCGTCCCCGGTGCCGAGCAGGCCCCTTTTTCACCGCGCTGGTTGACGTAGAAGGTGGACCCCCATGCTGCACCGGCGAGCGTCGCCAGCGCGGCCAGCGTCGCCGCGCTGCAGCTCACAAACAGTCTCATCCGGTGCATCTGGCCCCCGCTGTCGCAGTTCCAACGGCTGCGGTCCCGACCGGGATCAGGATACCCCCGCAGGCGGCGCGGCATCGGCCATCCGTCCGGGCGTCTCGCGGCGCGGAGGCGCTCAGGCGGCTGCCGCGATCATCCCGGCGCCGACTGTCGCATTGGAGGTCTCGTCGATCAGGATGAAGCTGCCGGTCCGGCGATTGCTCGAATAGGGGTCGAAGGCCAGTGGGGAGGATGTCCGCAGGTGGACCCGTCCGATGTCGTTCAGCGACATCTCGCCGGGCGGCGCTCCGCGCTCGAGCGTGTGGGGGTCGACGAGGTCCTCGATCCGGTCGATCACCGCCGTGACGCTGCGCGAGGTGTGCTTGAGCAGGTAGCGCGAACCGGGCTTCAGCGTCTCCTGGGCCATCCAGCAGATGTCCGCCTCGAGCGCCCGGCCGACCGAGGGCTGCTCGTCGGGGTGGCAGATCAGCTCGCCGCGGGAGATGTCCAGCTCGTCCTCCAGGCGCAGGGTGAACGACATCGGCGCCGTCGCTTCCTCCAGCTCGCCGTCGAAGGTGTCGATCGCGGCGATCCTCGTCCGCAGCCCGCCAGGGAGCACCGCGACCTCCTCTCCGCGCTTCAGCGCGCCGCTGGCCAGCTGGCCGGAGTAGCCGCGGTAGTCGGCCCCGTCGCCGCCCTGGGGGCGGATCACCCACTGGACCGGGAAACGGGCGGGCCGCGCCCCGGGGTGGTCGTAGGCGACCTCGACCTGCTCGAGATGCTCAAGCAGGACGGGGCCCTCATACCACGGCATCGCCTCCGAGCGGGCGACGACGTTGTCCCCGTTCAGTGCCGAGATCGGGATGTAGGTGATCTCCTTGACCCCCCGCAGCAGCTCGCTGTAGGAGGAGAACTCTGCGACGAGCTCCTCGTAGCGCTCGCGGGAGTGCTCGACGAGGTCCATCTTGTTGACGGCCACGACCATCTGCGGGATCCCCAGCAGGGCGCTGATGAAGGCGTGGCGCTTTGACTGCTCGAGGACGCCCTTGCGCGCATCCAGGAGGACCACCGAGACGTCGGCCGTCGAGGCCCCCGTGACCATGTTGCGCGTGTACTGCTGGTGTCCCGGGCAGTCGGCGATGATGAACCGCCGCCTGGCGGTCGCGAAGTAGCGGTAGGCGACGTCGATCGTGATTCCCTGCTCGCGCTCGGCCCGCAGGCCGTCGGTCAGCAGGGCGAGGTCGAATGTGCCCTCGCCGCCGCGGCGGGCGCTGGCCTGGGCGACCTGTGCGAGCTGGTCCTCGAAGACCTGCTTGGAGTCGAACAGCAGGCGGCCGATCAGGGTGCTCTTGCCATCATCGACCGAGCCGGCGGTCGTGAAGCGCAGCAGATCGAGCGTCATCGCCGGAGCACTAGAAGTACCCGGCCTTCTTGCGGTCCTCCATGGCGGCCTCGGAGACGCGGTCGTCGGCGCGGGTCTCGCCGCGCTCGGTGATCGTGGTGGCCGCGATCTCGAGCACGACCTCCTCGATCGTCGCCGCGTTGGAGATGACCCCGCCGGTGCAGCTCATGTCGCCGACTGTCCGGTAGCGGACCGTGTCGGTGAAGACCTCCTCGCCCTCGATCAGCTCGGTGCCCTGGCGCCACGCGTAGACCATGCCGTCGCGGCGGAAGACCTCCCGCTGGTGGGCGAAGTAGATCGAGGGGACCTCGAGCTGCTCGGAGTCGATGTACTCCCAGACGTCGAGCTCGGTCCAGTTCGACAGCGGGAAGACGCGTACGTGCTCGCCCTTGCGGATGCGCCCGTTGTAGAGGTTCCACAGCTCGGGCCGCTGGTTCTTCGGGTCCCACTGCCCGAAGTCGTCGCGGAAGGACATGATCCGCTCCTTGGCCCGGGCGCGCTCCTCGTCGCGACGGGCACCGCCGAAGGCGGCATCGAAGCCGTGCTCGGCGATCGCGTCGAGCAGCGTGACGGTCTGGAGCTTGTTGCGCGAGGCCCGCGGTCCGGTCTCCTCCACGACGCGGCCCTTGTCGATCGACTCCTGGACGCTGGCGACGATCAGCCGCTCGCCCAGTTCGGCGACCCGCCGGTCGCGGTACTCGATCACCTCGGGGAAGTTCTCGCCGGTGTCGACGTGCATCAGCGGGAACGGGAACGGCGCGGGCCGGAACGCCTTCTCGGCCAGGCGCAGCAGCACGATCGAGTCCTTGCCACCGCTGAACAGCAGCACCGGCCGCTCGAATTCGGCCGCCACCTCGCGCATCACATGGATCGCCTCGGACTCGAGCGCCCGGAGGTGGCTCAGCTGGGGGCGGGTGGCGACGCTCACCTCAGGGCTCGACGATCTCGACGTGGATTCCGCACTCGGTCTTCTCAGTGCCCGCCCAGCGGCCCTCGCGGCCGGAGCCCGGCTGGGTGCAGGGCGCGCAGCCGATCGACTCGTAGCCCTGGTCGTGCAGCGGGTTGTAGGGGAGCTCGCGCTCGTGGATCCGCCGCCAGAGGTCCTTGTCGGTCCAGTGGGCCAGCGGGTTGTACTTCCACAGGCCCCGTTTCTCGTCCCGTTCGATCAGGTTCGTCGCGGCCCTCGTCGGGCCCTGCTCGCGGCGGATCCCCGTGATCCAGCCCGCGGCGCCCTCGAGCGCCGCCTCGAGCGCCCGGACCTTGGCCAGCGAGCAGCAGTTCTCGGGCCCGCTCCAGGGCGCCCCCGGGCTGCTTGCGTCGAAGACCTCGACCTCCACGCCGTAGCGCTCCTCGAATGCCCGCCAGGTCTGGAGGGTCTCCTCGAACAGGACGCCCGTGTCGATCGTGGCGATCTTGACCGCTCGACCGGTTCCCTGGTCCAGGCGCAGGAGCTCGTCGAGCAGCACCGACTCCTCCTTCTGGAAGGAGCACAGGAGCACCGCTCCGGAGCCGTGGCGTGCGGCCTCGCGCAGCGTGTGCGTCAGGCTCAGGCCCGGATCGATGTTGGCTGACATCTCGGCTATGTGACTGTCGACAGGTTGCATTTCGTCTTTCCCGGACTCCTCGTCGTTGCCCCGCTCACTCATCGCATCTCACCTATACCGCGCACTCGCCCTCGCCGCGAATGACTTCGAACGGGACGTTGCGGTTCCAGTCGATGAACTCGTTCATCGTCTCCAGTCCGAAATCGACCGGCATCGAGAGGTCCTTGACAAGTGCCTCCAGCTCCGCCGTCCCGGTGCGCTCCACGAACGCGTTCCACTCCTCGCCCTCGGCCCGGTTTGCCTCGTAGTGGCCGACCCAGCGCTCGATCGCGTCGGGGATCCGCTTCGAGGGCAGGCGCAGCTTCAGGCGCGTGCCGAACTTGACCTCGCCGCCTTCGAAGACGCCTCCGACATGGGGGATGTAGGCGGGGATCGTGTGTTCGCCGACCTTGATCGAGGCGCCCGTGAAGCCGATGCTGGCGACGTGGTGCTGGCCGCAGCCGTTCGGGCAGCCGCTGATCTTGATGTTCAGCTGCCGCGTCAGCGCGTCGGTGATCTCCATCGCCTCGATCCGCTCCTGAACCGCCGCGTTGAGCCCCATCGAGCTGGTGATCCCGAGCTTGCAGGAGTCCGTGCCGGGGCATGAGACGACATCGTTGATCTGGCGCGAGCCGGCGTCACCCAGGCCGAGCGCCGAGAGCGCCTTCCAGACGTCGTAGACGGTCTCCTCGCGGACCCAGCGCAGGACCAGGTTCTGCTGCACGGTCGTGCGGGCGTAGCCGCCGGCGTACTCGCGCATGATCGCCGCCAGGCCACGGAACTGCTCGGGGCTGAGGTCGCCGCGGGTGATCTTGACCTCGACCGTCACGAACCCCTGCTGCTTCTGCTCGGCCACGTTGGCAGCGCGGAAGCGCTCGAACTCCGAGAGGTCACCGTTGGGTGAGCCGTAGCTCTGGGGCGGCGCCGGCGCGGCCTCGCGCTCGTCGTCGAGGAACAGGCGGTGCTCGATCGAGAAGTCCCGTTCGGCGACCCAGTCGCCCTTCAGCTCCTCCTCGACCTGGTTGCGCAGCTCATCGATGCCGTACTTGTCCACGAACACCTTGATCCGGGCCCGGGCGCGGTTGACGCGCAGCCACTCCTGGCGGTCGAAGATCCGGAAGACGGCCTCGGCGATCTTCAGGTAGTCGCCGTTCTCGAGCTCGACGAAGTCATACAGCGCGGGCGCAACGCGGGGCATGATCGAGGTCCCCCCGCCGACCAGCATCTCTACGCCCCGGACCTCTCCCCGGCCCTCGATCTCCCGCACGCGGGCCCGGAAGGCGATGTCGTGGATGCCGCTGATCGCCCGGTCGCGCGGGCTGCCGTCGAAGGCCGTCTTGATCTTGCGGGGCATCGCCTGGGTCGTCGGGTGTCGGACGAAGTAGCGGACGTAGGCGCCCACGTAGGGGGTCAGGTCGAACAGCTCGTCCTTGGCCACCCCCGCCCACGGGTCACCGGTCACGTTGCGGACGGTGTTGCCGCAGCCCTCCCGGCTGGAGAGGCCGGATTCGCCGAGCTCGCGGATCGCCTTCTCGATGTCCGGCAGCGGGATGTGGTGCATCTGGACGTTCTGGCGGGTCGTCACGTGGCCCTTGTTGAGCGGCACGTACTTCTCGATCACGTTGGCGAATGACTCCATCTGCGACGGTGTGATCCCGCCGAAGGGGAGCTTCACGCGGATCATCTGCACGTCCGGCTGGCGCTGGCCGTAGACGCCCTGCTTGAGGCGGAACTTGATGAACTCGTCTTCCTCGGTTTCACCCGCGAGGAATTTGGTCGCCTCGGTCTGGAAGTCGTCGTACTCCCGCTGCAGGATCGGGATCACGTGCCCCGGGACGTTCTGAAGGACCTCGGGGTCCTCGAGCGTTCCACGTGCGGCTGGGGCGGATGCTGGCTCCATCAAGAAGACCTCCAGAAGGGCAACGCGCCCGCAACGCTGCTGCTTGCGTGGCGGGCGGGACGATATTGAGGCTAAAGCCTAGCGCCTTTTAGGTATTTATCCAGGGATCGGGCATCTCGTCCGGATGCTCCCTGGAGACCGCCTCGAGCAGCGCCGCCCGGCGCCACGGATCGATCGTCTCGGGCGCCGCCACCAGGACGGGGGCGGTGGCCCGCATGAAACGCTCCAGCGCCGCCACGACCGCGGCCGCCTCCTCGGGCGAGGCCGACGGGGCGATCAGCTGCAGCTCGGGGCGGCGGTTGGGCATGGCCGCCTAGAGCGGGATGTTGCCGTGCTTGCGCTTGGGGCCGGGTTCGCGCTTGGTCTGCAGCGTGTGCAGGGCCGTGATCAGCTTCGGGCGCGTCTCGTGGGGCACGATCACATCGTCGATGTAGCCCCGCTCGGCCGCCGTGTAGGGGTTCGCGAAACGTGCCTTGTAGTCGGCCATCAGCTTCTGGCGGCGCTCCTCCGGGGTCGGGCTGCCGCCGATGTCGCGGCGGTAGATGATGTTGACGGCCCCCTCGGGGCCCATCACGGCGACCTCGGAGGTCGGCCAGGCGAAGTTGAAGTCGGCCAGCATGTGCTTGGAGGCCATGACGTCGTAGGCCCCGCCGTAGGCCTTGCGGGTGATGACCGTCAGCTTGGGCACGGTCGCCTCGGTGAAGGCGTAGAGCAGCTTCGCCCCGTGGCGGATGATCCCGCCCCACTCCTGGCTCGTCCCCGGCAGGAATCCGGGTACGTCGACGAACGTCAGGATCGGGATGTTGAAGGCGTCGCAGGTCCGCACGAAGCGGGCCGCCTTGGCCGAGGCGTCGATGTCGAGCACGCCCGCCAGCTGGGCCGGCTGGTTGCCGACCACCCCGATCGCAAAACCGTCGAGGCGGGAGAAGCCGCAGATGATGTTCTTGGCGTGGTGCTCGTGGACCTCGAAGAACTCGCCGTCATCGACGATCAGGCGCACGACATTGCGCATGTCGTAGGGCTTGTTGGGGTTGTCCGGGACGACCTCGTCGAGCTCGGGGTCCATCCGCTGCGGGTCGTCCGTCGGTGCCACCCGGGGGGCCGTCTGCATGTTGTTCTGGGGCAGGAAGCTGATCAGGTAGCGGCAGTCCTCCAGGCAGGCGTCCTCGTCCTCGGAGGCGAAGTGGGCGACCCCCGACTTGGTGTTGTGCGACATCGCCCCGCCGAGCTCCTCGAAGCCGACCTCCTCGCCGGTGACCGTCTTGATCACGTCGGGGCCCGTGATGAACATGTGGGAGGTCTCCTTGACCATGAAGATGAAGTCCGTGATCGCCGGCGAGTAGACGGCGCCCCCGGCGCAGGGCCCCATGATCAGGCTGATCTGGGGAATCACGCCCGAGCAGCGGACGTTGCGCACGAAGACGTCCCCGTAGGCGCCCAGCGAGACGACCCCCTCCTGGATCCGGGCGCCACCCGAGTCGTTGATGCCGATCACCGGGCAGCCGATCTTGGCCGCCAGATCCATGATCTTGCACATCTTTTCGCCCATCACCTCGCCCAGCGAGCCGCCGAAGACCGTGAAGTCCTGGCTGAAGACGCAGACCGTCCGCCCGTCGATCGTCCCGTGGCCCGTGACCACGGCGTCGCCCCAGGGCCGGTTCTTCTGCATGTCGAAGTCGTAGGTCCGGTGACGCACGAACGTGTCCAGCTCCTGGAAGGAGCCCGGGTCGAGCAGCTTCTCGATCCGCTCGCGGGCCGTGTACTTGCCACGAGCATGCTGCTTCTCCTCGGCCTCCGGGGAGGAGTGCTGGGCCGCTTCGCGCAGCTCCTGCAGCTGGGCCAGCTTTTCCTCGTAGGTCTCCGGCGCCTTCTGGCGTGGCTCTTTTCGCCCGCCGCTGCGGGAGGCCGCGAGCACTGCGGCGTCGGTCGTTCGGTCATGGGCTCTGGTCATGGGGCCGGGATGATAGCCGCGCGCCTGTTTGCAGCACCGCGCCGCGGGCCCGTGGTAGCTTGGCCCGGGATGCGGGCAATCCACCACGGGCCGCGGGTCGTCCGGAGCCTCGTCTGCGCTCTGCTTGCCCTCCTGGTGCTGGCACCGGCCAGTGCCGCTGCGGCAACGCTGACCGTCGCCCCCGGGGCCGTCGGGCAGGCAGAGCCCTGTACGGTCGCGACACCCTGCGAATTCGCCTGGGGGGTTGAACACGCGCGCAGCGGTGACACCGTGCAGTTCGAGCCGGGCCTCTACGAACTCGACGGATCGGTGCACGAAGACGGCCTGACGGTCAACGAAGGGGTCACGATCGAAGGGGCCACCGCCGGCCCCGAGCGTCCGGTCATTCGCCAGACGGCGCCCTTCCCGAGTTGCAGGTGTGCTTCGGTGTCGCTCCAGGCCGGTGCCCGAATTGTCGACATGCAGGTCGAACAGATCGCGGTCGGCATCACGGGCACGGGAGCCCTCGACATGAGTCCTGACGCGGCGGTCGAACGAACGATTCTCGTCGGCGGCGGCGACGGCCTCTCCACCTTCGAAGGCGAACTGGGCGAAACGGCGGGCCCCGGCATCAGCGACTCGCTGATCGTCGCCGACCGCGGAACGGCGATCCAGGACGAAAACGTCGAACATCTCGCGCTCGACAACGACACGCTGATCGGCCACCTTGGCGGAGGATCGGTCGGGGTCGCCCTCGACCTCCACGCGACCAGCCTGCCGACCCGTGTCCAGGCCACCAACACGATCTTCCGCGGCATCACGGCCGACATCAAAGCGGACGGCGCGGGCGCTGAAGCGCAGGCGACGTTGCACTACTCCGATGCCCGTCCCTCGATGGAGCTCGCGACCGGCGAAAAATCGGCGATCGAAGACACCGATCACCCTCAGCACGGCGAACCCGTCTTCTTCTCGGAAACCGACTTCGAGGTGAAAGTCGGCTCGCCGACGATCGGTGCGGGCGCCACCGACCCGCGCAGCGGTGAATTCGACCTCGCGGGCAAGCCGCGCAGCTTCGCCGGGCTGACCGACATCGGCGCCTTCCAGGTCGAGCAGGCGGCGCCTGTCCCCGTGACCGGCGGGGCCTCGTCGGTGGGCCGCGAATCGGCGCTCCTCGCGGGCACCGTCGATCCCCGTGGTGCAGCGACCAGCTGGCGCTACGAATATGGCACAACCACGGCGTACGGGCAGCTGACCGCACCGGAGCCACTCGGGCCCGAAGTCGGAGCCCACCCTGTGGCGGTCCAGTTGAGCGGGCTGACGCCGGCGAGGACCTACCACTTCCGGCTCGTGGCCTCGAACTCCTCCGGTGCCGCCGCGGGGGCCGATGAGACGTTCACGACCAATTCGCTCCCGCCTGTCCTGACGAACCTGCGGCTGTCGCCGGCGCGCTTCCGGGCGGCCCTCCATGGACCGAGCGCCGTCCCGGCGAAGGCGAGGGGAACCCTCGTCAGTTACTCCGACTCGGAGGCCGCCACGACCACTATCAGGGTGCTGGCCCGCAGGGCCGGAGTGCGCAGCGGCAGGAGCTGCGTGGCGCCCCCCCGCCGGCGAGCCCGTGGCCGCCGCTACACCGCGTGTTCGAGGTTCGTCTCGCGCGGGACGTTCACCCACGCCGACGGGGCCGGCGCCGAGCGTCTGCGCTTCACGGGGACACTGGGCGGACACCCGCTGGCCCCCGGTTCCTACCGGCTCGAACTGGTCGCCCTCAGCGCGGCCCGGCTGTCCTCCTCCGCGATCAGCGCCCCGTTCACGATTCTGGGCTGACGGGCCGCCCGCGTGCGGCCGGTCAGGCCCTGGAAAAGGGCCTGTGGTGCGCAGCACCCAGGCGATCAAGCACGCCGGTGAGGATCGCCGTGACCTGCTCTTCAGCGGCCTCCTCGGCGGCCTTCAGCTCGGCTGCGAGATCGGCCGGGCCGCTCTCGGCCTCGGCTGTGGGCGGCTCGCCCTCCTCTGTAACGGAAGGGGCCTCGCCGGACACGGGCTCGACGGGCCGAGTCTCGACCGCCGGCGCCTCGCTGGTCGTCGGCTCCGCGGGCGCAAGCTCGAGAATCGGCTCCGGTGTTTCGGCCGCGACGGTCTCCGCGGCCGCCGCGGGATCCTGGCCGGCGTCGGTGGTATCCGTCAGCTCGGGCTCGGGCTCGGGCTCGGGCTCGGTGCTCGGCTCGGGAACGAGGACCCGCCGCCGGCCCAACCCGAACAGGCGGGCGAAGAAGCCCCTGCGCGGTTCGGTGGTGACGGCGGGCGCCTGACCCGCATCCTGGGCCTCGGGGGCGGCAGCGGCCGCGGGATCGCTTGCCGGCTCTGAGCGGGTGGGTTCGGGCGCGGTGGGTGGCTCGGCCTCGGGGGTCGCCTCGGGCGCGAGGGTGGGCTCTGCAAGCGGCTCGGCGTCGGGCTCGGACTCGCTTGAGGCCGCCCGCTCGAGGTCGCTGCCCAGGAGGCTCGCGGAGTGCTCATGGCCGAAGCGCTCGGCGGCCGTGACGGCAGGGGCCTCGGGCTCGCCCTCCGGGGCTTCCGTCTGCGGGGCCACGGTGTCCTCGGCGGCGTCCGGCTCCGGGCGGGCGAGCTCACGGGTCGCGGTCAGCGTCACCTTCGTGCCCCAGCCGGAGGCCTTGATCGCGACCGTCCCGCTGGCGGCCTCGGCCTCCCACTCGACAAGCTTTTCGGGTTCGGCCCGAGTGATGCGGATCTCGCCCAGCTCACCCAGGTGGCGGGCGAGGGAGGCGGATCGCTCACCTCGGCCCACAGCTCGGGGGGTGACTTGACGAGCGTCCGCTGAACCTCCGAGGAGATCATCTCCACACGAGTTCGCCTCCCGGCCGCCTACTCCTTCCGGGTTCGCCTCCGCGTCAGGAGATGTGCACCCAGCGCGCTTCGGAGGGCGTCCCCCTGGTGTCGTTGACGAACAGCATGTACCAACCAGACGGAACGAGGCCCGCACCGGCGGGGATCGTGACGCGGACCGAGTCGGCTTCCCGTGTGAAGGTCAGAGCGATCGAGCGCTGTTCGATGTCTGTGACATGGGTCACAGCCGCGGGACGCAGGAGGTTGGCGGTCGCGATCTTGGCGGGGTCGGAGACGCCGAACTGTCCCGATTCCCCGGGCGAGCTGTTGAGGGCCGCCGGTGATCACGGGACGAGTCCCGTGGTAGAGGTACGGCGGCGAGTAGATCTCGATCGCTTTCTGGAAGTAGCCGGGGCTGGTGTCGGCCTTGTTGCCAAACAGCGGGTTGCCTCCAAGCGTCACGATGCGGCCGTCCGGCAGGAGCAGGGCCTCGGAGTGGTAGTCGCGCCCCACGGTGGGACTCGCGAGGCTCGTCAGCTTGTTCGTCGAGGGATCGAAGGAGTGGCATTCGAGGATGTCACTGGCATGCTCGCCGCGGTAGTAGCGCGAACCGCCGGCGATGATCACCTGTCCGTCCGGTGCGATCACGACCTCCGGGTAGCGGGTCGGCTGGGGCAGGCTGCCCGCAGGCGTGAAATGGGGCGACGCGGAGTTCAGGTCCGCGACATCGAGGCGGCCCGTTGAAGTTGTTGATTTGCCGACGCCCCCGCCGCCGACGACCAGGTAGCGCTGCGCCTGGGCAGGCGGGAGCAGTACGCTCCCGCTCGTCTCGAGGTTGTTCGGTTCACGGATCCCCGGCACGTCCTGGAATGTGTTGCTGGTCAGGTTCCAGATCCCCGGCGTGCGATATTTGGTTGCCGAGCCGAAGCCCGCGTTGCCGCCTGAGAAGAACAGGTTGCCCGACGGGAGCAGGAAGAGAGCCGGGTAGGTGGGGAAGGTGCGTTTGCAGCTTGGCGGCGATCGCCCAGCGGCGTGTCGCCGGATCGTAGATCTCGTTCTTGCCCGGGATGATCTGGCCGAACCTGCCGAGGCCGGAGACCGCGAGGACCTTGCCGTCCTTCAGGCCCACCAGCGTGGGGTACCAGCGGGCGAGACTCAGGTCGCTGACCCGTTCGTAGCTTTCGGTCGCAGGGTTGAACAGGTAGGACTTGTTGCTCGCCCAGAAGTTCTCCTCGTTCATCGTCAGGCTGTTGGCCACTCCATAGAGGTCTTTCGCCTGTACTCCGCTCACGCCGGCGATCGAGAATCGCGTGACGCTGTCGACCGCGGCGCTCTTGCCCTTTTCGACCGCTTCCACCCATATTTCGCCTTCGCCGGGTTTGATCCAGCCGGCCGGCTGCTTCTTGGCCGGAGGTACGGTCACCTCCTCGACCGATCGGTAGGCATGTCCGTTCGGTGCCATGAATTCCGATCCCGCAGGGAGCTTGACGGTCTTGCCATTGGCTGCCTGGTTCACGACGAGCATGACGCCCGCCGCTCGCACGATCCGGCTGGCGAGGATCTCGTAGCGGCTCGTACCGCCCGCGATCAACAGCTTGCCGTCGGGCAGGAAGGCATGGCCGCCGCAGAACATGTCGCTTGGCGTGTGGATCAGCTTGAACTTGTTGTTCGCCGGGTTCCAGACGATCGACTTGAAAGTTCCCGCCCTGAACGCTTCGGCGTTGTTTCCCGATCCCGCAACGATCAGGACCTTTCCGGTGTAGAGCAGGGCCGCGTGCACCGAGTTGATCTGGAACTTCGAGGGCACGTCGAGGATCGACCAGTGCCCCTTTGCTTCCTTGTAGGACTGTTGGTTGATTTCGATGTTGTGGATCTCCGAGGACGCGAAGGAGATCACCGCCGGCCCGTTGATGGCGAACAGCACCCCTGCGACGAGCACGAGGACCATCCAGCGCCCGATCCGCTCGCGCCGCCGTGGGGTCCGGTGCCTCATGCCGGCTCGACCTCACCGGCGAAGGGCACCGAGTGCGCCTGCGCTGCTGCGGCGGCCTGGGCCGCCCTGCGCGAACGGGCGTCCCGCACGCGGACGATTTCGGCACGCCAGATGACGATTGGCAGCAGGCAGACCAGCAGCGTCAGGACGACCCAGACATACATCAGCGGGTTCGGGCTCCCGACGAGGAACGAGGCGATCAGAATCGCGCCGGAGATCGCCGCCCACCGAAGGTGGCGGCTGAACGTACGGATGCTGTCGCGCTGGTCGCGTCTCCCTTGGCCGTGACGACGAAACGGCTGTTCCTGCGCGTCAGCGCGCCGCCGAGCGAGGAGACGAAAACCGGCGTCGAGAGCATCGAAATGAACATGCCGTGCACGCCGGAGGAGCCGGGACGCTCGTGCGGACTGACGTTGTGCCTGCGGTTCCAGACGTAGAGGCCGGCCTGCAGGGCCGCGGCGTCCGCGTAGAACATCAGCCAGAGGTTCACCGGAACGACGATCCCTTTGGCCCCCGCGAGCATGAACAGGGCACTGTTGAGGACGCCGAGCACCCAGGCGACGGCCGTCGTCGGGTAGTAGGAGGTCAACAGGACGTAATGAACGAAACGCCGCGGCGGGAGGCGGTGGGCCGAGCGCCAGAAGCGTGTCAGCAGCAGGTCGAAGGTGCCGCGCGACCAGCGGTACTGCTGGCTGAAGTAGTCGGTGAACGTGGTCGGGCCCTCGCCGACGGCGATCACGTCCGGCGTGTACACCGACTCCCACTTCCTGCCGGTCCGGGGATTGACGGTGGTGTGCATCGCCAGGCCGGTCGCGATGTCCTCCGTGACCGAGTCCTGCAGGCCGCCGATAGAGCTCAGTGCACGGATCCTGACCGCGAGATTGGTGCCGACGAACATCGGCGTCCGGGTGCGATTGCCGGCGCGCTGGACGAGCGAGTGGAAGAGGAACTGCTGGGACTCCGCCGACTTGGTGACGAAGCTGTGGAAGTTCCCGTACACCTGCGGGCCGACGACATACGCCACGTCGGGATCGCGGAAATAGCCGAGGATCCGCTCGGCGAAGTTCTCGAGCGGCACATGGTCGGGGTCGACCGAGATCATGAAGTCGTACTCGTCCCCGTGCGCGTCGAGCCAGGAGTTGTAGTTGCCGTGCTTGCTCCGGGTCTTGAAGGTCCCCTTCGGCTGGTTGTAGCGATCGACTCCGTGGCGGCTGAAGTAGCGGACGCCGAGGCGCTCGCACATGTCGCGGACCCCCGACTCGCCGCCCTCGTCGAGCAGCCAGATGTCGAGCTGGCCCTCATGACGGATCCGCAGGGCTGCGGCGAGCGTCCGGCGGACGATCGCCAGCGGCTCCTTGCTGGGGACGATCGTCGTGACGAATGCCACGCGCGTTCCCGGCTCGGGAGTCACCGGCAGCGGGTCACGCGCTGCCAGCGATGCACGGCTGATCGTCGTGACGTTGACAAGCAGGAACAGGCCGATCAGGCCCGTGTTGACCGTCATCACGACCCCGGCGATCGTCAACAGCTCGGTGCGCGCGCCGGCCGGCCAGTGGCTCGGCAGCATCATGAAGACGAGGAAGCCCCCGACCACGGCCAGCGCGAGCGCAACGAGCAGCGAGGTCCGCATCGGCCGCCCGTCCCCGAGGCGGGTGTACTCAACGCGGTATGGCGCTCCGGCAGGGGGCTCCCCCAGCCCCCCGGCGAGTTCGCTGTAACCGCTGTAGTCGTATTTGTGCGAATCGTGCGAATCGTGCGAGCCACTCGCACGTGCGCCATCAACGCGCTCGCGCTCCGTCATCTTCATTTGGGGTCTTCCGTAACTAGCTGGCCGACAACCCCGAATCCCCTCGACCCGGGCGGGAAGCCTACGCCATACATCACGCTTGAGATAAGCGGATTCTTCTGGACGAATGTTGGGACCGGCGTCTAAGGTCTCGGGATGAGATTTGGATCTGCGGTGTTTCTACTCACGCTCGTTGCGCTGTTTCTGAGCGCATGTGCGTCAGGGCACCCGGCCCGTCGCGGATCCAATCCCCTGGCGGGTCAGAAGTACTACGTGGAACCGGACGACGTCGCCGCGCAGCAGGTCAAGGAATGGCGAGAAGTCGACCAGGGCCACGACGCGGGCATCCTCGAACGCGTCTCGATCCAGCCCGTGGCCGCCTGGTTCACAGGACAGCGGAACGTCACTCAACTGGTGCTCGGCCTCGAGGGGAAAGCGGCCTCCGCGGGCCGGAGCCTGCTGCTGGTCGCCTACGACGTCCCCGATCGCGACTGCGGTGCCTTCTCGGGCGGCGGAGCGGGCTCGAGCGCCGAATACCGCCAGTGGATCGAACAGTTCGCGGCCGGTATCGGCCGGGCCAGGACGACGGTGATCGTCGAGCCCGACGCCGTCGCCCAGACGCTCTCCAGCTGCCTGCCCGCGAGTGTCGGCTCGGAACGCTACAGCCTGCTCGCGAACGCGATCGAAGTGCTGCGCGAGCGGCCCAACACGACCGTCTACCTGGACGCCGGCAACCCGGGCTGGGTGCACGACCTGCCCGAACTGGCGCGTGCGCTGAGACGCTCGGGGATCGCCCGTGCGCAGGGGTTCTCATTGAACGTGTCCAACTTCTACCGGGTCGCCACGGTCGTGGCCTACGGGCGGCGGCTGTCGGAGCTGCTCGGAGGCAAGCACTTCGTGATCGACACGAGCCGCAACGGCGACGGACCTGACACCTCGGCGGCCGACTCGCCCGACTGGTGCAACCCGCCGGGCCGCGCGATCGGGCCCGCCCCGACGACGGACACAGGGATTCCCCTGGTCGACGCCTTCTTGTGGGTCAAGCAGCCCGGATCGAGCGACGGCTCGTGTCGGCCCGGCGAGCCGCGGGCCGGACAGTGGTGGCCGAACTACGCGCTCGAACTCGCCGCGAACGCGCCCGCCTGATCAGCCGGCGGCGTTCTGCGCCAGTTCGAGTGCCTGGGAGGGCCACCATGTGCCGGCCGCCGGGCCGCCGTTGCAGGTGCCGTCCGAGGCACCTGGATGCTTGATCCACAGGTACGCGTCCAGAAGCGGATCGCCCGTTTCATCGCTCGGCGGGGTGCCGAGGCCCCGGCCCGGGGGGTTGCACCATTCGCCCGCCGGAGCCGGCCCTCGGCCGTTGCGGCTCGTGTCGATGACGAAATGGGCTTCCTCGCCCAACGCCTCGTCGACCGCCCGGCCGTAGGCATCCTCGGAGGCCGAAGTGTCGAAGTTCGAGATGTTCAGCGAGAAGCCCCTCGCCGCGGCGACGTCGGCGAGCTTCAGCCGGGCGGCGATCGTCTGGGCCGGCTGCCAGCCGGCGTTCCCCGCGTCGAGGTAGACAGCCGTGGTTGAGCTGTGGCCCAGCGTCTTGACGGCGTAGCCGAGCAGCGAGTAGTAGCTCGCCTGCTCTTCGCTGCTCAGGCATTCGAGCTCCGATAGGGCGTCGGGCTCGACGATCACGACGGCGGCGTGGCTGCCGATTCCCGCTGCCATTTCATCGATGAACTTGCGATAGGCGGCCGCGTTTTCAGCACCGCCGGAGGAGTACTGGCTGCAGTCCCGCCAGGGCAGGTCGTAGGCGACGAGCAGCGCCAACCTGCCCGCGGCCGCCGCCTGGTCGACCCACCAGCTGACGTCGCCCTGCGTACCGCCGTGGCCGTATGACCAGTCGCCAAACCACTTCGCGGCGGGCCGAGTGGAGATCTCCTTGATCGCATTCGCTTCGCTGCTGCGGCCTTCGGCCGCCCATTCCTTCGCGGTCGCTTCGGCCGGCGAGCCCGGTTCGACGTACAGCGGCAGCGCGGCGAACGGGTTCGAAGGCGGCGGGCTTTCTCCTTTGGGTTTCGAGCCTTCTTCCTTCTTCGGAGCTTCTTCCCTCGATTTCGAGCCTTCTTCGCTGGGCGTCGAACCGCCCGGGGCTGTGTTCACCGGCCCCACTTCCCCAACCGGGCCGGTCAGCGTCGGGGGCTGGGTGATCGGCCCCGACCCGCCCTGCCCGGATTTCGCGCGATGTTTGCGCCGGCTCTTGGTGGGCTTCGCTGTACGCCGGGCGTGGTGGCGGCGGGCGTGACGGGCCCTCGCGGTGTGCTCTGAGGATCGGGCCGTGGGGGCGGCGTGCGCCGTCGCGGAGCCGGCCGAGGCAAGCGACAACAGCCCGAGTGCGCAGGCGAGGGTTGCCACTGCCAGACGACGGAGGCCTCGAGTCACATGTCCGGATCGGCGCAGTTGGTCCGGTCCGTTAGTGGCGGATGCGATGTTCAACTCAAGAGTTGTTCGTCAGCGCGGGGCTTGGGGCCTTCACGAGGCTGCGCGCGTGAAGCAGCTCGGCGATCTGCACGGCATTGGTGGCGGCGCCCTTGCGCAGGTTGTCCGAGACGATCCACATGTCCAGGGCGTGCTCGTTGCCCGGGTCCCGGCGGATGCGCCCGACGAAGACCTCGTCGCTGCCCGTGGCGTCGATCGCGAGCGGGTACAGCGACGCGGCCGGATCGTCGAGCACGACCACACCCGGCGCTGAGCGCAGCAGCTCCCGGGCCCGGTCGGGGCTGAGCTCATCGCGAGTCTGCATGTTGACGGCCTCGGAGTGCGCGTTGACCACGGGAACCCGCACACAGGTCGCGCTGACCCTGATGCCGGGGTCGCCGAGGATCTTGCGTGTCTCGTTGATCAGCTTGCGCTCCTCGTCGGTGTGGTCCTCGCCCTCGGCGAACGAGCCGGCATGGGGGAGCGCGTTGAAGGCGATCTGGTGCGCATAGGCCCGGGGCGGCTCGATGTCGCGCTCGTGCAGCAGCGCGTGGGACTGGTCGAGCAGCTCGTCCACCGCCTGCTTGCCGGTGCCCGAGACGGCCTGGTAGGTGCTGACGACGAGGCGCTCGATGTGGGCGGCCTCGTGCAACGGCTTCAGCACGACCACCATCTGCATCGTCGAGCAGTTCGGGTTGGCGATGATCCCGTGGTGACCCTCGAGCGCCTCAGGGTTGACCTCGCTGACGACGAGCGGGACATCGTCGTTTCATGCGCCAGCGGGAAGAGTTGTCGATCACGGTGGCCCCCGCGGCAGCGAAAAGCGGAGCCCACTCGCCCGAGGTCGAGCCGCCGGCCGAGAACAGGGCGATGTCGAAGCCCTGGATCGTCTCCTCGCTGAGCGCCTGGACGACCGAGCCGTCCTCGAGCACACGCCCGGCCGAGCGCTCCGAGGCGAACGGGACTATCTCCCGCGCCGGGAACCCGCGCTCGCGCAGCAGCTGGAGCATCAGCGTCCCGACCTGCCCGGTCGCACCAACGACCGCCACGCGATATCCCTCGCTCATGCCCTCAGGGTACCGGCTGTGCTCTAGGGCTTTACGGCCATGATCACGATGGTCGCGAGGACCAGGATCCACAGCGCCCCGCCGGCCAGGTTCAGCCGCCGGACGAGCGCCCGGTACTCCTCGCTCCCCGCGAACTCGCCGCTCGTATAGGAGCCGAGGTCACGCTCGGCCACCTCGGCAGCCTTCTTGGATGTCGGGATCATGATCGCGCCGACGACGCCGCCGATGATCACGATCGCGCCGAGCCCCCACTGGACGAAGAATTCGCTCCAGTGGTGCTGGTCGCTGGCCATGTAGATGCCGGCCGCGAGGATGACGACGAGGGCCGGGTTCAGCATCAGCCGCGAGATCCGGACTTCGAGCCGGTGCAGCAGCGGCAGGCCGCGCGGCTCCTGTCTGGCGGCGTAGGCGAACATGACCGGCAGCGCAAAGGTCCAGCCGAAGGCCAGCACGACGCCGATGATGTGCAGCGCCAGGACGTATTCGTAGAGCGCGGCGGCGACGGTCACGGTGAGCTCAGAACCGCGCCTGGTAGGCGCCGAAGACATCGCCCATCGCGCGCAGGTCTCGCCGACCG
The DNA here is from genome assembly GCA_963787765.1 of uncultured Solirubrobacteraceae bacterium. Classification (GTDB taxonomy): domain Bacteria; phylum Actinomycetota; class Thermoleophilia; order Solirubrobacterales; family Solirubrobacteraceae; genus Palsa-744. The sequence goes on along the minus strand of CAWBEF010000019.1, from coordinate 338,591 downwards.
AACAGCGGTCCTTCAGCGCCTGGCGGATCACCGGCAGGAGGTTCCCGGTGCCGCGGGCGGCCTCGCGCAGCTCCTCGAGGCGCCGCTGGACGAGCTCCTGGTCACGATCGGCCTTGAAGGCCGCCAGGCGGGTCAGCTGTTCGCGCTCGGACTCCGGGTCGACGCGCAGCAGGTCGGGGACCTCGATGCCCTCTTCCTCGTACTTGTTGACGCCCACGACGATGTCCTGGCCGAGGCGGTAGCGCTCCTGGTAGCCCCAGGCGGACTCGTCGATCTCGGCCGTGATGAACTCGATCGCGTTGACCGAGCCGCCCAGCGCGTCGACCTTCGCGATCAGCTCGTTGGCCCGCGATTCGATCTCGTCGGTCAGTGACTCGACCAGGTAGGAGCCGGCGAACGGGTCGACCGTGTCGGTGGCGCCGGACTCGTGGGCCAGGATCTGCTGGGTGCGCAGCGCGATTTTGGCCGCCCGCTCGGTTGGCAGGGCCAGCGCCTCGTCGAAGCCGTTGGTGTGCAGCGACTGGGTGCCGCCGCAGACCGCCGCAAAGCCCTGCAGGGCGACCCTGACGATGTTGTTCTCCGGCTGCTGTGCGGTCAGGGTGACCCCGCCCGTCTGGGTGTGGAAGCGCAGCATCATCGACTTCTCGGACTTCGCGCCGAAGCGCTCGCGCATGATGTGGGCCCACATCCGGCGGGCCGCCCGGAACTTCGCGACCTCCTGGAAGACGTTGTTGTGGCCGTTGAAGAAGAAGGCCAGCCGCGGGGCGAAGTCATCGACGTCGAGCCCCTTCTCGATCGCCGCCTGCACGTAGGCGATGCCCGAGGAGAGCGTGAAGGCCACCTCCTGCACCGCCGAGCAGCCCTTCTCGCGGAAGTGGTAGCCGGAGATCGAGATCGTGTTCCAGCGCGGCACGTGCTCCTGGCAGTACTCGAACAGGTCGGTCGTCAGGCGCATCGTCGGCTCTGGTGGGTAGATGTAGTTGCCGCGGGCGATGTACTCCTTGAGCACGTCGTTCTGGGTCGTGCCGCGGAGCTTCTCGGAGGGGACGCCCTGCTCCTCCCCGACGAGCTCGTACAGGAGCAGCAGGCAGGCGGCCGGCGCGTTGATCGTCATCGAGGTCGAGACCTGATCGAGCGGGATGCCGTCGAAGGCCGTCCGCATGTCGTCGATCGTGTCGATCGCGACCCCCGTACGTCCGACCTCGCCCAGACAGCGGGGGTTGTCCGAGTCGAGCCCCAGCTGGGTCGGCAGGTCAAAGGCCATCGACAGCCCCGTCGAGCCCTTCGAGAGCAGGTAGCGGTAGCGCTCGTTGGACTCCTTGGCCGAGGCATAGCCGGCGTACTGGCGCATCGTCCAGGTCTGCTTGCGGTACATCTCCCGGTGCACGCCACGCGTGTAGGGGAACTCGCCCGGCTCGCCCAGGTCCAGGCGCGGCGGCAGGTCGGACTCGTCGTAGAGCTCGCCGATCTCGATCCCCGAGTCGGTGAAGCGGCGGGGATCGTCCGGTCCGACGACCGGTGCGACGGTCAGCCGCTCGAGATCCTCATCTGGCAAGCCGGTGGTGGCCATGGCAGGGATGATAAGGACCAGCGCGCCGAGGCTGCAGCTGCACCGTCGCTCGCGCGCGTGTTCCTGCGCCCGTTGGGCGGGTATCCTCCCTGCGATGTCGACCTGCCTGGTCACCGGGGGTGCGGGGTTCCTCGGATCACACCTCTGCGACGAGCTGCTGGCACGGGGCAACCGGGTGATCTGCGTCGACAACTTCGAGACGGGCTCGCTCAACAACATCGAGCACATCCGGGACCCCGACCGCTTCCGCTACCTCCAGGCCGACATCATCGAGGCCTACTACGTCGACGAGCCGGTCGACTTCGTCTACCACCTGGCCTCGCCGGCCTCGCCGATCGACTATCTGCGCCTGCCCCTGCACACGCTCAAGGTCGGCTCCTACGGGACCCACAACACGCTCGGACTGGCCAAGGCCAAGCGCGCCCGCTTCCTGATCGCCTCGACCAGCGAGGTCTACGGCGACCCGCTCGAGCACCCCCAGTCGGAGAGCTACTGGGGCCACGTCAACCCGATCGGGCCCCGCGGCGTCTACGACGAGGCCAAGCGCTACGCCGAGGCGCTGACGATGGCCTACCACCGCCAGCAGGGCGTCGACACCGCGATCGTGAGGATCTTCAACACCTACGGGCCGCGGATGCGCCCCCATGACGGCCGCGCGATCCCCACGTTCCTGCGCCAGGCGCTCGGCAACAGGCCGCTGACGGTCTTCGGCGACGGCAGTCAGACGCGCTCGTTCTGTTTCGTCAGCGATCTGATCCGCGGCATCATCGCCCTGTCGGAGTCGGGCTACCACGACCCGGTGAACATCGGCAACCCGGACGAGTTCACGCTGCTCGAACTGGCCGAGACGGTGCGCGAGCTGACGGGCTCGGAGTCGGAGATCGTCTACGAGGCCCTGCCGGTGGACGACCCCAAGCAGCGCCGGCCGGACATCTCGCTGGCCAGCGAGCTGCTCGGGTGGTCCCCGACCGTCTCCCTGCGGGAGGGCCTGCAGGCGACGATCGAGGGCTCGGGGATCGAGCTGCTCACCGGGGGTGGCTCGCACTGACCGGGGCCCGCGGGAGCGAGAAGTTTCCCGCGGAGCCTCCCGCGGACCGCTCCATCGAGGAGCCGGAGGTGTTTTGAGCAGCGAGATGGGACCACGTCTGTCGGGCACGTCAACCCCGCCCGCGCCCCGCCTGCGCAAGCCGGCGGCCGCGGGCTCTGCGCGTGTCCCACACCCCGTCGGCCCGCCCGCCGAGGCGGAGGCGCTCCCGCCGGCCGACGCCGAGCGCGACATCCGCGCCCGCCGCCCGCCGGTGCTGTCGTTTCTGCTGCGCCTCTCGACGGCGCGGCGGGTCGGGCGCGTCGTGGCGCTCGTCGTGCTCGATTTCGGGGCCATCGCGTTCGCGATCTTCACCGCCCTGCTGCTCAAGGAAGCCGTCCACGGCCGGGTGGCGGCCCCCCATGACGTCCACGGCACGGAACAGTTCCTGCCCTTCGCCTTCCTCCTGACGGCCCTGCTGTTCGCGAATTCGGGCCTCTACGCCGAGCGGGCCCTGCGCCCGGGCCTGACGCGGATCGTCGGCTCGCCTGTTCCAGGTCGCCGTCGTCGCCCTGATCTTCGCGGTCGTCAACGGCGAACACTTCTCCAGCTACTACCTCTTCTACGGCGTCGCTCCTGTTCGCGATCATCTATGTCGGTTCGCTGCGTGGCCTCTATGACCGCGTCACCGCGGTGCTGCTGAGGGCCGCCGGGTACCACCGCAGGGCGGTGCTCGTCGGGCGCGGCAAACAGATCGCCGACGTCGCCCATGCGCTGGCCGACGCCCAGCATTCGCCGATCGAGGTCGTCGGCTTCCTCTCGCCCACGCCCGCTGCCCGAGAACGGGCTGCGCTCGCTCGGCTCGCTCGAGGATCTCCAGGCGGTCCTCGCCACGGCCCGGATCGACGAGGTGATCATCGCCGACGCCGACTTCCCCCAGGACGCCGCCGTCGAGCTGGTCGACCAGTGCCACCGGCGCGGGATCCGGGTCCGTCTGGCGCCCTCGACGATGGAGATCCTGATCCACCGCGCGGAGTTCGTGCCGGGGCAGTCGGTGCCGCTGTTCGAACTCGGCCCGCCCGCCTTCGAGGGCATCGACTTCGCCCTGAAGCGGACCTTCGACGTGATCGGCGCGACGCTCCTCTTGGTGCTCCTGAGTCCGCTGCTCTTGGCCCTGACGCTGGCCGTGTTCGTCTCATCGCGGGGACCCGTCCTGTTCCGCTCGGTGCGCCGCGGCATCGGGCAGCGGCCCTTCCCCTGCCTGAAGTTCCGCACGATGCAGAGCGACGCCGAGGAGCGCCAGGCGGATCTGGAAGAGCTCAACGAGGCCTCGCGGCGCGCTGTTCAAGATCCGCGACGACCCGCGTCTGACGCCCGTCGGTCGGTTCCTGCGTCGCTTCTCACTGGATGAGCTGCCCCAGCTGATCAACGTGCTCCGGGGCGAGATGTCCCTGGTGGGACCGCGCCCGCTGCCCGAGCGCGACTACGCGATGCTCGAGGACTGGCACCGCAAGCGCTACCTGGTCCTGCCCGGCATCACCGGCCTGTGGCAGGTCTCGGGCCGCTCGGAGCTCGACTTCGACGACCTCGTCCACCTCGACTTCCTCTACCTCGAGCGCTGGTCGCTGGCGCTCGACCTGACGATCCTGCTGAAGACGATCCCGGCTGTGATCTCGCGGCGCGGAGCCTACTGAGCGCCGAGCGTCCGGCGGCGCAGACGGGCTCGGCGCGAGGCGTGCGCTGGTCGGTCCGCGACAGGGCCCTGGCGTAGACGTTCCAGGTCGCCCGCGCGGCGTCCTCCCAGCTCCACGGGATCGGCGCGGGCGCAGGCCGGCTGGCCTGTTCGGCCCGCTCGAGCAGCGCCTGACGTCACCGGGAGCGACGAACCTGGCCCGCTGCCCGAGGATCTCGCGCAGCGCGGGGGTATCGCAGGCGACGACCGGGGTGCCGCAGGCGAGCGCCTCGACGCCGGCCACCGCGAAGCGCTCCCGCTCGGAGGAGATGCACCAGGGCGTGGGCGCCGCTGTAGAGCGCCGCCTGCTGCTCATCCGCCAGCCTCCCCCGTCAGGACGACGTCCGGCAGCTCGTGTGCCCACGGGCGGGTCGGCCCGGCCATCACCAGCGGCAGTGACCGGGGGGTCCCGGCGAGCCGCGAGATGTGCTTTCCGGGCTCGGGGTGCTCGAGCCCTCCGACCGACAGCAGGTAGCGCTCGGGCAGCCCGAAGCGCGCCCGCAGGGCGGCGACCTCCTCGCGGGGGCGCGGGTACATCGACCCGTCCGCCGCCTCCGGGATCACGGCGATCCGGTCGCGGTCCAGGCGCAGGAGGGCGACGGCGTCCTCGGCGACCGCCGCCGACGGGACGATCACGCCCGCCGCCCGCTGCACGGCGAGCGGGCGCAGCCGCAGGCGCAGAGTGGGGTGCAGGTGCTCACTGCGGCGCTTGAGCTCGGCGACGTCATGGACGGTGACGACCATCGGGCAGGGGCTGTGGAGCATCGCCCCGTTCATCCAGGGGGAGTGGAAGACGTCGGTGCCCTGGGCCCTGACGGTGCTCGTGGGACGGTTCGTCTCGAGCACCTCGTCGGTCTCCGCCGCGGTCCGGCGCAGCGCCGCGAGCAGGCGGCGCGAGTAGCGGCCCGACGGCGCCCGAGCCTGCCGCGGGACGGCTGTCGAGGGCGACCCTCACGGCCCGCCCACCGCCTCCACGCCCTCCAAAACGTGCATCGCGCCAACATATTCGCTGGGCCCGTGGACCGCCAGGGATGAGAGCTTCTCTGCACGGTGATAGCGGGATAGCCTTGCCGCGATGGCGAGCCGCGAGTACCACGAAGCTCTCTGGCGGGAGCTGCCCGAAGGGCTCGAGCCGGAGGCCTACCGGCAGCGGCTGCGCGTTCCTGCTGGCGCGTTGCGCCAGGCGACGCGGGTGCTCGACGTCGGCTGCGGTGAGGGGGCCTTCGCCGCGGCGCTGCTGGGCGCCGGTGCGCGAGGTCCTCGGCGTCGATATCGCCGAGGAGCCGCTGCGGCGCGCCCGGGCCGCTCACCCCGCGCTCGAGCTGCGCCTGCTGGCCGGCGAGTCCGACTGGCAGCTGGCGGACTCCGCGCTTCGACCTCGTCTGGGCCGGGGAGGTGATCGAGCATGTCGCCGACACCGCCGGCTGGCTCTCGGAGCTGCGCCGCGTCCTTCGCTCCGGCGGGGCGCTCGCTACTCAGCACGCCCGGCCGTCGGGCGGCGGGAGCTGCTCAGCGCCGCGATCTCCCGGCGGAGCGTTCGCCGAGCGCTTTGACCCCCGCGCCGATCACCTGCGCTTCTACAGCCCTGCGACGCTCCGCGGCCTGCTCGAGGACTTCGGCTTCGCGCGAGATCGAGATGCGGAGCCGGCCGGCCGGGTCGCCGGGCCGCGGCGCCGTGCTGCCGGGCCGTCCGGTCGCGCTTCTGAGCAGGCTCGTGCGAGACGCCGTGGCCCTGAGCGCCTCGATGTAGTCGTTGTAGATCGCGATCGCTTCGACATCGCCCGCCGGCGATCGATTCGGGTGCGATCGAGCCCGGGTCGAGGTAGATCGCCGGCCTGGAGCTCCTGCAGGCGCCGCGCCCGGGGTCGCGGCCGTCGAGGTCGAAGCGGCCCAGTTCGAACCAGCTCGGGGATTGGACGGCTGCAGGCGGGCGGCCTGCGCCAGCGTCGCGCGGGCGCCCGGAGCGTCGCCGCTTTCAGCCTCGATTGGGCAGGGTGAACAGGGTTTCGACGGACAGGGGGTCGCGCGCGACACGGCCGCCCGGGCACTCGCCAGCGCCTGGCTGTTGCGTCCGGCCTGGATCAGCGTCAGCGCCGTTTCCGCGTTTGTCTTCGGCCCGCAGCGGCTGCCACTGAGAGTAGGCGACCACCAGGCTCGCGAGGACCGCGCCCGCCGCAAGCGTGATCCGGACCCTGCCCGGGCGCCCCGCCCCCAGCAGCCGCTCGCAGCGCCGATCGGCGCCGGGCGCGTGGCGGCTCGGCCGGCGGCGCCAGCGGCCCGCGGCCGGCAAGCCAGCCCGCGCAGATCAGCGCCGGGATCGCGTCTCCGGGGACGTACCAGGTCCAGTCGACCAGCGAATGGACGCCGAACACGAAGACCAGGCAGAGCATGCTCAGCATCCCGATCCGTTCGGGCGTGTAACGCAGCAGCCGGCGCTCCTCGAGCGCCACCCAGGCCGGTCTTGCGCCGCGGCGCAGCTCGCGCCAGCTTCGCCAGCGGCGGTTGAACGGGTGGGTCGCCCGTCCGGCCGCGGCCATCCAGCTCGTCAGCAGGGCGAGCGCCAGGAGCGAGGCCGAGCAGGCCGAGGTCGGCGAGTGTCTGGACAATGAACCCGTGCGCGTGTTTGGCCGCCAGCGGGCCGGTCAGATAGCGCTGCCTCGCGACGTCGTAGCCGTCCGCACCCACGCCGAGCAGCGGATGCGCTTTGAAGACTTCAGGGCCTCGTCCCAGTACTGCGCCCGGACGCTCGCGACGGCCGTCAGGCGCCCCGGCGTGTTGGCGCACCTTCGCGTGGGTGTCCGTGAGCGTGTGCAGAGCGTGGGAGATCGTGCCCGTGAAGCCCCGGTGGCTGTGGGCGAGGGCGCCCGCGGCCAGCAGGATCACAATCCCCAGCAGGGCCAGCAGGGCCGTGCCGGCCCGCCGCCGGAGCGCCGGCGCAGGCGCCCGCCGGCCGGTCGCAAAGGAGATCCCGACACCGGCCAGCGTCAGCACGACGATCATCGCGATCACCAGCGCGCCGAGCTGGTGCCCGGCGCCGGTCGCTTCGGCGATGGGCACTTTTTCCGAGCTCAGTGCCGGCGTCTTGAAGTCCCACGCGGCGATCCCCCCGGCGCATATGCCGCCGGCGATCAGCACGGCCGCGCCGCGCAGGCGCAGCGGCACGATCGCGAACCAGAGCACCAGCCCCAGGGCCAGGGCGGCCAGGGCGCCGCGCGAGTACGCCAGCAGCAGCGTCAGCAGCAGCACCCCCATCGCCGGGTAGGCCAGGGCGCTGAGCAGGGCATGCCCCGCCGCGGCGCCCGCCCAGCCACATGCAGCCGATCGCGCCCATCGCCGCCGTCAGCCCGAGCGCGTTCCAGTAGCCATACGGTTCGTACAGGCGGGCGTAGTCGTTCGCGCTCGGGAAGTGCTCGGGCAGGCCTTGGTCGCGAGGACGTAGCAGCAGATCGACGACCGAGCTGAGGACGATCCCGCCGAGGATCGCCGGCCAGCGGGCGGGTGCCAGCCGGGCGCCCGCCACCGCGACCGCGAAGACCGCGGCATATGCCAGCAGGCGCCCGGCGTCCCGCCAGCTTTCGTCGGGCTGGACCGACCAGACGATCGAGATCGCGCTGAGGGCCGCAAAGGCACTCAGGAGCAGCACCGGCCACAGGCCGTAGGCGGGTCGTCCGCCGCGCGCCGCGAGCGCCGCGACACCCAGCAGCAGCCCCGAGCCGATCGTCAGCGCCATCTCGGTCCTGGTCATCGTTTCCAGGTCCAGCCGGCCCTTTGCGTAGAAGGTGATCACGCACAGCAGCAGGGCGAACAGCAGCGTGCCCAGCCACAGGCCGCGGCTCTGTCCGGGCGCGACGCCCGCGGGCAGGCGCCGGCGCGGCCTCGAGCCGGCGGGCTCTAGCGGCGGGGCGACCCCCAGGGCGGGGGCGCTCTCAGTCGGGGCGCTCGCCACGAACCCGTTTTCGAAGGACGTTTGCGCCGAGCCCGAGCAGGCCGGCGAGCATCAGCGCGAGCACCGCCAGCAGCGGTCCCGGCAGGGTGCTGAAGGCGGAGCCGACATCGGCCTGGACGACCCCCGGGTGCACGACCAGCCCGTCCCCCAGGCTGACGGGTCCCCCGCCCGAGCGTGCGGCTCGCTCGATCGCCCGCTGCTCGCTGGGGGTGGCGGCGATTGCCCCCACGGGCGCGGCGGAGCTTGGGCCGCCCGGACCGGAGCCGGAAGTGTGGCTGGAGGCCGCGGCCGTCTGGGCCCGCTGGATCTCCTGGCCGCAGTCGCTGTACTCTTCCGCCGTCGCGGTCAGCTCTTTGAGGGCTTTCGAGTAGTCGGCCTGGGTGAAGCCGCTGAGCGACTGGTGGTTCAGGCAGCGGCTGATGATTTCCCCGCCAACGTCGGCCTGCGCCGCCGGGGCGCCGCCCAGCGCGAGCGTCGCCAGCAGGGCCGCGATCGTGACGGCGCGTCTCTCCGGGCGGGGGACTCTCATAAGCCGATCGTTCAACGCTACCAATGGCCGCGGGAGAGCCCGACGGTTGCCAGCGCCCGGGAGAACCCCGCGGCCCACGCCTCATGGCTGTAGGCGAGGACGGCTTGCGCACCCGCCTGGCCGAGGCGTTCGCGCAGGCCCGGATCATCGGCCAGGCGGACGATCGCCGCGGCCAGGGCCGCGCTGTCGCCGGCGGGCACGAGCAGCCCCGTCTCGCCGTCGCCGACCAGTCCGCCGGCCGCCGCACCGACGCCGTCGCTTGCGATCACGGCCAGCGAGCGGTTCATCGCCTCATTGACCACCAGCCCCCACGGCTCTCGAAAGCGCGGCGTCGGGACCGACGGGACGACAAGCACGTCGCTGGCGGCGTAGACGTCCCTCAGGCCCTCCGGGTCGAGCGGCCCGAGCTCGAGCGGGCCGCTCGCCGACGACGCCCCGGGGCCCGGGCCGGCAAGGATCAGCGCCGCCTGCCCGGGGTCCAGCCGGGTCTGCGCCCAGGCCGAGCGCAGGACCTCGAGACCCTTGCCGGGGCCATCGCGCCCGACGAACAGGAACCGCATCCGGGCCTCGGCCGGCCACCCCGCCACGGCCGGCGGGGAGACCTCAGCCGAGCGCCAGAAGCCGTTGTCGACCGATTGCGGGGCGATGTGGACGTTGCGCGCTCCGCGCGCTGTGACGTAGGCGCTCACATGGGGCCCGTAGGTCACGACCGCGTCGGCGGAGCGGTAGAGCCGGCGCAGCGCCGGATAGCTGAGCGCATGGGCCGCGCTGCGCGGGTGGGCCCAAAGTGAGGCCCACAGGATCAGGGGCAGGCGGGCCCGGCGCGCGCCGGCCCAGCCGCCGAGCAGCGCGAGGCGCCCGCCGGTCGAGCAGATCACGCCCCGGTAGTCCCCGCTGCGGGCCAGCCCGAAGGCGCCCCCGGGGGAGATCCGCCGATGGGGGAAGGGCAGCTCGGCCGGCCCCGCGGGGCCGGCGTGCAACGAGGGCCCGCCGAACAGGGCGACCTCGATCCCCTCGAGCTCGTTCAGCTGCGCCAGCGCACCTGCCCGGTAGGCGGGGACGTTGCCGGTCAGGAACAGGACGGGCTTCACCGCACGAGCTGCCGGTAGGCGGCAAGGGTCTCCTCGCCGCAGCGCTCCCAGCTGAAGTTCTCGGCGACCGTCGCACGGGCACGCTGGGCGGCCTCGCGCAGGCGCTGGGAATCGCAGAGCAGCTCATCGATCCGCTGGGTCAGGCGCTCGATGTCGCCCGGGGGGACCAGCACCAGCCCGTCCCCGGCGGCGGCGATCTCCTCGGGTCCGGGCTCTCCCCGGCAGCCGATCGCGGGGATCCCCGCCGCCATCGCCTCGATGTAGGCGACCCCGAAGGCCTCCTCGGTCGAGGGCATCACGAACAGCGTCGCCATGCGGGCCCGCGCCAGCGCCTCGGCCGGTTCGAGCTGCCCGAGGAACTCGACCCGGTCGGACACCTCCAGGCGCACCGCCAGCGCTTCCAGCGCTCCCCGCTCGGGCCCGTCGCCGATGATCGTGTAGCGCAGCTGGGGGTGGCGGGGGCCGAGCACCGCCAGTGCCCGTAGGACGTCGGCCTGGCGCTTGCGGGCGACGAGATGCCCGACCGTGACCAGGCTGGGCGGGCCCGCGCCGAGCCGGGCGCGCTGGATCGCCGGCAGGTCCGTGCCGAGATGGACCACCCGCGCCTCGCGTGCACCGCAGGCCCGAGCCAGCTCGGCGATGCCCTGGCTGTTGGCGAGGACGAGCTGGGCCGCGCCGAGCCCCCGCCTGACGGCTTCCGCGCCGGCCGGGCCTCGCAGCGCCGTGTGCAGCACGTCGCCCCCGTGAACCGAGACGAGCAGCGGGACCCCGGCGGCGGCGATCCGCGCCGCATCCCCCGCGGGGACCGCGTTGTGGGCGTGGACGAGGTCGAACTCGAACGTGCGGCGCAGCCGCCGCAGGGCGAACCCGAGCGGGGCGGCGGCCCATCTTCCCCATGACGGGTAGAAGCGCTCGCGTGGCGGGGAGGCGTAGGGGACGTAGGTCACCTGGAGCCCGTCGAGGGTCTGTGCCGGCGGCTCGCCGGCGCGGGCCGCCAGCGCTCTCGCGGCCGCAGCCGGGCCTTCGGCGAGCACCGCCCTCGGCGGGATCAGGCGGTTCAGGACGAGCACCCTGATCTCGGCCCCCGCATCGCGGGCCGCGAGGGCCTGACGGTGGGCCCAGATCCCCAGCACCGGGTCACGCCGCGAGGGGTAGAACTCGGCGAGCACCGCCACCCGCGGCCTCTGGCGCGCCGTGGCACTCACCAGCGGCCGTGCGTCGTCAGGGTCTGTTCGGCCTCCCGGGCGTTCAGGTAGGGCCGCTGCGAAAGGAAGCTGCGCGCCTCGATGATCGCCTGCTCGCGAGGGTAGCCCGCGCCCGCGGGGGCCGCCCGGTGCCCGATCGCGACGGCGTCGATCACGCCGCAGCGCCAGCCCAGCTCGCGGGCCAGCGCCGCCCAGTGCAGGTCGAGGCCCCAGCCCATCCGTAGCTCCGGGAACGGCAGCAGGACATCGAATGCGCCCGCGGCGAATGCCGTCACCGGGCCGATCTCGACAAACGCCGTCTCACGCACGACCGAGCCGGGCCGGCGCCGCGTCACATCCCAGGCGCCGTGCGAATCCAGGCGATGGGCCGGCTGGGCGAGGGTCAGCGAGAAGCGCTCGCAGAGGAACAGCAGCCGGTCCAGGAAACCCCGCGGGAGCTCCACGTCGTCGTCGATCACGAGCAGCCAGTCGTGGCCGCGGGCGGGATGGCGGGCAAGCAGCCCGTTGAGGTTCTCGAACTTGCCCGCGCCCGCCGCCGCAGCGGTGTGCAGCTCGACGTCATGGCGCGAGCGCGCCAGCTCGGCCCTGATGGCCGCCGCGCGCCGGGCGTGCTCGGGGCGCTCTACGCCCAGCACCAGGACCCTGCGCCGGGGCGGGGCCAGCGCCGCCGCTCGCGCCAGGCGCCGGCGGCGCCCGGAGAGGATCTCGCCGCCGTCGATCAGCTCGTCCACCAGCCGCCGGCGCAGGGAGTCGAGGCCGCCGACCGTCCCGCTGGCTCCGGAGAGGAAGTCCTCGGCCCCCGCCCCCGGCGGATCCTCGGGCCGGGGCGACGGGCGAGCGCCTTCGGAGAGTGCCTCGCGCAGCCGCCCGGCGCTGTGGGCGGCCATCGTCAGGCCGGCCGGGCAGCGCCGGCGAAGGACGTGGCCCAGACAGCCGGCGAGGCTCGCCAGCTCGCCCGCCGCCGGCCCGGCCGCGCCGCGGCGGGCGTCGAAGCGGCGTGCCGCCCGGCCGCGGCGGTAGGCGGCGCGACACAGTGCGCGCAGGCGTGCATCGGCCGGGCTGCGACGATGCTCGACGCAGGCCTCGCCGACGTAGAGCGCATCGCAGGCCGGGTCCTCGGCCAGTCGGCGTTCCTGCCACTCCTGCTCATCCCCGCCTTCGTGCAGGCTCGGATCGAACGGGCCCAGGCGCTCGAAGGCGCTGCGGCGGATCGCCATGTTCGACCCCCAGGCGAACCTCGCCCGTGCCTCGCCGGGGCCGAGGTCCAGCGTCGTGATCGGCGGTTGCTCGCGTCCGCAGGAGCGCGGCGGTGAGCCCTCCAGGCGGGCGAGGATCCGGCCCGCGAGCACCTCCTCGCGCGGGTGCGCCCGGGCCGCGCCGAGCAGTGCCTCGATCCAGCCCGCGCCGGCCCTGATGTCGTCATCGACGAACACGATCAGCTCACCCCTGGAGCGGGCGATGCCGGTGTTGCGCGCCACGTTCAGCCCCAGCGGGCGCTCGTGGGGCTCATAGCGCGCGCCGAAGCGGCCCGCGAGCGCGCGCGCCGCCGCGGAGGGGCCCGCATCGTCGATGACCAGGACCTCGGCTCCGGCCGCCGCGGCCTGGCCGGCGATCGAGGCCAGCGCCACCTCGAGATAGGAAAGGCGCTCCCGGGTCGGGATCACGATCGAGGCGGAGGGGTCCATGAGTCCCAGAGAGTCTAGGTTTGACGCCGGGATGGTCCTCTTCCTGCACAACCGCTATCGGAGCACCGGCGGCGAGGAGCGGGTCGTGGAGGACCTGTTGGCGCTCGTCCGCGAGCACCTGCGCGAGCCCGCCGAGCTGCTCGCTCGCGACTCGGGGGAGCTGGGCAGGGCGGGTGCCGCCCTGGGCCTGCTGCGCGGGGGCCTTGACCCACAGGCCGTCGGGGCTGCCGTGCGCGCGAGCGGGGCCCGGGTCGTCCATGCCCACAACCTGCAGCCACTGTTCGGCTGGCGGGCGCTGGCGGCGGCACGGCGGTCCGGCGCGCGGATCGTCCTGCACCTGCACCAGTACCGGCTCGTCTGTGCCGTGGGGGTCTGCTTCACCGGCGGTCAGGAATGCACCCGCTGCCACGGGCGCAACACCCTCCCCGGGGTCCGCCTGAACTGCCGCGGCAGCCGTCCGGAGGCGCTCGCCTACGGAGCCTCGCTGGCCCTCTGGCAGCGCCGGGTCCTCGAGCAGGCCGACGTGCTGATCGTCCCCAGCCGCTTCGCGCTGGAGCGGCTCCTGGAGCTGGGAGCGCCGCTGCCGTCCGGTCGCGTCCAGATCCTGGCGCCGCCCGTCGCCCTGCAGCCGGCGCCCGCGGGGCCCCGGGCCGGCGGCTATGCGCTGGTCGTCTCGCGGCTCTCGCCCGAGAAGGGGATCGACGTTGCGATCGACGCCTGCCGGATGGCCGGCCTGGAGCTGGTGATCGCCGGCGATGGTCCCGAGCGGGAGGCGCTCGAGTCCCGCGCCCGCGGCGCGGCTGTCCGCTTCGCAGGCCGGGTCGATGACGCGCAGCTGCGGCTGCTGCGGGCCGGCGCCGCCGTCGCGATCGTCCCGTCACGCTCGGCGGAGACCTTCGGGCTGGCCGCGGCCGAGGCGATGGGTGCAGGGCTGCCGGTGCTCGCCAGCCGGGTCGGGGCGCTGCCGGAGCTGGTCGAGGCCGATGCGCTCGTGGAGCCCGGCGACCCGAGCGCGCTCGCCGGTGCCCTGGGGCGCATCGCCGGCGACCGGGAGGCGGGCGCGCGGGCCCTTGCCCGGGTCCGCGAGCTCTGCTCGCCCGATGTCGTCGCCAAACGCCTGTCGGCGCTCTACGACGGGCGCGCATAAGCTGGCGCCATGGCGAGCGCTCGAACGGCCCTGATCACCGGCATCGCCGGCCAGGACGGATCCTTCCTGGCCGAGCTGCTGCTCGAGCAGGGCTATGCGGTGACGGGCCTCTCCCGGCGCGGTGCGGACGGCCCGCTGGGGGCCAGCGAGCATCTCCGCGAGCGGATCTCGCTGGTGGCCGCCGACATCACCGATACGCAGGCCATCCCCGGGCTGCTCGACCGGTTGCGCCCGGACGAGCTCTACCATCTCGCCGCCCCCTCGCTGGTCCCCCGCTCCTGGGAGCAGCCGGGCGAGACGATGCGGGCGATCGCCGCCGCGGGTGTCGAGATCCTCGAGGCGGTCCTCAGGACCGAGCCGGCGACGCGCGTCTTCGTCGCCTCCTCCGGGGCGATCTTCGGGGACAGCCCGCAGAGCCCTCAGAACGAGCTGACTCCCTGCCGGCCGACGAACCCCTACGCGATCGCCAAGCTGGCCCTGCACCAGACAGTCGGGGTGATGCGCGCCCACACCGGCCTGCACGTCAGCTCGGCGATCCTGTTCAACCACGAGTCCGAGCGGCGGCCCGAGGCGTTCGTGACGCGGCGCATCACGCGGGCGGCGGCCGCGATCGCCCTGGGCCTCGAGTCGGAGGTCACGCTCGGCTCGCTGGAGGCCATCCGCGACTGGTCATTCGCCGGGGACGTGGTTCGCGGCGCCTGGCTGATGCTCCAGCAGGAGCAGGCCGACGACTACGTCCTGGCCAGCGGGATCCCGCATACGGTCGCCGATCTCGCCCGCACGGCCTTCGCCTGCGTTGAGCTCGAGGCCGAGCCTCACATCAGGGTCGACCCGGCGCTCGTGCGCCCGCTGGAGGCCGTTCCCAGCGTGGGTGACCCCGCGAAGGCCCGCGAGCGGCTCGGCTGGCGGCCCCAGTTGAGCTTCGAGCAGCTCGTCGAGCGGATGGTCCGTGCGGACCTGCGCCTGCTCGAGTCTGCCCGCCGGGGCCCCTAGACTGGCCCACAGGTGCGTACGATCGGCGTCATCGGCTTGGGCTACGTCGGCTTGCCGCTGGCCGTCGCGTTTGCGCGCGAGGGCGTCGCGGTGATCGGCGTCGACACGGACGCCCGCAAGGTCGAGGCGATCGAGGCCGGCGCCCCCTACGTCGAGGATGTCTCGGCGGCCGACCTCGCGGAGGTGCGCGGGCGGCTCTCGGTGGGGACCCGTTATGAGGCGCTGCGCGACGCCGAGGCGGTGCTGATCTGCGTGCCGACGCCCCTGACGCGAAACCGCGAGCCCGACCTCGGCCCGCTCGTCGAGGCGGCGCGGGCCCTGGCCGGGGTGCTGACCCGTGGACAGCTGGTCGTGCTCGAGTCGACGACCTACCCGGGTACGACGCGCGAGCGCCTCGCGCCGCTGCTCGGGGAGTCGGGCCTCTCGGCCGGGCGCGACTTCCAGCTGGCCTTCTCCCCCGAGCGGGTCGACCCCGGCCGGACCGACTACACCTTCCGCTCAACGCCCAAGATCGTCGGCGGGCTGACCGAGGCCTGCACGGACCGCGCGGAGGAGCTCTACGGCCTCGTCTGCGATGAGGTCGTCCGTGTCTCGAGCCCCGAGGCGGCCGAGCTGACGAAGCTGCTGGAGAACGTCTTCCGGTCGGTCAACATCGCGCTGGTGAACGAGCTGGCGATGCTGACCGACCGCATGGACATCGACATCTGGGAGGTCGTCGACGCGGCCGCCACGAAGCCCTACGGCTTCATGCGCTTCGAGCCGGGGCCCGGGATGGGCGGGCACTGCATGCCCGTCGACCCCTTCTACCTGAGCTGGCGGGCCCGCGAGTTCGACATGGTCACCGAGTTCATCGAGCTGGCCGGCAAGATCAACCAGCAGATGCCCTACCACTGCGTCGCCAAGGCGCAGCGGGCGCTCAACGACGCCGGACTGCCGGTCAAAGGGGCCCGCATCCTGGTCGTCGGCGTCAGCTACAAGCCGGGCGTCGGGGACATCCGCGAGTCGCCGGCGCTGAAGATCATCACGCTGCTGCGCGAGCTCGGCGGCGATGTCAGCTACCACGACCCACACGTCGCCGAGCTGTCGGAGTTCGGCCTGCGCTCGGCGCCCCTCGACCAGGCGCTGACCGATGCCGACCTGGCCCTGATCGTGACGGCCCATCCTGGTGTCGACCACGACGAGATCGCCCGCCGGGCGCGCCTCGTGCTCGATCTGCGCGGGGTCACCCGGGCGAGCAGCGCGCCGAACGTGGTGCGGTTGTGAGCGGCGGGTCCGAGCCGCTGCTGGGCGCGGACGTCCAGGTCGGCGAGGGCGTCCGCTTCGGCGCCTACGTCGTCGTCCACGACGGCACCGTCATCGGTGACGGCTGCACGATCGAAGACCACGCCGTGCTCGGCAAGCGCCCGCGGCTGGCGCCCCACTCCGAAGCTGCAGGCGCGATCGAAGGGCTCGTGCTCGGCGCCGGGTCCTCGGTCGGCGTCGGCGCGGTCGTCTTCGGCGGCGCCACGATCGGGGCCCGGGCGATCATCGGCGATCAGACCTTCGTCCGCGAGCGCTCGGTCATCGGCGAGGGCTCGGTCATCGGCCGGGGGAGCGTCGTCGACAACGACGTCACCGTCGGCGCGCGGGTGCGGGTTCAGACGAACGTCTATCTGACGGCCTTCAGCGTCGTCGAGGACGACGTCTTCATCGGGCCCTGCGCGATGACGACCAACGACGACACGATGGCCCGCCACGGCCCAGAGACGCCGATGCGGGGTGCCACGCTGCGCCGTGCCTGCCGCGTCGGCGGTGCCGTCGTCCTGACGCCAGGCGTTGAGATCGGCGAGGAGGCGTTCATCGCGGCCGGGGCCGTCGTGACCCGTGATGTGCCGGCCCGGGGCGTGGCGATGGGCGTGCCCGCCAAGGTCGTCCGCCAGGTCGGCGAGGAGGACCTGCTCGAGCGCTGGCGCTAGCCCGCCGCTGTCAGGAGCCGGCGAGCGCGGCGCGCACGGCGGCGGTGACCTGATCGGCCTGCTCGCGGCTCAGCACGGGGCTCATGGGGATCGCCAGGTGTGTGCGGGCCGCCTCTTCGGTGCCCGGCAGCTCGGCTCCGGCGCCCCATTTGAGCATCGGCGCCTGGCGGTGGATCGGGACGCGGTAGTAGGGCTGGCAGGACACCTCGGCGGCGCGCAGCGCCTCCTGTATCCGGTCGATCTCGGGGTGGGCGATCGCATAGACATGCCAAGCCGGCGAGGCGCCGGCCACGGGCGTCGGCAGCGTCACCAGCGATCCCAGGCCCGCCTCGCGGTAGTGCTCGCCGCCCGCCCGGCGCCCGTCTGCCCACGCGTCCAGATGGGGGAGCTGGACCCGCAGGATCGCCGCCTGGATCTCATCCAGGCGCGAGTTGTAGCCCATCTCCTCGTAGGTGACCTTGTCGCGCGAGCCGTGGAAGGCGAAGATGCGGGCCCGTTCGGCGATCTGAGCGTCGTTGCTCGTGACCATCCCGCCGTCGCCGAAGCAGCCCAGGTTCTTCGACGGGTAGAAGGAGAACGTCGCCGCCGCCCCCAGCGAGCCGGGCGGCCCTGCCCGCTCCTCGAGCCGGCCGCCTGGGCGGCATCCTCGAGCACCGGCACGCCGAGCGCTTCGATCTCGGCCACCGGCGCGACGTTGCCGAACAGATGGACCACGATCACCGCCTTCGTTCGCGGCGTCAGCACCGCCCGGACGCTCTCCGCGGTGGCGCAGTAGGTGTCGGGGTCGATGTCGCAGAAGACCGGTACGGCTCCCGTCGGCGGGATCGCCTCGGCCGAGGCATAGAAGCTGAACGAGGGCACGACGACCTCGTCGCCCGGGCCGACGCCCATCGCCCGCAGTGCGATCGTGATCGCGTCGGTGCCGTTGGCGACGCCGACGGCGTGCTCTGCCCCGCAGTAGGCGGCGAACTCCTGCTCGAAGGCCGCGACCTCCGGCCCGAGGATGTAGCGCCCGGACTCGAGCACCCCCGTCGATGGCCGCGCGGAGCTCGCGCCGTCGCAGCGGCGTGGGAGCGGCACGTGGCGAAGGTTAGGGAGCGGGCGGTCGCGAGCCCGGCGGAGCGCTCGCGGACGCTCAGCCGGCCGCGAGCAGGTCGATGTCCGCCCGGGTCATCAGCGAGATCAGCTCCTGGAAGCTCGTCCTGGGCTTCCAGCCGAGATCGCGCTCGGCCTTGGAGGCGTCGCCGATCAGGTGGTCGACCTCGGCCGGGCGGACGAACGCGGGGTCGATCGTCACGTACTGCTCCCACTCGCCCAGGCCGGCCTCCGCGAAGGCGATCTCGCAGCACTCGCGCACCGAGTGCGCCTCGCCGGTGGCGATCACGTAGTCCTGGGGATCGTCGCGCTGGAGCATCAGCCACATCGCCTCGACGTAGTCGGCCGCGTATCCCCAGTCCCGTTCGGCGTCCAGGTTGCCGAGCCGCAGCTCGTTGACCAGCCCGTGCTTGATCGCCGCCGCATGCCAGGTGATCTTGCGCGTCACGAATTCAAGTCCCCGCCGCGGGCTCTCGTGGTTGAAGAGGATCCCCGAGGTCGCGTGCAGGTCGTAGGACTCGCGGTAGTTGACCGTGATGAAGTGCCCGTAGGCCTTGGCCACGCCGTAGGGCGAGCGCGGGTAGAACGGCGTCGTCTCGGTCTGCGGGACCTCGAGGACCTTGCCGAACATCTCACTCGAGGAGGCCTGATAGAAGCGTGCCTCGGGGCATACTTCGCGCATCGCCTCGAGCATCCGCGTGACGCCCACCCCTGTGAACTCGGCTGTCAGCGTCGGCTGGATCCAGGAGACGGCCACGAAGGACATCGCAGCCAGGTTGTAGATCTCGTCCGGCTCGGAGGCGCGCATGGCGTCCACCAGCGAGCGCTGGTCGAGCAGGTCGCCCTGATGGAGCGTCAGGCGGTCACGCAGGTGCTCGATCCGCTCGTTCTTCTCCGTCGAGGCGCGGCGGACCATCGCGTGGACCTCGTAGCCCTTCTCGAGCAGCAGTTCGGCCAGATAGGAACCGTCCTGGCCGGTGACACCGGTGATGAGCGCTTTGCGGGCTGGCATGGGCCGGAAGCTTAGACGGCTCGGCCGACCCGCCGGGCCGACCGGCGCCTCGCGGTCCTTGGCGCAGGCGCGCTCGCCGCGCGGGAGCGCAGCCATGCGACGGTCGAGGCGATCCCGTCCTCGACGCTGATCCGAGCCTCCCAGCCGAGCAGCGCGCGGGCCTTCTCGACCGACGGCCAGCGACGCTGGACGTCGACCGCGAACGTCGTCAGGTGCTCGAGCTCGAAGTCCCCCGGATCCTCCCGCAGGCCTCCCAGATGATGCGGGCGATCTCGGCGACGCTCAGCTCGCGCGAGGCCGAGATGTTGAAGTCCTCGTTCAGTCCGGCCGGGGAGCTCATCGCCGTGACGATCCCGTCGGCGATGTCCTCCACGTGGGTCAGCGTCCGCGTCTGCTCGCCCGAGCCGAAGATCTGCAGCGGCCGCTGGCCGGCGAGCACCTTGTTGATCAGGTCCGGGACCGCGTGGGCGATTCCGGGTTCGGCGTCGGGCACCTCGCCCGGGCCGTAGGCGTTGAAGGGCCGGCAGATCGTGTAGGGCAGGCCGTGCTCTTCGTGGGCGGCCCGCACATAGACCTCGCCCGTCAGCTTGGAGTACCCGTAGGCCGAGACGGGGACTGGGCATTGCGTCAGGTAGTCCTCAGGCGTGGGAAACAGCTCGGCCCGCTCGAAGACCATCGATGAGGAGACGTAGGTGAAGCGCTCCACGCCGGCGTCCAGCGACGCTCTGAAGATGGCGTTGTAGAGCGCGTTGTTGACCTCGGTCAGGGTGTAGGGGAGTTTGTGGAAGTTGGCGATTCCGCCGACGATCGCCGCCAGGTGGATCACATGGGAGCAGCCCTTGATGGCGGTGCGCGCCTGCTCGAGCGAGCGCAGGTCTCCCGTGTGGACCTCGCAGCCCTCGCGCATCCACTGCGGGGCCTCGCGCTGGTCGGAGACGCGGACCTCGTGGTTCGGGTCGGAGAGCAGCCGCCGGACGACGGCGGCGCCGATCGTGCCGGCGCCGCCGGTCACCAGGACGCGGCTCACCCGAGCGCCCCGAGGGTGCTCAGCTCCGACGCGTAGGCGAACACCTGGGCGGCCCCCCAGCAGTTCCAGGGATCTACGACGAGGCAGTCGGCGGCGGCGAGCTCGGCGATCGCCGCCAGCGTCCGGGGATCGCAGAACTCGGCGTGGTTGGCGGCGACGAGCACGACCTCGGCGCCCGCGAGCGCCTCCTCGAGGCTCAGCGTCGGCGTCGCGACATGGGGGTCGTGGACGAGCACGTCCGCCAGCTCGCGCTCGAGCAGCCTGATCAGCTTGTGCGACAGCGAGTCCCGCTCGTCGTCCGTGTCGGCCTTGAAGGCCAGCCCGAGGACGGCCACGCGGCGGTTGGCGAGCGTTCCCAGGCGCCGCTTGGCCCCTTCCAGCAGGAACAGTGGCACGGACTCGTTGACCCGCGAGACCGCCAGCAGCATGCCCGGGGCCGCCGAGCGCTCCTCCGAGAAGGTGAAGTCCTTGCGCAGACAGGTCCCGGCGGTGAAGCCGGGCTGCGCGATCCCGCCGCGCGGGTAGTCACGGTTGATCAGGTCGATGACCTCGAAGACGTTGGCGCCGTAGCGCTCGCAGTCCATCATCAGCAGATTCGGCAGCGCGAAGTTCGTGTAGCGCAGGATGTTGGCCCAGATCTTCGCCAGCTCGGCCTGGACGGGGGTGCTCTGCACGATCGGCGCGCCGAACACCCCGAACAGCTCTGCCGCGACCTCGCCCGAGTGCTCGCCGACGCCGCCGATGATGCACGGCAGCGTGTCGATCTCGGCCAGGAAGCGCCCTGCGGCGATCCGCTCGGGCGCATGGGCGACGAAGACCTCCTCGCCGATCGCAAAACCGCGATGCTTGGCCAGGTAGCCGGCCACGAATTCGGTCGTGCCGGGGGCAATCGTCGAGCGCAGGATCAGCGAGTGCCCGGGGTTGAGGACCCCGAGCAGGTCATCCAGCGCGGCGCGGATGTCGCGCATGTCGATCTCGATGTGCGAGAACGACGGCGTGCCCAGGGTGATCACGATCTGCCGCGCCGCCGCGGCGTCGGGCACGCGTTCGCTCAGCTGCATCGTCCCCGCCGCATGGACCCGGTCGAGCAGCTCCTGGGCGCCCGTCTCCTCGAACGGCATCCGGCCCTCGCCGACGGCGCCGAGCCGCGCCGGATCGTTGTCGATCCCGATCACCCGCAGTCCCCGCCCGGCGAAGGAGAGGGCCAGGGGCAGGCCGACCCGGCCGAGGCCGACGACGGCGACGTCGGCGTTGCTCTGCGGAGGGCTCATTCAACGCAAGAGGTTAGCGGCGCAGCTGCGCCCTCAGCGCGGCTGGCGGCGCTCGGCCCCGGCCAGCCGGTGGCCGGCGTACTGCCTCGCGAATGCGGCGATGAAGAGCGGGTTGTAACGCGCGTAGCGCCGCCACAGCCGGCGCGGCTCCCGTGCCAGGCGGTAGGTCCACTCGAGACCGTTGCGCCCCATCCAGGCCGGCGCCTGCGGGACGAGGCCGGCATGGAAGTCGAACGCCGCGCCGACGCCGGCGAGCAGCGGCGCCTGCAGGCGGGGGCGCATCCGCGCCATCCAGAGCTCCTGCTTGGGCTGTCCCGTGCCGACCCAGACGACGGCGGCGCCGGAGGCGTCGATCGCGCTGATCACGGACTCCTCCTCCGCGTCGCTCAGCACCCGGAAGGGGGGCGAGTAGCCGCCTGCGATCGGCAGTCCCGGAAAGCGCTCGCGCAGGCGCCGTTCGAGCAGTTCGAGCGCCTCGGGGGTCCGCCCGCCGTAGAGGAAGGCGGGTATCTGCCGGGTGGCCGCCCGTGCGCAGAAGCCGGCCATCAGGTCAGGGCCGTAGATCCGGCTCGCCGCCGCGTGCCCCAGCGCGTGCAGCGCCCAGACCAGGGGCTGCCCGTCGGGTACGGCCAGGGTCGTCGCGAGCACGGCGGCCATCGTCTCGGGGTCCTCGGTGGCGCTCATCACGAGGTTGACCGCGGCCGCTGTCAGGCTGGCCCGGCCGTCCGCCGCGATCGTCGCCTCCATCCAGTCCATGACCCGCTCGTAGTCGCTGACCGCCAGCGGGATGCCCAGCACCTCGGCACGCTCGGGCAGGGGCGGCATGCTGCCTGGTGGTGGGGAGACGCCCGGCGGTCCGATTGCGTGAAGATACCCGCCCCCGTGACGATCGACCTCGAATTCTGGCGCGCCAGGCGCGTGCTCGTGACGGGCCACACCGGATTCAAGGGGGCCTGGCTGTCGCTCTGGCTGCAGGCCCTCGGCGCGGAGCTGACCGGCCTCTCGCCCGGTCCGCCGACGAGCCCCTCGCTGTATGCCCTGGCCGATGTCGGCACGGGGATGCGCGAGTCGGCCGTCGACGTTCGCGATGCTCCGGCGGTGCGCGAGGCGCTCGCGCAGGCACGTCCGGAGATCGTCTTCCATCTCGCAGCCCAGCCGATGGTCCGCCGTTCGCTGATCGCCCCTGCTGAGACCTATGCGACCAACGTGATGGGCACCGTGAACGTGCTCGAGGCCGTCAGGCGCAGCGGCCAGAGCGTGCGGGGGCTCGTCGTGGTGACCTCGGACAAGTGCTACGAGAACCCCGGCGCAGGGCCTCACCGCTTCACCGAGGGCGAGCCGCTGGGCGGGGCCGATCCGTACTCGAGCTCGAAGGCCTGCGCCGAGCTCGTCGTCGCGGCATACCGCCGCTCGTTCGGCGAGGTCGAGGGGCTCGCCCGGCTCGCAAGTGCCCGTGCCGGAAACGTGATCGGGGGAGGGGACTGGGGCGAGGACCGCCTGCTCCCCGACGCGGTCAGAGCCGTCGAGCGCGCGAGCCCGCTGTTCGTGCGCAACCCCGATGCCGTCAGACCCTGGCAGCACGTCCTGAACCCGCTCGCCGGGTATCTGCTCTCGCCCAGGCGCTCTGTGTGGGCGCGGCCGCCGCCCGGCCCTGGAACTTCGGCCCGCCGGCCGTGGACGCGCGGCCGGTCCGCTGGATTGCCGACCGCCTCGCCGAGCTCTGGCAGGGCCGCCTGAGATGGGAGACCGACGCGGGCGCCAACCCGCCCGAGGCGCAGCGCCTGGAACTGGACTCGGCCGACGCCGAGGCGCGGCTGGACTGGCATCCTGCGATCCGGCTCGAGGACGCCCTGAGGATGCTCGTGGACTGGCACGAGGCCCATCGCGACGGGGCGGACATGCGGGCCTTCAGCCTCGCCCAGATCAAGTCCCAGTCGCCCTGAGCGAGCTGCCACCGGCACGCGCCCCGCGGGGCCGGCGGACCCCGGCGGAAAAAACTTATCTGGGGCCTGCAATTTTTAAACCGGTGTTTGCGGAGTTGTGAGAGAATCCCGAGACTGTCAGCGTCCCGACTTGGCTTTCAGGGCCACTGGACGTATGGACGGGATCTGGTTCAAGGAGGGGGCCAGGTGGAGAACGGCGGCCGACTCTGGGCAGGTAATGCCCGGACCGGTCGGGGGTCAGCCAAAGCGATAGCGAGATTCACGGAATGAGCACCGCGCAAAATAGGAGTCGCCCCATGAGAGGGGTCGACGACGCCCTCGTACTGCCGCTCGAGGGCGCCGCCGGGGCTGACGCTCCGCGTCGCCGGCGGGAGCGCCGCCGGATCGGCCTGCACACCATCGGCCGCCGCGCCCTGGACCGCCAGCTCGCCGGCGAGGCCCGGCTGGCCCAGGAACGCAGTCGTGTCGCCGCCGAGCTGCACGACCTCGTGATGCAGGACGTCTCCTATGCGCTCGCCTGCGCCCGGGCGATCGCCAATGATCCCGCCGCGGCGCCGCAGCACGCCGATGCCGTCGTCGCGGCCGGCGAACGGGCCCTGACGGGCGCGCGAGCGATCGTCGAGAGTCTCGCGGACCGCGACCGCGAGCCCGTCGCCGAGATCTTCGCGGCCGGAGTCCGCGCGGCCGCCCGCGAGACCCCGCTCAGCCTGACGCTGCCCGACGGTCAGACTCCCCAGCCCGACCAGCCCACCTCCGACGCGCTCGTGCACATCGGCCGGGAGGCAGTCACCAACGCCGTCAAGCACGCCGACCCGAGCCATGTCGTCGTCGAGCTGACCCACGCGGATGAGTGGCGGCTGACGGTCTGCGACGACGGCAGCGGGTTCGATCCGGCGCGCATCCGGGAGGGTTTCGGCCTGAACAGCCTGCGCCGCACCGCCGAGTCCCTCGGCGGCTCGGTCGAGATCATCACCGCTCCCGGGCAGGGAACCCGTGTCGAGGTGTCGCTGCCTTGAGCGCTCCCGCCCCGACCGTGGTCATCGCCGACGACCATCAGATAACGCGGCTCGGCGTTCGCATGGCGTTGCTGGGCGACGGCTTCGACGTCGTCGGCGAAGCCGAGGACGGCCAGGGCGCCGTCGAGGTGGTTCTCGCGAGGGCGCCCGACGTCTGCCTGCTCGACATCAGCATGCCGGGCGGGGGCCTGGAGGCCGCGGCCACGATCAGCGAACGCGCGCCCTCGACGGCCGTCGTGATGCTGACGGTCTCGGACTCGACCGAAGATGTCCTGGCTGCCCTGCGCGCCGGAGCTGTCGGCTATCTCCCCAAGGACACCCGGCCCGATCGCCTCGCTGCGGCGCTCTGCGGAGTCCTCAAGGGCGAGGCGGCACTGCCACGGGCGCTCGTCGGGCGCGTCCTCAGCGAGTTCCGCGGGCTCAGCGCCCCCAACGACCCGTTGCGTGTCGGCGGCGTCGAGCTGACCGCCCGCGAGTCGGAGATCCTCAGGCTGCTGCGGGCGGGCAAGACGACACTCGAGATCGGCGAGCTGCTGTCGCTCTCGCCGATCACCGTCCGGCGCCACATCTCGACGGGCGTCGCGAAGCTCGGAGTCGCAGACCGCGACGCTGCCCTGCGCGCGATCGAGCAGCTCTCGGCCGCCTAGAGGAGGCCTTCGCGCACGGCCCGGACGGCCGCCTCGACCCTTGTCCCGACGTCGAGCTTCCCGAAGATGTTCGTGACGTGCTGCTTGACCGTGTGGCGGCTGATCGAGAGCTCGCGGCCGATGTCCGCATTGCCGGCGCCGGCCACGATCAGACGCAGAACCTCGCGCTCGCGCTCGCTGAGCGCATTGGCCGGCCCCTCCCCGGCGGGCTCGGGCGCCTGTGAGTCTGCGAGCCGCTCGACGAGCGCTCGCATCGCGGGGCCCGACAGGACCGAGCTTCCGGCGGCCGTCTCACGGATCCCGCCGACCAGCTGGGCCGCCGGCGTGTCCTTCAGCAGGTAGCTGGCGGCGCCGCCGACAAGCGCCTCGATCAGGTCGCGGTCCTCGGCGGACACCGTGAGCACGACGACGCGCGTGTCATGGCCCGTCGCGGCGATCCCCGCGATCGTCTCGCCCACCGTCCCGCCCGGCATGCGCAGATCGAGGACGACGACATCGGGGGCCAGGCTCTGAGTGAGCCGTACCGTCTCCGGCCCGTCTGCAGCCTCGCCGACGACCGCGATCCCGTCGGCCTCGAGCATGCCCCTGAGCCCCTCCCGGGAGAAGTGATGGTCGTCGGCCAGGACGACGCGCAGCGCTTCCCGGGCAGCGTTCATCGCCCGAAGGTAGTCGAATCGATCGGGGCGTGTCCTGCGCCGTCGTCCCATCGGGACGACGTGCGCCCGCACTCTTCGGGCCACGATCAAGATGTCTACGCAGACGGGATTACCTCTAAAGCCCCGCTGCGACGGCCGACGTCCCCGACACAAGCCCAAAGCCTGTCGGGAGGCACTGGATGCCAACGCGTCTCAGCCGCAGCGTCGCCATCGCCGTCGCACTGATCTCTATGTTCGCCGCTTCATCGGCCTTCGCCGTGAGGGACTTGCACGGTGGGAGATCTCTTGCAAAGCGCCAGCGCACCGCACGACGTCACGTGCGAACGAAGCACGCCCACCGTCCCGCGAGGGCCGTAAACGACGCGAGCGCTCGTCCAGCCGGGCTCCTGCTGCTCGGCGAAGAACAGGTCAGGGCCGGTGCGACGAGCCTCACATCCGGTCGCTCGGAAGCGTTCGAGTTCCATGCCCGGAACACGGGTCGCACGTCCGCTGTCCACGTCTACGTCGGCATCCGGAACACGGCGAGCGCGATGGCTGCGGGCGTCTACTCGAGCGCCGGCTCGAGCCCCGGAGCCCTGCTCACCTCGGGGACGCTTGACTCGGTGAGCGCCGGGGGCTGGGACACGATCGCGCTGCCGCCCTCGGAAGTCCTCGCCGGGCAGGACTACTGGATCGCCGTCCTCGGCACCGGCGGCTCGCTGCGGATCCGCGAGCGCGAACAGGGCAACTGCGTCGCGGCGACCAGCGCCCAGCGGGGAGACGCACTCGCGGGCACCTTCAGCGCCGCCTCCGTCGGGCGAAGCTGCCCGGTATCGGCCTTCGTCACCGGAACGGCGGTCGCGCAACTCGAAGAACCGGTCAAAGAAGTCGCACCGGTCGAAGAACTGCGCCCCCTCGCCGAAGAACCCGCGTCCGCTCCGGTGGCTCCGGAAAACCTCACGCTCCCGGCCGTCGCCGGGAGCGACGCCGAAGGACAGACGCTCGAAGGAACCGCAGGCTCGTGGGCGGGCAGCCCGACCTCCTTCGCATACCAGTGGGAGGACTGCGACGCCATCGGCATCGGCTGTCAGCCGATCGCCGGCGCCACCTCGAGCTCCTACCTCCTCGGCGCCGCAGATGTCGCGCACACGCTGCGCCTGGTCGTCACGGCGGCCAACGCCGGCGGCGTCACCTCGGCGACCTCGGCGGCCACGCCGCTCGTCGAAGCGCCACCTGCACCGGCGAACACCTCGCTCCCCTCGATCAGCGGCTCGGCGCTCGAAGGCCAGGCGCTCGACGCGACGGAGGGGACCTGGTCGGGCAGCCCGACCTCGTTCTCCTACCAGTGGCAGGACTGCAACTCGGCGGGCGCCTCGTGTGTCGCGATCTCCGGTGCGACGGCGCCGAGCTACACGCTGGCGGCATCTGACGCGGGTCACACGGTTCGCGTGCAGGTGACCGCGACGAACAGCGGCGGCTCTTCTTCGGCATCCTCGGCGCAGACCGCGGTGGTCCAGGTTCTGCCCCCGGCGAATACGGCGCTCCCTTCGGTCAGCGGCTCGGCGCTCGAAGGCCAGCAGCTCAAAGCCACGAACGGGACCTGGTCGGGCAGCCCGACCTCGTTCTCCTACCAGTGGCAGGACTGCAACTCGGCGGGCGCCTCGTGTGTCGCGATCTCCGGTGCGTCGGCCTCGAGCTACACGCTGAGGGGCACCGATGCCGGTCACACGATCCGCGTGCAGGTGACCGCGACGAACAGCGGCGGCTCTTCTTCGGCATCCTCGGCGCAGACTGAGCTGGTCCAGGTTCTGCCCCCGGCGAATACGGCGCTGCCCTCAGTAAGCGGCTCGGCGGTCGAAGGCCAGTCGCTGAAAGCGTCGACCGGGTCCTGGTCGGGCAGTCCCACCTCCTTCGCCTACCAGTGGCAGGACTGCAACTCGGCGGGCGCCTCGTGTGTCGCGATCTCCGGTGCGTTGGCCTCGAGCTACACGCTGAGGGGCTCCGATGCGGGTCACACGATCCGCGTGCAGGTGACCGCGACGAACAGCGGCGGCTCCTCCTCGGCATCCTCGGCGCAGACCGCTGTCGTGCAGGTCCTGCCCCCGGCGAACACTGCGCTTCCCTCGATCAGCGGCTCGGCGGTCGAAGGCCAGGAACTCAAAGCCACGAACGGGACCTGGTCGGGCAGCCCGACCTCCTTCGCCTACCAGTGGCAGGACTGCAACACCGCGGGCGCCTCGTGCACGTCGATCTCGGGCGCGACCGCCTCGAGCTACACGCTCGCCTCGGATGACGTGGGACACACCGTCAGGGTCCAGGTCAGCGCCACCAACAGCGGCGGCTCGACGGCGGCTAGCTCCGCGGCGAGCGCTGTGGTCGAAGCTCCGCCGCCGCCCCCGCCCGTAGACCTCTCGCTCCCGATCGTCGAAGGCTCGGCGGTTGAAGGCCAGGCGCTGGTCGCGACGGCGGGCACCTGGTCGGGCAGCCCCGCCTCCCTGGCCTACCAGTGGCAGGACTGCAACTCCGCCGGGGCATCGTGTCTTGCGATCTCCGGTGCGAGCACCTCCAGCTACACGCTCACAGCGTCCGACGCGGGCCACACGGTCCGGGTCCAGGTGACGGCGACGAACAGCGGTGGCTCGACCGCGGCGTCCTCCGTGCAGAGCGCTGTGGTCCAGGTCCTGGCGCCCGCGAACAAGGTGCTTCCGTTCGTCAGCGGCGCGGCCGTCGAAGGGCAGGAACTGAAGGCCTCGAACGGCTCCTGGTCGGGCAACCCGACGTCGTTCGCCTACCAGTGGCAGGACTGCAGCTCATCGGGTGGCTCATGCTCTGAAATCGCGGGGGCGACGGGTCCGGCCTACACCCTCTCGGCGTCCGATCTCGGCCACACGATCCGTGTTCAGGTCACCGCCTCCAACGAAGCCGGTTCGTCGGCGGCGGTCTCGGCGGCCACGGCTTCGGTCGAAGCACCACCTCCGCCTCCGCCGCCGGCGCCTATGAACGTCACGCCGCCGGCTCTCGAAGGCGCGGCGCTTGAAGGCCAGACACTGCAGGCCACCGCGGGCACGTGGACGGAAGGGCCTGAATCGTTCGCCTACCAGTGGCAGGACTGCAACTCGGCGGGCGCCTCGTGCGTGGCGATCACGGGTGCAACCACCTCGAGCTACACCCTCAGGGCCTCCGACGCCGGCCACACGATCCGCGTGCAGGTGACCGCCACGAACAGCGGCGGCTCGACGGCGTCCTCCTCGCTGCAGAGCGCCGTGGTCCAGGTTCTCCCGCCGGCGAACACGGCGCTCCCGGCGCTGAGCGGAGCGGCGGTCGAAGGCCAGGAACTGAAGAGCACGAACGGCAGCTGGAGCGGCGCGCCCACCTCCTACGCCTACCAGTGGCAGGACTGCGACACGGCGGGGGCCTCGTGCGTGGCGATCTCGGGCGCCACGGCCTCGAGCTACACGCTCGCGGCGTCCGACGCCGGCCACACGGTCCGCGTGCTGGTGAGCGCGACGAACAGCGGCGGCTCGGCCTCCGCGTCCTCCGCGCAGAGCGCCGTGGTTCAGGTCTTGCCCCGGCGAACACTCGCTTCCCTCGATCAGCGGCTCGGCGGTCGAAGGCCAGGAACTCAAAGCCGCGAACGGGTCGTGGTCTGGCAGCCCCACCTCCTTTGCCTACCAGTGGCAGGACTGCAACTCGGCGGGCGCCTCGTGCGTGGCATCTCGGGTGCCACAGCCTCGAGCTACACGCTGCCGCGTCTGACGCCGGCCACACTGTCCGGGTGCGGTGACCGCGACGAACGCGGCGGCTCGGCGTCCGCGTCCTCCGCGCAGAGCGCCGTGGTTCAGGTCCTGCCCCCGGCGAACACTGCGCTTCCCTCGATCAGCGGCTCGGCGCTCGAAGGGCAGTCGCTGAAAGCCTCGAACGGCTCCTGGTCGGGCAGTCCCGACGTCGTTTGCCTACCAGTGGCAGGACTGCAACTCGGCGGGCTCCTCGTGCGTGGCGATCTCGGGCGCCACGGCATCGAGCTACGCGCTGGCGGCGTCTGACGCGGGTCACACGGTCCGGGTGCAGGTGACCGCGACGAACAGCGGCGGCTCGGCGGCGGCGACCTCGGCGCAGACTGCGGTGGTACAGGTTCTGCCCCCGGCGAACACGGCGCTGCCCTCGATCAGCGGATCCGCCGTCGAAGGCCAGGAACTGAAGAGCACGAACGGCAGCTGGACGGCTTCGCCACCTCCTACGCCTACCAGTGGCAGGACTGCAACTCGGCGGGCTCCTCATGCACATCGATCTCGGGCGCCACGGCATCGAGCTACACGCTGGCGGCCTCGGACGCGGGTCACACGGTCCGGGTGCAGGTGACCGCGACGAACAGCGGCGGCTCGGCCTCCGCATCCTCGGCGCAGACCGCTCGTCGTCCAGATCCTCGCGCCGGCGAACACGGCGCTTCCCTCGATCAGCGGATCCGCCGTCGAAGGCCAGGAACTGAAGAGCACGAACGGGCCGCTGGTCGGGCTCCCCGACCTCCTACGCCTACCAGTGGCAGGACTGCAACTCGGCGGGCTCCTCATGCACATCGATCTCGGGCGCCACGGCATCGAGCTACACGCTGGCGGCCTCTGACGCGGGTCACACGGTCCGGGTGCAGGTGACCGCGACGAACAGCGGCGGCAGCGCCTCGGCCTCCTCGCCCCAGAGCGCACTCGTCGAAGCCCTCGCACCGGGCAACCCTACGCTGCCCGTGATCACTGGCTCGGCGGTCGAAGGCCAGGTGCTGAAAGCATCGACGGGCACCTGGACGCGGCTCTCCGACCTCCTACGCCTACCAGTGGGAGGACTGCAACGCGGCGGGCGCCTCGTGTGCGGCGATCTCGGGAGCGACGGCCTCGAGCTACACGCTGGCCGGCTCGGACGTGGGCCACACCTTGCGGGTGGCGCTCCTCGCCCGCAACGCCACGGGTACGGGCGAAGCCAGCTCGTCGCAGACCGGGGAAGTGCTCGTGAAATCATCGAGTTGCACGGTCGAACTCTCCTCGCTTGCGAACGTCAACGCGGATCTGAAAACAGCCGGAGCGGTCGTCTGCCTTACGGCGGGAAGCTACGGGCATCTGGAACTCTCGGCGAGCCCGTCGTCCAACGCGACACTGACCGCTGCCCAGGGAGCTCACGTGGTGGTCGAAGGGATCAAGCTCAAGGTGAGCGAAGCGAGTCACCTCACGATCACCCAGCTGCACCTGACGGCGGCGCTCGAACCGTGGAAGACGAACCACGACAAATTCGAATATCTCGAAATCACACAGAAAAGCCCGGGCGAAGACGGCTTCTACTGCTGGGACTGCAAGCAGGTCGAACTGCGCCACTCGTACATCCACAAGTTCGAATCATCCTCGGGTGACGGTGACCTGACCCACTTCAAGGAAGAAATGAACGAAGACGTCGTGGCGGAAAACGAGTTCTCCGAAGCCTGGGACATCTCAGGTTCGACCGGCCACATGGACACGCTGCAGACCGAAGGCAAATCCGGGCAGCTCGCGGGGACGCTGACGTTCGAAAAGAACTACGTCCATGACGTCAACACGGAGGGCACCCCGTTCGTCCAGCAGGAAAACGGCGAACCCAACGGTGAAGTACTTGTGAAAGACAACCTGGTCCTCCGCAACAACAGCAAAGCCTGCGAAGGGACCGGGAAAACCTGCAACTCCTACGCGGGCGCGTCCTTCTACGTCCACGACAAATACAACCCGATCCGGGCCGAAAACAACGTCGAGCTCGAAACGACCGGCGGCGCGATCGAAGCCGACTCCGGGCAAAAAGTCTATTTCAACCACAACGTATTCGACCTGATCAAGCGCGAATCCGGCGCTGAAGGCGCGAATACGATCGCGGAATACAACTACATCGCGAACCTCGGCGGGTACCAATGGGCCGGAGGGAAAGAACTCGACCCGATGGGCACGGCGCTCCCCGAATTCAAATGCTCGCCTCACTGTGGGGAAGGCCACACCAGGGCGAACGACGACTACCGGCTGAAGTCCAATCCCCACGACATCGGGATCGACTGGGCCCCCGCGGAACAGCAGTACGGACCATCGAACTGAGGCTCTGAGGCGCTGCGTGAATTGAACCGGCGGGGCCGCCCGCAACCCCGGCTAGGATGTCGGCGGGTTGTTGCGGCTACCGCGCACGTACGGACACGGGTCTGCGAGGTACGGCGGGTGGACCAGACGGGCCGGGCTCTCCCTGGCGCTGGTCTTTCTGCTTATGCTGGCGGGGGGTCCTGCCTGGGCGCTGCTACCCGCGGCTCACGGGCGCGCGCTCACCCGGCCGCCACGGCTCGCGCGGCGGTTCTGCTCGGCGGCACGGCGCTCGAGCCCGGCCACCCACGGATCGCGGCGGGGCGCCTCGAGGCCTTCCGCCTGCGGGCCCGCGCCAGCGGCGTCGCGGACAGCGTCCGGATCTTCATCGACGCCGGCTCGAGCGCGCAGTCCTTCGCCGTCGGCATCTATGCCAATCACGCGGGCAGTCCCGGCAGGAGGCTCGCGGCGGGCTCACGCTCGCACCCTGACGCAGGGCGGTGGGACACGGTGGAGGTCTCACCGCGGGGTGCGCTCAGGGCCGGTCGCATCTACTGGCTCTCGGTCTCCGCTCGCGGGGGTGCGCTGGGCTATCGCAGCCGACCGGGCAGCTGCCCGGCGGCGAGCGCGGACGGCCGGGGCTGGAGCGTCGCGCACTCGGCGGTCCGCACCCCGTGCCCGATCTCGGCCTACGTGCTCCACGTCGAGGACGGGCTCGACGAGCCCCTCACCGCTGAAGGGCCGGGCGCCGGCTCGGTGCCCGGCTCGCCGCTGCAGGTCCTCGCCGGAGCTCCGGTCAGCATCCTGGCGCCGGCCGTCTCCGGCTCGGCGATCGAAGGCCAGACGTTGAAGGCGACGACCGGCAGCTGGAGCGAAAAACCGGTCTCCTACGCCTACCAGTGGCAGCAGTGCAACAGCACGGGTGGCGCCTGTGTGAAGCTCGCCGGCGAGGTGGCCGGCAGCTACAAGCTGCGCTCGAGCGACGTCGGGCACACCATGCGCGTCCTCGTGACGGCGACGAACCTGATCGGCGCAACGACGGCCTCCTCGGCGGCGACGGCACTCGTCACCGCGCCGGGGCCGCAGGCGCCGTCCAACACCTCCCCGCCGACGATCGGCGGGCCCACCGTCGAAGGCCAGACGCTGAGCGTCAATCACGGCGGCTGGAGCGAAACCCCGACCTCCTACGGCTACCAGTGGGAGCGCTGTGACTCCGCGGGCGCCGCCTGCAGCGAACTCACCGGGCAGACGGCCACGACATATCTGCTCGGTCCCGCCGACGTGGGCGAGACGCTGCGCGTGATCGTCACGGCCACCAACGGGGTCGGCTCGGGCCATGCGACCTCGGCGCCGTCCGGCGTCATCACGCTGCCCTCGGCGGGGTGCACGCGGACCCTGGGCACGGGCGAAAACGTAGCGGCGGCCGTCAACGCCGCGGCCGGCGGCGCCGTCATCTGTCTCAGCTCGGGAAGCTACGGCCCGCTGAGCTTCGAAACCAGCCACTCCAGCGACGTCACGCTCGAAGGGGCCCCCGGGGCACATGTCGAAGTCGGCAAGCTCTCGGTCTCGGCCAGCCACCTCGTCCTGCGTGGGCTGTGGGTCCATGGGGAAGTCGCCCTCGCCGCCGGGGACTCCTACGTGACGATCGACCATGACGACATCACCGGCGGTGGCGAGGGGGTCGTGTTCGACACCTCGAACTGCAAGGCGCCGAACGCGCCGAGCTGGCCCGAATGCGAACCGCAGGCGCCGGTCTCGAACGTGACGATCTCCGGCGATCATTTTCACGACATCGGCCTGGGCGAAAGCGAAGATGCGATCCACATCGACTGGTGGAGCGACCTGACGGTCACGGGCAACGAGTTCGAACGGATCCTCGAGTCGGGCAACCACACCGACTGCCTGCAGTCCGTCTACGGCGGGACGAACCTGACCTTCACGCACAACTACGAGCACAACAACGACTGCCAGGGGATCTTCATCAAGGACGGCGACGCGACCAACGTGACCGTGTCGGACAACCTCTTCCTGCGCGACCACGAAGGGAGCTACGCGAACTTCGCCCAGATCTGGAACTCGACCAACCTGGTGATGGAAAAAAACACGATCTGGGACGGCAAGGGGCTGGCGCTGGTCGCCGACAACGCCTCCTTCGCGCCGACCGCGACGATCCAGGACAACCTGATCGAACACTTCACGGTCGAGCCGCCGACCGGCACCCCCTACTCGCTGACCGAGGGCCATGACATCTTCGGCGAATCACCGACCGGCTTCACTGCGGCCGGGAGCGACAGCGTCCAGGCGAGCCCGCCCTTCAAAGACCCGGCGACCGACGACTACCGGCTGAGCCCGAACCCCGACGGGATCGGCGTCGACTGGGCCCCGGCCGAACAGCACTACGGCCCCGCCTCCTGACCCCGGCGCCACGCGCGAGCGATGGCGGGCGCCACCCGTTGTGTGGGCATGAGCGAGCCGACCGGCGCCCCCGCGGGACGCCCAAGCCGCGCGATCCTCGCGGGGGCGAGCCTCCTGATACTCGCCCTGGCAGGCGTGGTCCTCGCCCTCTCCCATGGCGGCGTCAGCAACGCGACCGTGGCCGGGCGCCCGCCCGCTCCCTGCACGGTCGAGGTCAGGAGCCTAAAGGCGGCCTCCGGATCGCTCCGCGGCGCGCGTGGCGGCGCCGTGGTCTGCCTCGCGGGCGGCTCCTACACCGGGACGCTGACGCTGAGCGGCTCCCACACCAGGCCGGTGACGCTCCGCCCGGCCCCCGGCGCGACGGTGCGGGTCGGCCCGGTCGCGATCGACGGTCGCGCCGTCACCGTGGAGGACCTGTGGATCAGGGGAGAGGTATCACTCGCGGCGGGCGTCACCGACGTATCGGTGATCCACGACGACATCACCGGCGGCGCCGAGGGGCTCGTCTTCGACGCCTCGAACTGCAGGGCCCCGAACGCGCCGATCTGGCCCGGCTGCGAACCGACGGCGCCGATCTCCGACGTGACGATCTCGGGCGACCGCTTTCACGACATCGGCCAGGGCACGACCGAAGATGCGATCCACATCGACAACTGGCGCAACCTGACGGTCACGGGCAACGAGTTCGAACGGATCATCGAGTCGGGCAACCACACCGACTGCCTGCAGTCCGTCTTCGGCGGGACGAACCTGACGTTCACCCGCAACTACGAGCACGACAACGACTGCCAGGGGATCTTCATCAAGGACGGCGACGCGACCAACGTGACGGTCTCGGACAATCTGTTCGTGCGCGACGCGGTCGGGCCCTACGCGAACTTCGCCCAGCTGTGGAACGTGCGGAACCTCGTTGTCGAGCACAACACGATCTGGGACGGCAAGGGCCTTGCGCTGGTCGCCGACAACCCCTCGTTCGCCCCCACCGCGACGATCGGCCACAACGTGCTCGCACATTTCGTCCTCGAGCCCGCGACGGGCGACCCCTACTCGCTGATCGGCGGCGAGAACATCTTCGGGGCCGAACCGGGTGGTCTGCGCCTCTCGGCCGGCGATCGGGTCGTGCCCCATCCCCGCTTCAAGAACCCCGTCCGGGGTGACTACCGGCTCGCTCGCAACCCGGAGGGCATCGGGATCAACTGGGTTCCCGCCGCGCAGCACTACGGCCCGCTCGGCTGAGAACGCGATCCCGCCGCGCGAGCGATGGCCCCCTCGCCTCGTTGCTTGGGTATGGCAAGCAACGCCCATGCCCAGAACGCCCCTCTGCCGCGGGCCGAGACAGGCCTTCAGCGGCGCCTGCGCTTCGTGCGCCAATACGCCGCCTGGCGGCGGGCGGTGCGCGAGCTGTGGCGCTTCAAGTGGCGCGAGCACCGCGCCGCGCCGCGGCTGGGCGCCTACCACACCCGCCGCGGCCGGGTCGCCTATTTCATCCGCCACGGGACGCGGGATGTGGGGATCTTCTCGGAGATCTTCGTCGCGGGGGAGTACGACCCGCCGGCCGCCGTCAGCCGGCTCCTGGCTGCGCTCGATCATCCTCCGCGGATCCTCGACCTCGGCGCGAACGTCGGCCTGTTCACGGCCTCCTGCCTCGAGCGCTGGCCCGGCGCGGAGATCGTGGCGGTCGAGCCCGACCCCGAGAACCTGCAGCTGCTCGAGCGCATGGCCCTGGTCGAGAAGCGAATCGAGGTCATCCCTGCCTGCGCCGGGGCTCGAGACGGCAAGGTCCGCTTCCTTGCGGGCCTGTTCGCCGAATCGCAGGTCGTATCGGACGGCCACGAGGGCGAGACGCTCGAGCTGCCCTGTGTCGATGCCTTCCGGCTCGCCGAGACGGCCGACCTCGTCAAGATCGACATCGAGGGCAGCGAGTGGGAGATCCTGGCCGACCCGCGCCTGGCGGAGCTCCCGGTGAGCGCCCTGGTGATGGAGTGGCACGACAAGAGCTGCCCCCACGCCGACCCCGGGGCCGGCGCCCGGGAGGCGCTCGAGCGGGCCGGGTTCGAGATCCTCTGCGAGCATCGCCCGGTGCCGCAGAACGGAACGCTGTGGGCGATCCGGCGCGCGGGCTGAGGCCCCGAGGCGAAATGGCTGCAGGGACCGACAGTCCGGCCCGCTTGGGGGTATACCCACCCGGCGAGCTGAAGGCGCGCGGGCGGCTCCTGGCGGCGCTCGAAGACGCCTTTCCGGTCCGCTTCGAGGCCTATGAGACGGGCACCGCGGCCAGGCTCGAGGGCGTTCTCGTCCTGGGCGCCGAGCAGCCCGCAGGACTCCCGCCGGAGCTGCCCGTTCTGAGCGCTGCGGCCGAGGAGCACGCCGGGGCGACGCGCAGCGTGAGGCTCAGCTCGGCGCTCGAGCTGCCGTTGCGCGACGCCCTGCTCAGCGACAGCTTCACGGGTCCGCTCGGCGAGCTCGAAGAGTCCGCGACCGTGCTCGCCGAGTCCGACGGAGCCCCCGTCTGGATCGAGCGCGCGCCCGGGCGGCTGGCCGTGGCCTGCGCGCCCGCGGAGCTCGGCCCCGAAGAGTCGTTGCGCGAGCGCCTTGCCCCGGGCCGCTGCCTGAGCCTGTTGGCGGTCGTCCATCTGATTCGCCTGGTGCTCGGGGAGCGCGAACCCGACCCCGGCGAGCTGAGGGCTGCCTTCGTCTTCGACGATCCGAATCTCCACTGGCCGACCTACGGCCACGTCCACTACGGGCGCCTCGCGGCGCATGCGCGCGAACACGGCTACCACTCGGTGATCGCGATGGTGCCGCTCGACGGCTGGCTGGCCCACCCGGGGGTGATCAGGACATTCGCCGAGCATCCCGGCGAGCTCTCGATCTGCATTCACGGCAACGACCACCTCGGCCCCGAGCTCGGCCGGATCGCCGATGCGCCCGCCGGGGTGGCGCTCGCGGCGCGGGCGATCAGGCGCTCCGCGGCGTTCGAGCGGCGGACCGGCCTGGCCGTCGACCCGGTGATGGTCCCGCCCCACGAGGAGCTCAGCGAGTTCGCGGCACGCGGTTTGGCGGCAGCCGGCTACGAGGCGGTCTGTGTGTCGCGGCCCTATCCCTGGGTCAGGCCGCTCGGTCCGTTCGCCGCACCCGCCGGGCGCGGTGCGCTCTCCGGCTGGGGGAGCCGCGAGATCCTGGACGGCGGCCTCCCGGTCCTGCTGCGCGCGGGCTTCAACGCCCCGCTCGAGGATCTCGTCCTGCGCGCCTACCTCGGGCAGCCGCTGATCCTCTACGGCCACCACGACCTGCTCGCCGAGGGCCATGAGCCGCTGGCCCGGGCGGCGGCGGCGATCAACGCACTCGGCGAGGTCCGCTGGGGCACCCTGGCGAGCATCGCCCGGGCCGGGCTGCGGACCCGCCGCCTCGGAGGTGTGCTCGAGGTCCAGATGCTGGCCCGCCGGGTGGTGGTGCAGGTGCCGGAGGGCGTCGGCGAGCTGCGGGTGGATCACCGCGCGCTCGGCCCGGCTGCACCCGGACGGCCACTGTCGGTCACCGGCTCGAGCTCACCCCCGAGGCCATCCGCAACGGAGGGGGTCTCGCTGCTCGAGCCGGCCGCGCCGGGGACACTCGAGCTGCGCCTCGGGGCGCCGCACGCCGAGCCTTCAGATCTCTCCTCGGGGCCGCTGTTCGGGGCGCTCCTCAGACGCAGCGCCAGCGAGGCCCGCGACCGCCTCAGCGTGCTCGGCCGGGGCCGCGGCGCCCGGCGGAGCCTTTCCTCCCTGCGCGGGCGCTAGCGCGAGAGCGCCAGTCCGAGCAGCTCGTCGTGGCGGCTGCGCCAGGAGTTCTGCTCGATGAACGACAGCCGTGTCTGCTCGTCGGCCGGGCCGAGGGCGAGCGCCACACGCAGGCAGGCGCCGAAGTCCGCTCCCTCCTCGACGAGCACGACCCGCGGGTCGATCCCGCGCATCGGTTCGAGGTCGCCGGCGAGCACCGGCAGGCCTGCGGCGAGATACTCGTAGAGCTTCAGCGGGCTCATCGCTTCGGTCAGCGGGGTGCGCCGGTGGGGGATCAGCCCGACGTCGGCCGCGCGGATCAGGCCGGCCAGCTCGGCGCGCCCGAGCTCGGGGTGGATCCGGACGTTCG
This sequence comes from uncultured Solirubrobacteraceae bacterium, assembly GCA_963787765.1. Classification (GTDB taxonomy): domain Bacteria; phylum Actinomycetota; class Thermoleophilia; order Solirubrobacterales; family Solirubrobacteraceae; genus Palsa-744. The sequence goes on along the minus strand of CAWBEF010000019.1, from coordinate 300,454 downwards.
GCTGCGCGCGGAGCCCCTGCAGGTGCTCGGCGTCGAGCAGCGGGCCGACGAGCAGGACGGTCGCCCGGGGCAGCTCACGGGCCGCCTGTTCGAGCCATTTGATGTCCAGGCGGGCGTCGAGGGTCCCCGCGTAGACGAGCAGCGGCCGCGGCAGCGAAGCGAGGAACGAGGGCGTCTCGGCGGCGCCCGTCCACTCGGCGGGCTCGAGCCCGTTCGCGATCACGGTGGCAGGCGCATCGGGGGCGAGGCGCTCGAGCAGTGAGCCCGAGACCGCCGCCACGCGCCTGCGACGGTCGCGAATCAGCGCGTAGCTCTGCCGGTAGGCGTCCCGCCAGCGGCTGTAGGCCGGATGCACCGCCCAGTCATCCAGCGCGTAGTAGGTGACCGCCCGCGCCCAGGACAGCTCGGCGAACCCGGCCAGCAGGGGCTGGGTCGTGATCACGACCGGTTCGGACATGCCCATCGCCCTCGCTCGGCGCTCCATCGCGCGGTCGTAGGCTGCGAACGCACGGGCGACGCCGCGTGGCGAGGCGGGGTCGCTGCGACGCAGCCGCACCGGGGACAGCAGCTCGCGTCCGGGGGCGGTGGGGAACGGCTCGGGGCTCGAGCCGAGCAGGCTGCGGAGCGCTTTCAGCGGCAGGCTCCGAGCCCGGTCGCAGATCAGCAGGCGCTCGACATCGGGGTGCTCGAGAAGGCCACGGGCGAGACGATCCTCGGTCCCGAACCAGCCCCTGCGGGCCGCGGCGTCCCAGCTCAGGGAGGAGAAGGTGAAGACGACCTCGCCTGTCCCTCGCGCCGGCGCCGGCGCCCGCTCGGATGTCCTGAGGGCATACGCCATCTCCCACGAGGAACGACCGGCGAGCCGCCGAACTTCCGCCCGCGCGGGCGGGCGCGCGCAAGCGCCGGTGGGCGCTGGGCGTTGATCAACTGAGGTACCAGTTGTCATCGGAGACACTCAAAGACACGACGATGCGCGGCCTGCGCTGGCTGGCGGTCACGCGCATGATCGGCGAGACGCTCGCCTTCGCGGCCGCCGTGGCGCTCGCCCGGCTGGTCGGTCCGGCCGAATTCGGCCACGCCGCGGTCGCCCTGATCTTCCTCCCGCTGGCCGGGATCCTGACATTCGAGGGCTTCGCCTCCTCGCTGGTTCAGCGCGAGGAGATCGACGAGCACGACATCCGGGCCGCGGTCCTCATGAGCATCGTCGGCGGGGCAGCGCTCAGCGCCGGCGTCTACGGCCTGGGGGGGCCGCTGTGGGAACCGCTGTTCGGCGGGCAGACGGCCGACCTGATCAGGCTGATCTCCCCGATCCTGCTGATCGCCGCGCTCGGCGGCGTGTCGCGGGCGAAACTCTGGCGGGCGCTCGACTTCCCGCGGACCAGCGTGATCGACACGTCGAGCGTCGTGAGCGGCTATGCCGTCGCCGTCACGCTGGCCGCTCTCGGGCTGGGGGCGAAAGCGATCGTCATCGGCGCTCTCGCGCAGACCCTGGTGAGCTCCCTGCTGTTGCTCGCGACGGCCCCGGTGCCGCTGCCGCGCTGGTCGCGCCGGGCAGGGGGGCAGGTCGCGGGCTTCGGGATCCCCGCGGCGCTGGCCGGCCTGGTGGAGGTGCTGTTCCGCAACATCGACTACGCCATCCTCGCCGCCCGGCTGACCGCCGGCGCGACGGGTATCTACTACCGCGCCTTCAACCTCGGGGTCGTCTACCAGGACAAGGTCAGCGGCATCATGGTCCAGGTCGCCTACCCGCTCTACTCGCGCACCACCGAGGTCTCAAGGCTGCGCCAGATACACGAGCGTGCAGCCAGGGTCCACGCGGCGGTCCTCTTCCCTGCGCTGGCGCTCCTGATCGTGCTGGCCCCCTACGTCGTGCCGCTGCTGTTCGGCGCCGCCTGGACGCCCGCCGTCGAACCGACCCAGGTGCTCGCCCTGGCGGGAATGATGGCGGCCGTCTTGACCGGCTACTCGCAGGTGATGCTGGCGATCGGCAAGCCCCGCCAGCTGCTGTGGTTCAACATCGGTCGGCTGTTCCTGTATGGCGGGGTGGTCCTGCTGGCCTCCCGCCACGGCCTGATGACCGTCGCCGTCGCGGTCGTCGGCGCCTACCTCGTGATCCTGCTGGCCGCCTACGCGCTCCTGCTGGGGCCGAACGTCGGCATCTCGGTCCGCCGGCTCGTCCCGGAGCTCGCGCCGGCGGTCGTCGGCTGCGTGGCGCTGGCGGCCGTCTCGGTCGGGCTGACCCACGTGTTGGGTGGCCTGCCGCGGATCGTCGTGATCGCGCTCGTCGCCCCGGCCGGAGGGCTCGTCTACGCGCTGACGCTGCGGTTCGCCTTCCCGGCCGCCTGGGCCGATGTGCGGACGCTCGCGATGCAGGTCGGCGGCCCCCTGATCAGCCGCTTCGGACGCGGCGGCGGGGCGGCTCCCACGGAGCGCGGCGGCGCACCGGACCAGGCGCCTGAGCCGGCTCCCGCGGGTATTGCCTAGGCGCGGCTGGAGCGCCGGCCCGCCGGCGGCAGGGCCGTCGACGGGGGATCGCCGAACGGCGGCTCGCCACGGCCGAGCAGCGTCCCGACGGCGCGGCGGGCGGCCTCCCGATGCACAGCTGCCTCGCTCCCGCGGACGCTTGCCGCGGCGGCGCGGATCAAATGGCGTGTGCCGATCGCACCGAGGTACAGCGCGCGGTGGGCCGGCGCAAAGTGCTTCTCGGCGTACTGGCGGCGGGCGAAGGCGTCCTGGGCGATCATCCGCGGGCGGACTCCGCCCTTGCAGGCATGGTGGACGATCGTCATGTCCGGGATGTGCAGGACCTTCCAGCCCGCCCGCTTGAAGCGCAGGCAGAGGTCCGGCTCCTCGGCGTAGATGAAGAAGCGCTCGTCCATGCAGCCCGCGCTGAGAAGTGCCTCGCGGCGGGCCAGCATGTATGAGCCCGAGGTCCAGTCGCACTCGAACGCGGAGTCGTAGCGCTCGAGGTCAAGCACCCGCTCTCCGGCCCAGGCCGGCGTCACCGGCCAGCGCTCGCAGGCCAATGCCTCGCCGAGCGCTCGGCCGGCGTTCGGGAAGCGGCGGACGGTCGGGAACAGCTCGTGATCGGGGGTCAGCTGGCGGACGCCGATCAGGCCGATGTCCGGCTGCTCGTCGAGCATCGACACGAGCTCGCCGAAGGTTCCCTCGACGATTTCGGTGTCCGGGTTCAAGAACAGGACGTAGCGGGCGTCGGTCGTCTCCAGGCCCCGGTTGTTGCCGTGGCCGAAGCCCTTGTTCGGCGAGTCCACGACGCGGGCCAGCGGGAAGGCCGACTCGACCAGGGCGCGGGTGCCGTCGCTCGATTCGTTGTCGACCACGACCACATCGAGCACGGCGTCCCCGGCGTGGGCGAAGACGGTCGACAGGCAGGCCTCGAGCCACTTGGCCTCGTTCGTCGAGACGATGATGATCGCCAGGTCCGCAGCCGCGGTCCGTCCGCGCTCGTGCAGGGCGGTGAGCTCGGCGGGCATCGCGCCGTTGCCGTTTAGCGTCTGCTGCTGTGCCATCTCTTGAGAATCAACGCCTTCGGGCGGGCGATCCTTGCGTGGTGCGGCTCACCGGGCGAGCCTCTCGCGGGCCCGGCGGGCCGCCCGGAACGCCGGCCTGCGGAGAACCTCGACCCCCTGGGCAACGGTGCCGGGCAGGCCCCCCTGGAGCGCCGCGACGGGCAGGCGCCCCAGCATCGCACGGGCCCGCCCCGCACGGGCGGCCTCGACGCAGGCCTCGGCGCTCAGCCCGCCCTCCAGCTCCAGCTCCATGCTCAGCGGGAACATCTGCCGGGCCCGGTGCAGGTCGAGTGCGCCGACGCCCAGCAGGCCGTGGCTTGCGACCCACCCGGTGGCGCGCCGGTTCGGCGCCCAGCCGTCCCACTTGCGGGTCCAGATCTCCACGCCGCCGGCCAGCGACAGCCACTCCTCGTCCATCACCTGCCAGGCGTCCCGGCGAACCGGGTGGGCGAGGACGCTGAGGCCTTGATGCTCCCGGGCGGCCCGCAGGAGCTCGGCCGTCGGCACGGCTTCGCCGAGGAACGGCACGGGGCCCCAGACCGGCACGTGGACGCGATCCTCGGGGCCGGCGTACTCGATCCCCGGAATCAGCAGCGGACCGTTCTCGCCGGCCGCCGCGCAGGCCTCCCGGTACTCCTCCAGGCGGGCGGCGCTGAAGCCGCGGTCGTGCTCGCACATGAACACCGCCTCGCAGCGTCCGCGGAACAGCTCGGCGATCTCGGTCAGCTTCAGCGAGGCGTCGTAGGACCACTCTGAGTGGACGTGGAAGGCGGCCCGGATCGTGGTCATGATCCCCGCCTGCGCCAGGTCTGCTCGGCGAGGGTCTGCCAGGCGTCGTACCAGAACAGGCCGCCCATCGAGGGATCCCGGTTGTACCAGGCCCCGCGGTAGGGGGGGCCGAGCAGATCGCGAACCGTCGCGGCGCGGCCCGGCCACTCGCCGACGGCCGAGCGGGGGCCGCGGAGCACGAACAGCAGGTGGACGAGCTCGCGGCCCAGGTTGCGGCAGAGGAGCTCCCGGGGGGGTGGCGCGGGCGGCAGGGGAGCGCCGGGATCGAGCGCCCGCGCCAGCGCCCAGGCTGGATACTCGAAGCCGAGCCGCCGCGAGAGCGCGATGCTGCCCCACGGGCGGCCGTTGAGCTCCATGAACCACAGCCGGCCGGCGCTTTCGAGCAGCTCGACCATGAACAGGCCCTCCCAGCCGGCACTCATCAGCATCTCGCCAACCGGCCCGATCAGCTCCTCGGGCACGGGCGTCGAGGCGCAGGCACTCGAGCCTGAGCCCGCCGGGTTCATCATCCGCACGCGGCGATGGGCACTGAGGTGGTGGATGCCGTTCCGATCGGCGATTCCGAACAGCCCGCGGCCCGTTCCCTCGAGCCACTGCTGCGCGATCACGGGCGTCCCGGGATCCAGGGCGAGGCGGCGCTCGCGCAGCTCCTGCCCGTCGGCGGCCGGGCGCGGTGAGGGGCGCACGAGGCGCCCGCCGCGGGCTTCGGCCGCGAGTGCCGGCTTGAGCATCAACGGGAACCCCAGCTCGGACGGTCCCGGCTCCTCGGCGCCGAGCTCACGCCAGCGGGGGACCGCCAGGCCCGCCGCTTCGGCGCTTCGCATCTGCAGGCGCTTGTCGAGGGCAAGCTCGAGCCGGGGCCCGCGCGGCCCGGCGAGCGTGGCCTCGGCGGGCAGCGCCAGATCGGCGATCAGCAGCGCCGGGTCATCCAGCGGCATCGTCACGTCATGGTCTCGCGCGAGCTCGGCGATCTCACGGCGGCAGGCCTCGATGTCGAGCTCCGGCGGGGTGACCTCGAAGATCTCCACCGAGCGCAGCCGGCCCAGCGCGACCGGCCGCCCGCGGCGGGAGAAGGCGCTGACCCGAAGGCCCGCGCCGAGCAGGCTCGCCGCAACCTCGGGTGCGGCGAGCGCCTCGGCGAAGCCGATCAGGACTCCCCGGCCGGTGGTGCTCACCGCAGGCGCTTCACGAGCCGCTTGATCTGCAGCTTGGGGCCGGGACGCACACCGCCCGTGCCGGCGGCCAGGGCCAGCCAATGCTCGAGCGGGCGCGTGCTCACGACGCTCGTCCGGGGGGTTATCCACGACCCCGGTGCCGCCGGGCCGCCGTCGCTGGTGAAGACCCGTTCGTAGCCCGCGTCGCGAAGCGCCCGCAGGACCCGCCGGTCATAGGAGCCGAACGGGCAGGCCGCCTCACCGACCGGCGCGCCGATCAGCTCTGAGAGCGCCGTCCGTGAGTCCCGTGTCTCGGCGCGCAGCTCATCGTCGGCGATCGCGCGCCAGTCGCGGTGGCCGATGCCGTGGCTGCCCAGCCGCATCCCAGCTTCGTGCAGCCGTGCGAGGTCCTCGGCGCTCAGGTATCCGGGCTCGCCGACGCGGCCCACGAGCACGAAGAAGCGAGCGCTGAGGCCGTGCTCCTGCAGGATCGGCAGCGCCAGCTCGATGTCCGAGGAGTTGCCGTCGTCGAAGGCGAAGCTGAGGCCCTGTGGCGGCGCCGCGGCCGAGAGCGCCTCGAGCCATTGCGCGGGGACCCATACCCGGCGCTCCTCCTCGGGGATCGCGGCGGGTGGCTCACCGAGCCCGTGGAAGGTGATGATCAGTTCGTGGGGGGCGCGCACGGCTCACCCCCGCAGACGGATGATCCTGAAGCCCTTGGAGGGGTTGGTGCCCCCGACGGGGTCAGCCAGCGTCCCGACCGTGCTCGCGCTCCTCGTCCTGGTCCGCAGGTAGTTGCCGATCTGGGCGTTGTAGTCGACGCCGAAGGTCGGCGTCCCCCAGATCGACAGGTCGCGTGCGCCGATCGCGGCGAGTTCGACATGCTTGCGTTCGAGCTCGGAGATGGCGGCCGCTTCTTCGGCGGGCGAGTCGATCAGCCCAGGCAGGATCGTCAGCTCGTACAGCGCCGGCGGGCGGTCGGCCATGAAGTAAAGCCCTCCGTCGGTCGGCGCGGCCAGGATCGGGCTGCCGGGCCGCGTGTCGGCGTCGATCGCCGCCACCGCCCCCTGCAGGGCGCTCGCGGACGCGGCGTTCGTCACGAAGCTGCCCCGTTCAGTGTGGACCGTAGTCGAGTCGTGGATGTAGAGACCCCCGAGTGCGTAACCGGCGAGGCCCACAGCGACCGCGGCGAGGGCCGCCATCGAGGCGAGCCGGGCCTGCGGCCAGCGCGCGGCGATCTGCGCATGGAGGATTCCCAGCATCAGCACGAGCGGGGCGGCGTAGTAGGGGGCGTAGGAGCCCTCGGCGGTGAAGGCGTTGTAGGCGCGCAGACCCAGGATCGCCCCGGTCACGATCAGCGCGAGGTCCGCCGGCCAGGTTCCCCCCAGGGGGAGCTCCCGCGGCGGCGCAGCTGCACCGCGGCCGCAAGCGCGACCGCGACGCCGAGGGCCGGCAGCCAGCTCATGCCGAGCACCAGGTGGCGGCACTCGAGCTCGATTGCGGCCCGCTCACCGGATGCCAGGCCCGAGGCCCGCGAGAGGCCGTCCAGGATCCCGGCGCAGGCGAGCACGGCCGCGAGCGGCCACAGCGCCAGCAGTCGCTTCGCGCCCGCGCGGCGCCGCCAGCCGATCACGCCGGCGACGAGGCCGCCCAACAGGCCTCCGTAGAGGGCGCCGCGTGCCAGCAGGCCGAGCAGCCCGGAGATGCTCACGGGCATCCAGTTGGACTGCGTCTTGGTGCCGCTGTGAACGAACTTGACGGGCCACAGGTTTTCGGTGGCAAGGCGCGAGAGCCCGGCCTGCTCGGCGAACCAGCCGAGGACGAGGGCCGGGATGACGATGCCCGGCAGGGCGATCCGCCAGGCCCCCGCGAGCGCCGCCGGGCGCCCCTCCGTACGCCAGAGCGCCGCCAGGTAGGCGATGCAGCCGGCGCCCGCAACGGCGAAGAATTCGGGCCGGGTCAGGCCGATCGCGCCGAGCGCGATCCCGGCCCACCACATCCGGTCTCGGGTCAGGGCGAGCAGCATCGCCAACAGGCCCAGCAGCCCGAACGTCGCCGAGTTGGTGTGCGGCAGGATGAAGTTGAAGGCCGTGCCCGAGAAGCCGATCGCCATCAGGACCGCGGTCGCGAGGCCGGCGACGAGCGGAGCGAGCCAGTGCCGCGCGAGCACGTAGAAGACGGCAAGGATCGCGGCGGTCTGGGCGAGCCCGAAGGCGAACGCGACGGTGAAGCTCGTGCCCAGCACGTCGAACGCGAGCGCCAGCGAGTAGAGGCCGAAGGGCCCGTAGTAGTAGCGGACGTCCTTGTAGGCGATCGCGCCGTGCTTGATCAGGTCGGCCGTCGTCAGCTCGGCCCCGGCGTCGATCTCGGGCACGCCCCACTTCCTCCAGGTGAGCGCAGTGATCGCCGCGAAGCAGAGCGCGAGCGCGATCAGGACGGGACGGTCCCCGAGCCGGGTGTGCTCCTTGCCGGGCGGGTGTCCGGTCTCCCCGGCACCGCCGGGCGTCTGCGCCGGCGGTCCGATCAGCGTCGCGCTCACGCCGCGCTGGGTCGGGCCATGACGGCGCTCAGCATGACGTCGAGCTGGCGGCGCGCGAAGATGCGCAGGCCGGCCAGGTAGAGCGTGCCCCCGACGGCACCGGCGAGCAGAGCCGGGGCCAGGTCGCCGGGCAGGGTGCTGCCCGAGCGCCCAGCCGGCGCCGAAGGACAGGCCCGCGAGCGCCAAAAAGCGCGCGGCGTCACCCGCCAGCTCTGCGAACAGGCGCGGGGCCTCCTCGCGTCCGGCGCCCGCGACGAGCAGGATCGCCGCGAAGCAACCCGGGGCGATGAAGAACGCCCCGACGGCGCCGTTGACACCGAACAGCGCGCTGCCCAGCGCCGTCGCGGCGAGGTGCGCCAGCAGCAGCGGCAGGGCCAGCGCGTTCAGCAGCCCTGCCCGCCCCACGGCGAACAGCACAGGCATCAAGAAGACGGCGAGCAGCGCACAGACCGACCAGGGGATCAAGAGTCCCGTGAACGTCCGCAGCGTGTGGACCTGCGCGGCGGAGAGGCTGTGCGGGAGGATCGCATGGACGAGCGGAGCGCCCACCGTGATCAGGGCCAGCATCGCCGGTGCGACGATCATCATCGCGTAGCGGAAGCCCCGTGGAACGGTCTCCGCGACGAGCGTCCTGCCCCGCGTGCGCGCGTCGCGCGTCATGTCGGGGATGCTCGACATCCCAAGTGCCATGCCCGTGCCGGCGATCAGGTAGCTGGCGAACAGGTAGGCGTAGGAGAGGACCGTCGTCCCGCCCGCTGCCGAATGGCTGCCGAACGCCAGCGTCACGACGAACAGGACGTTGAACGCCAGGTAGACCGCCGTCCGGCCGAGGATCACGCTCGCGTCCCGGCCGACCGAGACGAGCGTGAGCTGCTCACCGAGGCCGGGCAGGCCGCCGCTGCGCCGGACCCCGACGGTCATCCAGGCGCAGGTGACGATCGCCATGCTCAGCATCGACCAGCCCAGCGTCTGCTCGCCGGTCGTGCCCATCAGGGCGAGGAAGGCGATCAGGCCCGCGGCCGAGCCCGAGATGTAGGCACCGGCGACGACCGTGAAGCGGTCGCGTATGGCCAGCAGCGTCGCTCCTCCCGCGGCCCACAGCTGCAGCACCATCGCGGCGCCCAGCACGGGCAGCGCGGCGGCCGTGACCGCACGTCCGCGCGGCGCAAGGCCCGGGGCGATCAGCTGCGCCAGCGGGTGCGACAGGGGCCCGGTGATGATCAGGACCGGCAGTGCCACGAGGCCGATTGCCGCGGCGAACGCGCGTGGGCTGAGGCGCGCCTTCGGGCCCACCAGCAGCGGCACCGAGGTCAGGCGCAGGCTCTGGCTGAAGACGCCGAAGGTCGAGTAGAGCGCGAACGCCACGAAGAAGCCGTCGGTGCGGGCGTTCGTGCCGAAGTGGCCGAGATAGAGGACCGCCTGGCAGGCGGAGGCGAGCGCCATCGCGAAGGTCGCGATCGACATCGCCATGCCGGCCCGCGCCTTCGCGGTGCTGGTCGCGGCGGGCTCCTCGGCGGGCCGCGCCCTGTCCGTCTCGATCGCCAGCGTTTGAGTGCTCATGTAGGAGGAACGCCCCGGAAGGGGCATTTCTCGCGCCCCGGCCTAGAACAGCCGGACGCTCGCCGTGGTGAAGCTGCTGGTGCTCGCGGTGTTGCCGTAGATGTCCTTGATCGTCGCCGCTAGCGTGCCGGTCACGACCCCGGGGCCACCGGGGGTGAGCTCGTGGCTGGGGTCGGAGATGCTCGTGATCGTCAGCTTGACGGTGTTGCCGCTGACGGCCGTGCTCACGGTCAGCACGGGGGCCGTGCCGCCGAAGTTGGCGTATTTGGCAGTCCCAGCGTCCCCGGTGCTCCAGGAGCCCGAGGTCAGCCCGGTCGAGGTCAGCGTCGTCGAGCCGATCAGCGGCCGGCTGTAGGTCAGTTTGAGCGTTGCCGGGATGCTCGCCGCTTCGATCTGGTCGCTGAAGGTCAGCGTGATCGCGTCGCCGACCTGGGCGGCGCCGGGGACGCTGCCGGGAGTCGTGTCGGTGATCCCCGTCAGCGCCGGCTTGGTCGTGTTGACGTGGACCGTCGCGACCGCCGAGGTCGTCCTGTTGCCGGCCAGGTCGGAGACGACGTACTCGTACTCGTAGCATTTGCCGCTCGTCACGGTCGTGTCGGTGAACGGCGAGGCCAGGCCCGCGGAGCCGATCGGCGCGAACGGCGTGAAGAAGCTGCAGGTGTTGTTGCTCGTCGTCAGCGTCGCCGAGGCGCGCTGCAGCGAGGTCGTCGCCGTGTTCAGGCCCGAGCCGTTGTCGGAGGCCGAGAACGTCAGCGGCACCGAGGTGTTCGTGTTGGCCGGCGCGCTGAGCGTCGCCGTCGGCGGTGTGCGGTCGACGATCACGACGGTGGCAAGGCTCGAGGTGTTGCCGACCCGGTCGGTCCCGGTCAGCGTGTAGAGGTAGCAGCCTTCGGGGAGGTTGTTCTGTGCCGGGGCGCCGCTCAGCGTGGTCGGGTTGCCGAAGTTCAGGCAGGTGCCTTTGCTGATCGTGCCCGTCCGCAGCGTCAGGATGGAGCTCGCGAGGCCCGAGCCGGCGTCGGCGTTGTAGTCGGTCCGGACGATGCTGAACGTGCCCGTGGTGCTGTACGTGATCGCTCCGTAGGAGGGGACGACGGTGTTGTTGACGGTCAGCCCGCCCCCGGTCGGTCCGGTCGTGTCCGCGATCAGGCTGTAGGTCGCGGCGGCCGAGGTCGCGCCGGCGTTGCTGGCGGCCGTGATCGTCGGCGCTGTCGCAGGCTGGGTGGCCGATTCACCGAACGTGTAGGACACCGTGCCGCCGTTCTGGGCTTCGGTGAAGCCGTTGGAGGACAGGGGGCTGAAGCTGTAGCTCTTGATGCCCGTGTCGGGGTCGGTCGAGGCCGCCGCAACAGTGAACGTGCCTCCGGCCGAGGGGCGGAAGTAGAGGGCGTTGGTCGAGGTCTTGTAATAGGTGTTCGAGGACAGGCCGCTGAACGTCAGCGCCGGGGTGCTCGGAGCGCTCGTGTCGACGATCACGGTCGTCGAGACGCTGGCCTGGTTGCCGACGTTGTCGGTTCCGGTGAGCGTGTAGCGGTAGCAGCCGGTGGGCTCGCTCTGGGCCGGCGCGCCGGTGATCGTGCTCGGCGTACCGAAGCTGGAGCAGACGTTGTTGGCGAGCGTCGCGGCCGCGACGGTCAGGGTGCTCGAGCGCAGCCCCGACGCGGTGGCCGACTGGCCCTCGGCGTATTCGGTGCGGATCGGGATTTCGTAGTGGCCGGTGATGTTGTAGCTCGTCGTCCCGGCGGCGGAGGCTTCTTTGCCGTTGACCGTCAGCGCGCCGCCGCTCGGCGGTGTGGTGTCGGCGATCACGTTGAAGGTCGAGGAGGCGCTGATGCTCTCGTTGTTCGTCGCCGTCACCGTCTCCGGTCCCGTCGCGCCGCCCGCACCGGTCCAGGCGTAGGTCGTCTGGTAGGGCGAGCTCGTCAGCACGCCGCCGCCCGAGCTGTAGCCCGCGAGCGTCGGGAAGGTGACGTTCTTGATGCCGGACGGATCACTCGTCGCGGCGGCGAGGGTGAACGAGCCCGAGTTGCCGGCCTGCGGGTCGGTGTAGACGTTGGTTCCGGATATGTAGGTGCTGCCGGTGGCGCCCGAGAGCGTGAGCACGGGGGTCGCCGGGGGCGCCTGGGTGACCGTCAGGACGTGGGTCGTGCGTGCGACGGTGCCGTTGCTGTCGGTCGTCTGCAGTCCGATCAGGTAGCTGCCCGGGCTGGTGAATGCGTGGACCAGTTTGGGCGTGGAGCCGGTGTCGGTCGAGTAGGTGCCGCTGTTGTCGAGGTCCCAGCGGTAGTCGGTGATCGTCCCGGCGGTGTCGGTCGAGCCGGAGCCTTCGAGCGTCACGTTCTGGCCGGTCACGGCGGGGCTCGGGCTGACCGACAGCGACGGCGTCAGCGTGAGGTTGACGCCTTTGGCGTGGTAGTGGGAGAAGACCGTCGTGGCGCTCAGATCCTGGTTGTAGATCGCCAGCTCGTCGAGCGTGCCGGCCCCGAACAGCGAGCTGCCGTCGCGGGACATCAGGTACAGCGAGGAGTTGGCGAAGTTGCCCTGGCCGCCGGCCGCGCTCTCCTGCTGGTAGCTGACGGGGTTGCCGTCGACGTAGGGGGTGATCTCGCTGCCGGGCGCGGCCGCCGTGTTGATCACGATCGCGTAGTGGTGCCAGACCCCTGCGGAGGGACGGGTGAAGAAGACGCTGTTCCGGTCGCTCGCGTTGCCGACGCCGATGCCGAATGTCCCGCCGAACTCACCCGAGTTCGGGTCGACGATGAAGCCGCCGCTGTTTTCGTTGAAGTTCGGGGTGAACTCCATCGCGAGGGCGTCGTTGTTGGCGTAGGAGTTCCACTTCAGCCAGAACTCGACGGTCAATTCGTGGGTGCCCGACAGGTTGAGCGGGATCGAGCCCGAGTCGCTGGTTCCGTTGAAGCCGATCGCTGTCCCGGGGGAGATCGCGCCGCGGCTGGCCGAAGGTGCCGCCGATGATCGACCCGGGGCGAGACCCTTGCTGTCCAGGATCGTCGGCCCGCTGGCCTTCATCGAGGTGGTAGTAGTCGATCAGGCCCGGCGTGCCAGCGACGGCTTCGTCGTAGCTCGAGGAGGCCTCTTCGAGGACCACTACTTCGATTGTGGTAGTCGTCGTGAGCCCGTGGTCGTCGGTCTCCTGCAGGCCGACGATGTGGGTTCCGGCCGTCGCGAAGCTGGTGCTGATCGTCGGCGTCGAGCCGGTGTCGGTTTCGTATTTGCCGCTGTCGGTGAGATCCCACTTGTAGTCGGTGATCGCGCCCTGGTCGGTCGATGCCGATGCGTCGAGCTTGACCGTCTGTCCGACCAGTGCCGGGCTCGGTGTCGCGGTGACGTGGGCCACGGGCGGCAGGTTGCCCACCACGAGCGTCTGGGTGGTCGTGGCGCTCGCGCCGTTGCTCGCGATCACGCGCAGTCCGACTTTGACGGTTTCTTCGTTGGCGAAGCTCGTCGTCAGGACCGGGTTCGTGCCGGTGTGGGTTTCGTATTTGCCGCTGCCGTTGAGGTCCCACTGGTATTCGGTGATCGAGCCGCTGGGTGCGGTCGAGCCTGACGCGTTGAACGTCACGCTCTGGCCGGGCCGCGCCGGGTTCGGAGCGGCCGTGAACGACGCCGCCGGCGGCTTGGAGGTGCCGTGGTCGTAGTAGTGCTGGTAGATCTGCCCGGCGCTCAGGTCCTGGTTGTAGATCGCCAGCTGATCGAGGCTCCCGGCGCCGAACAGCGAGCTCTCGTCGCGGGACATCAGGTACAGCGTCGAGTTGGCGAAGTTGCCCTGGCCCGCGGCCGCGCTTTCCTGCTGGTAGCTGACCGGGACGCCGTCGACGTAGGGGGTGATCTCGCTGCCGGGCGCGGCTGCCGTGTTGATCACGATCGCGTAGTGGTGCCAGACCCCTGCGCTCGGGCGGGGGAAGAAGATGCTGTTGCGCGCACCGGGCCCGCCGATGCCGATGCCGAAGGTGCCGCCGAACTGGCCCGCGTTCGGGTCGACCAGGAAGCCGCCGTTGTTTTCGTTGAAGTTCGGGGTGAACTCCATCGCGAGCGCGTCGTTGTTGGCGTAGGAGTTCCATTTCAGCCAGAACTCGATCGTCAGCTTGTTCGTCCCCGAGAGGTTCAGCGGGATCGCGCCGGAATCGCCCGATCCGTTGAAGCCGATCGCGGTCGTCGGGTCTTCGGCGACAGCACCGGGCTGGCCGAACGTCCCGCCGATGATCGACCCGTTGCTCGTGCCCTTGCTGTCGGCGATCGTCGGGCCTTTGGGTTCACCGAGCGTGTAGTAGTCGATCAGGCCGGGGGTTCCGAGGACTGCGGCCTCGTATTCGCTGACGCCCTGTTCGAGCACCGGAACGGTGATCTCCGTGGTGCTCGTGAGGCCGTCGCTGTCGGTCTCCTGGACGCCGACCGTGTGCGGGCCCGACCGTCGCGAAGCTGGTGTTGATCGTCGGCGTCGAGCCGGTGTCGGTTTCGTATTTGCCGCTGCCGGTGAGGTCCCACTTGTAGTCGGTGATCGTCCCCTGATCGGTCGATTCGGAGGCGTCGAGCTTCACGGTCGCGCCCACCAGCGCCGGGCTGGGGGTCGCCTTGAGGACCGCGTTGGGCGGGAACAGGCCGACGTTGATCTGCTTGGTCAGCGTCGCCGTGCCGCCGTCGCTGTCGGTGATCCGCAGGCCGACGTTATAGGTCCCCGCATTGGCGAAGGAGGTGCTTACCGTCGGCGTCGAGCCGGTGTTCGTCTCGTACGTGCCGTCCCCGTTGAGATCCCATTCGTATTTGACGATCGAGCCGCCGGCGTAGGTCGAGCCGGATGCGTTGAGGGTCACTTTTTCGCCGGCCTTCGGGATCGCCGGGGTCGCGCTCACGGACGGCACGGGACGGGCCTCGGGGCCGTTTGAGTCGAACTGTTCTGTGATCGTCCCAGGGCTCAGTTCGCCGTTGTAGATCGCGAGTTCGTCCAGCGAGCCCGAGCCGAACAGCGAGGTGCCGTCACGGGAGAAGAGATAAAGCGTCGAGGCGGCGAACGGCCCGGCGCCGGTCCCGGAGCTCTCCTTCTCGTAGCTCACCGGGACGCCGTCGACGTAGGGGGTGATCTCGGACGCGGCCGGGGCTGCGGAGTTCAGGACGAAGGCGTAGTGGTGCCAGACCCCTGCGCTCGGGCGGGCGAAGAAGACGCTGTTGCGGGTGGAGCCGGCGCCGATGCCGACACCGAAGGTTCCGCCGTACTCGGTCGCGTCGGGGTCGACGATGAAGCCGCCCAGGTGTTCGTTGTAGTTCGGGGTGAACTCCATCGCCAGGGCGTCGTTGTTGCCGTAGGCAGTCCACTTGAGCCAGAACTCGACGGTGATCGAGGTGCGGCCCGAGAGATCCATCGGGATTTCCCCGAAGGAGCCTTTCTCACCCTCGACCGGGTCGCCCGATCCGGTGAACGCGACCGACGTCCCCGGGTCGTCGTTGACCGCTCCGGGTTCCCCGAGCATCGCTTCCTCGAGCGTGCCGTTGGCGGTGCCGGCACTGTCGGTGATCTTCGTGCCGGTCGGTTCGTCGAACTTGTAGTAGTGCAGCAGGCCGGGTGCGGCCGTCACGGCGTCGGAGTAGCGGCTGACGCCGTGTTCGATCACGTTGATCGTGACCGTCGTCGTTTCGGTGGCGCCCTTGTTGTCGGTCACCTGCAGGCCGACCGTGTGGGGCCCGGTGCTGGCGAACGTCGTCTTGATCGTGGGCGTCGAGCCGGTGTCGGTTTCGTATTTGCCGCTGCCGGTGAGGTCCCACTTGTAGTCGGTGATCGTGCCGTTCGAGTCGCTCGAGTGGGCGCCGCTGAGCGTGTCGGCCTGGCCGACCCCGACCGGGTTCATCTCGGCCCCGAGGACGGCTTTCACGGTGTTGGCAACGGTGATCGTCCGCTCGGTCGTTTCGACCGCGCCCTTGCTGTCGGTCACCTTGAGCAGGACACGGTAGGTGCCGGGCTGGGTGAAGGTGTGGGTCGCGCTCGGCGTCGAGCCCGTGTCGACGGGGAAGGTGCCGGCGTTTTCGAAGTCCCACTTGTAGTCGGTGATCGTCGCGTCGGGGCTGGTCGAGGCCGCGGCGTTGAAGCTGACCGGTTCGCCGATCGTCGTCGTGGTGGTCGAGGCGGTGAACGAGGGCCACGGCGGCTTCGCTTCGGTCGGCGAGTCGAGCGTGATGTCCGAGGCCGGGGTGACCGGCTCGACACCCATTTCGGAGATCACGTTGTAGGTCGCCTGGTCGATCACCGAGCTCTGTTCGGAGTCGAAGCCCAGCGCCCACTCCATCGTCCCGGTCGAGAACACGAGCGCACCGCTCGCGGCCCGGTACTCGACGGCGCTGACGTTGCTCGGCTCGCCCGGAGGCGCCGCGTTGGCGCGTGCCCGCCCGGCGTCCTGCAGCCAGGAGTCTTCTGCGTTTTCGGTGTTCGTCAGCGTCACCTGCTTGACGCCCGCCGGCTCCTGGGCGAGATAAGCCGGGTTGGTCGGGATCTGGTCCCACTCCCAGCCGACGATGGCCAGCGGCAGCGTCGTGGCGGAGGTCGTCGAGATGTGCGTGTTGCGCCAGATCCGGTTGCTCGCGCCTTCCCCGTTCGCGTTGCCGGCGGGAATCGTCAGGTTGAACGAGTGCGAGTCGTTGTCGCCCACGTACATCACGCCCCACAGCGAGTTCTCGGGTTCGTTGACGCCGATCCGCCCGCCGGCGGGGGCGTTCGGCGCTCCTGCCGGTTCACCCGGGTCGCGCCGGGTGGTGGTCGCGAGGTGGGTGTTGATCGTCCCGTTCGCTTCCGTCGCCGCGGGATCGTTGGGCGTGCCGCCGGGGTTGCCGTTGGCCGAGCCCTGGATCGTCTTGTAACAGACGAGGGTCTGGTGGTTGTTTTCGTAGCGCGTCTGCCAGTAGGCGGTGTTGGCGCTCAGCGAGACGATGTTCACGCCGGCTTCGCGGGCGAGCTTGAAGTTGTGGAACGAGTTGTAGGACCAGTACTCGCTGTGCCCGGAGACGAGATCGATCTTGTGTTTGAGCAGCGCGGCGCCGTTGGAGTCGGTCTGGACGTCGTCGGTGTAGGAGACGTCGTAGCCCTGCTGCTCGAGCCAGTAGACCGTGCTGAAGTCAGGGCCGAAGAAGTGGTTGAGCTGCAGGTTGCCTTCGGCCTGCGGCCGCTCGAATGAGACCGCGACGGCGCGGCCGTCGCCGGAGATCGTGTTGGCTCCCCCGCAGGCGTCGAAGTACAGCGACTTGCAGCCCCAGGTGTTGTAGGCCTCGTAGTCGGCGGTCGGAATGACGTCGAGGATTTCCGAGGAGCGGCTGTCTTCGCGGACGGGGATGATGACGTCGTTGGAGATGTTCCCGTCGCCGGGGTCCGTGAAGACCGCCTCGTAGACCCCGCCGACCGGCAGGGAGCTGCCGGGGATCGTGTAGGTGACGTTCCAGTTCGAGCAGTTCAGTTCCCCGGTCGTCGTGTTGCGGGGGTTGCAGGTGAACGAGTTGTTGACCGAGACGTTGAGGGCTCCGGCGGCGGCGATCAGCCGTGCGCCGTCGCCGCCGTAGTAGCCGATGCGGTAGATGCTGATGTTGACGGTCGTGCCGGGGAAGGACGGCTCGTCGGTGCCGATCTTCAGCGGGATGTTTTCGCCGAGGTTGTAGCTCGTCGCCGGCGTGAAGCCGCCGATGTCTTCGCTGTAGCCGCTTTCGAGCGCTTCGCGGTTCGCCGTCGTGCCGGCGCCCTGCAGTTGTTCTCGTTGACGATCACGTTGCTGTTCGGGCACGTGACCGCCTCGGCGCGCGTCGCGCCGGCGCCGAGCAGCATGGCGAAGCCGGCGAGCAGAGCCGCGAGCAGGACCAGGCGGGCCCGGCGGCGGGGGTATGTGGTGGAGGTCTTGAGCATCGTTAACTGCAGAGGAAACGGGTGGAAGGGCGCGCAACTTTCGCTGCAGTTGGAAGTCTTGGGGACATTTCTTTCAGCCAGCCGCGACCGGAACGCGGCGCCGGGGAGCCCCGATGCGCCGTCCGGCGTCCTCGTCGTCGGGGCTGGGCGGACCGTCGCCGGGCGCGCCGTCGCCGAGCGGGAGCGGTGCCGGGCGTGATCCGGCCCGCCGCACCGGCTGGGTCGCCGGGGTGGGCTCCCGAAGGGCGACGATCATCCCGGCGACGAACAGCAGCAGGTAGGGGACGTGGGGGAATGAGAGCACGTCGAACAGGGCGCTCGCCAGGGCGATCACGCCGACCGAGGCCAGGGCGCCCAGCGCCAGCGATGCGCGCCGCCGGTCGGGGCCGCGGACCGTCCGGTGAGCAGCGGTCATGATCGAGGCGAAGACGCCCAGGTAGGCGAGCACGCCGAGCAGGCCCGTCGTGATCAGCAGGCCGAGGTACTCGTTGTCGAGGATCCGGTACTTGTGCGGGTCATAGCTTTCATAGCCGCGCCCGATCAGCGGGTGCGTCAGGAGGTCCGGCTTCACGGCGGCGTAACGGGCCGTTCTGTCGGTCGTCGAGAGCACGTTGTTGACGTGCCCGGCTCGAGCTGGGAGAGGACCGAGCCGAGTGCTGCCCGGTGAGGTGACGTGGACGATCACCCCCAGTACGACGGCCAGGCCGAGCATCGAGCGGGCGATCGTCCGCGGCCTGTAGGCCATCAGGATCAGCACGGCCCCCACGGGCGCGACGATGCTCGTCTTGCGCGAGGTCGCCACCCCGCCCGCCAGCAGCAGGCCGATCGCGATCGTGTAGAGCACCCGGCGCCGGCGGGTGGCCGCATCGATCGATCCGATGATCGCGAACGGCAGGACCATCGCCAGCAGTGCCGCCAGCTCCAGGGGCTGGTTGGTCGGGCCGTAGACGTTCAGCCTGCCGATCGAGTCCCGGCCGTCGAGGCCTTCGGGAATCGTCACCGGGAGGATCTTCCTCCAGACTTCATAGAAGACGTTGAAGTGCTCGCGGTACTCGACGACGGTCGCGATCGCGACGATTACGCCGAGGCCGACCATCAGGGCGGCGAACGAGGTACCTCGCGTGGGCGGAGCACCGACGCCACGACGACGAAGAAGGCGATGTAGGTGCCCAGCAGCACGAGCTTCTTCCCCGACAGGCCGACCTCGCCCATATTCGCCAGCGCGGGGCCGTTGAGCACGACGCTCAGGCAGCAGATCCCGAGGAACGCGAACAGTGCCACGTGGACCCGTGTCAGCTGCATGCGGGGCCGGGCCTCACCGCTGATGATCGCCAGGCTGAGCAGCCATAGCCCGATCAGCGCGAGCAGGATCGGCCGGTCTGCGGTGCTCGAGAGCGGCAGGTTGATCGGCAGGTCGATCGCGTCGAACGGGACCAGGAAGATCATCGCCATGAAGCCGGCGAGTGCCCACGGCAGGATGCGCCGTGTGTGCGGCCATTCGTCGAGCTCTCCGGCGGGGTCATCGAGCGCGTCCAGCGCGCCGATCGCCGCGCGGGCCCGGGCGACACGGACCGTGCGCATGCGGCGGGCGTAGATGAGGCTTGCGCCCAGCGCCACGACGAGCAGGAAGACGAACACCATCAGCTGCCAGCGGGCCGATCCGCCGATCGTGCCCCCGCTTACCGGCCCGAGCATCCGCAATGTCACCGACTGCGGGCCGCCCGGGCCCGGAGGCTGGCGTTCGCGGACATGTTCGGCGAGCACCTCGCGGGCGCTGCGGACGAGCGTGATCGCAGCAGCGGCCGTGGGCGCTTCGGCATAGATGCTCAGCATCGGGCGTTCCCCGTCGACGTCGAGCAGCAGCCGGTAACTGTGGTTGACGAGGATCGGATTGGGCGGCGACGGGCGTTCCCCGGCGATCGCTTCGCGACCCAGCAGCAGCGTGAAGGGCCCCGATGCCGCGACGCTCTGACCGTGCAGGCCGACCGCCTGCCCGAGCGCCCTGGGTCGCCTGGTCGCTCTCCAGGTAGAGGGCGTAGCTGATCGCAAGCTGGCCCGCGAGCGCCAGGGCGGTCGGTGCGAGCGGGTCGACCCTCGCGAGCTGCGAGGCGCGGGTGTCGACGAGCACCTCACCCTGAGCGGCGCCCTTTGACGACGGCGGGTGTGCAGCGCGGGGGGGAGAGCGAGGGCCTGAAGCCCACGAGCAGGGCGGCGAGAAGCGACACCGCCAGTACCGCCCCGATGAGGCTCAACAGCCGGCCGGGGCGCTCCGCGCGCGGCGGACATGGCCCGCTCAGCGTCGGCGGGCGGCGGTGCCGCCCACGTCGGCGCGCACGTGGGGCTCGGCGTGAGCGGTGGTCAGCGAACTGGTGTCGAGCGTCAGCTCGTCGTAGGCCCGCCTCGTGCTCGCTCTCGAGCGCCGCGTTCTCGCGGGTGCGCCTGGAGATCACCTCGAGGCCGAGGACCCCGAGCAGACCCAGCAACAGGATGCCGATGAAGGCCGCGATCGTCAGCGTCGAGCGGGTGCTCGAGTTCACCGAGCCGGCCTGGGGCGGCCCGAGCTGGCGGATCGTCACGTAGTGCGCCGGGGGAGTCCCGGACTGGTGCTGCAGGCGCGTCACGTAGCTCTCGACGCCGGGGTAGATGGCGGCGGCGACCGCGGCCGCGGACACCGCCGTCGGGCCCTGGACGGAGGCCGTCACGACCGGCTCGTCGGTCTGGGCGAGGAAGGTCAGGCGGTACTTGGCGTGCTCGGCAAGCAGCTGGTTGGAGCGCGCTTCGGCGGGCGTGATCACGTCAAGCACCTGGCCGGGGCCGCTGTAGGGGCCCTCGGCGGTGATCTCGCTGAGCGGCACCTTGGCCGCCGCGGCGACTTCTTTGAGGACTTCGGCGCTGGTCATCACCTGGGCGAGGACCGACGCGCGCTCGGTCAGCGGTGTCGTTTCCTGTGAGAGGTTGGCCAGAGCCGAGTCCGGCGAGTCGACCAGGAGCTGGACGGTGGCCGCACCGGTCGGGATCGAGGAGACGCTCGAGTGGACCGCCACGGCGGCGGCGACGGCGACGGCGATGACCGCGCCGGTGATGAGCTTTCGTGCCCAGAGGATCTTCAGGATTTGAGCGAATTCCATCGTGTCTCAGCTACTCAACGGGACCGCGTGCTGATTGCTTTCGCCGGCACCCAAGTTCTCAGCGTGCCAGGCCGCGTGCGGCAAGTTCGGCGGTCGCCTGGTCGACCCGGTCCTCGGGCTCCTGGTCGATCAGCCATTCGAGCAGCCCGCGCATGCCGTCCTCGAGCGAGGTCAGCGCCTCGAAGCCCAGCAGCTCCTTGGCGCGCGCGGGATCGGCGACGCAGTGGCGGATGTCGCCGGCCCGGTACTGGTCGTTGAGGATCGGCTCGATGTCGAGCTCTAGCCCGGACGCCAGCGCCTCGGCGATCTGCGCCACCGTGCTGGGGCGTCCCGTGCCGAGGTTGACGGCGTGCCCGGCGGCCGCGTCGGACTCCAGCGCCAGCAGGATCCCGCGGACGACGTCGGAGACGTGGATGAAGTCCCGCGACTGGTTGCCGTCCTCGAAGATCACGGGCGGCTTGCGGTTGAGCAGTCGCGAGGCGAAGATCGCGGCGACGCCCGTGTAGGGGTTCGACAGGGCCTGGCCGGGGCCATAGACGTTGAAGAAGCGCAGCGCCACCGCGGGGATCCCGTAGGCGGCGCCGGTCACCAGGCAGAGCTCCTCGTGGTCGCGCTTGGTGATCGCGTAGATCGAGGTCGGGATGATCGCCTTGCTCTCGCGCGTCCCGATCGGGCGCAGGATCTCGCCGCAGGCCGGGCAGTGCAGCTCCCACTGGCGCGCCAGCAGCTGTTCCTCGGGCCGCGGGGTCGGCGCCGTGGCGCCGTGGTTCGGGCACTCGTACTCGCCCTCGCCGTAGATCGACATCGACGAGGCGACGACCAGGCGCGCCGGCACCGGGTTCTGGGCCACCACCCGCTCCAGGAAGAGGGCCGTCTGCATCGTGTTGCGCTCGGTGTAGCGGGCGATCTCGTACATCGACTGCCCGACGCCGACCGCCGCGGCGAGATGGACGACGCGGTCGACGCCCGCGAGCGCTTCATCGGCGCGGGCCACGTCGCCGACATCGCCGACGATCAACCTGACGGAATCGGGCAGCTCGACAGGCTGGCCGAGGTGGACCTGCTCCTTGAGCGAGTCGAGCACGACGACCTCGTCCCCGCGCGCGACGAGCTCGCGCACCAGATGACCGCCGATGAAGCCTGCTCCGCCTGTGACAAGTGTTCTCATGCTGCTCGCGCCTCGCGTTCGTTCGCCGTCCGTGGTCTGCCTCGCCCAACTGAACGGCTCTGCGGCGCGGGTTCTTTCGCCGGCGGGCAAGGCCGTAGATCCCCGTCGGGGCGTGCGGTCCTCGCGCGCGGGAAAGACTCCGCAAGCTCGCGCGTGAGGAATGCCTCACTTGCCCCGTTCTTCAGAGACATGAGGAGGATTTCCCCGCAGCCCCGCGTGCTGGTGGTCTCGCCCGTCCGCAACGAGGCGCCGCATATCGCGCGTGTCGTCCGCGCTGTGGCACGCCAGCTCGCCCCGCCGGCGCGCTGGATCGTGATCGATGACTCCTCGACCGACGGCACGTGGGAGCTGCTGGGGAGCTCGAGCAGGAGCTCGACTTCCTGACCGTGATGCGCCCGCCGGGCGGCGACCCCGCCGCGGGCGCCCGCGATCGCCTCGCGCAGGCCGTCGAGGCGCGCAACTTCAACCTCGTCTCGCCGGCGTGGAGCTCGATGACTACACGCACGTGATGAAGCTCGACGGCGACATCGAGTTGCCCCCCGACTACCTGAGCGGGCTGCTCGAGCGCTTCGCCGCCGACCCCGCGCTGGGGCTGGCCGGCGGGATGCTGGCCGAGCCGCGCGGGGACGGCCTCCATCGCATCGCGATCCCCTCGAGCTACCACGTCCACGGCGCCGTCAAGTGCTACACGCTGGAGTGCCTGCGGGCGATCGGCGGCGTCCAGGAGCGCCTCGGCTGGGACACGATCGATGAGACCTACGCCCGCATGCACGGCTACGCAACGCGCAGCTTCCCCGAGCTGACCGCGATCCACCACCGGCCGCTGGCGAGCGCCGACGGGCAGCTGCGCGGCCACGCCCGTCACGGCGAGTGCGCCTACATCGCCCACCACGATCCCCTGTGGGTGGCGCTGCGCGCGCTGAAGGTCGCCGGGCGGCGTCCGTTGGGTCTGTCCGGTGGCGCATTCCTCTACGGCTACGTGCGGGCCGCCGCCAGGCGCGTCGAGCGCGTGCCCGACCCGGCCTACCGGCGCTTCGCCCGCGAGGAGCTGCGCCGGCGGATGCTCGGGCGCAGCGCCCCGCTACCGGGCGCCGGTGGAGGGCTCGGGCGATGAGTCTGAAGGGAATCGTCGTCAGTCCTCCGCAGGCGGGCCGCGGCCGTGGCCCGGCGCATCTGCAGCGCGTCGCCAACGCGCCGCTCGTCTGCCACGTGATCGCCGGGCTCGCCCGGATGGGCGTCGGCGAGCTGGCGCTCGTGATCGACGCCGAGGAGCGCGAGGAGAGCCAGCGCGCGATCGAGGCCGACTGCACGGCGGCGGTGGCCGTCCACTACATCGAGCGCGGGCCGCGCGGCGAGCCTGCCGCCCACGCCGCGGGCGCATTCGTCGGGCTCCGATCGCTGTGTTCTGCAGGCGGCCAACGGGGTCCTGGTATCCGAGCAGCTGCTCGCAGGCCCCCCTGCCGAGGACGGCGACCTGACCGCGCTCGTGTTCCGCTCGGCGCCCGGAAACGGCTCGATCGGCCTCGCGGCGCGCCGCGTCGCGCGCCTGGCGGGGATCGATCCCGAAGGTCTGATGACCGAGCTGGCGGACGCCTGCATCCTCGGTCCCGGTGTGCTCGAGCGCCTCGTCGCCGGCGGCGGCTTCGAGCTGCGCGGCATCGACGTCCTGGCCGCCGCCGAGCTGCTCGCGGCAGAGGGCCGGGTGCCGGGGGTGCGGCGGGTCGAGGGCTGGCTCGAGTACTCCGGCGAGGCGGAGCGGCTGCTCGCGATCAACCATCTGCTGCTCGACGGCGCTGCGGCGGGCTGGCCGCTGTGCGAACCACCGGCCGGGACGCGCATCGAGGGGCCCGTCTCGGTCCATCCGAGCGCCTCGGTGCGCGCCAGCACGATCGTCGGCCCGGCGATCATCGGCCCGGGTGCGCTGGTCGCGGACTCCTACATCGGCCCCTACACCTCGATCGATGCGGGGGTGCAGATCGAAGGCGCCGAGATCGAGCGCTCGGTCATCCTCCCGGGCGCCAGCATCATGCACATCGGCGGGCGCCTCGTCGGCAGCGTCGTCGGCCGTGAGACGAAGATCTTCAGGGACTTCTCACTGCCCAGGGCGCTGCGGCTGAACGTCGGCGACGGCGGTGAGGTGGCGTTGTGCTGAGCGAGTCGCGCCGGCCCCTGCGGATCGCGATGATCCACCTCTCGGACTTCTCGCTCGACTCGCGCATCCAGCGCCAGGCCCGCGCGCTCGCCGAGCGCGGCGACGAGGTCCACCTGATCTGCATCGGCGAGCCCGACCGGATCGAGCTCGGCGAGGGCACGATCCACGTCCACCCGGTCGGCGCCGAGAAGGCCGGCGGCGGCCCGCTGTCCTACGTCGCGGGCTACGGTGGCTTCCTGGCGAGGGCCGCCTGGCGCCTCGCCCGCCTCGATGCCCGCCTGCGCTTCGATCTGATCGAGGCCCACAACATGCCCGACATGCTGACCGCGGCGGCGCTGATCCCGAAGCTCCGGGGCGTCCCGGTGATCCTCAACGTGCATGACACCTTCCCCGAGCTGTTCGCGACGAAGTACGCCCGCCCGCCGGGCGACGTCCTCGAACGCGCCCTGGAACTCGAGGAGCGCCTGAGCGCGCGGCTGGCCTCGCGCGTGGTGACGGTCACCGACCAGGCCCGCCTGCGCCTGGAAGCCCGCGGCGTCGGCGTCGGGCGCACGACGGTCGTGATGAACTCGCCCGACGAGCGCGTCTTCGGGCCCGCCCGCGCGTCGCGGCCGTTTCCCGCCGACGGGCCGATGCGGATCATCTACCACGGTGGCCTCGCACCCCGCTTCGGGGTCGAGAGCCTGATCGAGTCGATGCGCCGGCTGCGCAGCACCGCCCCGCGCCTGGAGCTGCGCGTCTGCGGCTCGGGCGAGGACCGCGACCGCCTGGCGGCGCTGGCGCGGGAGATCGACCCGGTGCGCATCGAGGTGTCGCCCGAGCCGATCCCCTTCGCCCTCATCCCGGACGAGCTCGAGGCGGCTCACATCGGCGTCGTGCCGACGCTCCACGACCGCTTCACCGAGCTGCTGCTGCCGGTCAAGCTGCTCGAGTACATCCACATGGGCCTACCGGTCGTCGCCTCGCGCCTGCCGGGCATCACCGAGCGCTTCTCAGAGCAGGATCTGCTCACGTTCACACCCGGCGACCCCGGGGATCTGGCGCAGGCGCTCGAGCGGCTGTGCGGCGATCAGAGCGCTGCGGCGGCGCGGGCCGCACACGCCCACACGCGCCTCGTGGAGATCACCTGGGAGCGCCAGCGCGAGCGCTACCTGGCGCTGGTCGATGAGCTCGTGCGACGCGGGGGAGCGGGCGAGCCGCTGCGCCCCGACGTTCAGGCCGCGGCGGCCTGAACGTCGCCGGGCGGGGTCGCGCCGGCGGCGGGCACGCGGGCCAGGGCCTGCTCCGCGAGCAGCTCGGCCATGCCCATGACCGACTCGCCGTTGAGCAGCCGGGGGTAGATCTGGCTGGCGGAGGCCAGCGCCAGGCCGGGAACCCCCGGCCAGACGGGCGCGACGCGCGGCTCGTGCCCGAGCGCGTGGACGGGCTCGACCAGCGGCGCGCGCTGGACCGTCCAGTCGACGACGTCCTCGTGGCTGAAGTCAGGCACCAGGCGCGCCAGCATCTCGGTGAAGCGACGGTAGAGCGACTCGTCATCCTCGGTGAACTCGGGCGCGTCCGAGCCGCAGTACTTCGGCAGGTACGCGAGGTGCAGGCCGTCGGTGTGCCCGGTCCCCACGACGTGCGTCGTCTCGACGACCGTCGTCATCGGCGTCGGGTCGCAGATGTTGACCGAGTAGTAGGGCAGCAGCGAGCGGCGCAGCTTGAGGATCAGGCAGACGACGCCGAGATAGCGCTCCGGGTAGGCGGCTAGCAGCGGCTGGAGCGATTCCGGCAGCAGGTGGCGCAGAGCCGGCGGCTGCAGGGTGACGATCGTCTGGTCGAAGCGCTCCGTCGCTCCGTCGACGCGCACCCCTGTCACGGCCCCCTGCTCGTCCTGCAGCAGACCTTCGACTCCCGCGCCGAGGCGGATCTCGGCGCCCAGCTCGCGGGCGCGCTCCGCGGCGGCCAGGACGAGCGTTTCGTGACCGCCCTTGAGCGAGCCCATTTTCTCGCCGGGGCTCTTCGAGTCGCGGGCCGAGCGCATGCGGTTCGTGCGCGCCCACAGATAGGTCGCGGGCAGCTCGTCGTGGCGGTGGTCGAAGCGCGAGTTCAGGAGCGGCACCCAGATCCGCTCGAGCACCTCGCGGCCGCAGTGGCGGCGCAGCCAGTCCTTCAGCGGAACGCTCTCGAGCGCGCTGTAGTCACGGCGCAGCTGGCACTGGAGCACGAACCACGCCAGGCGGGCGCGGGCGGGCGGCGAGAGCGGGGGAAGCGCAGGAAGTCGCCGATGCCGTTGAAGGGGTGCATCTGCCCGTCGATGAAGAAGCCGACCCCGACGGGGTTGAAGCTCAGCTGATCGGTCAGGCCGAGCTCCTCGATCAGCGCGATCATCCGCTCGTCCGAGGGGACGATGACGTGGTAGAAGCGGTCGACCCGGTGGCCCGAGAAGTCGAACGAGCCGGCCAGGCCTCCGGGTGTGGGGGCGCGCTCGAGCAGCGTGACCCGGGCGCCCGCCTGCGCCAGGCGCAGGGTCAGGACGGTGCCCAGGATCCCGGCGCCGACGACGCCGATGTGCGGTCTGCGGTCCTCCATGGACGTGGCTAGACGGCGCGCAGCCGGCCGTTGCCGGAGTTATCCGACTGATCGCTCGCCGCGGGGATCTCGCCGCCCAGGGGCGAGATCGGCGGCGGCTGGATCCGCCCGACGAGGTGGGCCGCCATCAGCCGTCCGTAGGCGAGGACCGTCGGGCGCAGGCTCATCTTCGAGTTGCCCAGGCGCCGGGACCAGTCGTTCACGGTCGGCACCTCGGAGACCTTGGCGCCGGCGTTGTAGAGCTTCAGCAGGATCTCGACGTTGGCCGCGAAGCCGGGCTCGCGCACCAGCAGGTAGCCGTAGGTCTCCACCGCGCGGCGCAGCGTCCCGGCGCGATAGATCCGGTAGAGCGAGGACAGCGTGTGGATCTCACGCAGGCCGCCGGCGTAGCGGAAGACGTTCGAGACGCCCTTCGACGCCGCCAGCCGCCAGGGCTCGACGCCGACGATCCGCCCGCCCGGCGCATAGACGGAGGCGAGCACCACGTCATCGCCGGCGTTGAAGCGCTCGAGCATCGCCGGCAGGTCGGCGAGGTCGGAGGTGTTGTCGGCCTCGAGGGTGACGATCGCGTCGTTGTCCAGCGACTCGCCGAGCGCCGCCCGCAGGCCCGAGTTGATCGCTGTGCCGAGGCCGCGGTTGACCGCATGGCGGACGATCGCGACCGGCAGGCCGTCGGCGTGCGCTTCGATCGCCTCGGAGGTCCCGTCGGTGGAGCCGTCATCGACGAAGATCACCCGCGCCCCGAGCTCGCGCGCCACGGGGGCGAGCTCGGCCAGCAGGCGCGGGATGTTCTCGTGCTCGTTGTAGGCGGGAATCACAAAGCGGATCATGGTTCCTCCTAGGCTACGGCCTGAAGCGGGCGGCTTCCAGCGGTGTCGAGCAGCTTCACGGGTCGTTCGTTGGCGGCCGAGTCGCGGACGGCCAGCGCGGCGGCCAGAGCGCGGCAGCCGTCCTCCGCGGTCACCGGCTCGACTGTGTCATCGAGGATGCAGCTCGTGAACGCCTGAAGCTCGGCCTGCAGCGGTTCCATGCGGGGCAGGGCGAAGCGCAGCGATGCTCCCTCGGCGTCGCCGCGGACCCGCGCCAGGTCGCCCCATTCGGTGGGTGCCCCGGTCGACTCGGTGAACCAGACGTCCTGCGTCAGATAGGAGGCGCTGAGCATTCCCGACTCGCCGATCACGGTCATCTCGCGCTTCTTCTCGGGCGTCAGCCAGTTGACGTCCAGCAGGCCCATCGGACCGTCGTCGCCGAAGCGCAGCAGGCAGGAGATCAGGTCCTCCTGGGTGGGGTGCATGCAGCGACTGCCCTCGGCGAAGATCGAGGTGATGTTGCGTCCCAGCACGAACTGCATCAGGTCGAGGTCATGGGTCGCCAGGTCCACGGCGACGCCGGTGTCCATGATCCGGGTCGGCAGCGGCCCGACGCGGGTTGCGTGGGCGCGGAACACGCGGCCGATCCGGCCCTCGGCGATCAGCTCGGCGAGCTTGCCGACGGCGGGGTTGAAGCGCTCGATGTGGCCGACCATCAGCTTGACCTGCGCGACCCGGGCGGCCGCGGCCATGCGCAGGCCGTCCTCCAGGGCCGTTGCGATGGGCTTCTCGACGAAGACGTGCTTGCCTGCCGCGATCGCGTCCAGCGCGACCCGGGCGTGGTGCTCGGAGGGGACGCAGACACAGACCGCGTCGATGTCCTCGCGCTCGAGCAGCCAGCGGTAGTCGGCGACCCAGTCGATCGGCCGCCGGCCGATGCGCTGGCGGGCGGTCTCCTCGTCGGGGTCGGCGATCGCCACCAGCTGGGCGTCGGCGAGGCGCTCCCAGGTCTCGACGTGGTAGGAGCCCATCCGCCCGACCCCGATCAATGCGACGTTGAGCTGCTTCATCTTGCCACCACCTCGGTGTCTGTTGTCAGGGTCAGCTGGTTGGGGTTGACATCCGCGGCGCCGACCAGCTCGGCGACGATCCGCGCGATCCGCCGGGCGGCGTGGCCGTCGCCGAAGATCGGCGGGCGCTCTCCGGGCAGCGGTGTCGCCAGCGCAGCCTCGAATGCGTCCGGATCGACGCCGACGAGCGTGTTCCAGCCCGTCTGGACGGTGTCCGTCCACTCGGTCTCCTCACGCAGCGTCAGGCAGCGGACACCCCACAGGTAGGCCTCGCGCTGCACCCCGCCGGAGTCGGTCGCGATCGCCCCCGCGCCGCGCTCGAGCTCGAGCATGCGCGTATAGGGGACGGGCCCGATCAGCTCGATCGCCTCGGGGACGGTCAGGTTCCAGGCATCGATCCGCGCCCGCGTCCGCGGGTGCAGCGGCATGATCACCGGCAGGTTCGAGCGCCCGAGGCACTCGAGCACGAGGGCCAGGCGGTCGGGATCGTCGGTGTTGTAGTTGCGGTGGACCGTCGCCAGGACGTAGTCGCCCTCGCCCGCCGGCTGGACCTGATGGCGCCAGCTCTCCAGCGTGTCGCAGAGGGGGTCGCCGGTGACGTGGACCTCGCCCTCGACCCCCTCGGCGATCAGGTTCTCGCGGGCCCCCGGAGTGGGCGCGCAGAGGACCTGTGAGAGACGGTCGGTCTCGATCCGGTTGTGCTCCTCGGGCATGTCCAGGCGCCGCGAGCGCAGGCCGGCCTCGATGTGTACCAGCGGGACGCCCGCGGCCACTGCCGCGCGAGCCCCCGAGAGGGTCGCGTTGGTGTCGCCCCGGACGATCACGGCATCGGGGCGCTCGCGCTCGATCAGCGCCTCCAGGCGCGACTGGGCCAGCGTCAGCTGCTCCTCGCGCGAACGCGACCCGATGCCCAGGTTGTGGTCCGGGCGCGGCAGCCGGGTCGCCAGGATCTGGCTCTCGGACATCGCGTCGTCGTAGTGCTGGCCGGTGTGGACGAGGATCTCCTCGACGACGCCCGAGAGTGCTGCGCAGACGGGTGCCGCCTGGATGATCTCGGGCCGTGCGCCGATCACCGACAGGACGCGGTGTGGCCGGGTCCGCTCGTCCTGGAGTCTGTCGGGGGAGCTCATCGCTGTTTCCTAGGCGGCCGCACGGGAGGCGAGCGTCGGGACCGCCAGCGGCATCCCGGCGCCGCGCATCGAGGCCTGGACGAACTGGACGGCGGCGACGATCTCGATCCCGAGTGCCAGGTTCGAGCGCGGTTCCTCGCCGGTTCGGATCGAGTGGGCAAAGTCTTCGAGCTCGAGGCGCAGCGGCTCCTGCGGCTCAACCCGGGGGATCACGACGTCGCCTGTCCGGTAGATCAGCTGGTGCTCGCCGAAGTTGGCGGGGGTCGGCGGCAGCATGTCCATGCCCCGGTCGTAGATGCGGACCGGTTCATCGGAGGCGGTGTCGTCGTACTGGACCATCCGCTGGCTGCCCACGACGATCATCTGACGGACCTTGCGGGGCGCCAGCCAGGAGATCTGCACGTTGGCCGTCTGGCCGCTGGCGAACGTGAGCGTCATGAAGGCCGTCTCGGATACGCCCTGCTTCAGCACGCTCGAGCCCGAGGCCGCGACTTCGACGATCGGCTCCTCGAGCCAGTAGAGGAGGATCGAGAGATCGTGCGGGGCGAGGTCGCAGACGACGCCGCCGTCGTTGTACTTGCCGAGGTTCATCCGCGAGGAGGTGACGAAGTGCACGTCGCCGACGACGCCGCCGCGGATCAGGTCGCGGACCGTGTTGACGGCGGGGCTGTAGATGAAGGTGTGACCGGGCATCAAGACCCGCTCGACCTTGCCGGCGATCTCCGCCAGCTCGTGGGCGTCGTCGAGGTTCGTCGCCAGCGGCTTCTCGACGAGTACGTGCTTGCCGGCTTCCAGGGCCCGCTTGGCGAGCGGGTGGTGGGTCTCGGGCGGCGTTGCGATCACGATCGCCTCGACCGAGGGGTCGGTCAGGACTGCGTCGAGCGTGTTGACCGTCCGTGCGCCCGGGTGCCGGCCGCGGAAGGTCGCGGCCTGCTTGCGGTCGAGCTCGACCAGCGCCTCGAGGCGCAGGCCATCGCACTCGGCGATGTTGCGGGCCAGGTTGGGCCCCCAGTAGCCGTAGCCGACCAGCGCCGTGCCGATGCGCGGTTCGCGGTGGAGGATCGAGCGGCCCGCGAGCGCCTCGGCTCCCAGCCCGTGGGCCTCGCCCGTGGCGGTCTCGATCGAGGAGCTGGACATGCTCACGCCGCTCCCTGACGGCGAAGGACGACGGGCATCGTCTTCGCGAGGATCCGCAGGTCGAGCATCAGCGATGCCGATTCCGCGTACTCGATGTCGAACCGGACCATCTCGTCGTAGGTCCGTTCGTTGCGCCCGCTGACCTGCCACAGGCCGGTCAGCCCCGGCTTGACGTTGAAACGGCGCAGATAGGCGTCGGGGTACATCTCGACCTCGTAGGGGATCACCGGGCGGGGGCCGACGAGCGCCATCTGGCCGAACAGGACGTTGATCAGCTGGGGCAGCTCATCGAGGCTCCAGGCGCGCAGGACCTTGCCCACGCGGGTGATGCGGTCGTCGACGGAAAGCTTGTAGAGGTCGCCGCCGCCCTCGCCGCCGCCGTCGATCAGCGAGCGGACGTACTCGCGGTGGGGCGACACGTCGGCGTCGCGGTACATGGTCCGGAACTTGAACATCGTGAACGTCCGCCGATCACGCCCGACGCGCTGCTGGCGGAACAGGGAGGGCCCCCCCGAGTCGATCCTGATCGCGATCGCGATCAGCATGAGCGGGACCGCCAGCAGGAGCAGGACGGTGCCGGCGACGATCAGGTCGAGCGTCCGGCGGGCGCTGGCGAGCAGGCGGGCGCGCAGGCGCTCAGAGCGCGCCGGACGAGCCCGCGACTCGACGGGCGCCAGCGATTGGCGCTTGCGTGGTTGTGGCGGCGCAATGCTCATATGCTCGAAACAACGCGACTAGCGGGCCCGGTCTTGTGCGCCGTCGCCAGATTCCGGAGATCGGCCTTCCGCCGGGCCGTCCCAGGCCGCGACGACCTCGAGAACCCGTGTCAGCTGCCCGTCGCTCATACCTGGAAAGACCGGCAGGGAGCAGATCTCTCCGGCCAGCCGCTCGCTGACGGGCAGGCTGCCCGCCTGCAGGCCCAGCGAGGCGTAGGCCCCCGTTCGGTGGATCGGCACCGGGTAGTGGATCGCGCTCGCGACACCGTTTGCCGCGAGGTGCTCGCGCAGCCCGTCCCGGTCGGCGCAGCGCACCACGAACAGGTGGTAGACGTGGTCGGCATCGGCGAAGGGAAGCCCGACGGGGTCGACGGCCCCGTCCAGGCCGTGGCGCAGCGCGGCCCCGATCCGCCGGCGCTCCTCGTTCCAGGAATCCAGGCGCGGCAGCTTGCGACGCAGCAGGGCCGCCTGGAGCGCGTCCAGGCGGCCGGTCACACCGATCAGCTGGTGGTGGTAGCGGGGGCCCTCGCCGTGGGAGCGCAACAGTCCGACCCGCGCTGCCAGCTCGGGGCGGTTGGTCACGACGGCCCCGCCGTCGCCCCAGGCGCCGAGGTTCTTGGCCGGGTAGAAGCTGAAGCAGCCGAGGTCGCCGAGCGTCCCCGCACGCCTGCCCTTGTAGCGGGCCCCGTGCGCCTGGCAGGCGTCCTCGAGGACGCTGATGCCGGCTTCGCCGGCCAGCGCGAGGATCGGGTCCATCTCGACGGTGGCGCCATAGAGGTGGACGGGGATGACACAGCGGACCTTCGGCCCGAGCGCTCCCTGGATGGCCTCGGCGGTGATCAGGTGGCTGTCCGGGTCGACGTCGACCAGACGCGGCAGCGCACCGACCGCCGATACCGCCTCGGCGGTGGCGATGAACGAGTTGGCGGGCAGGATGACCTCGTCCCCGGGGCCGACGCCGAGCGCCCGAAGCGACAGCGACAGCGCCTCGGTGCCAGAGGAGACGCCGACGGCGAACTCGCTCTCGCAGTAGCCGGCGAACTCCTGCTCGAAGGCCTCGACGTGATGGCCGAGCGTGAACGCTCCCTGCTCGGCCACTTCCCGCACGACGCCGAGCAGCTCCTCGATCAGCGCCGGATCGCCCCGGTCCAGTTCGCGTGAATGGGACCTCGGCGGCCGAGGCCTGGCTCGCTAGCGCCGACACGGCTCGCTCACGCGATCGCCCGCGTCGTCGCAGGCCCGGCCTGCAGGCGCATCAGCTCCTGCTGCAGGGCCCGGCGGCCGCGGTGGTGCAGGCCGTGGATCGAGCTCTCCGACCGGCCCATCCGCTCCGCGATCTCGGGCGGTGTCAGGCCGATCACGTGGCGCATGAAGACCACGTTGCGCTGCTCCTCGGGGAGCGCGTCGAGTGCGCTGCGCAGGTTGCGAGCCCGGTCGGAGTCCCCATCGTCGATCTGCCCGCCCACGCCGATCGGCTCCTCCGTCAGGATCGCCCGGTGGCGGCGGAGGTGATCGAGCGCGGCGTTGCGAGCGACCCGCAGCAGCCAACCGGAGAACGGGACGCCACAGTCCTGGTAGCGCGTGATCACCGTCATCAGCTTCATGAAGACGTGCTGGGTGATGTCTTCGGCGTCCTTCTCGTCGCGCACGATGCTGCGCACGTAGCCGTAGACGTTGTCCGAATAACGCACGTAGAGGAAGCGGACCGCGTCGCGGTCGCCCTCCTTCGCGCGGGCTATCGCGAGGCGAACTTCACGTGCGAGAGCGGGTGACTCCTCGAGCGTGCTGTTGCCTCGGAAGCACGCCTGTCCATCCTTGGAATTAAGGCGAAGCACCGAAGTTCTCCATATCCGTGGCTAGAAATGACCTCACCCCGAAAATGCCCCCGGAGCAAGTGAGACCGCATGTTCCGGGACGCTCCGCCCTGCCACAATCGCCCGGGAGTCCCCAAACGGCGTTCAGCCGCTGAACGCCCGCAGGGCCCGATCGCCCGAGCCGGCCCGTTCAGCCGTCGTGCCCGCCGGGGGATGGCCGGGCCGGCGCCTGAAAGCGCATCGGCAAGCGGTGATCGGCCATCACGGCAGCCCGCGCCCGGAGGCCAAGGGGTTCAAGATCGGCCCCCCCGGACTTCGCCGCACCGCTCTCGCGCTGAACGGTGCGCTAGGAGCAGAGGCCCGCGGCGGTCGGGTTTGCGCCAGCTATGGCCGGTTTGGGTCCGCGCCATTGAATTTCCGTATGGCAGCGCTACCCTCAGCCGCCATGAGCCCGCTCCCAGTACGCCGCTACCGGGCCGAGAAACTGCTGCGCCGGGAGTTCGAGGGGCTTCGCGCGCAGGTCCTCGCCGTCGTGGGTTCACGTCTGCGCGCGCTCGGGATCGAGCCCGATCACTGTGAGCTGGAGGCCTCCTATGCGCTCGCCTGGCAAGGCCTCTACGCAGCGGTCCTCGAGGGCGAGGAGATCCAGGACCCGCGCGCCTGGCTCGTGCTCGTGACGTTCCGGCGGGCCGTCGAGGAGCGCCGGGCGCGCCGCGCTGCCGCGGGACATGCCGCCGCGCTCCCGGCTGCGCAGGAGAGCGATCTGGCCGATGAGATCGACGACAGGGTCCGTCTGGAGCAGCTGTTCGAGGGGCTCTCGCGGCTCAGCGAGCGAGAGCGGCGCGCGGCCACGCTCTGTCTCCTGCAGGGCCTCTCCCGGGCCGAGGCCGCCCAGGCGATGGGGATCAGTCAGGGGCGGATGCGCAAGCTGATGGAGGGTCCGGGAGCAGGAGGGGAGGGGGTCTCGGGCAAGATCGGCGCGCTGGCCCGGACGATCGAGGAGGGGAGCTGGTGCGACAGCCAGGGCTCGTTGATGCGGGCGCTCGCATACGGCATCCTCGACCGCGACGGCGAGCGCTACAGGCTCGCCCTGGGCCACCATCGGCGCTGTCCCTCCTGCCGCTCCTATGTACGCGCACTGCGTGGCCTGGCGGCAGGCATGCCGCCCGTGCTGCTGCCGGCGGCGCGGCTCGTGCTCGCCGGTGGGCCGAGCGCAGCGGACGGCCTGCGCGGCGCCCTCGCCCGGCTCGCGGGCAGGGCCGGAAGCGGTGCGCGGGCCGGCGCCGTGCCCGGCGCCGCGCGGGCCTCGGGGGCGGGCGGCGGACTCGCGCTGGCCGGGGGCCCGCTGGGCGCGAAGCTCGCGGTCGGCTGCCTGGTCGCGATCGGCGTGGGAGCGGGCTGCATCGGCCTGGAGACGAGCCGGGCTCCGAATCCCCGCCCCGGCGCTTCGCACCCCGCTCGAGCGCAGACCGCGGCGGTGCGCCACAGGCCCTCCACCGTCGGCCGCCTGTCGGCGAGCGTCGTGATCTCGCCCTCCCCCTCGGCCGGCGCGCCGGCGGCCCGTCCGGCCACGGCGACGACGGCGGCCGCGCTCGAGTTCGGGCCCGAGCACGCTCCGGCGGGCGGGCCTGCGAGCCCGCTCGCGCTTCACCCACAGGCGCGTGCGTCACGGGCGCCGTCGCGCCTGCTGCGAGCGGCGGCGAGGATCGCAGCCGTCACGAGCGCGCCCGCTACGCGGGCCGCGACGCGCGAGTTCTCCCCTTAGCCGGCGGCGATCCCCGCCGGGGCGCCCGCGTGCGGCGTCCGTATTCGCGCGGGAAGATCCGCCGCAGCCGCGCGAGGGCGAGCGGGTGCCCGCGCGGGCGCAGCCGCCCCGTGGCCATCGCTCGGACGGGGTCGAGCCGTTCGGCGACGATGTCCACCCAGTCCTGCCAGGAGACGCGCAGGCGCACGTCGGCGTCCGGGGATGCGCCCGGGGCAGCGGAGCTCGAGCCGTTGTCCACCCGCAGGTGCCAGGTGGGGACGTCGGGGTCGGTGAACTCCCACTGGAGGGTCATCGGCCTGCTCAACCCGTGTGCCGGGTTGACCTGGCGGCGGGTCGTGTCGAACAGCAGGGCGACCGTCTCGGGGTCTCGTGCGGCAGGGCCTTCGGCGACGCCGATGACGCCGGCCTGGGCCAGCGCACGGCCGCGCCGGGAGGTCTCCAGCGGGGTCAGGCCGGGCGGGATGATGGCCGGTCCGGGCAGCGTCTCGAGTGCCAGGCCCGCCGAGCGAAGCTTGGTGGACATGGAGTTCAGGCCTTCGACCCCGACGTCGTCGTAGGTGGCTCCGAAGGTCGTTATGTAACGGTCGTCCCAGCCCGGGGGCATCAGGACCTGGGATGTGTAGGGGGTCACTTCGCGCAGCAGTCGGGCGACCGCCCTGGGGACGCCGACGGGGTCTTC
Organism: uncultured Solirubrobacteraceae bacterium; assembly: GCA_963787765.1. Lineage (GTDB taxonomy): Bacteria > Actinomycetota > Thermoleophilia > Solirubrobacterales > Solirubrobacteraceae > Palsa-744. Next base: position 264,852 of record CAWBEF010000019.1, on the reverse strand, counting down.
GCGGTTGAGGTCCGACAGGAGCTTGACGCCGAAGCCGATGTGGCGCTGCTCGTCGGCGGCGATGTTCTCCATCCCGGCGCGGAAGGCCGGCAGTGTGTCCCGCCGCTCCAGATAGCCGCAGATGAAGTGCTGCCCGGGCTGGGCCAGGGAGGCCTCGATGATGATGTGGTAGAGCGTCACGGCGGCCGCCAGCTTGGCCGGCGAGCGGTCGGCTCGGAGCTCGTCGGCCATCGTGTCCAGCCGGTCGAAGATCTTGCGGAAGCCCGGGGTCAGCTGCGGCTTGATCGCCTGCAGGCCGCTCGCGGCCGAGCCGTCCCCGATGCCGCAGACCTCGTTCATGAAGCGCTTGAAGAAGATCGCGTGGCGGGCCTCGTCGACCTGCTGTGTGGTCAGGAAGTACTTCTGCTCCTCGCGGGGCGCGGCGTCGATGTAGGGCGAGAGGTTGTCGGCGACCGCGTCCTCGCCCCAGAAGAACAGGCAGTAGTTCCACAGCGCCGCGGTGCGCTCGAACTCGGTGAAATCCTCGCGCCACTGGCGGGCGTCCTCGGTGAAGTCGAGTTCCATCGCCGACCAGTTGCCGCGCTCCCATCGCGCATAGAGGTCCTCGTAGGAGATCGCGTCCGCCGGCAGGCTCGCGACCTCGGCTGAGTCTGCCTGCCTGGAACCGGTTGCGCCCGCCATCGCACACCTCCGTCTCGAGAATCTGGATAATGGACATTATCGAAATAACGATCGCTCCGCGGAGTAGGATTGGGCGATGAGCAGGGTCACGAGCGCAGCGGATGCGCCGGGCGGGCGACTGACCCGCGAGCAGAGCAGGGCCAACACGCGTGATCGCCTGCTCGCGGCGGCGCGCAGCGTGTTCGCCCGCAGCGGCTTCCACGGCGCCTCGGTCGAGGAGATCGCCTCGGAGGCGGGCTTCTCCACCGGCGCGCTGTACTCGAACTTCGAGGGCAAGGAGGACCTGTTCCTGGCGCTGATGGAACGCGAGATCGACGAGCACGCACGCGAGGTCGCCGAGGCCGTCCGGGCGCAGGCCTCGGTTGCCGAGCGGGCCGCCGGCGGGGCGCGCACATGGATGACGACGATCGAGCGCGAGCCCGAGCTGCTGCTGTTGTTCATGGAGTTCTGGGCCTATGGCGTACGCGATCCGGCCGTTCGCCCGAAGGTCGCCGAGCGCTTCGCTCAGGTGCGCGGCACGCTGACCGCCCTGGTCGCGGACGGGGCGCGGGAATTCGACCTCGAGCTGACGATCCCGGCCGAGCAGCTGGCGATCGCGATCGACGCGCTGGCCGACGGCATCGCGCGCCAGAAGCTGGCCGACCCCGAGGCGGTCCCGGACGAGCTGATGGGCAGGATCCTGGGCCTGCTGCTGGCCGGCGCTACGCGCCCGGCGGGAGGCACAGACAGGCGTAGTGAACCGTGAACAGGCGCCGGGCCAGGCGTGGCGAGACGCGATGCACGGCGGCTCGCAGGGCCCACTTGGCGCTCGCCCGCGCCCGTTGCGCGGGCGTGTCTGCGAAGTAACGCTGGACCTCCAGGCCAAGCGGGTCGGAGATCTCGCCCGCGGCACGCAGGCCCGCGCGCGCGACTAGCTCGCGTGCGCCCGCGCGGTCCAGGCGCTGCAGATGCCCGATCTCCTCGGCGTGAACCCGCTTGGACGGCCGCCGCGCGGACCAGTTCGCCTCCAACGGGACCTCGATGACGACCGCGCGGCAGACGCGGGCAACCTCGCGCAGCAGCTCCACGGGCTCAGGCGCGTGCTCGAGCACGTGCGAGAGGATCCCGAGCTCATATGAGCCGTCAGCGAGCGGCAGGACTCGCCCGTCGAAGCTGCCGACGGAATCGATCGAGGGACGGGCCGCGGCGATCCGGATCGCGGCCTGACTGATCTCCATGCCGGCCAGGCGGCCGCCGAAGCCGCGCTCGTGGAGCTCCTCGAGCAGGGCGCCGTCGCCGCAGCCGACGTCGAGGGTGCTCTGCGGCTCGAGCCGGGCGCCGTGGCAGAGCCCGATCACGTGATCGGCCTTGGCGAGGGCGCTCAGCGAGCGCCAGCCCGCATAGCGCGAGGCGTCGGCCCCGCCCGTCGTGTAGGCCTGCTCGTAGAAGGCGATCAGGCTGTCGGAGTCCTCCACCGTGAGGATTATTGTGGGCGCGATGACGGCCAAGCTCACGGCGTCGCTGCGCAGCGCGCCGGCGACGGTGCCTGCATTCGGAGCGATCGCGCTGATGGTCGCCTGGGCGACCGACCAGGGCGGCTACCCCGTGACCCACTGGGCGCCGGGCGGCCTGGTCCTGATCGGGCTGCTGGCGATCGCCGTCGGCGCCGTCGGTGTGAGGCTCGCCGAGATACCGACCCCCGTCCGGGTGGCGATCGGCGCGCTGGCCGCATTCACCGCTTTGAGCTACCTCTCGATCCTGTGGGCCGGGGTGCCCGGGGACGCCTGGGAAGGCGCCAACCGGACGCTGCTCTACCTGCTCGTCTTCACGCTGTTCGCCGCGTGGCGCCAGAGCCCGCTGAGCGCGGCGCTGCTGCTGGGGTCCTGGACGCTCGCACTGTCCGGTCTGGCGCTCGTGACGATCCTCCACCTCGACGCAGCCGGCGCCGCCGGCCTCGCCGGGCTCCTCCCCGGCGGGCGCCTGATCTACCCGAGCGGCTACGCCAACGCGAACGCCGCCCAGTGGCTGATGGCCTTCTGGCCCGCGCTCCTGCTGGCCCGGACCAGCAGGCTGCACTGGAGCCTCCGCGGCCTGCTGGCAGGCTCTGCCGTGCTGCTGGCGGGGCTCGCCCTGCTCAGCCAGAGCCGCGGCTCGCTCTACGCCACGCCGGTGATGCTCGTCGGCGTGTTCGTCTTCCTGCCCGAACGGACGCGCACGTTTGGAATCCTCGCGCCCGTCGCCGCCGGGATCGCCGCCGCCGCCCCCGCGGTGCTGCGCGTGGGCGACCACCTACGCGGCGGGGCGGTCGTCCCGGCGACGCTCCACCACGCCGTCACGGCGACGCTCCTGGCGGCTGCGGCGGTCGCCGTCGCGGTTGCGGCCGGGGCCGCGCTCGAGTCACGCCGTCCGCTCGGGCAGGACTCGGCCGCTCGCCTTCACCGGGCGACCGGCGCGGTTGCGCTGGGTGCCCTGGTGATCGTGCTGGCGGGCGGACTGGTGGCCGCCGGCAATCCCGTGACCCGCCTGGAAAGCGGCTGGAACACATTCAAGGGCGGCTACGGGGCCAACAGCACGACGGGGGACCGGCTGATCAGCGGCCTGGGCAGCAACCGATATGACTTCTTCCGGGTGGCACTGGACGAATTCGCGGCACATCCGGTGCTGGGGATCGGGGCTGACAACTTCCAGCAGCAGTACCTCCTGCACGGCCGCAGCCGCGAGACCCCCCGCTACCCGCACAGCATCGAGCTGCGGACGCTCGCCCAGACGGGTCTCGTCGGCTCACTGATCGCGCTGATCGGCCTCGCGGGGGCGCTCGTGGCCGCGATGCGCGCCGTGCGCAGCCGCGACCCGCTCGGCCGGGCGCTTGCCGCGGGCGCGCTGGCCGGCTTCGCCTACTGGGTCGTCCACGGATCATTTGACTGGTTCTGGGAGTTCGCGGGCCTCGGTGCGCCCGCGTTCGCCATGCTCGGCCTCGCCTGTGCCCTGGCACCGCCACGCGAGAGCGCCGCCGCGGGCCCCTCCCGGGCGCCGGCGGGCGTGCCACGCCCGCTGAAGCTGGGCGCGATGCTCCTGCCGGCGGTGCTCGCCGCGCTCTCCTTCGCCGGGCCCTGGCTCAGCCAGCTCGAGGTCGAGCGGGCCGCCCGCACCTGGACCGCCTCGCCGAGCGCCGCCTACGGCCGGCTGAGGACGGCCGGGCGGCTGAATCCGCTGAGCGACGAGCCCGACGTCGTCGCCGGCAGCATCGCGCTGCGCCTGCAACAGCTCGACCGGGCCGAAGCGGAGTTCGCGAAAGCGCTGGGCAGGAGCAAAGGCGACTCCTACGCCACGCTCGAGCTGGGCGTGATCGCCTCGTTCAAGGGCGAACGGGCGCGCTCGATCCGCTATCTCAGCCGCGCGGTGGCGCTCAATCCGCGCGAACCGCTGGGGGCCGAAGCGCTCGAACTGGCCAGAGAGGGCAAGCGCCTCAGCGTCCAGGCTCTCAACCGGGCGATCCTGATCGAGGGCCGGGGCTTCTGAAGACGCCCTGTTTATGCAAGGAAAGCCGCTCCGGCGCGCCGAACAGTGCGCTAGCGTGAGTTCCAATCGCGGTCGATCCGCCGACCTAAGCGGGCCCTCTGATCGTTGAAATCCCGCGAATCGGGGCAATGATCGGTGGCGGAACGGGAATCAGGTCACGTACCCGCGCGGGGCCGACGAGGCAGGGATGCATGAACGTCAGCAGCAAGACAATCTGCAGGGTCGTGATGCTCAGCGTCTCGCTGGGTGCTCTCGCCGCATCCGGACAGGCGGCGGCGAACCCGCTGCTCAGCGGCTATGGGGGACCGGGCCAGGGCACCCAGGTGATCCTGGGGGGCACGCTGCTCAACACCCCCGGGGGTGGCTCGGGCGCTCAGGCCGCGGCCCCGGCGGGCAGCGAACTGACGGTCCCGGCGGCCTCCAGCCAAGCGGCCCGACCCTCCGCTGCGGTGAAGCCCGGCCGTCATCGCACGACGGGCCGGCCATCCGCCACGCGGGTCTCCAAGCCGGCGCCGGCGGGACCGGCGCACGCTCCCGCGATCGGTCTCGTGCGCGTTTCCTCGAGCGGCTCAGGGGCCGCACTGGGGCTCTCCGGCGGCCAGCTGCTCGGCGTACTCTTCGTATTCGCGGCGCTGATGATCACCTTCGCTCTGACCCGGCAGCTGACGCGCCGAACGCCATAGGACGGAAATCGGCTAAAGGGATGCGCGCGCGGACCCGAGACATCTCTTAGGGCAGGGCTTCCCACTTTTCATGGACCAGCCAAGGATCACCCAGCAGACCTCCACGACGCTCCCCATACGGACGGAGCTGACCCACGACGCCCCGTGGCCCAGGGCGGCCGCCGACGCGTACTTCCGCGGCCCGCTGCAGTGGGCGCTCGAGGGCTACGGCTGGGGCATCGTGCGGCGGACGGTCGACTTCCTGGTCCTGTGCCTCGCCGTCGTCCTGGCCGTCGGCGGCATCGGCCACGCCCTCGCGCCGACGCCCGAACAGGCGCCGCTGCTGGCGATGCCGCTGCTCGTGACGGCGCTGTTCCAGCTGCGTGGGGTCTACCGGGCCCGCCTGCGGGCGCTCGTGCTCGACGGCCTCGCCCCGGTGGTCAGCGGCGTCTCGGTCGGTGCGATGGCCGTCGCGGTGATCGGTGTCTTCACCAACGGACAGGTCCCCAGCCAGCACGACTGGCTGCGCGCATGGCTGTTCTCGCTCGTGGCCGTCAGCCTCGGTAGGGCCGGGCTCTCCCAGCTGCAGCGCTGGGCGCGCGCGAACCGCCTGATCGGCAAGCCGGTGCTGATCATGGGCGCCGGGATGGTCGGGGCGCAGGTCGCACGCCGCCTGGAGAGCCACCCCGAGTACGGGCTCACGCCGATCGGCTTCCTCGACGAGGATCCCCGTTCGGTGGCGGAGGTCGGTGGTCGCGACGTGCCCATCCTGGGCACCGTCGAGGACCTTGAAACAACCGTCGAACGGACCGGCGTCAGGCACCTGATCGTCGCCTTCTCCTCCGTCGCCGACGCACGGGTGAGCCGGCTGATCCAGCACTGCCACGAGCTCGGTGTTGAGGTCTCGGTGGTGCCGCGGATGTTCGACACGATCAACGACCGGGTCGGCTATGACACCGTCGGGGGCCTGCCGCTGATGTCCTTCAAGGCGGTCGACCCGAAGGGCTTCCAGTTCGCCCTCAAGCACGCACTGGACCGGGCTTTCGCGCTGGTGATGCTGGTACTGCTCGCCCCCCTCATCGCCGCGATCGCGCTGGCCGTCCGGCTGAGCTCGCCGGGGCCGATCCTGTTCACCCAGCGCCGTGTCGGGCGCGACGGGCGCGTCTTCGACTTCTACAAGTTCCGCTCGATGATCCCCGCGCCGTCCGGCGCCGGGCCCGAGCAGCACGAGAGCAGCGCGCTGGACTTCCTGCTCGCCGGGGACATCGCCCCGGGCGGGGTCGAGGGCGAGGATCGCCGGACGACCATCGGGCGCCTGCTCCGCCGCAGCTCGCTGGACGAGCTGCCCCAGCTGCTGAACGTCCTGCGGGGCGACATGAGCCTGGTCGGCCCGCGCCCGGAGCGCCCCGAGTTCGTCGAGCTCTTCCGCCAGGACATCGTCCGTTACGGCGACCGCCACCGGGTCCGCTCGGGTATCACCGGCTGGGCACAGGTTCACGGGCTGCGTGGTCAGACCTCGCTGGCCGAGCGGGTCGAGTGGGACAACTACTACATCGCCAACTGGTCACTGGGCCTGGACCTGAAGATCCTTGCCCTGACGGTCCTCGCGCTGTTCCGCCACGCCGAGTGATCAGATGCTGCTCTGGGTGGCCCGAGCGGCTCCCAGCCAGTACTGGAAGACCCTGACGCGCAGCCCGCTCGTGCCGAGGGCCGCCGGCAGGGCGAGCGTGAAGTGGTTGAAGCGGTCGAGCGTGAACAGCGCCCGGTAGCGGAGCGTCGCGCCGGCGAAGACTTCAATCTGCATGAAGTCCCCGACCGGGGCCGATCCGCTTGCGACGACGTGCGAGCCGCTGCGGTGCAGCCGCAGGCTGACCGGGCTGATCGGCCCGAAGGGGGACGCGAGGGCACGCGCGAGGCCCGCGAAGGCGGGCTTGCGCAGCCCCCGTTCGGAGAGCACGCCGAAGTCTTCGCTGGCCGAGTCCTGGAGCTTGTAGACGACCGCCGCGGCGATGTAGGGCACCCGGGCCAGCGCGCGGAAGGTGTTCGTCACGTTCAGCGCCTGCGTGGCGGGCGTCACACAGCCCTGTTCCTGCTGGGTGCGGTGGCGCGGCCAGCAGCTCGTCCAGCCGAACTCGTCGAGCCAGATCGGCTTGTCGTCCCCGTTGGCGAGCTGGACTTCGCGGATCGAGCGCACCGAGGCCAGCGTGAGGTTGTAGTAGTGGACCGACAGGCCGTCGTAGTAGCCCTTGATACCGGCTGCATACAGCGCCTTCAGGAACTTGCCGTTGGAGCCCGTCAGCGAGCCGCCGAGGACCGTCAGGGACGGGTCCGCCTGCTTGATCGCGGGGTATGCGGCCCGCAGCAGGGCGGCATAGCGGGCGACCTTGTCGGGGCCCGCGAAATAGGCTTCGTTGACCTGGTCGGGCTCGCTCCAGACCTCGAGCGCAGCCAGTCCGCTGCCGTAGCGGCGCGCCAGATAGGAGACGATCGCGACATAGGGCGCCGTGCTCACCGGCGGGTACGCGTTGGCCTGGCTGGCCACGCCCGGCCGGCAGCGTCGCAGGATCGCCGGCGGGGCCGAGGAGGCCCAGCAGGGCGTCCGTTCGACGGTCATGATCACCTTGATGGAGGCCCCCTCGGCGTCGCTCATCAGGCGGTCGGTGTAGGCGAGGGCGCGCGGGTCAAGGCCCTGGCCTTCGCGCGGTTCAAGGGCCGCCCAGGGGATCTCCACGCGTACGACCCGCGCCCCGACGCTGCGGGCGACGGCGATCGAGCGGTCCGCTTCGCCCGGCGAGGAGTCGAAGCCGAGGCCGACGACGTTGAGCCCGCCCAGGGGCGCGTTCAGGCTCGCCCGTGCGCCCCGGTGGGATCGCGCACCGGCGCCCGGGGCGAGGAGGGCCGCCAGCCCGAGGGCCAGGGCCACCATCAGCGCGGTCCTGTGCTGGCGGGAGTGCATCTTCATCTGTATCGGTCAACGATAGAGACGACTGAAGCGATTCTCGCCGGTAGGGGCAACCGTCCGGGTAGGCTGTCCGGAGAGATGTCGCCGACCTGGATCTGGACCCAAATCGCGATCGTCGTGTTCGTGGTGATCGGCATGATCGTGGCGATCACCAAGCTCGCCTAGCCGATGGCCGGTCATTGCCCGCGCTGAGCCAGGCCGCCCCGGTGAGCCCCGGGCGGAGAGCTGGACGGGCCGAGGTCCTCGCGCTGATCGCGCTGACGGTGCTCGCGCTGGCGCTCCGTCTGACGAGCATCTCGCGCGGCCTCTTCACCGATGAGGCGTTCTCGCTGGCGCTCGCCCAGCGGAGCTTCGGGCACATGATCGAACTGTTCGGCTACGAGGCCAACGGGACGCCCTATCCGATCGTCCTCTGGCCGGTGATCCGCCTGTTCGGGGACAGCGAGGCTGTCCTGCGCCTGCCCGCGGTCCTGGCCGGCACCGCCGCCGTGCCCGCGCTCTGGTGGGCCGTCAGGCAGTTCGCGCCGGCCCCGGCGCCGCTGCTCGCGGCCGGTCTGCTGGCCCTCAACCCGATGGCCGTCTTCTACAGCCAGGACGCGCGGGCCTATGCCTTCGTGCTGCTGGCGGTCTCGCTCAGCTTCGGGACGCTCGCCCGGGCGCTCGGCGACCGGGCCTCCCGCCGCGCCTGGGCGGCGTATGTAGCGTCGATGGCCCTGCTCGGCTACTGCGAGATCTTCGCCGCCCCCCTGATCGTTCCGGCCCATGCCCTGATCGCCTGGCGTTCGGGGCGCCGTGGCCTGAGGCGCTGGCTGCTCTCGCTCGCGGCGCTGGCTGTGAGCTGCGTCCCGCTGCTGGTCGCGGCGGCCATCGCCCGCGGACGACGCGACGCGCTCTATTGGCTACCCAAGCCGGACCGCGAACTGGTCGTGCTCACGGTGCAGGAATTCACGGCCGGCCTGTCCGGCGTCAGCGCCCTGCGCTGGGCGACCCTCGCGGGTGGCGTGGCGCTCGTCGTTGGCGCCCTGTGGCAGCTTCGCAAGGGCGCCGGCGGCGCTCGCCGCGAGGGGCTTCAGATCGCGGTGTGCTGGGGCATCCTGCCCGTGCTGGTGCTGCTGGCGGTCTCGTTCGTGCAGCCGCTCTTCTGGCCGCGCTACGTGATCCTGGCGCTTCCCGGTCTGTGCATGCTGCTCGCCCTCGCCGTGGCGGGTCTCGTCTCGCATCCTCGCGGCATGCTCATCGCGGCCGGCTGTTCGGCGGTCATCGCCGCCGCCGCCCTCGCCGCGGACGTCAAGCAGGCCGGCGTGGTGCAGGAGGATTGGGCACCTGTCGGCGCGGTCATGAGGGCCCAGCGGATCGCAGGAGAGCCGACGATCCTCGATGACGCCCAGGTCCTGCCCGCGCTCGGTTACTACTACGCGCCCTTCCGTGCTGCGAACGGCGATCTGGTCGTTCAGGAGTGGCACGATCTGCCGCTGCCGGCAGGCTTCGTGGGCTACAAGGATCGCACCGGCTACGGCGATGTCCCGGTTGGCCCGCCCACGATCGCGGAGTTCGAAGGGCTCGCCCGTGGCGGGAACGGGACCGTTTGGATGGTCGTCTCGGAGGTCGACCCCGAACTGCAGAGCAACCCTCGCGAAGGCGCCGCCGTCCAGTGGGCGCGGCAGCACTGCCGGGTCGAGATCCATCGGAGTGTCGGCGTCTGGCTGATGCGGGCCAGTGGCTGCCGGACGGCCGGCGGCTAGCGCCGCCACAGCCGTTTCGGGCGCGAGCGCCTCGGTGGGTTTGCGGGGGCCGGCGGGATCGGCTCGTCGGCCAGGATGGCCGCCGGCACGAGCGTCGTGAGCCACTCGGCCAGCGGCTGCAGTCCCGCCTGGGCGATCGCCTCGGTCAGCTCCGGGACACGGTTGCGCGTGTCGTGGGCATCGGAGGTCACGTTGTGGATCAGGCCCTCCCGCGCCAGCGCCAGGGCCTGGCGACGGACCTCACCGCCGAAGCGCCCGACGAGCGAGCCGGCGGTGATCGACATGAGTACGCCGGAGTCGGCGAGCGCGTGCAGCAGCTCATGGTCACGCTGCAGCGCCCCGCTGCGCTCGGGATGGGCCAACACCAGGCGGTGGCCCTGGCGCTGCAGCTCCTGAAGCGAGTTGGGGAGGCCCGGCGCGACGGGGCTGAACGGCGGCTCCACCAGCAGCCACCGGCCGCCGCCGAGGCCGAGCCGTGAGAGTTCCTGCGGATCGAGCTCGGGAAGGTGGGTGATCGCGATCTCCGCGCCCGCAAGGACCCTGACCGGGATCGCCTCCTGCTCGAGGCGGGCTGCGACCTCGGCCACGAGCCGGGCGATCGTGTCGGCGTCGTTCGGGTACCGGGCCGCGACGTGGGGGGTCGCGACCAGTGTGTCGATGCCCGCCGCGGCCGCCGCGCGGGCGAGTGCGACGGACTCCTCGATCGTCTCGGGGCCGTCGTCGATGCCCGGGAGGACGTGGCAGTGGAGGTCGATCACCTGGCGGGAAACCATAGGCGAGGGGCCCCCCGGCGGCGTATATGATCGATCGTCGAGGCACCAACGGCATGCCACCTCGGGGGGCGGCCCGCACCCGGCAAGAGGAGAGCGATGTTCAAGTCCATCCTGGTTGGAACCGACGGTTCGGAGACTGCGACGGAGGCCGTTCGCCAGGCCGTCTCGCTTGCCAAAAGCGTCGGCGCGAAGCTGCAGATCGTCAGCGCATACGAGCCCGTCTCCTCCCAGCGCCTGGCCGAGGAACGCCGCCAGGCGCCCGAGGACCTGCAGTGGACGATCAACCCGCGCGAGGACATCGACGCGACCCTCGCCGCTGCCGCCGAGATCGCGAATGCGGAGGGGGTGCCGGTCGACGTCTACGCGCGCCAGGGTGATCCGGCCGACGCGATCCTCGACGTCGCCGAGGAGCAGGGCTCGGACCTCGTGATCGTTGGCAACAAGGGGATGACGGGGGCCAAGCGGTTCCTGCTCGGCTCGGTGCCGAACAAGGTCTCGCACCACGCCCCCTGCTCGGTGCTGATCATCCGCACGACCTGAGCGAGCGCGACCCGGGCCGGGCCCGCTCTAAGGTTGACCGGATGGCGCCAGCTATGCCCGTGACGCTGCAGATCAACGTCGCGCCGACCGACCTGCCGCACGCCGTCCACACGCTCCCCCATCAGCTGCGCCGGTTTGCCGGGCAGGTCCAGGAGATCCTGTTCACCTACGACCTGCACCGCACCGACCGGGGTGGGCGCTTCGCCGAGGGCTGGGAGGAGCGCCGGGGGCCCATGGACGAGCTGCTGAAGCGCCTCTGCGCAGATCACCCGGCGGCGCGGGTCGAACAGGTCGACTACGACGCCGGGCGGATGCGCGAGCTCGCTCGGGAGCTGTTCGGGCCGGCCGCCGAGATGCCCGTGAAGGACACCAAGGGCGCGCCCTTCTACCCCTACTTCCAGGGCCTCTTCGCGGCCCGCAACGAGTATGTCCTGCACCTCGACTCCGACATGATGTTCGGCGGCGGCAGCCAGAGCTGGGTCGGCGAGGCCTGTGAGCTGCTGCAGACGAACGCCGAGGTGCTGGCCTGCAACCCGCTGGCCGGCCCGCCGCTCGTGGAGGGGCCGCGCGCCGGGCCCGCGAGCGCCTACGGCGGCGTGGCGGGCGCCGTGCGTCTGGAGACGATGAACACGCGGCTCTACCTGATCGACCGTGCCCGGATGCGCGAGCGGGTGCTGCCGATGGAGCTGCTCGGCCCGATCCGCATGATCAGCCGCGCCAAGGCAAGACTGCACGGCAACCCGCCGTTCGGGGCGGCCGAGCTCGTGATCGGCGAGGCGATGCGCCGGGCGGGAATGTGCCGAGTCGACTTTCCCGGCGAGGCGCCGGGGATGTGGTCGCTGCACCCGCCCTACCGCTCGAGCGAGTTCTACCGCGAGCTACCGCGGCTGATCGGGCAGGTCGAGAGCGGCCGGATTCCCGAGGCCCAGCGGGGCGACTACGAACTCGGCGATGCGATGCTCGACTGGACCCGCGCCCGCCGCCGCGCCCGGATCCGGCGGATCTGGGCCTGAACCTCAGCTGCCGCCGGGCATCGGTGAGGCCCCCGGCGAGCTCTCACCGGCGAGCTCCAGCCCGGCCGGCTCACCCGCCGCGGAGAGCCCGGCGATCGCGGGGCGGTGGCTGGCCGGCAGCAGCCGCAGGACCCGCCGGGCCCGTGCGCCGAACGGCACGAGCGCGTCGATCGGGCGCACGTGCAGCTCTTGCTCGACCGCTCGGATCGCGCCGAGGGGGCCGAGCCCGCCGAGGAGCTGGTGGGGGATCGCGCCGTTCTCCGGCGCCCTGTCGGCGATCAGCGCCACATCGGCGCCGCGTGCCTGCAGGCCCTCGAGCCACCTCGTCGCCTCACCGGTTGCGCGCTCGCCCGAGGCGAGCGCGACGATCTTCAGCGGCCCGACGCGCCGGCGGCCGAAGTGCTCGGCCTCGGTGCCCTCGCCCTCCCCGCCGGCCCGTCCCGCGCCGAGCAGGACGCGCACCCAGACGAGGGCGTCGGAGGTGACATCGAGGGAGATCTTCGCGAGCCCGCGCCAGCCATCGCGCCAGCCGCCGTCGATCAACGTCCGGTAGGCGAACTTCGCCGCGGGGCGCAGGAGGATGCCCTTCAGATAGGCCGCCCCCGAGGAGGGGCGGACGACGTGGACGCTGTCCAGGCGGGCGTATCGCCACATGTCGATGAGCGCCTCCCGCGGTGTCGCCGCGAGCTCGTGTTCGAGGTCGCCGGCGAGGATCACGGGCCGCTCGCGCAGCTCGATCCCCTCATGGACCGTGCGCTGTTCGTCGTGGCGGTAGACGCTGCGCCGAAACAGGCGCGAGCGGTATGAGGGGTACTTGGCCGATGGCCCCAGCGGTCCGCCCAGAAAGCGGTTGCGCAGCGCGAAGACGGCCATCGCGGCACCGGGGGGCGGGTCGCTCAGCAGCTCGAGGATGCTCTCGCGCAGGCGCTCGGAGATCCGCTCATCGGCATCCACCTCGAGGATCCAGTCGGTCGCCGCGGCGTCGATGGCAACGTTGCGCTGCGCCGCGAATCCGGGCCATGGCCGCTCGATCACGCGCGCCCCCGCCGCCCTCGCGATCTGCACGGTCGCATCGGTCGAGCCGCCGTCGACGACGATCACCTCGTCGCAGAAGGCCACGCTGGCCAGTGCCGCGGGCAGGCGCTCCTGCTCGTTCTGGACGATCAGACAGGCGGTGAGGGGCTCTCTGGGCTGCGGTCCGTGATCCGGCAAAGGCTCGAGGAAGCCTAGTCCGTCGGGTCGGCGCCATCGAGGCGAGGTCGGTGCCCGGCGCTAAGGTCGCTGGCCTGGAGAGCCGACAGGAATCCCGATGAAGATCATCAGCGTGATGACGACCGACTCGAGTGGCGGCGCCGAGTTTGCGGCGCTCGAGATGCTCGAGGCGCTGCGCTCGCGCGGGCATCAGACGGTGATGTTGAGCGACATGGCCGGGATCGGCCGCGATACCGGCGTCGAGGTCCTGCCGATCTCCCTGGGGCCGAAGCTCTCCACCGGCAGCTGGATCTCGCTTGCCGCCCGCTGGCCGCTGCTGGTGGGGCGGCTGCGCAGCGCCCTGCGCGCTCAGGCGCCTTATGACGTGCTGATGGTCCACTACAAGAAGGAGCAGCTGCTGGTCCCGTTCCTGCCGGCTGCGCTGCGCGCCACGGTCGTCTGGTCGGAGTGGGGCCCGGTGCCCTACCCGATGCGCAAGGGCCTGCCGCTGCGGGCCTTCCTGCGCGCCGCGCGGGGAGCCGCCCTGGTGATGGCGGTCTCCGAGGGGACCCGCGGCTCGCTGACCGAGGTCGGCGTTCCGGGCGCGAAGATCGTCGTCGTGCCCAACGTGCTGCGCACCGAGGAGATCCGCTTCACGGCCAGCGGGCGTGAGCGGGTGCGGGCCGAGCTCGGCATCCCGCCCGATGCCTTCGTCGTCGGCTGCATCTCGCGCTTTCACCCGAAGAAGCGCAACGACGTCGTCGTGGAGGCCGTCCGGGCGCTCGAGGACGGGACAGTCCACCTGATCATGGCCGGCAGCGGCGAGACCGAGCGCGAACTGCGCGAGCTGGCCGCACCGCTGGGCGAGCGGGCCCACTTCATCCCCACCCCGGGAGCCGAGGTACCCGACGTCCTCTCTGCCTTCGACGTGTCGGTGTTCTGCCCCAGCCCCACCGAGGGCGCACCGCGCGCGGTGATCCTCGGCATGCTCGCCTCGCGGCCATGCCTCTCGACAGGGGCCGAGGGCGTCGCCGACATGATCACGCCCGAGTTCGGCGGGATCGCCGCGCCCGAGAACGACCCCGTCGCGCTGCGCCCGCTGCTCGAGCGGTTCCTGTCCGACCCGGCCGAGGCCGAGCGCGCCGGCGCTGCGGCTCGCGCCCACGCGGAGGCGACCTATGCGGCGCCGGTCGTCGCACAGCGGATCGAGGACCTCTTCAACGAGGCCATGAGGGCCGGCTGAGCGTCGCGTGGGCGTCCTGGCGAGCCCCTATCGTCCCGGCCCGATGCGGCCCCGAGGCACAGAGCGAGCGGTGGCGCCATGAGGCGCGCGGTGATCCTCGCCGGCGGCGAGGGCACGAGGCTGCGCCCCTACACGACGGTCCTGCCGAAGCCGCTGATGCCGATCGGCGACCGCCCCGTCCTGGACATCGTCGTCCGCCAGCTCAAGCGCCATGGCTTCGAGCGGATCACGATCGCCACCGGCTACCTGGCGGAGCTGATCGAGGCCTTCTTCCGCGACGGCGACAGCTACGGCATCCCGATCGACTACTTCCGCGAGCGGGAGCCCCTGGGCACCGTCGGCGCGCTGGCCCTGATCGAGGACCTGGCGGGCGATGACGTGCTCGTGATGAACGGCGACGTCCTCACGGACATCGACTACGGGGCGCTGCTCGAGCGCCACCGGGCGAGCGACGCGGCGGCGACGATCGCCACCAAGCAGCGCGAGATCCAGGTCTCGCTGGGCGTGCTGCGCTTCGGCGACAGCGCCGACCCGACCCGTCTGACGGGCTATGACGAGAAGCCGACGATCGATTACATCGCCAGCATGGGCGTCTACTGCTTCGCGCCGCGGGCGATCGAGCGGATCGTCCCAGGCGAGCGCCTGGACTTCCCCGATCTGGTCCTGCGGCTGATCGCCGACGGCGAGGTCGTGCGCTCCTGGGAGAGCGAGGACTACTGGCTGGACATCGGCCGCCACGACGACTACGAGCAGGCCCAGGAAGAGTTCGAGTCGGTCCGCTCGCGCCTGCTGCCCGGCCTGTAGGGCCCCGCCGGGCCGGGCGCGCCGCTAGCCGGTTGCGCGGGTGAGCCGCGCAGCGGAGCCGAGTGCAGCCTTGGCGGCGTCGACGACGAGATCGATCTCGCTGATCGTCATCGTCGCGCTCAACGGCAGGGCGCAGTGGCGGTCGCCCGCCTCGGCGGACCGCGCGAGCCCGCCGTCGGGGGCGAAGCGGCTGTACTCGGTGAACGTGTGCAGCGCCGGGTACCAGGTCGTCTGGATGCCATCGGCTTTGAGCCGGTCGCGGAAGCGGTCGCGGGTGAAGCGGTCCGCGAGCAGGACCGGAAAGGCGAAGTGCGAGGTGCGCGCGACCGCCTGCTCATCGAAGCAGAGCTCGATCCCGTCCACCTCCGCGAGGCGCTCGCGGTAGGCGCTCACGACCTCCCGGCGGGCCTCGATCGAGGCGGCCAGGCGCCCGAGCCGGCTCAGCCCCAGCGCCGCCCGCGGCTCGTCGAGACGGAAGTTGAAGCCGATGTCGACGATGTCGTAGGCCGGGTCGTGGCCCCGGTGGCGGTCCCAGGTCGTGCTCGTCATCGCATGCGAGCGCAGGAGCTTCACGCGATCGGCGAACGCCCCGTCGGCGGTCGTGACCATGCCGCCCTCGCCCACGCAGAGCTGCTTCTTGGAGAAGAAGCTGAAGGCGCCCAGCTCGCCGATCGTCCCGACCTGGCGCCCGGAGGCATCGACGCGGGTCCCGATCGCTTGGGCGCAGTCCTCGATCAGGATCAGGCCGTGCTCGTCGCACAGCGCTCGCAGTTCCGCGATCCGGGCCGGGTAGCCGCAGAAGTGCACGGCGATCACGGCCTTCGTCCGCGGTGTGATGCGGCGTGCGACATCCTGCGGGTCGAGGTTGAACTCGTAGGGGCTGACGATGTCGCAGAGGACCGGCTCGGCGCCCGCATAGCGAGGCCCGGCGGCGCTGGCGACGAACGTGAAGGCGGGCACGATGACCTCGTCGCCGGGCCCGATCCCCGCCGCCAGGCAGGCGAGGTGCAGGGCGGCCGTGCCGCTGGAGACCGTGACGGCGTGGGGGGTCCCGACGAAGGCGACCAGCCCGTCCTCGAAGGCCTGCGTACGCGGTCCCATCGTCAGCCAGCCGGAAGCCAGACACTCCATGACCGCCTGGATGTCGGCCTCCGAGACCTCCACCGTCGTCAGGGGAACCTCCCAATCGCAGTCGCTCATGTGGCCAGAGCCTCCTTCAAGGATGCCACCACGCGGTCCTGGTCCGCGTGGGTCATGTGGGGGTAGAAGGGCAGCGTCAGCTCGGTCCGCGAGGCCAGCTCGGTGATCGGCAGCGAGACGTCCGGGAAGCGCTCCCGGTAGGCCGTGAAGCGGTGGATCGAGGGGTAGAAGATGCTCGTCTGGATGCCCTGCTCGCGCATCCGTCGGCTCGTCTGCGCCTGACGGCCGTCCGCCTCGAGCATGATCGGCATCACGTAACAGGAGGATCCGGCGACATCGGCGTCCTCGAACGGCACGATCACCCCGTCGAGCCGGCTCAGCAGCGACCGGTAGCGCAGCGTCAGCTCGCGACGGCGCTCGATTTCGCTCTCCAGCCGGCCCATCCGCGAGAGCAGCAGGGCCGAGCGGGGCTCGTCGAGGCGGTAGTTGTAGCCCAGGCCCGTCACGTCGTAGGTGTCCGTGCGGCCGCTGTGGCGCTCCCAGGTACCGCTGGTCATCGTGTGCGAGCGGTGCGAGCGGACGTGCTCTGCGACCTCGTCGGAGTCGGTGCACAGCAGCCCGCCCTCGCCGACCGAGAAGACCTTGTTGGAGAAGAAGCTGAACGCTCCGGCCAGGCCCCAGGTGCCGAGTTTGCGCCCGTGAAGCGTCGCGCTGGGGGCGTGGGCGACATCCTCGATGAGGGCGATTCCCCGCTCGTCGCAGATCTCCTTGAGGGTGTCGGCGGCGGCGGCGTAGCCGGCGAAGTGAACTACGCAGACGGCCTTCGTCCGGGGGGTGATCCGGCGCAGGACGTCGTCGGGGTCGAGACAGGGCCGCTCGCGGGAGACGATCTCGGCGAAGACCGGTGTCCCGCCGCAGTAGATCACCGCCGCGGCTGTCGCGGCGAACGTGTAGGAGGGCACGATCACCTCGTCGCCGGGGCCGATGCCGGCTGCCAGGTAGGCGAGGTGCAGGGCGGCCGTGCAGCTCGAGACGGCGATTGCGTGGCGCGCCCCCAGGTGGGCGGCGAAGGCCTGCTCGAAGGCGGCCGTCTTCGGTCCGAGCGTCAGCCAGCCCGAGCGCAGCGTCTCCGCCACCGCCTCGAGGTCCTGCGGCTGCAGCTCCAGGTCGAACAGCGGCAGCTCAGGAAAGGTCTCGGTGCTCATCGGCGGGCCGCGACCTCAGGGGATGTTCTTGTAGCGGCCGTCGAACGGGTCACCGAACGCACCCGCGTCGAGCGCCGTGATGATCTCGGCGATCCCGTCGGGCACGGTCATCAGCGTCTCGAAGCCGAGCTCGGAGCGGATCTTGTCGAAGCTGACCTTGTAGTCGCGGGGGTCCTCGTCGCGGCGGACGTAGGAGACCTTGCCGCGGTCGATCTGCTTGCCGATCTCCTCGACCAGGTCGAGCTTGCGGTAGTTCTCGCCCGAGCGCCCCGCGTTGAAGACTTCGCCGGCGACCTGCTCGGCCGGGGCCTCGAGCACCGTGCGGACGGCCCGTCCGGCGTCGCGGACGTGGATGTAGGGGCGCCAGAACTGCTCGCCGAAGACTTCTAGATCGCGATCGGCCCACAGTTCGCGGGTGAACTCGTTGACGGTCAGGTCGAAGCGCATCCTGCGCCCGACGCCGTAGACGGTGGCGAAGCGCAGGCACGTGGGCTTCAGGGCGCTCCCGGCTGCGCCGCCGAGGATCAGCTTCTCCATGCCGACCTTCTGTTCGGCGTACAGCGACACGGGCCGCAGCTCGCCGGACTCCGTGATCGGCACGGTCGGGTCGGCCATCCGGCCGTAGTTCGAGCAGGTCGAGGCGAACACCAGGCGCTCCACGCCGGCTCCGGCGGCGTCGGCGACGAGGCCCTCCGTCGCGGTGACGTTGACCTCATGCGAGACGGCCGGGTCCAGTGCGCAGGCCGGGTCGCCGACGATCGCTGCGAGATGCACGACCCCGTCGGCGCCCGCGAGCGCCTCGGCACGGGCGCCGGCGTCACGGATGTCGCCCCGGATGACCTTCACGCCGGCCGCCTCCTGCTCGGCGGCGATGTCCTCCTGGCCGTGCAGCAGCGAGTCGAGCACCCGGACCTCGTGGCCCGTCTCGAGCAGCTCGCGCACGAGCAGCGCGCCGATGTAACCGCTGCCGCCCGTCACCAAAGTCGTTCTCGCCACGTGGTTCTCCTGTCCTGTTGTCGGTCTGCCGTCAGACGATGCCCCGACCGGGCCGCTCCGCAGAGCACTGGAGTCCCGCCGCGCCGCACAGCATCTCAATCGTAGTAGCGCTATCGGCAGGCGCCGAGGCACGCTTGAGGAGCAGGCCGCCCGGCGCCGATGTAACGCTCGGGAGCCGCAGATCGGCCCTCCGAGCACCGATACAGTGCCTTCGACCCGAACGGATCGCCGCGTCATGCCGAGCACAGCCAGCACCGCCACCAGGCAGCGCGCAGCGCGGGACATCCTCGTGCAGATCGTCGCGCGGATCCTCAACCTGGGCCTTGGCGTGGTCGTCACCGCGCTCGTCGCGCGGACGCTCGGGGCGACTCTGTTCGGGCAGTGGTCGACGATCTTCGTGATCCTGGGTCTGGTCGGCTACTTCGCCAGCTTCGGGATGGAAAAAGTCGTGCTCCGCGAAGTGGCCGGTCGTCCCGAGCTCGAGAACGAGTGGTTCGGCGCGATGATGTTCCTCCGTTTCAGCCTGCTGCTGCCCGTGATCGCGCTGTCGATCGGGGCGATAGTGCTGCTGCACCGCAGTCACGAGATGCTGGTCGCAGGGCTGATCCTGACGGCGACGATGCCCTTCGACGGCGTCGGGGTGCTTCAGCTGGTGTTCCAGCTGCGCGTCGAAAACGTGGTCCCGATGCTCATCCTGACGCTTCGCTCGGTGCTGTGGGGGGTGGCCGTCGCGATCATCTACTTCGGCGGCGGCGGCATGATCGCGCTGGCGATCGCGATGGCGGCGACGAACGCCACAGCCTCGCTCGTCCAGACGGTCGTTGCGCTGAAAAAGCTGGAACACCTGCCGCGACCGTCACGCAAGCGGTTGCGCAGCCTGCTCGCCGTCGGGCTGCCGCTGGGCGTCTCCGGCGTGCTGATCATCGCCTACGCCAGGATCGACCAGCTGATCGTCTACCAGGCCTCCGGCAGTCGGGCGGCCGGCCTCTACGGAGCCGTCTACGGGATGCTCGACCAGGCCCACTTCGTGCCGATCTCGATCCTCACCACCCTGACGCCGATCATCGCGGCCTCCTGGCCGCTCGAGCGTGAGCGGGTGCTGCGTACCGTCGCCCTGGCCGCCGAGCTGCTTGCGATCGCCTCGCTGGGCGCCCTGGCATTTGCGATCGTGGGCGCCGAGCCGGTCGTCCGGCTCGTCTTCGGCGCCGAGTTCGCCCCCGCGGCGAGCGCCCTGCCCGTGCTCGGCGGAGCATTCGTCCTGATCTGCTTCGGCTATCTCAACGGGAGCCTGCTGGCGGTCCTCGGCCTTCAGAGCAGGCTGCTGCGGATCAGCGTCGCGGCACTCGTCCTGAACCTCGCCGCGAACCTCCTCCTGGTGCCGCCGTATGGCTTCATGGCTGCCGCATGGGTCACGCTGGCCACCGAGCTGCTGGTCTTCCTCCTCAGCCTGCGCGTGGTCTGGCAGCGGCTCGCCCCGGGGCGCCCCGACTTCGCCCGGGCGGGGCGGATCGTCCTTGCCGCTGCGGTCCTCGGCGGGACCCTGACGGCCGTGCAGGCCGCCGGCGGCGGGCTCGCGGTCCTGATCGTGGCGGCCTGCCTCCTCTACCCGGCCCTGCTGTTCGGGCTGCGGGCCCTGCAGGTCGAGGACCTACGGATCCTGCTGCGCCGCGCGGAGGCGTGACGGGGGCTGCAGGCCGGCGAGGAGATCGACCAGCCGGGCGAACTGCCTGCGTGCGTCGTAGGCCTCCGCGCAGCGGCGCCGGGCCGCGCCGGCGAGCTCCCCGCGGCGGCCCTCATCAGCGAGCAGCCCGCCCAGCGCCCCCGCGAGCCCCGCCCTGTCGCCGAGCTCCACGAGCACCCCGGCGCGGCCGCCGTCGAGCATGTCCGCGATCCCGCCGACCGCCGTCGCGACGACGGGCGTCCCGCAGGCCATCGCCTCGAGCACCGCCCACGGCGCCGCGTCGCCGTAGCTCGGCAGGCAGAAGACATCGGCCTGCTGGAGCAGCTCGAGCAGCCGGGGGTCCGAGGGGCCGAGCCGGTGGACCCGCACGCCTGGGCGCGGGTCCACCTCGGCAGGCGTGACGATGTCCAACTCGACGCTTCGGCCGAGGTCCTCAGCGAGTGCCGCCAGCAGGTCCTCACCGCCCTTCTCGGCGAAGCGCCCGCCGACGAACAGGATCCGTGGCAGGGCACGCGGGCCTCGGGGCGCGGGGCGGTAGCGGTCCAGGTCGATCCCCGGGTGATGCTCGAGGACCCTGGCCCGGGGTGCCTCCGCTTCGGCAGCACGCCGGGCCCAGCCGGTCCAGGCCAGCACGACCGCGGCGCGCTCGAGCGCGCGGCGCTCCATCGCGCGGCTCGGCGCAAGCAGCGCCGCCGCATAGCTCTGGGGTGCCCGCCAGGCCGGCATCCCCGACCAGTCCGCGATCGTCGTGTCCAGCGACACCGCCACGGGCAGCTCGGCCATCACCCGGCCCATCATCAGAGCAACCGACTGACTGTGCACGAGCGCCACGTCCGCGGGCCAGGCGGCCAGCTCGCGGCGCAACGCCGTCCGCGCCCGGCTCGACTGGACGAGGTGCCAGCGCAGGGTCCGGAAGTCGAGGTTCCAGCGGTCCAAGGGCCGCAGCGGGCGTGTTGCCGCGGCGCTCGCTGCTCGGCCCATGGGCGTCAGCCCGGCGAATCGTGCCTCGATGCCCGGGGTCTCTTGCAGGCCGACGTTGAGCGCGTCATCGAGCCGGCCCTGGCCCATGATGTGCGAGCCGAGGTTCCCCTCGTTGAAGAACAGGACGCGCATCGTGGCGCCCACGCTAGCCGGGGTCGGCGGGGGCCCGTCTCCAGACCTCCGCCGTCGCGCCGCCCGCCCAGGCCCCGGGGCGGTTGGGGTCCTCGAGCTGCTCCGGTGTTTCGAGGATTGCACGCTCGTGGATGCGGGCCAGCTCCTCATGCAGCTCCCGGGACCCCGGGTAGTCGCGAGGGTCCAGTGGCGCCCCGATCGACGTGAGGACCTCATCGCCGATGCGCCGAGTGTGAATCGTGAGCACCGGCGCCTCGGACAGCTTGGCCAGCCGGGCAGTTCCGCCGGCGAGCTCAGCGGGTTTGCCCAGAAAGCTCGTCTCGACGGAGCCGGGCATGTCGAAGTGGACCCGCACGAGCTCGCCCCGGGCGAGGAGCGCCACGATCCGCTCGAAGGCACCGCCGGTGGGCAGCATGAGCTCGCCGCGCTGTGCGATGCCGTTGCGCCAGCGCTCGGTCCTGCGTCCCCACCGCCCACCCGTCTGTTCGAGCAGCCACGGTCCCACCATCCCGACCGGAGCGCGGTGCACCGTCGCAACCGCGCTCATGCAGAGGAAGAACGGTCCGAGGTGGCACCCGCTGAGCAGGACCCCGCGGCCGCGGGCCACTGCCGCGGCGAGGTTTTCGCGCGAACGCTCGTCCAGCTGGGGCGGGCGCCAGGGACGCCAGAAGAGGACCTCATAGAGATTCGCCTCGATGAGCCGTCGGCGCGCAAGTGACTCGAGCTCTCCGGCTCGTTCGCTGGCGCCCACGATCGCCGCCGTGGCCCTGAGCGCGTCCTCGCGGGCGGCGGGATTGCGCCGCCATGCACGGCCGCCGCGGAGCTCGGCGCTCGCCACGTCGAGCTGAACGGGGAGCATCCGGCGCAGGGCCGGGGTCGTTCGCAGGCGCAGCCCGAGCTCCGGTCGTGAGGGGGTGGGCTTCTGATCGTCCATGGCATGGCCTCCCCGAGCCGTGACCCGTTCGCACGGCGGCAGGTGGTGGACTTTGATCGACCGGATCGGCCGCCGCGTTTAGGCCTGCCTCCCACAGGCTCTCCAGGCCTGGCTTTGGCGGGGAATCGATTGGCTAAGCTCGTCCTTCCTTGCACGCCTTCGCGATAGCCCTGGGGCTGCCTGAAGTCACCTCGGAGCGCCTCGCTGGTGCCCTCGAGGGAGTCGGGCGGCAGTTCGGGCTTGACGCCGGGACGGCGTGGCAGGCGGCCTCCCCCTCGGGCGCCCTGCGGGCGGCCGGCCTGCATCACGGGGAGAGCGCACTCCCACGCCGCTACATCCATCGCGCGCGCGGCATGATCACCCTGTTCGACGGCCTTCCCGTCGACCCTGGCGGCCTTCACCCTGCCTACGACGCGGAGCAGATGGCCGCCGGCTGGGAGGGCTGGACAGCCGGGCTCGAGGGCCAGTTCTGCGCGGCCCGCGTCGACCTCGAGCGTGACCAGGTCGAGTTCCGCCTCGACACCCTGGGCCTCGTCCCCGTGTTCATCATGCGCTCGGCCGGGGGGACGCTGGCGAGCAACAGCGTCCAGGTGATTCGCGAGCTGCTGTCCCCGACGGCGGCCGATCCGCTCGGCGTCAGCACGATGCTCGGCCTGGGCTGGGCCTGCGACCGCCGCACGCTGCTGGCAGATGTGAGCGCGCTGCGCGGCGGGGCCGCCCACACGATCGGCCGCGACGGAATCGCCACGGCGGAGTTCTTCGGCCCGGGCTGCATCGACCGGCGCGCAGGTGCACGCACGGGCCCCGACGAGCTGGCCGATTACATGGCCACGATGATCGAGAGCGCACTCCGCGACGTCCGCCCGGTCCACTGCGCCGTCACGGCGGGGCGCGACACCCGTCTGCTGCTGGCGTTCATGCGCTCGCGCGCGCTCTCGGGGGACTTCTACACAATCGGTCGACCGACCGACGGGGACGTCCGCTGGGCCGAGCGGCTGGCGCGGGACTTCGGCTTCGCGCACCGGACGGTCGACCCTGACAGAGGTGCCGAGCTCGATTGGGGAGAGATCGCGGCGAGCTTCCTGGCGCAGACGGACGGGCTCTCGAACCTCGGTCAGCTGGTGGACTTCGCCGAGGAGATCGGCTCGCCGGAACGGATCGGCGTCAAGCTCTCGGGGGTCGGCGCCGAGATCGGCAGGGCCGGCCCCGGGGACACGCCGATCAGCGCCGCCAACGTGCCCCTGCTCGGCGGCTCGCTGAGGCTCCAGACACGTCTGCTGTCGATGAAGGCCGACGGCTTCCGCGGGCTGATGACGCCGGCCGCCGAGGGGCTGCTGGATCGAAGCATCACCGACTTCGCGGAGCGCCGGATGCAGGAGGGCTGGCACGTCAACGAGCTGGCCGAGCAGTTCTTCGTCTTCGAGCGGGTCGCCTGCCACGGTGCCACGGGCCCGCGGCGGGCGGCGCACGCCGATGACTTCTTCAGCCCGTTCTGTTCGCGGCGTTACGCCGAGTACTGCCTGGCCCTTTCGCCACAGCAGCGCTACGTCGAAGTTCCCTACCACCAGCTGCTCTCGCGCCTCTCGCCCGAGCTCTACGAGTACCCCTTTGAACGGCCCCTGCGCCCGCCGCTGCCGTGGCGTGCGGCCCCGCGGGCGGTCGGCCGGCTCGGCCGCGTGTTCGCCGGGCGCTACGGGGCGCGCCGCAGAGGAGTGGCACTCGACGGTGGGCGCCCGCCGTTCGTCTTCGAATGGTTCGAGCAGCAGCTTGAGGTGATCCGCGAGCTGCTCGGCTCCGCCGGGGACTCGCCGCTGTGGGAGTTCGTCGCCCGCCGGCCGGTCGAGGAGCTGCTCTCGGCGCCGCCGGCGGAGCGCTACCCACAGCTCGAGGGCCTGCTTCGCGTCGTGACCGTCTTCTGGTACTTCCACGGCCCGACTCCCGCCTGAGATGCGCATCCTCGTCCTCTCGAACCTCTACCCGCCGATCGTCAGGGGCGGCTATGAGGTCGAGTGCTCGGCGGTTGTGCAACGGCTCTCCGCCGGCCATGAGGTTCTCGTCCTGACAAGCGATCTCGAGCGCGGCGCGGCCCCCGCCGACCCGGGCGTCAGACGCGAGCTGAGCTTTCTCGCCGATGACCGCCACGGCGCCGTGCGCGCCCCGAGGGCGGCCCTCGGGGCGGCGGCAGCGGCCCGCCGGGCGCTTGCCTGGAGGCCCGACCTCGTCTATTCCTGGAACCACTCCAACACCCCCCAGACGGCACTGCGCCTGCTCGCCGACAGCGGCCTGCCGATCGCCTTCCGCGTCTGCTCGCATGCACTAGGTGGCCTGTTCGTCAACGACCAGTTCATGCGCGAACTGCTGCCCGGGGAGCGCAGCGCGCCGCGAGCGGCCTGGAGTGTCGCCTGCCGGGCGGTGAACAGGCTGCCCGCCCTGCGCGTGGCGCCGCGCGCACCGCTGAGGGCGGCGATCTCATGGAACTCGGAGTTCATCCGCGCAAGCGTCCAACCCCCCGACTTCATCGAACCGGTCCTGGAACGGGTCGGGCACTCCGTACCCCGCCACGGCCCGCTTTACGCGGCCGTCGTGCGCGACCCTGCGCCGCAGCCCCAGATCCTCTTCCTCGGCCGGGTGACGCCGTTCAAGGGCCTGGAGATAGCGATCCGCGCGCTCGCGCTGCTGGCCGGCGAACACGGGATCAGGGCACGCCTGGTCGTGATCGGGCCCGAGGAGGCCCCACACGGAGCCGAGATGAGAGCCCTGGCGGGGAGCCTGGGGGTGGGGGAGTCGGTCAGCCTGATCGGACAGCAGGGCCCCGAGCGGGTGGCGGCCGAGCTCGCCCGCGCCCACGTCCTGATTGTGCCCTCGCTGTGGGAAGAGCCGTTCCCGCTCGTGACGATCGAGGGGGCCCTTGCGCGCGTCCCGCTCGTTGCCGCGGACGTCGGCGGGATAGGCGAGGGGATGCATGACGAGGAGCATGCACTGCTCTATCCGGCACGGGACGCCGCGGCCGCGGCGGCGGCGCTGAAGCGGACGATCACAGAACCCGACCAGACGGCCGCCCGGGTCGCCCGGGCCGAGCTCCGTGCCGCCGACTTCACACTCGATGCCTATCTGGCCGAGCAGGAGCGCTTCGTCGCCGACGCCGCCGCTGCCCTGGGCGCCGCGCGGTGAAGGCTCGCTCCCACGCTCCTCGCCGGGCCATCACTCGGGCTAGGATCGGTCGATCGCCGGAGTGAACCACGATCGCCGGCGATGTGCGACCCTCAAGCGAAGGGCGATCGCGGACGATGCTTGCCACGCGTGGAGATCGATGAGACCACACCCGTACCCACGGGCGCGAGTATGAGCGCCCACCCGCGACGGCCGAGCCGGCACCGATGAGCACGGGTCTGCAGTTCGAGCGTGCGCGCGACAGCGAGGTTCCGGCCAATCTGCTGAGCATCCTCCGCCGTCGCTGGCTCGTGATGGGCGCGATCGTCCTCGCCTGCGTGGCCGTCGGCGTGGTGCACCAGCGCAAAGCTGCCAAGTCCTACTCCTCGACCGCGAGCGTCGCCTTCCAGAGCGGCACGCCCTCTGACTCCGCCCTGCAGATCTCCACCGGCGGCAGCGAACCGCAGCGGGAAGCCAACACGGAAGTCCTGCTGGCCCATTCGACGGCGGTCGCCGAAGGTGTCCGCGAGGAACTTCACCTCAGCGCATCGCCCAGCGAACTGCTCGGTGAGGTGGAAGTCGAAGCGGCACCGAACGCAAACGTTCTCAACCTGATCGCCACCACCGGCAGTCCCGAGTTCTCGACCCGCCTCGCGAACGCATTCGCCGCCCAGTACATCGCCTTCCGCGTCAAGTCGCAGCTGTCGGGGATCGAAACCGCCCAGACCAGGTTGGGGCAGCAGATCGCGTCGCTGCCCGCCGGGTCGAGCGAAAAAGCGTCGCTCGAAGGCTATGCACAGAAGCTCAACGCCCTGCGCGCCGTCGCCGGCGGCGGGGCCAGCGTGATCGGCCTGGCCGGACCCGGGAAGCTCGTCGGCAAGAGCCTGACGACGACCATCATCCTCAGCCTCGTGATCGGGCTCGCGCTCGCGCTCGCGACGGTCTTCCTGCTCGAGTCGCTGGACCGGCGGATCAAGACCTTGGAGGAGTTCGAACGCCAGTACAGGCTCCCCGTGCTGAGCGCGATTCCCCAGTCCGGCTTCCGCGTGCGGCGGGCCGCCGACCGGACGGAGCTGCTGGAGCCCTACCGGATCCTTCGCAGTGCCCTGGACTTCGCCGCGGTGACCCGTGAGATCGACACGTTGATGCTCACCAGCGCCGTCTCCGGCGAGGGCAAGACGACCGTCGCGGTGGACCTGGCTCACACGATCGCGCTCGCCGGCCGCCGGGTCGTCCTGATCGAGCTCGATCTCCGCCGCCCCACCTTCAGCCTGAACTTCGACCTCGAGTCGGCGGACGGCCTCACGACAGCGCTCACCAGCGACCGGCCGGTCGCCGACCTGTTGATCGAGCCACTCGCCGACGTGCCGAACCTCTCGGTCCTGCCGGCCGGGCGAATTCCGTTCAACCCGTCCGAGCTGCTCGGCTCGCCGGCGATCGCCGAGATCATCTCCGAGCTGGGAGGTGAGGGGACGATGGTGATCGTCGATGCCCCGCCGCTGAACCCCGTGGCGGACGCCCATGTGCTGCTGAACAACCCGGCGATCAATGCGGCGATCCTGATTGCGCGGATCGACCACACGACACGCGACGATGTGACGCGGGCACGGCGCATCCTCGATCATCACATCGTCGAGCCGGTCGGGCTCGTCGTGACCGGGATCCGTGAGGCGGGCGAGTACGGCTACCAGTCCTATCGCGGCGATGAGCCGACGCTCGACCCGGTCATCCCGGCTCTGACGGAGGCCCCCGCCCGCAGTTCGGGCGCGAGCGCCCAGCGGGAACCGACCCGCGGTTCCTCCCGCCAGCGCCAGCACCAATAGGCGCGGCGATGCTCGCCTGGCGGCTGCGTGGCAGCGAGTTGCTCCTGGCGGGTCTCCTCGCCGGGATCACGGCGCTGATCGCCTACGCGGGGATCCACAAGCTGGGTACGGCCGGGCTGCTGCTCCCGCTGGGCGTCGTGGCGGTCGTGGCCATGCTCCGGCGGCCGATCGTGATGCTCGGCTTCGTTGTCGGGCTGACGATCCTCGCCGAGGGGGCCGACTTCGGTCTCTTCAACTTCACGGCCAAGCTCTACACGCACGCGACGGTGATGAACATCCTGGTGGCGATGGTCGTGCTCTCGGTGGGGCTCGACCTGCTGCGCCACCAACGGAGGCTGCAGGTGCCCAGGCCGCTCGTGCTGCCGCTCGCCCTGCTGGCTCTGGCGATGGTCTCGGGCGTCGTCACCGGCCACACCGCGGGGATCGGGATCAGCGGTGCCCTGCATGACGAGAACCTGCTCGACTACCTCCTGTTCCTCCCCGTCGCGGTCGCGAACATGGACGTCGAGCTCTCGGAGGTGATGACCCTTCTGCGCCTGGCCTACGGGCTGGCAATCGTCAAGGCGCTGCTGGGGCTCGCCGAGATCGCCTCCGGGTATGCCCCCCCGATCGAGGGCACGGGCGCGCTGACCTACTACGAACCGACCGCCAACTGGCTGATCCTGATTGCCATTCTCGGCATCTTCACCGCGGTCCTGGCCCGCCTGCGCCCACCGCTGTGGGCGCTGCTGGGAAGCCCGCTGCTGTTCGCCTCGCTGCTGCTGTCATATCGCCGCTCGTTCTGGATCGCGGCCGTCCTGGGGCTCGCCCTGGTCCTGATGCTCGCGCTCAAACCGGCAGGCCGCAGGATGCTGATCCCGATCGGCCTCGCGCTGCTCGCGGCCGTCTGGCTGCTCAGCTCGGTGCATCTGGAAGACAGCTCCCCGATCCTCGCCCGGGCGGCATCGCTCTCGCCGACGAGGATCGAGAACAACATCGAAGATCGCTACCGGCTCGACGAGCGGGCCAACGTGATCGCGGAGATCGAAAAACACCCGCTGAGCGGTCTCGGCATAGGGGTCGAATGGCGGGCGACGCACCGGACCCTGCCGGTCGAGCACGAAGGCGGACGCGGCTACGTCCACTTCGCCGCCCTCTGGTACTGGCTGAAGCTCGGGATCCTCGGGCTGTTCGCATACCTCGGCCTGCTGATCGGCTCCGGGCTGCTCGCCTGGCGGGTCTGGCGCCGGGCGCGTGAGCCGCTCATCCGGGCCTTCGGGCTCGCCTCGCTCGCAGGATTCGCAGGGCTTGCGGTGATGGAGACGACAGCCAGCTTCACCGGAGTCGATACGCGCTTTACGGTCCTCGTCGCTGCCCAGATCGGGCTGCTCGGGCTGCTCGCCCGGATGACCGCCGCCGAGGGAGGCTAGCCGGCCCGCCGAGCGAGCTCGCGTGCGCGGCGCCGGGCGAGGCGGCCACGGCGCCTGGCCGCGCGGCGGACCGCTGCGATGCGGGCCCTGCGGTCGACACCGGCCGCACGTGCGCGAGCCGGTGAGCCTTGGCGCGCCGCGCGCTGAACGGAGTCCATCGCCTGTCCGCCGGAGGCGATGATCGACTCGACCTCCGTCGTAAAGGCGCCCTTCGGGGCCCCGTCGGACTGAAGCAGGCCGAAGTAGTACTCGCGTTCGTTGGAGATCCCTTCGGGCTTCTCGTCCTGTGCCTGGTAGAGGTAGAGCGCCTTCAGGCGGCTTCCCCACAGCCTGCGCATGCCACCGACCACCGTCGCCAGGGTGGAGGCTGCTTCGGCGTCGCTCATGCACGGGTTCCAGCCGTAGTTGTCGTTGACGCAATGACCGTTGTCCACGGCGATCCCCAGCTCGGTCACGTAGATCGGGATCGAGCTCGGCGCGCCCTGCGCGGCTGTGAAGTTGACGAGGTCTTCGATCTTCTTCTGCCAGGTCGTGCCGTAAGGGTGGACCGTCCAGCCGGCGACGCGCGAGGCGAGGTCGGGGACGGCCGCGAACATGTTCTGCACCCAGGCCGGCGAGCCGCTGCCGCCGTCGTCGGCCTGTGCGAGCAGGCCCACGGCGGGCTCGACTTCCTTGACGGCGATCTCGGCTTCCTTGAAGCGCAGGGCGTAGGTCTGCGCCCTGGCCGCGTAGGCGGCGGGCGAGTTTTCGGAGTACTGGTAGACGTAGCTGGTCTCGTTGCCGAACTCGATGTCGGTGACGGCGGCCGAGGCCGGATAGCTCTTGCCCGCCCAGAACGTCCCTCCGGGCCCGTAGGTTGCGGCCCAGCTCGCCAGGTTGCGAGCTTCGGCCGGGGTCGGCATACCGCCGTCGAAGCCGGCCAGCGGCAGCAGCTTCAGGCCGACCTTGGCATAGGCTTCGACGGCCGAGGCCAGTGCTGAGGCGGGCGCGCCGATCGGGAACTCCATCCGCACGCTGCCGGCCCCCAGCGACTTGACCGTCGAGGGCTCGCTTTCGGCGAGGGTGGTCGGCACAACCCCCGTTTCAAATGCGCTCGAGCCCTTTTGCGCTTCTTCCTTGGCCTTTTCTTCCTTCGCCTTTTCTTCCCTGGCCTTCGCTTCTTCCGCCTTGATGTGTTCTTCCCTGGGCGTTTCCCCCCCAGGGCCGGATCCCGACCCGGGCCCCGAGCCGCCCCCGGTGCCCGAGCCGGATCCGGCACCCGAGCCGGTTTCACCGGACGGGGGCGAGGTGGCTGGGTAGGTGATCGTGACGGCCGGGGCCCATTCGCTGCCCTGGGCGGCCGTCCTGAGGAGGTATTCGACCGTTTCGCCGGGGACGGCCGGCGGCGTGACGGATGTCCCGTAGACGAGCCAGTGGCTTGCCTGCAGGCCTGGTGCGCGGCGCTTGAGGACGTACGCGTAGGCGCCGGGCACCGGCGCCCAGCTGAGCGTCTCGCCCGAGAGCGTGACGACGGGCGCCGTGCGCATGTCGTTCAGTCGCGTCTGGGCGAGGGTCAGGCGGCGTTCGGCCCGTTCGACGGCCGTCTGCCAGCGAGCGCAGCGGTCGGGGTGGCGGGCCAGGCAACGTGCGAGGTGGCGACGGCGGCCTTCGAGCAGCCGCTGGGTGCTCGACTGGAAGATCTGGGCGCGGTCGGTGGCCTCGGTGCTGTGAGCGTGGATCGAGGCTGCGCTGGCACGGTAGGCGGTTGCGCCCACAGCGGGTGCACCCGCGCAGACGGTCGAAACCGCCGTCAGCGCAGCGAGCAGCGCAAGTCGTGTCCAACCCGGGCGGGAGCTGGTCATTGGATTCTCCTTCGGTGGCCGGGCTGTCTCGAAGAGACCCCTGGCTTTGCGAGCCTGCCTCGCGGCAGGTGTGCCTTTGTCGGGATGGCGCCCGGCCTGCTTCGCCGGTGCCTTCTTTAGGTCTGCACGAGAACTTTCGGGTCCCCGCGGCTCTCCCGTGAGCGGCTAGGGGTCCGTTGGACGCATGTCCATGGCCGAGTTGTCCGCCAGTAGCTCGGCCAGTGCCTCGATCGAATACCGCTCGACTGCCAGCCGGCGGCCGCGGCGCCCCAGCTCTGCGGCCCCGTCACGCAGCACGGTCGTGAGCGCCGCGGCGAAGGACTCGGCATCGCCCGCCAGCAGTGCATGGACGCCGTCCTGCACGTCCAGTCCTTTGACGGCGAGGGGTGTGGCGACGATCGGCAGGCCGTGGGCCAGCGCCTCGACGAGCTTCAGCGGCGTGCCGCCGCCCTGCAGCAGCGGGACCACCGCACAGCGGGCCTGTGCGTAGACCGGGCGCAGGTTCTCGACGAAGCCGAGAACGCGGACGCGGGGGTCGGCGCTGGGGGGCTCCTCCAGGCCGCGCCCGACGAGCACCAGCTCGGCATCGGGGATCTGCGCCCAGACAAGCGGCAGGACCTGCTCCAGCAGGAACCGCAGCCCGGCCCGGTTCGGCGCGTAGGTGAAGGTCGCCACGAACAGCACGCGCGGCTCCGCGGCAGGCTCCGCGACGGGCTCGATTGCCGCCGTGTCGACGACGTTCGGCACGTAACGCAGGCTGGCCTGCGGGCACAGCTCGCGGGCGCCCGCCAGGTCGGCCTGACTGACCATCCAGGACTCGGCCGAGCGGCTCAGGACGTTGCGCTCGAAGCGCCGCAGCCGCTCGGCGCCGCGGGCTTCTTCCTCGCTGATCTCGTGCCGGAAGGCCGACTCGAGGTTGTGGGCGTTGTAGATCACCGGGCGGCTGCTTGCGAGCCCGGCCAGCGTCGCAGCCGCGACGGGGCCATCGACGATCACGCGGCCCCTGCCGGGTGCCGCGGCCAGGCGCGCCGCCGCCGCTGCCAGGTCGGGTGATACGGCTCGGGCGATCCAGTTGGGAGCTCCGCCCGCCAGCGCCCGCGCATAGGCCGCGGCCCGCCGCGGTCCACGGGAGGCGATCGACTCATGCAGCTCGAGGCCGGAGATGGCGCGGTAGGCCGCGTCGGGCTCGGGCGCATCGAAACGGGTGTACAGCAGATCGACGCCGCGATGCTCGGACAGGGCGCGGACGATGCCGTAGGAGCGCATTGAGTGCCCGGAGCCCACGGCGGGGGTGTGGGTCGTGACGAACAGGTCTCTCACAACGCCTCGATGGCGGCTGTGATCTCGGCGATCCGGGCGTCCCACGAGTGGCCCCGGGCACGCTCGGAGCGCTCCGCGCGCAGGGCCGGTGTGTCGGCCGCCAGGGCCTCATCCAGCAGCGCGGCGATCCCCCGGGCATCCGGCGCGCAGGCGACGTCGGTGAGGCCCTCGAGCGCCGGCAGGGGCGTTGCGATGACCGGCAGGCCGGCTGCCAGGTACTCGTAGACCTTCATCGGGAAGATGCTCTCGGTCAGCTCGTTGCGGGCGTAGGGGATCAGCCCGGCGTCGGCGCCCCGCAGCACGGCCGGCAGCTCGCCGTATCCGCGCATCCCCAGCAGATGGACGTTGGGCTCGGCGGCGAGGCTCGAGATATCGGTGTGGGGGTCGCCCGCTCCGACCGGGCCGACGAGGGCGAAGGACCACCCGGGGCGCATGCGGGCCAGCTCGCCGAGCAGTGCCATGTCGAGCTTGACCTCGGAGATGGCCCCGGTGAAGACGATCCGCGGGTGCGGCAGGGCGGCGAGGGCGGCGTCGGTCGGGCCGTCCTCGAGGGCCTGCGCGAACAGCTCCGTGTCGGCGACGTTGGGCGCCTCGAGGACGTTGCCGGAGAGCGTCCTCATGCGCCGGGCCAGCGCCGGGGCGCTGGCGAGGACGAGGTCGGCCCGTGCCGCGAAGCGATCCTCCGCGGCACGGAAGCTGTCCGTGTCGATCAGCGCATGGGCACTGATGTCATCGACGCAGTGGTAGATGACGAGCGCCGGGTCGAGCCGCTCGATCAGCAGCTCCGCCTGCGGCACATAGGCCCACAGGATCGGTCGCTCCAGTCCCAGCCTCCGTGCCGCCCGTCCCACGAGCGCCGGCAGCAGGTGCGCGTTCAGCGCCCGCGCCGCCCTGCTCGAATGAAGCGGCAGAACGAGCGGGGAGAGCACATCGAGGCCGTCGACATGCCGCGGCGGGGCGAGTCCGCGGCGCAGCCGGCGGGCGATGCGGCGCAGATCCCGGCCCGCCAGCTGCGGGCGGCGCAGGCCAAGGGACTCCACGAACAGGACCCGGTTCCCACGGGCCAGCCGGGCCATCAGGTGGTGCTGGTTGGTCCACAGCTCGGTGTCCCAGTCGGCGAACCCGACGCAGACTATGTCTCGGCCCGCGAGGGCCGGCGGAGGGCTCATCGGCGCCATGATCCCAGGCGCCGGGGCGTGTACCCTCGAGGCGGTGGAGCAAGCTCAGCAATCGGCCGGCGCGTCAGCGCTCGAGGCCCTGCGCGAGCGCTTCACCCGGGTTGCCGTGGTCCACGACTGGCTGACGATCCCGGGAGGCTCCGAGCAGGTCGTGCTGGAGCTGCTGGAGATGTTCCCCGCCGCGGAGCTGTTCACCTCGATCTACGACCCCGCCCCCTGGCCGCAGGAGATCAAAGGACGCACGGTCCATGCCTCGTGGCTGAACCGGATCCCCCGAGCCGCCCGCCACTACCCGAAGCTGCTGCCGCTGATGAACCGGGCCTTCAGGGCCTTCGATCTGTCGGGCTTCGACCTGGTCCTCTCGAGCAGTCATGCGAATGCGAAGAACGTCCGCACCTCGCCGGGGACGCTCCACGTCTGCTACTGCCACACGCCGATGCGCTACGCCTGGGAGGAGGGGTTCCTCGCCGGCGAGCAGGTCGGGCGCCTGACCCGGATCCTGCTGCCGCCGCTGCTCGCCCAGCTGCGCCGCGCCGATCTGGCGGGAGCATCGGGCCCGGACGTGTTCGTCGCCAACTCCCGCCACGTCGCCGAGCGCATCGAGCGCTTCTACGGGCGCACCGCCGAGGTGGTCCATCCCCCCGTCGACGTCGATCACTACCTCTCGCTGACGCGGGCTGCGGGGGACTACTACCTGGCCTTCGGCCGGGTCGTGCCCTACAAGCGCGTCGACCTCGCCGTCGCCGCCTGCGGGGCGCTGGGCCGGGCACTGAAGGTCGCGGGCGACGGACGCGCGCTCACAGCCGTGCGCGCGGGTGCCGCCCCCGGCATCGAGTTCCTCGGCAAGGTCTCCGACGCCGAGCGCGACCGGCTGCTGTCGGGTGCGCGGGCGCTGCTGTTCCCCGGTGAGGAGGACTTCGGGATCGTCCCCGTCGAGGCCCAGGCGGCCGGCGTGCCCGTCATCGCCTACGGCATCGGCGGGGCTTTGGAGACCGTCCAGGACGGCCGCACGGGTGTCCTCTTCGAGCCTCAGGAGGAGGGGACACTCGCCGCCGCGATCGAGCGCTTCGAGGCGCTGGAGCTCGATCCCGGGGCGATGCGCGAGAACGCCCGCGGCTTCTCCCGCGAGCGTTTCCGCAGCGAGATGGCGGCCGTCATCGAGCGCGCCGCGGTGAGGTAGGCTCGCTCCCATGGAGGAGGTTCTCCCGGGTGTCTGGCACTGGGCGGCGCACCACCCCAAGCTGGGGATCGTCGTCTCCTCCTACTGGCTCGAGCCGGGCGGCGTCCTGATCGACCCGCTGATCCCCGAGCAGGAGGGCATCGAGTGGTTCGCCTCGCGCCCGCGCGAGCCCGCTGCGGTCCTGCTGAGCAACCGCCATCACCTGCGTGAGGCGGGCCGCTTCGCCGAGCGCTTCGGCTGTCCGATCTACTGCAGCAGCGCGGGCCTCCATGAGTTCGCCGGCGGCCCGGCGGTCCTCGGCTTCGCGGCCGGAGAGGAGCTGCCGGGTCCCGTCCGGGCGTGCGCGGTCGGGGCGATCTGTCCCGATGAGAGCGCCCTCTACCTGCCCGAGGCGCGGGCGCTCTCGCTGGCCGACGGCGTCGTCCGGGGCGGGCTGCTCGGGACCGGCGGCCCGCTGGGCTTCGTGCCCGACTCGATGATGGACGATCCTGAGGCGACCAAGCGGGGACTGCTCGACGCATACGGGCGCCTGCTGGAGGAGCTCGACTTCGAGCACCTGCTGCTGGCCCACGGCGGCCCGGTGATCGGCGACGGCCGGTCGCTGCTGCAGGAGCTGATCGACAGCGGGGGGCGAACGGCCTTCGAGATGTAGGCTCGCGCTGTGCGCGTTCTCGTCACAGGGGCCAGCGGCTTCATCGGCGGTGCCCTCTGCCGGGCGCTCGTGGAGCGGGGCGAGGAGGTCTCGGCGCTCGTTCGCCGGCCCGGCTCCGAGCCGTCGGGGACGAGCGCCGTCCCGGGGGACCTCGGCGGCGACGTGCAGCGGGCGCTGGCGGAGGCCCGCCCTGACTGCGTCGTTCACCTCGCGGCCGAGATCGCATCCCAGCGCAGCGCCGAGAAGGTCTACGAGGTCAACGTCCGCGGAACCCAGCGGCTGATCGACGGGTGCCTGGAGCTCGCCGGAGCGGATCCGTCCGGCGGGCCGCGGGTCGTGTTCTCCTCGACTGTCGTGACGGGCGACGCCCAGGGCGAGCTGCTCGTCGAGTCGCGCCCGCTGCCCGTCGAGACCCCCTACGGCCGAGCCAAGCAGGAGGGCGAGCAGATCGTCCTCGGCTCGGGCCTGCCGGCGGTCGTGATCCGCCCCTCGCACGTATACGGCCCGGGCGGCTGGTATGCCCAGGAGCTGGTCCCGCGCCTGCGCCAGCCGGGGCGCTTCGCGGTGATCGGCAGCGGCGCGAACCTGTGGGACGTCGTCCACGTCGATGACGTCGTCGGCGCCCTGCTTTTGGCCGTCGATTCAAGCGCTGCGCTCGGCGGGACCTTCCACGTGGCCGACGACGAGCCGATCCGCTTCTACGACTTCATGAAGCTGACGGCGGACGCACTGGGGGTCGGCCCGCCCAGGCGGATACCCGCCGGGCTCGTGCGGCTGATCGCCGGGAACAACGCCGTCGATGCGCTCGTCCGCTCGGCGCGGACGAGCAACGCGAAGATCAAGGCCGAGCTCGGCTGGCAGCCGCGGTTTGCCACGGCCCGCGAGGGCGTGCCGGACGCGATCGCGAAGCTCCGCGCGGCCGGCACCGTCTGAGGGCCGCCCGGGCCGTCGGGCGCCTCAGGCGCCGGGGCCGAAGGCGCGGTCGGCTTCGTCGGCGATGTGGCGGGCGATCGCCAGCGAGGAGGTCGCTGCCGGAGAGGGGGCGTTTCGCACGTGCAGCGCCCGCTCGGTGTGCGAGAAGACGAAGTCGTCGACGAGCTTGCCGTCCCGGCCCAGGGCCTGCGCCCGGACACCGGCGAAGGCGCCGATGACATCGGCGCTCTCGAGCTCCGGGACATAGCGGGAGGCGGCCCTGACGAAGGCCGAGCGCAGCGCGGCGTGGCGCAGCTCTGTGATCCCGGTCGCCCACCAGTGGGCAAGCATCCGCCAGGTCCCGGGCCAGGCGAGCGTCTCGAGCAGGTCCCGCCGCCTGACCCTCCCCAGACGGTAGGCATCGCGCGCGCCGGCCATCAGGGCGGTCGGGCCGATCAGGACCTCGCCGTCGATGTGCTTGGTCAGGTGGACGCCCAGGAAGGGAAGCGAGGGGTCGGGGACGGGGTAGATCAGCGAACGGACCAGGTGGCGGCGCTCGGGCAGCAGCCGCAGGTAGGCGCCGCGGAAGGGAACGATCCGTGGGTCCGGATCGGCGCCCGCGGCGACCGCCAGCCGGTCGGCCCAGGCCCCCGCGCAGAAGACGGCGTGGCCGGCCTCGGTCGCGCCGTGGGAGTGGGTCAGGCGCAGCCGCCCGTTCGAGCGCGAAACACCCGTGATCTCGCAGCCGGTGGCGATCGTGCCCCCTGTCTCGGCGATGTCGCGGGCGTAGGCGTGGGCCACGCCGGGGAAGTCCGCGATCCCCGTCGAGGGCGAGTAGAGGCCCGCGATGCCGCGCGCATGGGGCTCGAGCGCCTCGATCTCGGCGGCGTCGATCCGGCGCAGCCCCGCCACGCCGTTTGCCTGTCCCCGGCGCTCGAGCTCGGCGAGCCGCTCGAGCTCGGAGGCGTCGGTGGCGATGATGAGCTTCCCGCAGCGCTCGCTGGCGACACCGTGGCTTTCGCAGTACTCGTACATCTCCCGCGCCCCCTCGACGCAGAGCCGCGCCTTGAGCGAGCCGGGGACGTAGTAGACGCCGGCATGGATGACGCCCGAGTTGTGGCCCGTCTGATGGGTCGCGATCTCGGTCTCGCGCTCGAGCACACAGACCGAGGCCGACGGGTGGCGGGTGATCAGCTCGCGAGCGACCGCGAGGCCCACGATCCCGCCGCCGACGACCGCTATGTCAGCGCCGCCGGGCGCCTGATCGCTCATCGGGATTCATTCGGGAGCAGCGGCGCTAGCCCTGCACGGCGCCCGGCCCGCCGGGGGCGGTCGCCGCTGCCGCGTCCAGCAGCCCGGCGCCGTAGAGCGATTCGTCGCCGCCACCGCCGATCTTGCGGGCCGTGGCCTGCAGGCGCGCGGTGAGCTGAGCGGGCGTCGGATGCGGGCCGAGGACGCCGCTGGCGATCACCAGCGCGGCGGTCGCGGCGACCTCGGGCGTCGCCATCGAGGTCCCTTCGTAGCCCGTGGGGATCCCGAAGTTCTTCGGGGAGGTACCGGTGAAGGTGACCTGGAAGATGTCCCGTCCGGGGTGTTCGGGTGAGCAGTTCGGGTCGCCCGGCAGGTTCGCATCCGGCCCGCCGCCGGGGGCGACGATGGTCAGACCGGCGCCGTTGTTCGAGTAGGCCGCCAGACAGCCGTTTTCGGTCGTGGCGCCGACCGAGACGACGTCCGGGGCGCGGGCCGGGTAGGCGACCGCCGTGTGGCCCTCGTTGCCCGCCGCGGCGACGACCAGGACGCGGTGGCGGTGGGCGTAGCGCAGCGCTTCGATCAGCTCGGGGATGTCCGCGGCCGTCACTCCGGGCGAGAACTCCAGGCTCAGGTTGATCACCTGCGCACCGTGGTTGACCGCGTAACGGACCCCTTCGGCGATCGTCGAGGCTTCCCCTTCGCCCTGCGTGTCGAGCACCCTGACGGGCATCAGTTTCGCCCCGTAGGCCAGACCGGTCAGCCCGAAGGTGTTGTTGGTCTCCTCCGCGATCTCCGCCGCGACGAACGTGCCGTGGCCGTTGCGGTCGTTGGGGTAGGGGTTGTGTGCGACGAAGTCATAGCCCTTGACGAACTGGTAGCGGTCGAAGTCGGGGGAGCGCCGGAACGGGCCCCGATTGGCGTATGCGACGCCGGTGTCGAGTACCGCCACGACGACCCCACGACCGCCCGGAGCACCGTCGGCGGCGAGATTGGCCCAGGCCTGCGGCGCCTCCACGCCCCACGTCCCGGCGAAGTTCCACTGCAGCTTCTCCCAGCCTCCGGGTTCTTTGGTGAGGCCCTCGTCATCGGGGACGAGTTCGCCGGACGCGTGTGCGACATAGTCCGGCACCGCCCAGCTGACGCCCGGGCGGGCACGGATGATCCTCAGAGCGTCGGCGAGGCTCTCTCCGCGGGGGGTGCTGAGCACCTGGGTGTGAACCGCGGCTTCGCCGTCGGAGGCGCTGGCGGCCTCAGCTGTCCCCGCGCGGGTGGCGGCGCCCGTCGCGTAGCCGACGACGATCCGCGTGGCGGGGAGGCCGCTGCTCGCGCCCGCGCCCGCGGGCAGCGCCAGCATCACGATCGCCGGAGCGATCGCGATCCACCCCCGTGATCTGTGACGGGATGATTGACGGCCGGGCGAGGAGGACATGGTTGTAATGATGATGCGCAGGCGGAGGTGCCGGGGAGGCACTGTCGCAGAACCGGCGGGCGATATCGATGAGCGAGCGCTTCTTTCCACGCGATGAGTTGTTCATGCGGCTCGCCGTGCGTGAGGCCGAGCGTGCGTTGGAACACGATGACGTGCCGATCGGCGCGGTCATCGTCCGCGACGGCGAGGTGATCGCGAGCGCTCACAACGAGCGCGAGCTGCGCCAGGACCCGACGGCCCACGCCGAGATTCTCGCGCTGCGCGAGGCCGCCCGCGCGGTCGGCTCCTGGCGGGTCCTCGAAACGGTCCTCTACGTCACGCTCGAGCCCTGCGCGATGTGCGCCGGGGCGATTGTCCTGTCGCGCCTGCCACGGGTCGTCTACGGCGCCGCCGATCCGAAGGCGGGCGCCTGTGGCAGCGTGCTCGACGTGCTCGGCGAGAGCCGCCTGAACCACCGGCCCGAGGTCTCCGGCGGGCTGTTGGCCGAGGACTGCGGCGCGCTGCTCAGCGCCTTCTTCGCCGCCCGCCGCGGCGGGCGCTGAGCGCCCTCGCGGCACACTCCGGCCGTCTGGTGCGTTAGGCTGGCGGCGCCTAATCCCGGGCTGTGCCCGGGAGCGGGGGAACCGAGTTGTTGGGGCGAGTTCCGCGGTAATCCACGGAAGGCGCAGGTCGCTAGCCCGTCAGCTAACCCCGCCGGCCTACGGATAAGAGGCGAATGCAACGGCGAAGGCGCCCATCGGCGCACACGGTCCTGTTTTTCCTGCTCGGGCTCATGGCCCTGCTGTCGGGCCCGGCGTCGGCGTCCGCCGTGAACGTCGGCGGGACGGCCGCTCCGGGCAGCGAAACGACGACCGTGCCGAGTGTCACGCCCGCGCCCGGGTCCCCGGTGACCGGAGGCAGCTCGCCCGGCCTCGCCACGATCGTCCCGGTCTTTCCGGGCAGCCCCTACCCGATGAGCCCCGTCGGGTGGGTCTTCCCGCTCTACCCCCTCTCGCATGTCGCCGCGCGCAGCTGGTGGACCCAGGACCAGGGCGTGGATCTGGGCGGCAACGCCAACCAGTGCGGGCCGCACCTGATCGAGCTCGCGGTCGCCGCCGGCACGATCGTCCACGAGGGCATCGAAGGGTTCGGCCGATGGGCCCCGGTCCTGAAGGTCGAAAGCGGCCCCTTCGCCGGCCGCTACATCTACTACGGCCACGCCGATCCCGATCTCGTTCCGGTCGGGACCAAGGTCAGCGCCGGCCAGCCGATCGCCGAGGTCGGCTGTGGCGACGTCGGCATCTCCTCGGCGCCCCACCTCGAGCTAGGGATCGAGCCGGTGGGCGCGACCAACCCGATGGACCTGCCCGGCTACCACGAAACCTCAGCCGACTCGCTCGCTGCCCTGATCGCCTCCGAGCGCACCGCCGCCGCGGCGATCAACGCGCGACGGCTCGCGGCGAAGAAGGCGGCCGCCAAGGGCAAACCCACCCCCGGCAGCGCCGCCAAGCACTCCTGAGAGCGTTCGGCCGGGCCACCGGCGTCTGGATCATCTAGCCTTCCCGAGTCCCCCCGGAGGGGTGGCAGAGCGGTTGAATGCGGCGGTCTCGAAAACCGTTGTGCGTCTTATTGGCGTACCGGGAGTTCGAATCTCCCCCCCTCCGCTGTAGAGCCGAATCCCCCGCGAAAGCGGGGGATTTGCTCGTTCTGGGGTCGGGTCGGGCTGGACCCTCGTCGCGCACCGCACGACGAAGCGGCGCTCCTCAACGCGGTGTCCGATGTCTTTTCCGATGCGGAGATCGGCGCGGACCCGATCCGTCTCGTTCGCCAGGCGGTAGGGTCTTCGCCGTGTCCCGTCCTGACCGCCCGCTCAAGCTGATGCTCGCCGTCGCATGCTGTCTCGGCCTGCTCGCGCCGAGCGCCTCGGCGAAGCCCAGGTACCGGCAGCTGCCGATGCTCTCGAAGCGCACGTGCAGGGGGCTGGCCTCGTACAAGTCGTTCCCCGGCGCCACCGAAGAAATTGCTGCCACTGTGTCCGGGTCGGACGGCAACTACGGATCGACCTGCGCGTTCGTGCCTGACCCCGAAGCGCTGGGGAAGATCAAGGAACTCCGGGAACAGACCGGCATGCCTCAGGCGGAAGGAGGCTTCATTCTCCTCGGCGTGGACGACCGTGTGACCTACGAAACCCGCGGGAAAGAGCACAACCTCGCGCTGGCGTTCCCCTTCCCTGCGGGCACGCCGCACAACCCGCTCAGGATCGGCGATCACGCCTACTGGGGCAAGCAGCCCGAATCGATTGACTTCCTGGGAGTCGTACAGGTGAGAAACGACGTGGCTGAGGTCGGTCTCGAAACGACGGGGTCGGGCGGGCGCGCGAGCGTCGAAGCCCTGCTCGAGTCGATAGCTCACCAGCTCTGCCCTCGCTGCGCCCGCTGAGCGGCGCTCCGGTCGCCGGCCCACTGGAGATCTGAGGCGCGCTCAGCCCCCGTCGAGGATCCTCTGCCTGCTGGCCTCGTACTGTGCCTGGTCGATCAGGTTCGCGCTCCTCAGCCGCTCGAGCTGCTCGAGCTTGGCGTCCTTGTCCGCACGGACGCCCGAGGGCCCGGATGGGGGGCCGTGTGCACCGTCGTGCCGGGACTTCAACGCGGCCGCGATTTCCTGATTCGCCCGCTCGGAGCGGCGTTCACGGATGACCGCCTGGATTTCGGTGGCATTGGCATCCTCCAACCCCGTCAGGTCGAATCCCTGCGCCTCGGCGCGTGCCCGTGCCAGCCACGTGAGTTCGTCTTCGATGGTGCGAGGAACGATCTTCGGATCCACTGCGATGCGCGATGTGTCGGCCGGGTCGAACAGGACGTCGAGCTTGAAGCCGCTTTCCAGCGTGATCGTGTCGCGAACCTGCATCTCCAGGCGCACCTCGAACGGGGTTCCTTCCTCGGGCTCCAGGCGCAGTGCGGCAAGCCACTTGTTGAATTTTTCACCGGGCTTGAAGCCCGACGCTTCGGCCAGGCGCGTGTCCGCGAGCCGAGCTTCGATCACCGTGGCTCTGGCCGGCAGCCCGTGAGCCACGAGCGACTCCTCCAGCTTGTGGGCGGCCCGATCCCAGAGCTCCACAGGCGTTCTCCGCTCACCAGCTGTAGATGAGCGCGTCCGTCCGCTCATCCACGTCGTAGCGCACAGTGACCGGCTGCCCGACGGAGAGGTCCTCGAGCTGGGCGTCCATCATCGGCTGCACGATCACCGCCGCGTAGGGGTCTCCCTCGGCGGGCGCGATCGTCACCTCGAAAGTGACCCGAATGGCGCCGCCTGTGAGCATCGGCCCACGCTCGATCGCCGTGAGGACCGCCGGCGCTTCCACGCCGGATGCGGCGATCCTCTGTGCGAGATCGCGGTAGCGGAGCATGTCGTCGATCCCGGGCGGCGCTCCCGGGAACTCTGAGAGCGGCGTGTCGTCACCCGCCAGCCAGTCCCGGCTGGCCTTCCGGTATTCGCTCCTGTGCTTTTCAACGTCGCGAAACGATTTGAACAGGCCCATGCTCGTCTCCTTCGCTTGGATTGGCCGGGTTGTGGGGCGCCTCAGGAGAGCGCCGCCACCTGGATCGCGTCGATCTTCAGCCACCACCCCTTGACGAGGCCCGAGTTGTCCTCACATTTGACCGTCCAGTCGCCGGCCGAGGGAAAGAGGCTCCACACCTGCATGTCAAGCTCGACGGTGCCGGGGAAGAAGTTCTTCATCGGCGCCGTCAGCACCGACGTGTCGACGTTGGCGCCCTGGTTGTTGCCCAGCGTGCACTGGACCTGGGCGAGTTCGGTCGTGCTTTCGTTGTTGAAATAGAGCTTCGCGTAGGCCACATAGGTGCCTGCCGGGACAGCCAGCGTGCCGACCGTTTCTTCGGTGTCATTGCTCGCCAGTTGGCCGACTTCGTTCCTCGCGAACTGGAACGCCGTGCTCGGCCCGCGCGGGCCTTCGATCCCCTGGATGCCCGCCTTGCCGGCTGCTCCCGCCGGGCCCGCCGGGCCCGCGGGGCCGGTCGCCCCGGCCGGCCCTTTCGCGCCCGTGCCGCCGCGCAGCTGCTTGAGCACCTTCGGGCTGATCTGGCGGGTCGAGCTGATCAGATAGTGGGTCGCGGCCACGGCGCCGCCCGACATCGCGAACAGCAGCGCCAGCGTCGCGGCCACGTTGGCGTACGTGAGACGTCTTCTGAGCATCGGTCGTTCTCCCCTGGATGGCCTCGGCAGATGAGCCCCGGCGGCGACTGTGACAGCCGCAGAACGGCGAACCCGCCGCTGTGAGACTCCTTTGAGACCGATCAGAGACGCGCCCCGGGAGGCGGCTATGCGCTGACGATGTACTCGGAGACCCGCTCCGAGGCGCGGCGCAGGCGACGGAAATAGGAGGCTCTGCTGAGCGAGAGCTCGTGGGCCGCCGCCGCATGGCCGCGGGGATGCAGGTACCCGAGCTCGAGCGTCCGCTTGAGCAACAGCTCGGCTTCGCTGTTCCCGAACGCACGGTCGCATGCATCGAGCAGCAGCGACCGGACCGACTCGACGCGCTCGGTCAGGCTCGTGCCGCTCGCGAGCGGGCTGTGTGTCAGCTCGGCGGGAACGTGGTAGTTGCGCAGCGCCTCGCGCACGGTCTCCAGGTCGATCTCCGCGCGCGTCTCCCCGCCCGGCGCCGCCAGGCCCATCTCGACGTAGACGACGGCGCGCAGGGCGCCGATCAGCCCTCGGGAGCCGTAGTCGACTCGGTGGCACTCGACGACCCTGCCGTCCAGTT
This sequence comes from uncultured Solirubrobacteraceae bacterium, assembly GCA_963787765.1. GTDB lineage: Bacteria > Actinomycetota > Thermoleophilia > Solirubrobacterales > Solirubrobacteraceae > Palsa-744. Next base: position 221,770 of record CAWBEF010000019.1, on the reverse strand, counting down.
CGACATCGAGCGAGGGGATTCGCTCGGCGTTGAGGGCACGGGCGAATTCCACGGCGCCGGGGTAATCCGGCGTGATCGGCAGATAGGCGAAGCGGGGATTGGACACTCCCGCCCGCAGCACGCCCGCCACGCCGAGCGTCGCCTGCACCTGCGCCCTCCTCTCATCCGACGGGGCGATCGCCGTGTGCCACAGGACGGACTCGCCCTCTGTGATGCAGCCCCTGGCGTGCCCGAGGTAGGGGCCCATCAGCGGGTCGCGCTCTGCGAAGGCCGGGGCGCTGTCGAGCCCGACGCTGATCGAGTAGCCGATCAGGGCGTCCTCTCTGTCGCGGGCCACGGCGACGCTGGCCGGAGAGCGTTCGAAGAACGGGCGCTGCAGCGTCCACCACTCCTCGCCGCCCCACTCGGCGCACAGGCGCCCCGCCGTCTCGAGGTCGAGCTCGCGCACCGTGTCCACCCGATGGTCGGCTGTGCCATCCCAGCCGAACCCCCACTTGATCGCGGGGTCCTGGACCAGGTGCGACATCTCGAGGATCGCCAACTGGTCTCCGTCGCGGCCGCGTCCGTAGTGGTAGTCGACGATCCTCCTGCGCAGTGTTCGCTCCCGTTCGGGATCGGTCCGCTTCAACTCCGACAGGAGCCCGCGCTTGACCAGGTCATGCAGGACCACGCCCGAGGCCAGCTCTTCCGCGAACGTCAGCTCGAGCAACCTCGTGTACTGGCCCACCGCGTCGACGCCCGGCAGGGCCGCGGCCAGCAGCTCGGGCGTGCTCGCACGGGCGATCGCCGCCACGGCCAGCGACATCGGCCGGCCGCTGCTCATCTCCGAGCCGAGCAGCCGGCGCGTGAGCGCCGCCAGCAGCTCGGGCGCCTCCGGCCCGGCGGCCCGCTCGGACTCCTCGCCCGCCCCCGGCGCCTCCTGGGCGGCCAGCGTCAGGGCAAGCGGCGAGCCGCGGGCCCAGCCTGCGATCACGGGGACCCGCCCGGCCTCGACACCGTAGGCATCGAGCAGCTCGGCGGCCTCGGCACGGGAGAACGGCCGCAGCTCGAGCTCCGCCGTCGCTCCCTCCCAGATGCCCGAGGACCACGCTGCGTCCGGCCTGGTCCGTCCCGCGATGACGACCAGAGCGCTCTCGGGAAGCGCCGGCAAGAGGCTCCGCCGGAGGGTCCCGTCGAGCGCTCGCATGTACTCGTATGAGTCGATCACGACCAGCGGGCGCGGGCTCGCGTGGGCGCGCCGGAGCTCGGTCTCGAGCCGGTCGGGCTCGGACTCCAGGTCGCGGCCATCCAACGTGAACGTCTCCCAGCCGGCGGCCGTCGCCCTCCGCAAGAGCTCGCGCAGCAGCGTGCTCTTGCCGACGCCGCCATGACCGGAGATGAAGATCACGTTCTCCCGGCGCTCTCCGGAGAGGCAGCGCTCGAGGAACAGGAACTCGCGGGCTCGTCCCACGAACCGAGCGCGGTCGCGGGCGATCAGCTGCGAAGCGAACGTCTCTGCGGCATCCCCGGCCTGCGGGCCGGTCCTCACCTGCGGGCTCGGCGGCATCTCGAGAGGATAAGCGGGCGGCCGCGAAGCCTGTCAGGCGCGTCCGGGCCGGATCGCCGAGCCGGTCGGCGCGCTAGGCCGGCGCCTGGCCCGCGACGCCGTAATGCGCGTGCCAGAGGCCGTCGAGGAAGCGCTCGGAGTCGGGCCAGCCGAACAGCGGCATCGCCTGCCTGAGGGTCACGAACCCGTGCAGCGCCGCCCACAGCTGGATCGAGGTCTCGAGGACCGCGTCCTCGCCGCTACCCGGGGAGACCCGTGCGACGGCGGCGAGGAGGATTTCACAGGCCCCGATGCCCGGGTCCTCGGCGCCAGTCGGCGGCTCGGGCAGCTCGGCACCCATGTCGCCCTCGCCCACCGGCATCGTGAAGGCGATCCGGTAGGCCGCCGGCCGCTGCTCGGCAAATTCGATGTAGGCGCGCCCGATCGCGGCCATCTGGGCGACCGGATCTCCCGTGTGCTGCTCGTCGGCGCTCTGCAGGTAGGTGCGCAGCTCCTCGAAGCTCCGGTTGCAGACCGCCCGCAGCAGCTCCTCGCGGTCGGCGAAGTGCAGGTAGAGCGCCGTCGGTGAGACCCCCGCGCGGGCGGTGACGGCGCGTACGGAGATCTTCTCGGCGCTGCCGAGCTCGAGCATCAGCTCCTCGGCCGCGTCGATCAGGGCCTCGCGCAGCTGCTCTCCCTCCCCGCGGCGGCTCCGTGGGCGACGGTCGATCTCGGTGGCCATGGGGCCAGCCTAGCGGTTAACTTGACAGGTGTCCATGTACACCGTACATTTACGGCGTAAACCAACTGGGAGACGACATGTCCGGTATCGCAAAGCAGGCAATCGCAAGGCCACGGTGGGCCGTTGTGATCTTCGTCGCGCTGTTCGCCTTCGCCGGCATCTACGGCGGCTCGGCGCCGAAGGTCCTCAAAGCCCGCAACGATTTCCAGGATCCCGGCTCCCAATCCGCCCGCACCCAGCGCCAGATCGAACGGGCCGGCGGAACCGAGCCCTCGCCCGGTGTACTCGTCCTCGCCGACGCACCGACCGGTGCGCGCTCGGTGGCGCGCGTGCGCGCGCTGCTGGCTGAGGACCCGTCGGTCGCTCGGGTCGCGGCGCCGATCGCCTCGAGCGGCGGGCGGCGGACGCTGCTCGCGGTGACCCTCCGCTCGAGCGCGGAACCCAGCGATGCCGTTGAAGCGCTCGAAAAGGATCTCGGCGGTCTCGCCGGAGTGAAGCTGGGGGGCAGCGATGTCGCAAACCGGCAGGTCGGCCAGCAGGCCTCCCAGGACCTCGGCCTCGCCGAGCTGCTCGCCTTCCCGCTGCTGGCGCTGCTGGCCTTCTTCATCTTCCGGGGCATCGCGGCGCTGCTGCCGATCACCGTCGGCGGGCTCAGCGTCCTGTTGGCCTTCGCGGCCCTGCGGGCGATAGACACCGTGCTGCCGCTCTCGACATTTGCCCTGAACCTGGTCATCGGGCTCGGCCTGGGGCTGGCCGTCGACTACAGCCTGTTCATGGTCTCCCGCCTGCGCGAAGAGCTCGGTAGCGGTCATGAGCCACGCGAGGCGGCGCTGCTGACGGTCCGCTCGGCCGGCAGGACGATCATGTTCAGCGCGGCGACCGTGGCGACGGCACTGCTCTCGCTCGTCGTCTTCCCGCTGCGCTTTCTGCAGTCGATGGGGATCGGCGGAGCCGCCGTCACGCTGATCGCCGCCGCCGTGTCGGTGACGCTCCTGCCCGCCCTGTTCGTCCTGCTGGCGCCCCATCTTGGACGGACCGTCCCGGGCCCCTCCGAGCAGGGGCGCTGGTACCGCCTGGCTCATCGTGTCCTGCGCCGGCCGGGGCTCGTCGCAGCCGTCACAGCCGGCGCGATGATCCTCATCGCGCTCCCCGCTCTGCGGGTCCAGTGGACCGGTGTCGACGGCTCGGTGCTGCCGGGCAGCAAGAGCGCCCGCGTCGTGGAACAGGCGCTGGCCCGCGAATTCCCCGCCGTCGGGCCGACCCCGACGATCATCGCGCTGAGCGCGCCCGCGGCTGCCGGTGGCGAAGTGGCCCGCTACGTCGCCTCCGTCCGCTCGGTCGCGGACGTCACAGCCGTCTCCACGCCCGCCTACATCGGCAACTCGACCTGGCAGCTCGCCGTTCGAACGGGCGGCTGGGAGCTGGGGCCGCCCGCGCAGCGCGCGATCGCGGCGATCCGGGCGATCCCGTCCTCACTGCCGGCGAACGTCGGCGGGCGGGGCGCCGAATTCGCCGACCAGCGGACGGCGCTCGGTGAACGGCTGCCCCTGGCGCTGGCGATCCTCGTGCTCGGGACGCTGATCGCGCTATGGCTGATGACGGGCTCCGTCACGCTCCCCTTCAAGGCACTGCTGATGAACACGCTGACGGTCGGCGCCGCGACGGGGCTGCTGGTCCTCGTCTTCCAGGACGGCCGGCTGCAGGGCCTGCTCGGCTACACGACCGAGCACGGCCTCGAGCAGAGCGACTTCCTGGTCCTCGCCGCGATCGCCTTCGGGCTGTCGACCGACTACGGGGTCTTCTTGCTCTCGCGGATCAAGGAAGCTCACGACCAGGGCCACGACGACAACGAGTCAATCGCGCTGGGGCTCCAGCGGACCGGACGGATCGTGACCGCCGCAGCGGTCCTGCTCGCCGTCGCGATCGGCGCCTTTGCGAGCTCTCACATCATCTTCCTCAAGGAGATCGGCGTGGGCGCCGTGGCCGCGGTCCTGCTCGATGCCTTCGTCGTCCGAACGCTCCTGGTGCCGGCGCTGATGGGACTGCTGGGGCCCTGGAACTGGTGGGCGCCCCGGCCGCTGCGGCGGCTGCATGAGCGCTTCGGCCTGGAGGAGGGCACGGTGATCGAGCCGGGGCTCGCAGCGCCCGGCCGGTGACGGCGGGGCGCGCTACAGCCTCTCTTCGAGCTCCACTCGGACGGTATCGCCCTCGCGCTTGCCGATCCTGCGCTGCAGATCGCCCTTGACGGGGAGCTTGTGCCGGCCGTCGCCCAGCGCCATGAACGAGCTCCGGAAGGGCTCCCCGTCGACCGTGCCCCGGACCTTGACGAGGCCTCTGGTGCCGAAGAAGGCAGCGGATTCGGGCCACACCACGTAGGTCCAGCCCCCCTTCGCGGGCGACTTTTCCAGTTGCGCCTCGAAGCTCTGCGCGATCGGCCCCCGCCCGGGCGGGCGCTGCTGCTCGTTCATTGCCTCACCACCCGTCGATCGTCGGGAACGAGGGGTCGCCGCGCAGGCATGCGCGCGCGAACAGGGCCACCCCGACGTCGCCCGTCCAGAGCGTGTAGCGCCCGCGGCCGAGGGCGCGCCGTTCGCGCTCGACCTGCTCGATTGCGTGGACGGCAAAGCAGCGGGCGCGATCGAGCCACCTGGAGTCGGAGGTCAGTGCGAACAGACGCAGCAGCGCATAGCCGTTGCCCGCGGTGCCGTGGCAGAGGCCGGGCCCCTTGCGCAACGGCCCCGCCCGCCAGATCAGCTCGCCGGCCTCCAGCGCGAGGGCCTCGGGCATCAGCTCGCCGAGCGTCGCAAGGATCCCCGGTGCCCCGTGGCACCACTGGACGCGCAACTCGATCCCCACCCCGTCGCCGGCCCTCACCGGCCAGTTGGCGAGTCCCTCTGAGCGCCGCACGTTCGCGGTGAGCGCGCGGCCGACGCGGGCGCGGAGCACCTCCTCCTCGACGAGGCCACGCAGCGCATGTACGTTCCCGGCGAAGCCGTGGGCCGGCCCGAGGAACTGCGCCCGATTCCCGTAGAGCTCCTGCGTCCACAGCTCGCTCGCCTCATCCCAGCGCTCCCACAGGAGCTGTGCGCTGTCCTGCCACTGCTCGGCCATCCCGGCGGCCCGTGCTGCCATCGCGGTGCCCGGCGAGCCCCACATCAGCTCCCAGGTCGGGTGTTCGCGGTTCGCCCCGACCAGCTCCCGCAGTCGCTCGCGCTCGCCCGCTCCGCCACCCAGTGCCAGCGCGACGAGGATCAGGCCCGTTTCGCCCATCCACAGGCTCGGGGCGTGGGCCTCGGCCCGAAGTCCGGCGCTGCCCGGTAGCGGGCCAGGGCCTGCTCGAGCAGCCCCGCGAGATCCAGCGAGCAACCCAGCTGGCTGAGCCCCCAGATCATCCCCGCGCTGCCCAGATAGAGCGTGCTGAGAGGATCGGGCGGGAGATCCTCGTCGCGGGGGTGGGCCGGCCAGCCCCACTCCTCGAACGTCGCCTCGGCGTCCGCGACGATCGCCGCGACGGCATCGATGGCCCGTTCCCCGTCCCACCGGGACGGTGTCAGCGGCTCGTGCTCGGCCTGCTGCCAGAGCATCTCGTCCGGGCTAGGGGCGTGCCTCGGCGCGGCGTGCCGCAGCGAAGCCGACCATCCGTCGCGTGTCCTCGTCCCAGAGCTTCAGGCGGGTCGTGCGCATCCCGTCGCGAAGGGACAGGATCGGCACGTCGTGAAAGACCGCGTTCTCGTCGTGGGCCCGCTGCAGGTTGTAGTTGGGGATTCGCGCATTGAGGTGATGGACGTGGTGCAGGCCGATGTTGCCCGAGAAGAACTGCAGGACTGCCGGCAGCTTCAGATAGGAGCTGCCGCGCAGCGCGGCGTCCGCGTAGCTCCAGCTCTCGCCGCTCTCCCAGTAGGCCTCCTCGAACTGGTGCTGGACATAGAACAGCCAGATCCCCGCCGAGCCCGCCAGCATCACGGTCGGCGCCTGGATCAGCAGGAAGTTGAGCGGGCCGATCACCCAGCAGAGCGCCGCAACAGCAGCACGAGGGCGATGTTGGTGCCGATCACGCTGCGTCGCATGCGCGGCCGGGCATCGCGGGAGACGATCCGGGGGCCGATCAGCAGCGCGACGATCGGGCCGACGCCGAACATCACCAGCGGGTGGCGGAAGAGCCGGTAGGCGAGCTGTGAGCGCGGCGCCAGCTCGTTGTACTCGTGCACGGTCAGGGTCCGCACATCACCGCCGCCGCGGCGCTCGAGGTCGCCCGAGCTCGCATGGTGGACGGCGTGGTCGTGGCGCCAGCGGACGAAGGGCGAGTAGACGAACAGCCCGAGGAACGTTCCCAGCCATGCGTTGGCCCGCTTGGAGGCGAACAGCGACCCGTGTGAGCAGTCGTGGAACAGGATGAACGTCCGCACCAGGAAGCCCGAGGCGGGGATCGAGATCGCGAGGACCAGCAGGTAGGAGACCTCCAGCGAGCGATACATGGCGTAGGACAGGGCCAGGTAGGGCACGACCGAGGTGGCCAGCTCGAGCAGACTGCGCGCGAGCTTCGGCTCGGCATAACGCGTGAGGTCCTCGCGCCGGAAGGGCGGGGCGGATCGAGCCGGCTCGCGCGCCCCCACGGCCGCGGAAGTATCGACTCACACGGCGATGCTCGCAGATCGGCCCCACGGAAGCGCAGGTGAGGCGATCCTGGCGTCGGCACTGTTGCACAGCCTTCCTGCTCTCGCACGAAAAATTCCAGGTCCGCCGTGGGCCCGGGCATATGATCGCCGCCGCCATGAGCACTCGCCCGATTCCAGGCCGGCGTCCCCGCCGGCGTCACTCGAGCGGGCAGGCCGACATCGGGACGATCATCGTCCTGGCGTGCCTCTGCGTCGCGGTCTTCGGCGGCTGCTTCCTCCTCGGCCGCGCCGCCAGCCCGCAGGCACCCGCCGGTGAACCGGCGCTCGCAAGCCTCGCCCCGAGCGCCGCCGCCGTCCCGGTCCGCATGAGCCCGGCGCCGCCGATCGCGATCGCCCTCGTGGCCGGCCCGCATCGCCGACCCGCACGGGCGTCGCATCGGCTCCTCGCCGGGGCCGTCACTCCTGACCCGGCCACGGTGCGGGAGGCCTTTGCCGTGGTGCCCATCCGGAGTGCGAAACACCCACCGGCCGCCCATGTCCGGGCGCCGGTGAGCGCCCGCGGCGGGCACCGGGGCGCTCAGTCGACGGGCACGCCCCCGAGCCCCTCGCCCGAACCGTCGGTGGCCCCTGACGAACCGTCCGGCTGAGCGCGATGGGACTCTCACTCCAGCGACTTCCGCCGGTGATCGTGCCGCTGCTGCTGGCAGTCGCCGTGCTGGGTTACCTGACCGGGCTTCAGCGGGTCTCTGCGACCCCGGCCGCGCAGGCCCCTGCCGGCGAGGAGCGCGTCGCCGCGGGCGCCGACCTTTCACTTGAATACCCGTCCGGCTGGCGCCAGCAGGCCGGCGCCAAGGAGATCCCCGGAATGGCGCTGGAGCACCCGCTGTTCCTCGCGCCCGCGGGGACGGGCGTGCAGGCAGGCCTCGAGGGGGGGGTGCTCGCCGGAACGTCACCCGGACCGTTGCCGGCGAGCCTGGGGGCGCCTGCGTGGGCTGCCGTCGGTGGAAGTCGTCGGCCTGGTGGCGCTGCAGGCGCTTCGCTACACCGACGTCAGCCTCTCCGGCTACACCCAAGCGCTGGAGCTCTACGCGATCCCCACACCCGTCGGCGCGGAGACGGTCCTGGCCTGTCACGCACCGGCGGCCGATGCCCGGCTGCTGCGCCGCTGCGGGAGATCGTCGCGACCCTTTCGCTGGCCGGTCAATCGACCTCGGACATCACCCCGGATTCCGCCTACGGGGCACGGCTGGGGCTGCTGTGGACGCGCTCGACGGTGCCCGCCGCCAGGCGCGCCTGCGGATGGGCCGGGCCGGCGCACCTGCCCTGGTGGCCGCGCTCGCCGGCGGGCTCGCCGGCGACTGGCGGCGACTGCGGCCGATCTCGGCCACCTCGAAGCGCCGCCCGTCGCGGCGGCGGCGCAGGTGCTGCTGCTCCGTTCGATGGCCGACGCCGGCGGGGCCTACGAACAGCTGGCGCGCGCGGCGCGCTCGCACAGTGCCGCCGCCTTTGCGCGGGCGCGGGCCGGCGTCGCCGGGGCTGAGGCCGCGGTCGACAGGGCGCTCGAGAACTTCGCCCTGCTCGGTTACGGACGGGCCTACTGAGGCGCTCTGCGCCGTGAGCGCTTCGCGCTCGGCGCGGTGGGTCGGGCAGAAGACGCCCCGGACCTCGCCGCCGGCCACGCCGAACCCGAGCCAGGCCTCGTCCCGCCAGGCGAAGCGGAAGAAGCCGTCGAGTCCTTCCCCGAGCCCCTGGGCGCGGTCCCAGGCCGCCGTCGCGGCCCCGGCCGGGACGGTCTCGCAGCAGGAGCAGCCCTCGCGCGATGCGACGCATTTCAGTGGCCGGTCCTCGCGGCGCTCGCGGGCTTCGATGAGGCGGTCCATCTGGATCACGACGCCCGGGCGCGCCGGCTCGTCGGTGCTGGGGGGGCGGAGCTCATATGCCGGGAGCTGAAGCACCGCTGTGTCGTCTTCTGATCGCATTGTCTGGTTGGCTTTCGCTGTCGTTCTGGTCGGGCAGACGGCCTGCCCTTTCGGGCATTTCATGTCGTCCTCTTGGAACGACACGGCCGTTCGGGGCTGCTGCTGTAGTCGGCGCCGGGCGACCTGGACGGCTGTTGGACCTGCAGGTGGGACAATGGACCGATGAGCGGGCTGGGAGAGGCCGAGCAGTTCGATGCCGTGATCGTCGGTGCCCGCCTGGCCGGCTGTGCCGCCGCAGCGCCGCTGGCCCGGTCGGGGCGCCGGGTGCTGCTGCTCGACCGCATGGGCTTCCCCTCCGATCAGCTCTCCACACACGTCCTGATGCCCGCCGGGACCAGCGAGCTCGCGCAGATGGGCGCGCTGCAGGGGATCCTGGAGCTGGACCCCAGCCGTGTGCGCTGGGTGGAGGTCGAGGCCGAAGGCGCCGTCTGCCGCGAGCGGCTGCGCCCGGCCGCCGACGGGACCGACTTCGGTGTCTGCGTGCCGCGCGACCTCCAGGACGTGAAGCTCGTCGAGGCGGTTCGCGCCCAGGGGGCAGAGGTCCGCGAGCACTGCACCGCCACCGGTTTGATCTGGCGGGCGGGAAGGGTCGCGGGTGTTCGCTACCGCGACTCCTCCGGCGAGGAGCGGGCGGTCTCCTGCGAGATCCTGATCGGGGCGGACGGGCGCCGCTCGACGGTCGCCGCACTTGTCGGTGCGTGGCGCCCCTACCGCCTCTCGCGCAACGGCCGGGGGCTGGTCTTCCGCTATCTCGAGGATCCGCTGGCGGGGACGATCGAGACGGAGACCTACCGGCAGTGGCGTGAGGGCGACTCGTTTGCATTCGCCTTCCCCACGACCCCCGCGGGCCGGTTGCTCGTGCTGCTGATGGGCCACCGCGACGAGGTCGGGGAGGCCCGCCGCGACCCCGAGGGCTACTGGGCGCGAAAGCTCGTCGCACACCCGGGCCTCGCCCGGCGGCTGGAGGGTGCCCCGCCCGGCTCGAAGCTCCGCTCGACGGGCGACACGCCGGCCTTCTTCCGCAGCTCCTCGGGTCCCGGCTGGGCGCTGGCCGGCGACGCCGGGCACTTCAAGGACCCCGTCACAGGCCAGGGGATGCGCGACGCGATGTTCGCCGGGCGGACGCTCGGCGAGGAGCTCGTGCCGGCGCTCGGCGACAGCGCGGCCGTCGACCGGGCGACCCGCCGCTGGGAGGCCGCCCGCGACCGCGAGTGCCTGCCCGCCTACCACTTCGCCAACGCGGACACCCGCGTCGAGCGTCCCTCGCCGGTGATCTGCGAGCTCGTCCGCGACGCCGGCCGCTCGAGCGAGCCCGACCTGACGGACCTGTTCGGCCGGGCGCGGACGCCCGAAGAGATCGCCCGTCCGGCGCGTCTGGCGCGCCTGCTCGCCGAGGCCCTGCGGCGCGGCGAGCGGCCACGCGGCGAAACGCTGCGGACGCGCGGCGGGCGAGCTGCGGATCGGGCTGCAGACCCGGCGCGAGGCACGTGCGGGGCGCTTCCGCAGCACCCGTCTGATCGCCGGCTCGGAGCATCCGGGCGCGCTCTGGCCGGCGCCGCCGGTCGGCCACGGGGCCGCGGTGCCGAGCGAGGCCCCGGCGCCGGCGGTGGTGCGGGCATGACCCGGATCGCCGTCATCCAGCCGGCGCTCGAGCTCGGGGCGGTCGAGTCGAACCTCGCCCGGGTCGAGGACCTCGTCCGCGACGCCCACCGGGAGCACTCCCCGGCCGTGATCGTCCTGCCCGAGGCCTTCAGCTCGCCGAACGTCTACCACCCGCTGATCAGGGAGGTGCCGCGGCCGGTCGACGGGCAGCCCTTCCGCCTGATCACGGGCCTGGCCCGAGAGCTGGGCTGCGTGATCGCCGGCGGGTTCCTGGCGCTCCGCGGCGCCAACGCCTACGGCACCTATGTCCTGGCCGAGCCGGACGGAGCGGCGCACCTGCACGACAAGGACATCCCGACGGCCTGGGAGCAGTACTTCTATCTCGGCGGCGATGACGAAGGAGTCGTGCGCTGCGGGACGCTCGGGGCGACCGTCGGGCTGATGTCGGGGTGGGAGTGGGCGCGCAACCGGACCGCCGGGCGGGTCCGGGCGGGGGGAGCCGAGCTGGTCCTGGGCGGGATGTGCTGGCCGTCGATGCCGCTCAACTGGAGCGCTCCGCCGGTCGGGCTGTGGGTCTCGCGCGAACATGCGATCTGGCGGCGCCAGGCGCGTGAGTTGCCCGGTCAGGTGGCGCGGATCGTCGGCGTGCCGGTGGCCCACGCCTCCCACGTCGGGCCTGTCACGGGGAATACGCCGTCGATCCCCGGTCTCCCGTGGCGTACCGAGATGCTCGGCGAGTCCCAGATCTGCGACCGCGACGGGACGATCCTGGCCCGGCTGTCACTGGAGGACGGCGAGGGCCACCTCGCGGCGGACGTCGAGCTCGGCCCGCCGCGTCCGCTGGAGCCGGTGGGGGAGCGCTACTGGATCCCACAGATGACGCTCTCGACCCACCTCGCCTGGCACTCGATGAACGCGCAGGGCGCCCTGGCCTACCGCATCAACCATGCCCGGCGCAGGTTCCCGTGGCAGCAGCTCCCCGCCGCGGACCTGCCCGATGAGATCGGCCCGTCCGACGCCGCCCAGGCGCCGGCGGCGACCTCGGGTCCCTAGGCCTCGCTGCGGGCGCCGGCACGCCGCTCGGCACCTTCGCCCAGCGCGTGGAGCAGTTCGCGCTCGCGTTCGGCGCCGTCCCTCGTCCAGGCACCGGCGAGCTGTATCCGCCCCCGCTGCACCGTCCACCAGCCGGTCGCCGTCTGCTTGATCGTCAGCTTCTCGCTCTGCATTTGGATGCCCTTCGGCAGCACCCTGCGGCGGCTGTAGCCGTGGTGGCGGTCGTTCGGCGTTTGGGCGAGCGGGCGGTCCGGGAGCTCAGGCGAGGCCGAGCTGGCCGAGAATGCTGAGCTGGTCGAAGTAGACCCGCTCGCAGACGATCTTCTCGCCCTCGAAGATGAAGAAGGCGACCACCCGGGTGCGGAACTCGCGGCCGGTCGGCGCGATTTCGCGCAGCGGGCCGGTGTGGGTCCCGAGCAGGTCGAACTCCACGATCACGGCGTCGTCGGCGTGGCGCAACGAGATCAGCTCGTTGCGCTGGTCGGGGAACGCGGCCCGGCTCTCGGCGAAGTAGCCGCGGACCTCCTGCTCGCCGTCATAGATGTCCCCGGTCGGGATGATCTCGTAGCGGGGATGGGAGAACGTGCCGATCGTCGTGTCGAAGTCGTGGACGTTCTCGGACTCCATGTGCTCGCGCACGACGGCCTCGCGTCGGGCGCGAAGCTCGGGGTCGGCGGCGAGCTCGGGCATGGTTCGACTTCTACCAGGAAGCGCCCCCCGGCGCTCAGCGGTGAAGCGCCGCGCCCCAGACGGCCCTGTGCGTGGTGCCGGGCTCCAGGCGCACGAGGTCCTCGCCGCTCCGGAAGGCGTTGGGCGGGCAGGTCATCGGCTCGACGCCGAGCCCGCGGCGCCTGCGGGACGGGGCGAGGGTGTCACCGGTGAACAGCTCGAGATAGGGGTAGGCCTCGTCGACCCAGAGCTCCACGGTGGCGCCGTCGGGAGCGCTCAGGCGGGTCGTGGCGCGGCCGCCGGAATCGCGCTGCAGCTCGCTGAACGGGCTGTCGATCTGCAGCGAGCCCAGCACCCGCGCCTCGAGGAAGTCCAGCGGGCCCCCGGCGAGCGGCTCGCGGCCCGTAGGCAGCTGGCGGTCGGGATCGGTCGTGATCAGCGTGCGTGCGGGAACCTCGAGCGTGCAGTCGTCGACCGTTCCCTCACCGGGGGAGAGATAGGGGTGCTGCCCGGTGCCGTAGGGGCAGGGGCCATCGCCGAGGTTGCGTGCCTCGGTCGTGACCGTCAGGCCGTCCGGGCCGAGCCGGTACTCCACGCTCACCTCGAGATCGAAGGGATAGCCCGGCTCGGGGTGCAGACGGATCGCGAGCAGGACCCTGTCGGGCTCCTGCTCGAGCGCCCGCCATGCCCGCCAGCGGGCGAGCCCGTGGATCGCGTTGCCCTTCCCGGGCTCGGTCAGGGCGAGCTGGTGCTCGGTGCCCTCGAAGCTGTAGCGGCCGTCGGCGAGCCGGTTGGGCCAGGGGACGAGAACCGCCCCGTGGGCGCCGTCGCACATGTCCTGGACGCCGTAGGGCTCGAGAACCGGACGGCCGCCGTCGCTGAACTCGCGCACCCCGCCGCCGACCTCGACGATCGTCGCTCGCAGGTTGCCGGCGGCGATCTCGAACTGTGCTCCGGAGGGGGGCGGGGGCATGCCCGTCAGCCTAGAGCTCCGCGAGCGCCGCGCCCGCGCGCTCGAGCTCCGGGGGCGAGCCGGCGATCTGCAGCGAGGCGAGCTCCTCCAGTCGGAGGGGCTCGTGCCATGGCCGAGGCAGCCGACGATCGCATGGACGGGAACCCCGTCCCGCCGGGCCCGGGCGAGGATCTCGCCGGTGATCTTGCCGCGCCGGGACTGCCCGTCCAGGCAGCCCTCGCCGATCACCACGGCTCCTGCCGCAGTGAGTCGCCGATCGAAGCCGAGGGCTTCCAGGACGAACTCGGCGCCGCCTCGCAGTGCCGCACCCTCGCTCGCCCAGAGAGCCCCCGCGAGGCCGCCGCCGGCGCCCGTCATGGGCCTGCCGCGGGGGTCGCGCGGGAGCGTCGGCGCGAGCTCGGTCAGGCGTTCGCTCAGGCGCCTGACCTGTGCGGGGGAGGCGCCCTTCTGCGGGCCGAAGACCTCGGCGGCCTGCTCGAACGGGATCATCACGTCACAGGCCAGCTCCAGCTCGATCCCGTCCAGGCCGCCACCCTGCGCGATCGCGGCCAGGGCCCCGACGCCCCCGTCGCTCGTCGCGGTGCCGCCGATCGCGAGGATCACCCGTCTCGCGCCGGCATCTCGGGCTGCCAGGAGCAGCTCGCCGGTGCCGGCACTCGAGGCGCGCTCGGCGTCGCGCTCGTGCTCGGCGATCAGCGCCAGGCCCGAGGCCTGGGCCATCTCGACGATCGCCGTCTCCTGTCCGCCCAGCCACAGCCAGCGCGCCTGTAGCTCCCGTCCCAGGGGGTCGTGGGCGGGCGCGTCTCGCAGCTCGCCGCCGAGCGGGCCGGCAAGGATCTCGATCGTCCCTTCGCCCCCGTCGGCGACGGGGCACTCCTCGGCCTGGACCCCGGCCCTGCGCAGTCCCCCGGCGATGGCCGCCGCGACCTCGGCGGCGGACAGGGTGCCCTTGAAGGCGTCGGGCGCCACGAGCACCGGACGCCGCTCGCTCACTGGGCCCGCGGGGTCGTGCGCATCGGGGCAGCCTAGATGTTCAGGGCATCCGCGGGCCGCCGGCGCTCAGCTGCGCCGGCCGCCGGTTTCCCGGCGCAGCCGGTGGACCCGGCGCATCTCCTCGACGGCATCGTCATAACCGCCCAGCGGGTCGTTGGCGCGGCTGCCGAGCAGGTCGGGCTTGAGGCGTTTGCGCAGCAGCTCGCCGGCGATCGCATCGACCCGCTGGGCTTCCGCTCCGGGCCGCGAGCTGACCACCCGCTCCATCCGCCGGCCGCGGAACAGCAGCCCGACGCCGTCGTCGAGCGCCCAGCCCCCCGGCAGGGTTCCGTCGCGCAGGTGTGACAGCCAGACCGGCAGGCGCTCGGGCTCCCCGTCGGCGTGGACGCTCAGTGAGCCCTCCAGCAGCCCGAGGCCCTCGATCGGCTCGGGCGGCCCGCTGGAGCGGGTGATGCCGTACTGGAACCAGCACATCGCTCCCGCGCTCAGCCCCGCCAGGACGGTGCCGCGTTCCCAGGCCGCCACGAGCATCGCATCGAGTTCGTGAGCGCGCCAGATGGCCAGCATGTTGCGCATCGAGCCGCCGCCGACGTACAGGATGTCCTGCTCGGGGACCAGCTCGGCAAGCGGCACCTTCGTCTCGCGCAGGCGGAACAGGGAGAGGTGCTCGGCCACGCAGGTCCGCCCGCTGAAGCGGGCCTTGAACGCGTTGATCTGCGGAGTCGTGTCGCCCGAGGCGGTCGGCAGGAACAGGATCCTCGGTTCCTTCGCGGGCGAGAGCGAGAGGACGTAGTCGTCGAGCAGCGGGTTGGCCGGCTCCATCGTGAAGCCGCCGCCGCCCATCGCAAAGATCGTCCGCTCCTCGAGCGCGACCGGCCCGGCCGCGCTCACGCGGCCACCTTCACGCGGGCCAGGGGGGCCTCGGCCGGCGTCGGGTGGGCCACGGGCGTGCCGGTCGCGCCCAGGTAGTCGGCCTCGAGTGGGACCTCTGAGATCCCCCCGTCGTTCTGGCGCACGAGAAAGGCCCGCCCACCGGGGCGTGAGCTGACGACCCGCTCGAGCGTCTTGCCGCGGAAATGGAGCCCGACGCCGTCCTCGACCGCGAAACCGGCGGTCATCCCGTCGGCGACGGCGCGGTGGTACTCCTCGCGCCGGGCCGGCTCGGCGTCGTAGTGGACGCAGTTAGAGTAGGGGAGCAGCGACAGTCCGCGGACCGGCCTCGGGGCGCCGTGGAAGGCGCTGAGGGCCTCGGCGAACCAGCACAGCGACCCGGCCGACGGGCCGCACATGACGATTCCCCGCCGCCAGGCACGGCGCAGGATCGAGTCCAGGCCGTGCGCGCGCCAGGCCCCGAGCATGCTGACCATGTTGCCCCCGCCCACGTAGATCAGATCCTGCGCGAGCAGGTGGGCCGCGAGGTCGTCCTCGACGCCGCCGGTGCCCTGGTCGCGGCGGAACAGGGAGACGTGGCTGGCCTCGCAGCCGGGCGAGAAGCGGCGGTAGAAGCGGACGACGTAGTGGTCGGCATCGCCCGAGGCGGTCGGCAGGAAGCAGACCTTGGGACGCGGCTTCTCGAGCAGCGAGAGGATGTAGTCGTCCAGCAGGGAGCCATCCTTCTCCATCGAGAAGCCTCCGCCTCCGAGTGCCACGATCTGGGGTGCTCTGGCTGGCATGAGTCGCTTTCTGGCGGGCCGAATGACACGAACAGCCTCGCCCACGGCGCCGGGATTGCGTATGGACCCACGTCCGAGATATCCGCAACGAGCGGTGGACATCCGCACATGGGGCCGCCGCAGGAGGCCGCACGGCCTGTCCCTAGAGTGTCGGCGGTGACGGAGCAGCCGAACAGCCGGTTCAAGGGAAACGCGGCGATCTCGCTGGCCGGTGTCGTCAAGCGCTTCGGCGAGATCACGGCGGTCGACGGGCTCGACCTCGAGGTGGCGCCGGGCGTCTGCTTCGGGCTGCTCGGCCCCAACGGCGCGGGCAAGTCGACGACGATGCGGATGCTGACCGCGCAGACGCTGGCCGACGAGGGGTCGATCTCGGTCCTCGGCTACGAGCTGCCGCGCGAGTCAAAGCAGTCGCGCCTGGAGATGGGGGTCGTGCCGCAGCTGGACAACCTCGACCAGGAGCTGACCTGCCGTCAGATCCTGACCGTCTTCGCGCGCCTGTACCGGGTGCCGCGGGCCGAGCGCGCGGCGGCCGTGGAGCGGGCCCTGCAGATCGCCAACCTGGGCCCCCGGGCCGACACTATCGTCAAAGAGCTCTCCGGCGGGATGCGCCGGCGCCTGCTCGTCGGGCGGGGACTGATCCACCGGCCCCGGCTGGTGCTCCTGGACGAGCCGACGGTGGGACTCGACCCGCAGATCCGCCAGGAGCTGTGGACGCTGATCGACGGCCTGCGGGCGGACGGCGTGACGGTCCTGATGAGCACCCATTACATCGAGGAGGCCGAGCGGCTGGCCGACACGGTCGCCGTGATGTCCGCCGGGCGGATCATCGCCCAGGGGACCCCCGCCGAGCTCGTCGGGGCCCATGCCGGGTCGGAGGTGCTGGAGGTCTACGGGCCGCCCCCGCGCCTCGGCGAGGTCTCCGAGCTGGCGGCGGCCAACGGCTGGACGAGCCGGCGCAGCGGGCCGGCCGTCGCGATCCTCCACGCCGAGACGCTGGACGGCCGTGCGCCGGAGGGGGTCCGCCGCCCGGCCAACCTCGAGGACGCCTTCGTGGCGCTGACTGGGGAGGAGATCGAGTGAGCGTCGAGGTCCCGACCGAGTCTCCGCGGCGGGTCGGGCGCCTGGAACCGGCTGCCCTGCTCGGCGTGATGAGCCGGGACGTCGCCATCTTCGGGCGCTACTGGAAGGCGACGACCTTCTCCTCGGTCGTCCAGCCGACGATCTACCTGCTGGCCTTCGGGCTGGGACTCGGCGCGGCGCTGCATCCCCACGGAGGCGTCACCTACCAGCAGTACGTCGCGACCGGCGTGGTCGCCACCGCGGTGCTGTTCTCCTCGGCCTTCCCGGGGATGTTCAACACGTTCATCCGCTGGCAGTTCCAGCGCACCTACGACGCGATCCTGGCCGCGCCGGTGGACGTGGAGGAGCTGATCACGGCCGAGGTCCTGTGGATCTCCGCCCGCGCCGGGGTCTACGGTCTGGCGCCGCTGATCGTCGGCTTCTTCTTCGGCCTGGAACCGACGGCCGGGATGCTGCTCGTGCCGCTGATCGGCTTCGTGACCGGCTTCGGCTTCGCCTGCTTCGGCGTCACGGTCGCCGCGGTGGCCAAGACGATCGACAACTTCAACTACATAACGAGCGCCGTGCTGACGCCGATGTTTCTCGTCGCCGGCACGTTCTTCCCCGTCTCCAACCTCCCGGCGGGGATCCGGACGGTGGCCGAGATCAACCCGCTCTACCACTGCGTACAGCTCGTCCGCGACGCCTCGATCGGCGGCCTCGGAAGCGCCGATTTGGGCCATGCTGCCGTGCTCGTCGCCTTCGCGCTGTTGATGTGGCGGGTCGCGATCGCCCAGCTGGGCAGGCGCCTGATCGACTGACGCTCTTACAATTCTCTGACGTTCGGCACACGTTGCTCCTACGGGCACTGGCGATTCTGCCCCGGTGAGCTTCTCGATGGAGACAGGTTCCGCAGCGGCCTCGACCGCCACCGGTGCGGCGCCCGAGGCCCTCTCGGCGCGCGCGGCCCATGTCCGCTCGCGGCTGGTGGCGATCCGCCGCCCGCGCCCCGAGCTCGCCGGGCTGTTGGTGCTTGCCGGCGTCCTGAACCTGTGGAACCTGAGCCGCAACGGCTGGGCGAACGAGTACTACAGCGCGGCCGTCCGCTCGATGAGCACGAGCTGGCACAACTTCCTGTTCGCCTCGCTCGATCAGAGCGGCGTGATGACAGTCGACAAGCCTCCGCTGGCGCTCTGGATCCAGGCCCTGTCGGTGCGGGCCTTCGGCTATCACCCGCTGGCGATCCTGATTCCCCAGGCGCTGATGGGGATGGCGAGCGTGGCGCTCGTCTATGACCTCGTCCGGCGGCGCTTCGGGCGGGTCGGGGGCGCGACCGCGGGCCTTGCCCTGGCGCTAACGCCGATCACCGTGGCGGTCTCGCGCCACAACAACCCCGACGCGCTGCTCGTGCTGTGCACCGTCGCGGCGCTCTGGTGCGCGGTGCGGGCGCTCGAGGCCGGTCCCTCAGGGCGGAGCACCCGCTGGCTGGTCGCGAGCGGCGTCTGCGTCGGGCTGGGCTTCGAGGCCAAGATGCTCGTCGCACTGGTCGTCGTGCCGGGGATCGCCGCGGCCTGGCTGTGGGTCGCGCCCGCCGCGCGAGGACGGCTGCACGCGCTGCGCCAACTGCTGGCGGGCGGCGGCGCGATGCTGCTCGTCGGCGGGGCCTGGCCGCTGCTCGTCGAACTGACCCCCGCCGGCGAGCGCCCCTGGATCTCGGGGACCAGCGACAACCGCATCTGGTCGCTGATCTTCGAATACAACGGCCTCGGGCGGGTCGAAGGTCAGGCCGGTGGCCCGGGCGGTCTCGGCGGCAACATGTTCGGCGGCGCGACGGGGCCGCTGCGGCTCTTGAACTCGGCGCTGGGCGGGCAGGGCGGCTGGCTGCTCGGATTCGCCCTGCTGAGCGCAGTCGCGATCCTCGCGGCCTGCCGGCTGCGTCCCAGCGAGGAGCGGACGGGCTGGCTGATGGTGATCGGCGGCGCCTTCGCCACGACGGCCGTCCTGTTCAGCTTCGCCGGCGGCATCTTCCACCCCTACTACGTCTCACTGCTCGCACCCTTTGCCGCGGCGCTCGTCGGCGCCGGCGCCTCTGAGCTCCTGTCCGGCCGGGTCAACGTGCGCCTCTTCGGGCCGGCCGCGATCCTCGCCGGTGTCGCCACCGAGCTCGCGGTGATCGGGGACTACGCGGGCCAACTGCGCTGGCTGGTCCCGATCCTGATCGTTGTCGGAATCCTCGCCGCGCTCGCCCTGATCGCAGCGCCGGAGCGGCGTGTCCGCCTCGCGGCGGTGGGGGCTGTCCTCGCCGCGCTGCTGGTGGCGCCGGGCGTCTGGGCCTTCGACACGCTCGGGCATGCGACCAGCGGGACCTTCCCCGCAGGCGGGCCGGAATCCGTGCAGTCCGGCCCCGGCGGCGGCGGCCCGGGCGGCGGCCCGGGCGGCGCGCGCGGCCCGGGAGCGGGTTTCGGCGCGGGGCAGGGCTCCTCGGTGCAGCTGTTCGGTCCGGGAGGAGCCGGCGGGGGCGCGCAGGGCGGGCCCCCCCAGGCAGGCGCCGGGCCCGCCGCGCCCGCGGGCGCTCTGCAGGGCCTCCCCGGCGTGGGTGGCCCCGGCGGCGCCCCGGCCGGCGGGGGCGGCTTCGCCGGTGGTGAACTGAGCTCGACGGTCCTCGACTACGTCAAGGCTCACGGTGGCGGGACGATCGCCGTTGCCAGCCAGTCCGGCGCGGCCTCGGCGATCATCTCCAGCGACGCCGACGTCGCGGGGATCGGCGGCTTCTCCGGCCGCGAGAGCGCCGTCAGCATCCCGTGGCTGGCCCAGGAGGTCAGCTCGCAGAAGATCCGCTGGGTGCTCGCCGAAAACTCAACCGCCCTGATTCCCGCCGACGGCCGGGCCGGTTCGAAAGCGGCGATGAGCGCGGTCGAGAGGGCCTGCACGAAGGTCACGCCGGAATCGGAAAGCGCTTCCGAAACGGGCACCTCGAGCGCCGCCGCGAGCCCCCTCTACGACTGCCGGGGCCGCTCGGCGGAGCTGCTGCGGGCCGGGGCGTAAGAATCAACCCGTGCGCATCCTGATCGTCGATGATGACCGGGCCGTCCGGGACGCCCTGCGCCGGGCCCTGACGCTGGGCGACTACGAGGTCGAGACGGCCGCGGACGGCGAGCAGGCGCTCGAGCAGATCGCCGCGGCGCCGCCGGATGCCGTCGTCCTGGATGTCGGGCTGCCGGGGATCGACGGCCTGGAGGTCTGCAGGCGGATCCGCCTGCTGGGCAACCGCGTGCCGATCCTGATGCTGACCGCCCGCGATGCGATCAGCGACCGCATCGACGGCCTCGATGTCGGGGCGGACGACTACATGGTCAAGCCGTTCGACGTCGGCGAGCTGAAGGCTCGCCTGCGGGCGCTCTCCAGGCGCGCCAAACCGGACAGCGGCTCGAACACGCTGGCCTTCGCGGAGCTGCGCCTGGACCCCGAGCGCCACGGTGCGGAGGTGGGGGAGAACTTCGTCGAGCTGACCCGGACCGAGTACCAGCTGCTCGAGCTGCTGCTGCTCAACCCGCGCCAGGTCCTCGCTCACAGCCTGATCTATGACCGCGTCTGGGGCTATGACTTCGGCCCGACCTCCAACGCGCTGCGCGTCTACATCGGCTACCTGCGCCGCAAGCTCGAGGATGCCGGGGCGCGCAACCTGATCCACACGGTCCGCGGCGTCGGCTACTCGCTGCGCGAGCCGTGAGGGGGCGGGCGGGCCGATGACCCTGCGGGGACGGATCGCGGCGGTCTCGAGCCTCTCCGTGGCGCTCACCGTCGTGGCGGCCGCGTTCGGCCTCTACGTCGCCGTCCGCTCGGATCTGCGCGGCGAAGTCGACAGCCAGCTCCGTGCCCGGGCGCACGCGTTCCAGGACTTCGGCGCAGGGGCCGGCACCGGCGGGGCCGGCCCGATCTCCCCCTACGGAAGGACCCACCCCGCCGCCCAGCCCCCGGCCCCGGATTTCGGGGACGGGCGGTTCCCCGGCCGGGTCCAGCCGGCGCCGTTCGGCGGGGCCAGCGGCTACGTCCAGTTCGTCTTCGCGACGGGGCAGGTGTTCGTCCCGGGCGGGCAGGCATCGACACCGGGGCGGATCCCGGTGACCGCGGGCGACCGCGCGATCGCCGCACGCGGTAGCGGCTCGAGTCTCTCCGACCGGTCGGTCAAAGGCACCGAGCTGCGGGTGCTCACGCTCGCCAGGGGCCCGGGCAGCGCGATCCTGATCGCCCGGCCGCTGAGCGAGGTCGAACATGAGCTGAGCCGCCTGCTGCTGATCCTGGTCCTGATCGGCGCCGGCGGGATCGTCCTCGCCGCGATCCTCGGGACGGTGATCGCGCGCACGGCGCTGGCGCCGATCGGCCGCTTCACCGAGCAGACCGAGACGCTGTCCGGCAGCCTCGACCTGTCCCGGCGCCTGGAGGTGAGCGGCCGAGACGAGCTGGGCCGCCTGGCGAGGAGCTTCAACGAGACGCTCGACGCACTCGAGCGCTCGGTCGCGGCGCAGCGCCATCTGATCGCCGACGCCAGCCATGAGCTGAGGACGCCGATCACCTCGCTGCGGGCCAACATCCAGACGCTGGGAGAGGCCGACCGCCTGCCGCCGGAGGAACAGGCGGGGCTGCGAGCCGACATCGTGGCCGAGCTGGACGACCTGACCGCGCTGGTCGGCGACGTCGTCGAGCTCGCCCGCGGCGCCGAGCCGTTTCGCTCGGCCGATGAAGTCCGCCTGGACGAGGTCGTCGAGTCGGCTGTCGCGAGCGCCCGGCGCCGCGGCGAGGTCCGCTATGAGCTGGAGCTCGAGCCGACGGTCGTGATCGGCCCCGCCGACCGGATCGGACGGGCGGTCTCCAACCTGATCGACAACGCCCGCAAGTGGAGCCCCCCCGGCGGCGTCGTCGAGGTCTGCCTGACCGACGGCGTCCTCAGCGTCCGCGACCACGGCGCGGGCTTCTCCGAGCAGGACCTGCCGTTCGTCTTCGACCGCTTCTACCGGGCCGAGGAGGCCCGCGGGCTGCCCGGCTCGGGCCTCGGCCTGGCGATCGTCCGCCAGGCCACCGAGTCGCTCGGCGGCTTTGCCGAGGCACGCAATGCGCCCGGCGGCGGGGCGCTCCTGAGGGTCGGCTTCGGCCCCGTCCAGGAGTCCGCAGAAACCACCACGCAGCCATCAGCCGAGAGGCGTAACGTCTGAAGTCGCTCGGAAGCATCCGGGGAGGAACACCGGGCCACGGAAGGACATACCGCGCGTTCGTCTAATACGACCGTTGAATCGCCCGCAACTTTACGGGTGCTTTGGAGTCCTGAGGGGTAGAGGTAGTTCAGGGAGTTGCTCGGTTTCTATAGGGAGGTTGGCATGAGGGCGCACGCTCGGGTTCTGTTCCTGTCTTTGATCTGTGGCGTGCTGCTCGGCGCTCTCTTTGCCGCCCCTGCACTGGCGGCGGAAGAAGAAGTTCCGCTGGTCGAAAAAGTTCGTCGCGACGAACTGCAAAGCGTCGGCCCCCAAATGCGGTGAGGAACTCGTCGGGGAAAACCCGTCCAAAGAAAAGTTCTATGAGCCCAAGGCCGAAATCACGAAAGCCGAAGCCGAAGCCGAAGGCGAAGTCCAGGCCGGCGGCCGGGTCCCCTACGGCGTCACCGACTTCAAGGTCCTGACGGTACCCGGCGGGAAATACTCGAACAACACCGTCGAGCCGACGCTGAGGGTGACCCACATCCGCACAGACGTCGCGCCGGGCCTGGCGACCAACCCGTTCGCGGTCCCGCAGTGCACCACCGCCGCATTCGGCACCGAACTCGTCCCCACGAGCGGTTTCTTCACCGCTCCCTCGCCGGCCGAAGCCTCCGAAGGCGGCTGCGGGGAAAGCAAGATCGGGACCCAGGAAGCGACCGTCTACGGTGGCCCGTTCGGCGACCTGGCGCTTTCGGGCACGGTCTACGACCTCGTCCCCGGCGGCGAAGAAACCCTCGAGAACGGTCAGAAACTGGCCGCGCTCTACGGCGTCGCGCTCAAACTCCCGCAGCCGATCACCTCGATCCTGCTCGCCAAAGGCTTCAAAGAAAAGGAAGAAAAAGGCGCCAAACCGGGCGAAGGCGGCTTCCCGACCAAAAAACAGCAGGAAGAACTCGAGGCCGTCCAGTACTACGCGCACACCCTGATCAAAGGCAGTGTCGAATGGGGCAAGGAAGCGCGCGGCAAGAACATCGGTGATTTCCACGACTTCTTCGAAATCGAAGTCAGCCCGGAACTCCCGCTGATCCGCTCACGTCTGTCCTTCGAAGGGCAGGTCGGCGACGGCGGCTTCATCACGAACGCCACCAGCTGTCCGGGCCACCTGACGACGACACTGAAAGTCACCGACCTCGAAGGCAAGGAAGCGCCGGCGAAGGAATTCACGACGCCGATCGGCCTCGAAGGCTGCGAAGAAGTGGAATTCGCGCCGAAATTCAACGTGGCGCAGGGCAACACGCTGTCCGACTCGCCGTCGGAGTTCTCGACCGAAGCGGTCGAGGAACACGAACCGGAAGAAACGGACGTCTCGCAGGTCAAGTCCGCCTCGTTCGTGCTGCCCGAAGGCATGACGCTGAACCCCTCGGCCGCAGCGGGCCTTGAAGCCTGCACCGTCGATCAGGCCCACCAGGTCGAAGGCGGCATCTTCGGCGAACAGTTCGGCGTCGAATGTCCCGTCGGCTCGAAAATCGGCACCGTCGACCTGAACGTGCCGACGCTTCCGGACGGGAGCCTCAAGGGGAGCGTCTACCTCGCCTCGGGCTCGAAATCGGCGACGATCACGAACCCGCCGTACGACATCTACGTCGTCGCGAACTCGGCGAAGTACGGGGTATCGGTCCGCCTGTTCGGTGAAACCGTCCCGAACCCCGTCACCGGTCAGGTGACGACCTACTTCAACACGCCGCCCGAACAGCCGTTCACGAGCCTGAAGCTGACCTTCGAACGGGGCGTGCTGACGCCGCTCGCCAACCCGCTGCTGTGCGGTGAAGCGAAAGGCTCGGCGACGTTCGAACCGACCTCGGCGCCGGGCACGCACGTGACCGATGCCTTCGGCGTGAACATCACCGGCTGCGCCAGCTCGCCGCCGCCGTTCGTGCTGACGCAGAGCGCTGAAAACGAGAACGAAACTGCGGGCGCGCACACCTCCTACAGCTTCAGCCTCGGCCGCAGCGACGGCAACGGATACCTGAAGACGATCAAGACGGTCCTGCCGCTGGGCCTCGTCGGGGCGATCCCCGATGTGACCCAGTGCGAAGAAGCGCAGGCCAACGCCGGCACCTGCTCGGCGGCCAGCAAGATCGGGACTGTCTCGGTGCTGGCCGGGTCGGGCTCCTCGCCCTATCCGTTCAACGGCACCGTCTACCTGACCGGCCCCTACAACGGCGCGCCCTACGGCATGTCGATCGTGGTGCCGGCCAACGCAGGGCCGTTCGCGCTCGGCAACGTGGTGACGCGAGCAACGCTGAACATCAACCCGACGACCGCCCAGGTGACGGCCGAAAGCCAGGTGCCCACGATCTACAAGGGCATTCCGCTGCGGCTGCGCTCGATCGACGTCGACATCAACCGGCAGGGCTTCCTCTACAACCCGACCAACTGCACACCGCAGGCGACGACCAGCACGCTGACCTCGACGGAAGGGGCTGTCCAGAGCGGGCTCTCCACGCCGTTCACGGTGACGGGCTGCGAAAAGCTCCCGCTGGCGCCGAAATTCGGTGCGCAGACCTCCGCGAACGTCTCGCGGGTGAACGGCGTGGGCCTCACCACGACGCTGACCCAGCTGCCGGGTGAATCGAACATCAAGTCCGTCAAGGTCCAGCTGCCCAGGAACCTGCCTTCGCGTGACTCGACGCTCAAGCAGGCCTGCCTGCAGGCGACGTTCGAATCGGGGCCGGGCAACTGCCCGAAGGGCTCGAACGTGGGCACCGTGGAAATCACGACGCCGACTCTGCCCGGGACGATGAAGGGCAACGCCTACTTCGTCTCCCACGGCGGCGCGGCCTTCCCCGACCTCGACCTGGTCGCCGAAGCCCCCAGCACGGTGCCGGGCCAGGGTGTGAAAGTGATCCTCGTCGGCAACACCGACATCACCAACAACATCACGACGACGACGTTCGCCTCGACGCCGGATGTGCCGGTGTCCAGCGTGATCGTCAGGCTGCCCGCCAAATCGAACTCGGCGGTCGGCGGCTACGGCGACCTGTGCCGTAACCCGCTCTACATGCCGACGACGATCACCGGCCAGAACGGGAAGGTCACGAAACTCAACCCGGTCATCGCGGTGAGCGGCTGCGGCGTCAAAGTCGTCGGCCAGAAGGTCGTGGGCCACACCGCCTACCTGACGGTCCAGACGTTCGCGGCGGGCCGCATCAGCGGCAGCGGCAGCGGCGTCAAGTCGGTCGCGCGGACGCTTGGCGCAGCGACGAGGGCGGCGACGCTCAAGGTTCAGCTCTCGAGCAGTGGCGCCCGCAAGCACAAACCGCTGCGGGTCAAGATCCGGGTCGGTTTCCTGCCCAAGGGCAAAGGCGCCCACTCGATCGCGACGGTCACCGTCACCTTCCGCTAAAGCTCAGGCGGCGAGTGCCGGCGGGCGGGGTGCCACGAGCACTCCGCCCGCCGGTGCCGTCGGGTTCGCAGGACGGCCGGGGGGAAATGACGTGACGGGGGCCGCCCGATGCCCTAGATTGCATTCATGGATGTCGTCTCAGGTATGGATACCTCTGCGTCGTCTGGAGGGGTGCAGCGCCTGCTGGGGGGGATCCGCCGGCTGACCGCCCTCGCCGACGGTGGGGTGGAGGCCGACCCGATCTTCCGGGCGATGGCGCGCGAGCTGCTGGCCTCCCCCGGCGCCGATGAGGTCCACATCCACCACCTCGCCGCCGACGGGGAGCCCGAGGACCTCGTCGAGGTCTTCATGTTCGAGGGCGAGGGACGCCTGAGCTATCTCTCGCCAAGGGCCGAGCGCCCGCCGGGGGTGGGCTGGGTCGCGCGGACACGACGCAGCTTCCTGGCCGCGGACACCGACGAGTTCGCCGTCAGCGTCCCCCGCCTGACGGCCACGGGCGAGGTCAGCTGCGCACTGCTGCTGCCCGTCGTGGAGCGGGCCGAGGTCGAAGCTGTCGTGATCCTCGTGCGGCGGGCGGCCGGGGTCTATGACGGCCCGTCGGTCGAGCTGGCCAGCGCCCTGGTCGAGCAGGGCGCGACCGCGCTTGCCCTCGTCAGGGCTCGCTCGGAGGCCGGCACGGACGCGGTCACCGGGGCGATGAACCACCGCGCGATGCGCCGGCGCCTGGATGAGGAGATCGGTCGCGCGATGCGCACCGGCGGGCCGCTGTCGTGCCTGTTGCTCGACCTGGATGACTTCAAGCTGGTCAACGACCGCCACGGCCATCCCGCGGGCGACGCGATGCTGCGCGAGGTCGTCCACGCGCTGGTGGGCGAGTTCAGGGCCTTCGACCGGGTGGCCCGCTACGGCGGCGACGAGTTCGTCGTGATCCTCCCCAACGCCGGGCTCGAAAGCGCCGCCGCGGCGGCGGGCCGTGCGCTGGAGCGCCTGCGGGCCCTCCCCGCCTACGCCGGTGGGCAGGGCGTCTCGGCCTCGATCGGCGTCGCGCAGTGGCAGCCCGCGATGAGCACCGATGATCTGCTCGGCGCCTGCGACGCCGCTCTGCTGCGCTCCAAGCGCCAGGGCAAGGGGCGCGTCAGCCGCGCCTCCGAGCTGCCCGCATAGGACCGCGGCGGGCGCCACGCAGGGTACGGGCCCGGACCGGGATCGTGCGGGCGACTCTGCGAGACTGCGAGCCGTCCCTGTAGAGCCGCGAATGCCGGGAGTCGACATGTCGGAGAACAGCTTTGGCGCGAGGGCCACGCTCGCCAGCGGCGGCCGCGAGTACGAGATCTTCCGGTTGGATGCGCTGCAGGAGCGCTTCGACGTCGCGCGGCTGCCGTTCTCGCTGAAGGTCCTGCTCGAGAACCTGCTGCGCACGGAGGGCAACGGCTCGGTTGGCGCCCACGACATCGAGGCGCTGGCCACCTGGGACGCGAGCGCCCAGCCGAGCAAGGAGATCGCCTTCAGCCCCGCCCGCGTCCTGATGCAGGACTTCACGGGGGTGCCGGCCGTCGTCGATCTGGCTGCGATGCGCGACGCGATGGCCGAGATGGGCGGGGATCCCGCGCTGATCAACCCGCTGGCCCCTGCCGAGCTCGTGATCGACCACTCCGTCCAGGTCGACGCGTTCGGCACCAGGGCGGCATTCGGCTTCAACGCCGAGCGCGAGTTCGAGCGCAACCAGGAGCGCTACGCCTTCCTGCGCTGGGGCCAGGGGGCCTTCCAGGACTTCGCCGTCGTGCCGCCCGACACGGGGATCGTCCACCAGGTCAACCTCGAGTATCTGGCCCGCGTCGTCTTTCCCCACGAGCGCCCCGGTGGCGAGCTGCCCAGGCCTACCCCGACACGCTCGTCGGCACCGACTCGCACACCACGATGGTCAACGGTCTCGGCGTCCTCGGCTGGGGGGTCGGCGGGATCGAGGCGGAGGCCGCAATGCTCGGCCAGCCGATGTCGATGCTGATCCCGCAGGTGCTCGGCTTCCGCCTGCACGGCCGCCTGCCCGAGGGCACGACGGCGACCGACCTGGTCCTGACCGTCACCGAGATGCTCCGTGGGCGCGGCGTCGTCGGCATGTTCGTCGAGTTCTTCGGCGCCGGCGTCGGCGCGCTGCCGCTGGCCGACCGGGCGACGATCGGCAACATGTCCCCCGAGTTCGGCTCGACCTGCGCGATCTTCCCGATCGACGGCGAGACGCTGCGCTACCTCGAGCTCTCGGGTCGCTCGCCAGAGCAGATCGAGCTCGTCGAGACCTACGCCCGCGAGCAGGGCCTCTGGCACGACGAGGAGGCCGAAGCGCCGACCTACACCGACACGATCGAGCTCGACCTGGGCTCGGTCGAACCGAGCCTCGCAGGCCCCAAGCGCCCCCAGGACCGTGTGTCGCTCAGCGGCGCCCGCGACGCGTTCAGGCAGGCGCTGACGGCCTACGTCCCGAGCAACGGGGAGCAGGCCGACGCCCAGGACGAGGCGCTCGCCGAGAGCTACCCGGCGTCGGATCCCGAGAGCTTCGGCGTGCCCGGTCACGCCGCACCCGCCGCGGCTCCCGGTGCTCCCGCGCCGGCCGGGACGCTGACGCGCAACGGCACCGCCCGCCGCGTGAGCATCGACGGTGAGAGCTTCGAGGTCGACCACGGCCATGTCGTGATCGCCGCGATCACCAGCTGCACGAACACCTCCAACCCCTCGGTGATGATCGGTGCGGGGATCCTGGCCCGCAATGCCGTCGCGCGCGGCCTGCGCTCCAAGCCCTGGGTCAAGACGTCGCTGGCGCCGGGCTCGAAGGTCGTCACCGAGTACCTCGACCGGGCCGGTCTGACCGAGCCGCTGGAAACGCTCGGCTTCAACCTCGTCGGCTACGGCTGCACGACCTGCATCGGCAACTCGGGTCCCCTCCCCGAGGAGGTCTCCGAGGCGGTCAACGACGGCGATCTGGCGGTCGTCTCGGTGCTCTCGGGCAACCGCAACTTCGAGGGGCGGATCAACCCCGACGTGAAGATGAACTACCTCGCCTCGCCGCCACTGTGCGTCGCATATGCGCTCGCCGGGTCGATGGACCTCGACATCGTCGCCGACCCGCTGGGTGAGGACGAGAGCGGCGCGCCGGTCTACCTGCGCGACATCTGGCCCTCCGAGCGGGAGGTGGCGGACACCGTCGGGGAGGCCGTCCGGGCCGAGATGTTCCGCAAGAGCTACGGCGAGGTCTTCGCCGGGGACGAGCGCTGGAACAGCCTCGAGGTGCCCGCCGGCGAGCGCTTCGCCTGGGCCGAGGACTCGACCTACGTGCGCCTGCCCCCCTACTTCCAGGGCATGCCCGCGCAGCCCGAGCCGGTGACCGACATCGCGGGGGCCCGCGTGCTCGCGGTGCTCGGTGACAGCGTCACGACCGATCACATCTCCCCCGCCGGCTCGATCAAGCGCGACGGCCCCGCGGGCCTATATCTGCAGGAGCAGGGGGTCGAGCCGCGTGAATTCAACTCCTACGGCTCGCGGCGCGGAAACCACGAGGTGATGATGCGGGGGACGTTCGCGAACATCCGCCTGCGCAACCTGATCGGCGGCGGCGGGCCGCTGCCCGAAGGGGGCTATACCCGCTACCTTGCCGGCGAGGGCCCGGCGGAGCAGATGGCCATCTATGACGCGGCCATGCGCTATATCGAGCAGGGCGTCGAGCTCGTGATCCTTGCGGGCAAGGAGTACGGCTCGGGCTCCTCGCGCGACTGGGCCGCCAAGGGGACCAAGCTGCTGGGCGTCCGCGCGGTGATCGCCGAGAGCTTCGAGCGGATCCACCGCTCGAACCTGGTCGGCATGGGCGTCCTGCCGTTGCAGTTCCCAGCGGGGCAGAGTGCTGCCTCGCTCGGCCTGACGGGCGTTGAGAGCTTCGCGATCTCCGGCCTGGCCGAGGCCATGTCGGGCGGCGGCTCGCCTCCGGCTACGGTCGCCGTGAGCGCCGTCAGAGCGGACGGCGAGAAGATCGAGTTCCAGGCACGCGTGCGGATCGACACGCCGCGCGAGGCCGACTACTTCCGCCACGGCGGAATCCTTCAATACGTCCTCAGGGGGTTGCTGGCACGATGAGTCCGCAGGTCAAGAAAGCGGCTCGCCGAGCCAAGACGACGGAGCCCCCGAAGGTCCTGCTCGACATGCTGCTGGCCCGTGGCCCCTCGGGCTACGAGGCGGCCCCCGCGGCCGTCTGGCGCGCCGCGGCCGGCGAGTTCGCTGAGGTCTCGACCGACCTCGTCGGCACGCCACTGGCGTTGGTCGCGCCGAAGAAAGGTGGCAAAGGCAAGGCGCGCCGGCTCCTCGTCATGGGCCACATCGACGAGATCGGCCTGATCGTCACCCACATCGACGACGACGGCTTTCTCTGGTTCAGCGAAGTCGGCGGCTGGGACCCCCAGGTGCTCGTCGGCCAGCGCGTCGTCATCGACACGCGCGGCGGGGCCGTCTCGGGCATCGTCGGGCGCAAGCCGATCCACCTGCTGCGCCCCGAGGAGCGCAAAAAGGTCGCCGAGATCCGCGACATGCACATCGACATCGGCGCCGCCGACGGCGAGGAGGCCCGTTCGATGGTGCGGATCGGCGACGTCGCCGTGATCGACGCCGACCCTGTCTCGCTACCCAACGGCAGGCTCGCCTCGCGGGCCCTGGACAACCGTCTGGGCTCCTTCATCGCGCTCGAGGCGGCACGCCTGGTGGCGGCCGCGGGCGGCAGCGCATGGGAGCTCGCGGCCGTCGCGGCGGCGCAGGAGGAGATCACCTTCGGCGGCTCGCGCACGAGCGCCTTCTCGCTCGAGCCCGACGCGGCGATCGTCGTCGATGTGACCCACGCCACCGACGCTCCGGGCATCGAGGTCAAAGAGTCCGGCAAGCACGAGCTTGGCTCGGGCGCCGTCATCGGTCGTGGCTCGATCCTCAACCCGGGTGTCTTCGAGCTGCTCCACGACGCGGCCGAGGCCGAGAAGATCCCGTTCACCGTCCAGGCCGACGGGCGCTCGACCGGAACCGATGCCGATGCCGTCCACCTCAGCCGCGGCGGCGTGCCGACGGGCTTGATCTCGATCCCGCTGCGCTACATGCACTCACCCGTCGAGCTCGTCCAGCTCGAGGACGTGATGGCCTGCGCACGCCTGATCGCGGCCTTCGCCCTGCGCCTGAGCGCGAAAACCAGCTTCGCCCGCTAGCGCGGCCTCGCCCGCCGGGCCGGTCAGGCGGCCGGCGGAACCGGCATGGCCATCGGCAGCAGCAGGGCCAGCTGGCGTGAGTGCGCGAGGATGCGCCCGTCGGGGGCCCACATGACCGTGTCCTCCTCGAAGAAGCCTTCGCGGATCAGCCCGCCGCGGACACGGGCCAGGCAGAGTTCCTCGGGGTCGCGCTCGGCCAGCGGGGGCAGGCCGCCGCGGAAGTGAACCGTCAGGTCGATCGTCGGCGCCGGGTTGGGCTCGGGCAGGGCGAAGAAGGGCACCGGGATCAGGGCGTCGGAGAAGAAGGCCAGCGAGAGCGGGTCGATCGGCCGCGGTTCGGCCAGGCCGAGCCAGCCGCCCGTTTCAAGCGGCTGCTCGGAACCGGCGAAGGGCATGCCGCCGAAGCGGCGCTGGAGCGTGATCAGCCGGGCGAAGGGCGGCCCGTTCTCCTGGATGATCGTGCCGGCCCTGCGGCCCGGCGCGGGCGGCTCGACCTCGGGCATCTCCAGAGCCGAGATCTCGGGGCCGCTCCAGGGCACCGAGAAGGCCGCCAGGACGAGCGCCTTCAGCCGCCCCTCCTGCTCCAGGCGCGCCGAGAGGGTGCTCAGCGAGCGGCCCTTGCGCTCGATGACCGTCTCGATTCGCACCGGCCCCGGCTCGGGGGCGCTGGCGTAGTGGATCGTCAACGAGCGCGGACTGCGCTCGGGCTCCTCGACGGCCAGCGTCAGGGCCCGCAGCAGCATCGCCGCCAGGTAGCCGCCGTGGGGGCCGCGGCCGGCACGCCAATCGGGCGAGACATCGGCCGCGAAGGAGGCCCGCGGCCCGTCGCGCCCGATCAGGCTGACGGCGGTGTCGCGGTCGAACTTCCCGGGCGCCCAGGGGTCGGGCTCAGCCACGGACCAGTCGCTTGTAGGTGATCCGGTGCGGCCGGTCGGCGGCCGCGCCGAGAACCGAGTGGCGGTGCTCCTCGTAGGCCTCGAAGTTGCCCTCGAACCAGGTCACCTGGGAGTCGCCCTCGAAGGCCATCACATGGGTCGCCACGCGGTCCAGGAACCAGCGGTCGTGGGAGATCACGATCGCGCAGCCGGGGAACGCCAGCAGCGCGTTCTCGAGCGCGCGCAGGGTGTCCACGTCGAGGTCGTTCGTGGGCTCGTCCAGCAGCAGCAGGTTGCCGCCGCTGCGCAGGAGCTTTGCCAGGTGGACGCGGTTTCGCTCTCCACCCGAGAGCTTGCCGATGCGGGCCTGCTGGGAGGAGCCCTTGAAGTTGAAGCCGGCCGTGTACTGGCGCGAGTTGACCTCGCGGTCGCCGACCTTGATGTGCTCGTAGCCTTCGGAGATCTCCTCCCAGACCGTCTTCTCGGGGTTCAGGGAGTCACGCGACTGGTCGACGTAGGCCAGCTGGACGGTGTCCCCCAGCTCGAGCGTCCCGCTGTCGGGCTGCTCCTGGCCGGTGATCATCCGGAACAGCGTCGTCTTGCCGGCGCCGTTGGCGCCGATCACGCCGACGATCCCGGCCCGGGGCAGATCGAAGGAGAGATCCTCGATCAGCAGCCGCTCGCCGAAGCCCTTGGAGAGGTGGCTCGCCGTCAGGACCTTGGTGCCCAGCCGGGGCCCCGGCGGGATGTGGATCTGGACCTCGTCGAGCTTGATGTTGCGGTCCTCGGCGATCAGCTCCTCATAGCGGGCCAGGCGGGCCTTGGACTTGGTCCGTTTGCCCTTCGGGTTGGTCCTGACCCATTCGAGCTCCGCCGCGATCGTCCGCTCGCGGCCCTTTTCCGAGCGCTCTTCCTGGGCGAGGCGGATCTGCTTCTGCTCGAGCCAGCTCGAGTAGTTGCCCTCGTAGGGGATGCCCTTGCCGCGGTCCAGCTCGAGGATCCAGCCGGCGACGTTGTCGAGGAAGTAGCGGTCGTGGGTGACCGCGACGATCGCGCCCTTGTACTCGCTCAGGTGCTGCTCGAGCCAGGCGACGGACTCGGCGTCGAGGTGGTTCGTGGGCTCGTCCAGCAGCAGCAGGTCGGGCGCCCTCAGCAGAAGGCGGCAGAGCGCCACCCGGCGGCGCTCACCGCCGGAGAGCTTGCTCACCTCGGCGTCGGGCGGGGGCAGGCGCAGGGCGTCCATCGCATATTCCAGCTGGGTGTCCAGGTTCCAGGCGTCCGCCGCTTCGATCTTGGCCTGGATCCGCCCGAACTCCTCGGCCGTCTCGTCGGAGTAGTTGGCGGCCAGCTCGTTGAAGCGGTCGAGCAGCGCCTTGGTCTCGGCGACGCCGTCCTCGACGTTGCCCCTGACGTCCTTGGTCTCGTCGAGCTGGGGCTCCTGCTCGAGCATCCCGACCGTGGCCCCCGGCGCGAGGGCCGCCTCGCCACGGTAGTCCTCGTCGACGCCGGCCATGATCCGCAGCAGCGAGGACTTGCCGGCCCCGTTGTAGCCCAGGACGCCGATCTTGGCGCCCGGGTAGAAGGCCAGCGTGACGTTGTCCAGCACCGTTTTGTCCGGCGGGTGGACCTTCGAGAGGCGATGCATCGTGAAGACGTACTGAGAGGACATTCCCGGGCAGGATAGAGACAAAGGATTCCCGGCCCGCCTCGCTAACGTTGTCGGGTCATGCCCACGACCGTTCTGGATGTCGAGCAGCACCTGCTTCTGCTGGAGCTCGAGGCCCCCTTCAACAAGCGCGACGTCCAGCTGGCCCGCCGGAGGATGGCCAAGCGCTGGCATCCCGACGTCGCACCGGCCGGCAGGCAGTTCGAGCACGAGCGCCACCTGAAGGCGATCAACGAGGCCGCCGACCAGCTCGAGCGCCTCGCCGAGGGGTCGCGTGGCGGCAAGGTGACCCAGAACGCAGTCAAAGTCAGCGCCCAGGCGGCCCGCCGCGAGCGTGAAGAGGCCGGCCGCCGTGCCTATGAAGCGGAGGAGCGCGCGCGGGCCCATGCGAAGGACAAAGCGACCCACGACCCCTTCGGCAGCCGCGTGCCCGACCACTCCGTCGTCCACCGCTATGCACGTTGCGTCTCCTACCCCGAGTGGGGTGTGGGGACGGTGACGGGGATCTACTTCTCATCCGAGGACCCCGGTGCCGCCGACGTCCAGCAGTGGGCCCGGGTCAAATTCAGTCACGGCATCCGCACGATCCCGGCGGGCAGCCTCCAGTTCGTCGACTTCTCCAAGCCCGACCCGGGCTCCGAGCGGGTCGAAAGGTTCTTGATCGCCGCCCAGCGGGCGATGGCCGAAGGCGAGTACGAGCTGGCCGCCCAGCGGCTGATCTACGCGCGCGATGCCGAGCCCCGCAACGTCGCCGTCCTGCGCCTGATGACGCTGGCCTTCTGGAACGCCGGCAAGCTCGAGGCCGCCGGCCGGGCGGTTCGCGACTGGGCCCGGGTCGACGGCCGCCGGCCCGCCGCGCACCGCTTCGCGGCGCGGATCTACGAAGACATGGGCGCCGTCGATCTCGCCGCCGAGGCGGCCGCCAGGGCCGCCCAGCGGGGCCCCTCCGACGCCGGCGCCTGGGAGCGCCTGGGGCGGCTGCGCCTGACCCTGATGGACCGCGAGGGCGCCCTCAGCGCGTTCCGCAAGGCGATCTCGCTGGGGGCCGGCGAGGAGGTCGCCGAGCTGGTCGCCCAGGCGCTCGCGCTCGAGCCGACGCCCGCGCCCGCGCCCGCCGGGTAGGCGGCGCCCCCGCGGGGCGTCTCACTGCAGGATGTTGACGGCCCGCGAGACGATCAGCCCGATCGTCACCAGCGAGACCAGCGACTGGACGCCCATGACCGACTTGGCCATCGGCGTCAGCGGCATCGTGTCGGTCGGCGAGAAGGCCGTAGCGTTGGTCAGCGAGACGTAGAGGTAGTCGATGAATTTGGGGCGCCACTCGATCGGCTCGATGCGGTCGTCGGTCATCTGCGGGAAGAGCAGGTCGGGGGCCAGGTCCTGCCCGGCGCCTCGCTTGCCCGGCCCGCCACGGTCGAGCTCCCAGTACCAGAGGGCGAAGATCAGGAAGTTGGTCAGCCAGATGACGAGGCCGGCGACGATCAGTTCGTCGCCGCTCTTGACGACGTGGTGCAGCAGGAATTTGCTGAGCGCCGCCAGCGAGTAGATGTTGGCCGCGCTGACGAAGGCGATCATCCCCAGGGCCACCCGCCGGCGGCGCGGGTGCTCGAACTCGAGCTTGTTGGGAGTCGCGAAGAAGAGCCCCACGAGCAGGACTCCCTCGAGCGCCGGGATCAGCCAGCTCGGGCCGATCGTCAGCCGGTCGGGCAGCGAGAGCTGCAGCGCGATCGCCGCGAGCACCGTCAGCTGGGCGGGCCAGAACGATTCCGCCACGCCGCGCGGCGGATAGGGGCGTCCCGGCGAGACCGACGCTCCTTTGGCCTGGCTTTCGGCTGCCACGGCCCAGAGGGTAGGGGGCGCGCCGGAGGGTCCGGTGCTCCGCCCGGGGTCCCCGGGGCGCTAGCCTGATGGTGATGGGCATCGAGAATCCGGTCCACCTGCTGTTCATCGCGGTCGTCGCCCTGGTCGTGCTGGGGCCCAAGCGCCTGCCGGAACTGGCCAAAGCGCTCGGCCACGGCATCCGCGAGTTCCGCGAAGCCGTCAGCATGGGCGCCACCGAGCAGCCCCCGTCACCCCCTGTGGCCGCAACCGCTGCCGCGCCGCCGCCGGCGCCCGCGAGCGCCGTCGAGCCCTCCGGCGTCGGCGAGATGCCCGGCGAGCTCTGAGCCGGCCGCTCAGGCTGCGCTCAGAAGGTCGTCTGTTGCGCGGCCGAGCTGCGTTCGCTGCCTGCGCCGCGCCGGTGTGAGGCCCGGCGCTGT
This sequence comes from uncultured Solirubrobacteraceae bacterium, assembly GCA_963787765.1. GTDB lineage: Bacteria > Actinomycetota > Thermoleophilia > Solirubrobacterales > Solirubrobacteraceae > Palsa-744. The sequence goes on along the minus strand of CAWBEF010000019.1, from coordinate 186,267 downwards.
GGGCCGAGCCCCGCAGCGAGCCCGCGCAGGTCGAAGGCGGGGGGCTCCTGGAGATCCCCGGGGCGCTCTGCGAAGGCCGCCGGGTGGGCGATGTGGAAGCCCTGTGCGAAGTCCACGCCCAGGCCGCAGAGCAGCGCGAGTGTGGCCGCGTCCTCGACGCCCTCGGCGATCGTGCGCAGGTTGAAGTTGCGGGCCAGCGTCAGGATCGCGTGGACGACGTGGCGGCTGGCGGCGTTGCTCGCCAGGTCGCGGACGAACTCGATGTCCACCTTGAGGTAGTCGACGGGGATCTGCTTCAGGTAGGTCAGCGTGCCGTAGCCGGTCCCGAAGTCGTCCAGGGCGATCTCGCAGCCGAGTGCGTGCAGGCCCTCGGCGAAGGCGCGGGCGGCCTGCTGGTCCTCGACGATCGCCGTCTCGGTGATCTCGACGACGATCCGACCCGGCGGGACCTGCCATTGCTCGACGCAACGCTCGATGTGCTCGAGCACGTCGGGGTCTCCGACCGAGCGGGCGGACAGGTTCAGCTGCACCGGGCACCCTGCGCCCGCCAGCTGGGTCGCCTGCTTGATGACCCACCAGTCGATCTCCCCGACGAGGGCGTAGCGCTCGGCGACCGGCAGGAACTCCCCGGGGGCGATCAGCGCCCCGTCCGCTTCGCGCATCCGCAGCAGCAGCTCGTGCTGGACGACCGCGCCGCTGTGCAGGTCGATGATCGGCTGGGCGTGGAGCACGAAGCGCTCCTCGAGCATGGCCCGCTCGACGCGGTCGATGATCGCGAGCGTCTCGGCATCGCGCCGGTGTTCCTCATCGCGCTGCTTGCGCGCCGTGATGTCCTGGAAGATCACGACGCAGCCGCGCAGGCCGTCGTCGGTCGCGAACGGCGTCGCGGTGTATGCGACCGGCAGCCGCTCACCGGCGCCGGTCGTGAAGACGGCATCCTCGACGCGGACCGTCGTTTCGCGCGCGAGCGTCCTGGCGAGCGCCGATTCGGCGAATGCCCGCCCTGAGCCGTCGGCCTCGGCCGGGCCGATCAGCTCGCCGATCTGCCGGCCCCGCAGCTCGGCCGCGGTCCAGCCGACGAGCGCTTCGGCGGCCCGGTTGACGTAGGTGATGCGTCCTTCGGTGTCGAGGGTCAACAGGCCCTCGCCCATGAACTCGGTGACCGCCTGGGCGTAGTTGCGCGACTGCAGGAGCTCGTTTTCGGCGGCGACGCGGGCCGAGATGTCGACCGCCACGCCCACGATCGCGCTCGGTTCGCCGTCGCTGTCGCGGACGAGCCGGTTGCGCACGTAGATGGTGAACAGCGAGCCGTCCTTGCGCCTGACCAGCAGCTCACCGTCCCAGATGCCGTCGCGGCGGACCTCCTCGCCGAGCCGTTCGGCCGGCTGGGCGTTCTCGGGCAGGATCAGGTCGCGCACGTTGCGACCCAGGACCTCCTCCTCGCTCCAGCCGTAGAGTGCTTCGGCGCCGCTGTTCCAGCTGATCACGACCCCGTCGAGGTCGGTGGCCACGACCGAGGCGGCGATCTGCTCGAGCAGGCTCTCCTGCAGAGCGGGCTCCTCCTCAGCCCGCATCTCGCGGGCGGCGCGCGCGGGCATCGCCTCGAGGGCGGCGCGCCAGAGGTCGGTCGGGGCGAAGCGCCGGCCATGCTCATCGGCGCCCTGCGGCGGGCCCATGTCGGGGACGGCCACGGCCTCACGGGCCGGGGCCGAGGCGCCGGAGCGCCCGCGGCGCGAGGCGTAAAGGCGCGCGTCCGCACAGCGCGAGAGCGCTTCGAGGTCGACTCCGTCGTCGGGGAAGACCGCGACCCCCAGCGAGGCCGGCGCGCGGCTGCCAAGGGCAGCTTCCAGGCGCGCTGCCGCGCCCGCCAGATCACTCGGCTCGAGCTCTCCCAGGAGCACCGCGAACTCGTCGCCGCCCAGGCGCCCGACGGCGTCGCCGGGGCGGACGGAGCTCTCCAGGGTGCGGGCGAACCAGCACAGCAGTTCGTCTCCCGCGGCGTGTCCGAAGGTGTCGTTGACAGGCTTGAAGTGGTCGATGTCCAATACGACGACCGCCCCCCGCCTGCCCTGGCGCGTCAGCTCGGCGATCTCCGCCACGGCCCGCTCTTCGAAGCCGCGCCGGTTCAGGCAGCCGGTCAGCGGATCGGTCCGCGAGGCCCGCGCGAGGGCGCGGTGCTGGCGGTTGTGGTTCCGGGCCTGCCAGGCGCTCATCGCGCCCGTGCACAGAAGCGCGAAGACGAAGCTGATCTCGAGCGCCGGGCTCATGCCGCCGGCGATCAGTGCCACCGTCACGTAGCTGCCGACGCTCGCGGCCCCGACGATCGCGACGGACATCAGCGGGTAGGACATCGAGGAGAAGACGACGGGCAGGAAGAAGACGAGCACCAGCGGGCTGGCGGTGCCGCCGTCGACCAGCGTCCCGGCGATCAGCATCGCGAAGTCGCTCAGCGTCCAGAGCAGAAAGAAGGGCTCGCGGATCCGGCTGCGGACGATCCTCTCGCGGGGCAGGAAGTAGACGATGACGGCCGTCAGGAGGGCCACGGCGAACAGGACGAGCAGTGCCGCCCGGTGCGGTCGCGCCCAGGTCAGGGCTACGTAGATCCCCCCGAGGACGGCGACGCCGAGGCTCATCCACAGGCCGGCCGCGATCGTCGCTTCGCGCATCCGCAGCGCGGAGACATCCATGACCCTCGGTTCGTCGTCCAGCTTCACATGGAGGTATCGGCCGCCGGGCGGATCATTTGAGGGGTGGGTGCGGGTTGCTAGACGCCGAAGGTCCGCCCCGAGCGCTAGGTTCGCCAGATGCGCCTGATCGTCGCCCGCTGCGAGGTGTCATATGTCGGACGGCTTGCAACAACGCTGCCGGAGGCCGTGCGGCTGTTGATGCTCAAGCCGGACGGAACCTTCATGGTCTGGGCCGACGGCGGCGGGGCGGTCAAGCCGCTCAACTGGATGACCCCGCCGAGCGTGATCGAGCAGGAGACCGACGAGCAGGGGAACCTCTGCCGGATGGTCGTCCGCCGTCACAAGCAGGAGGACCGCCTGGAGATCGCGATCAGCGAGGTCCTGTCCGACATCGAGCACGAGCTGGACACCGAGTCTGGCCTGGAGAAGGAGGGCGTCGAGCGCGAACTCCAGGAGCTGCTGGCCGCGGCGCCGCAGTGGTGCGGCGAGGGGCTGCGCCTCGTCCGCCGCGAGTGGCCGACGGACATCGGCCCCGTCGATCTGATGTGCCGGGACACCGAGGACGAGTGGATCGCCGTCGAGATCAAGCGGGTCGGCACGATCGACGCGGTCGAGCAGCTCAGCCGCTACCTCGAGCGGATCCGCCTGGACCCCGCGATGGGCTCCTGCCGCGGGATCCTGGCGGCGCAGACGATCAAGCCCCAGGCCGTCGTGTTGGCGAGCGCCCGCGGGATCGACTGCGCCGAGGTGGACATCGCCGTGCTGCGCGGTGAACGGGAGCCCGAGCTGAAGCTGTTCGCGGCCTGAGGGCACCCCGCCGGGATAGGCTGCCCGGGTCCCCGAGCAAGGAGTCCAGATGAGCGCCGAGCCAGACGCCCCAGCCGCCCCCGTCCTCACCGAACGGCAGGGCAACGTGCTGGTGATAACCCTCAACCGTCCCGAGGTCCGCAACGCCGTCAACGCGGCCCTCGCCGAGGGGGTCGCCCACGCGCTCGAGGAGCTCGACGGCGACGACGGCCTGTCGGTGGGGATCCTGACGGGCACCGGCGGGTTCTTCTGCGCCGGGATGGACCTGGGCGCCTTCGTCAAGGGTGAGAGCCCCTGGTACGGGGACCGCGGCTTCGCGGGGATCGCCCAGCGCTCCGCGGCCAAGCCGCTGATCGCGGCGATCGAGGGGTTCGCCGTGGCCGGTGGCATGGAGATCGCCCTGGCCTGCGATCTGATCGTCGCCGCAAAGGGGGCGAAGATGGGCATCCCGGAGGCCAAGCGCTCGCTGATCGCCGCCGGCGGGGCACTGCTGCGCCTGCCCCAGCGGATCCCCTACCACGTCGTCATGGAGCTGGCCCTGACCGGCGACCCGCTGCCGGCAGATCGCTTCCACGAGCTCGGCCTCGTCAACCACCTGACCGAGCCCGGCGGGGCGCTCGACGCCGCCCTCGAGCTGGCCGGGAGGCTGGCCAAGAACGGCCCGCTGGCGCTCGTCGCCTCCAAGCGGATCCTGCAGGAGCAGTGGGACTGGTCGATCGAGGAGATGTGGGCCAAGCAGGGCGAGATCGCCGGCCCCGTGATGACCTCCGAGGACGCCAGAGAGGGCTCCTCTGCCTTCAAGGAGAAGCGCGAGCCGGTCTGGAAAGGGCGCTAGTAGCCGCGCTTCTTGCGCTTGCGCTGAGCCATGACCTGGCGAAAGCGGCGCCACAGGGCCCCCATCAGCGCTCTCCCGGAGTCTTGCGTGGGTACTGGGAGATCGGCTGGCGAAGGTCGATGGCGGTCGTCACGATGCGGCTCTGTTCGGCTGCGTGGGCGGCGGGGTAGCCCTCGCCCGGGCTGGCCCGCTCGGGCCGCCCGATGTAGCCGAAGTGCATCTCGTGGGGCATGATCTGCATCAGCCGGGGGAACATGTGGGCGCGGGCGCCCATGTTGCGCGGCTCCTCCTGGACCCAGAGGACCTCGCGGAGGTTGGGGTAGCGGCCCATCAGCTCGAGCAGCTGGCCTTCGGGGAAGGGGTAGAGGAGCTCGACCCGGGCGACCGCCAGGCCGGTGTGGGAGGGGCGCTCGGGGTGCCCCACGAGGTCGTAGTAGATCTTGCCCGTGCACAGGACCAGGCGCGTGACCTCCTCGTCGTGGACGCCCGGCTCGGCGAGCACCGGGTGGAAGCGCGTCCCCTCGGCCATGTCGGCGATCGAGCTGGCCGCCTGGGGGAGTCGCAGCAGGGACTTGGGCGTCATCACCGTCAGCGGCCGCTGCTTGGCGATCCGCGCCTGGCGGCGCAGCAGGTGGAAGTACTGGGCCGGCGTCGTCGGGCTGGCGACGCGGATGTTGCCCTCGGCGGCCGCGCGCAGGAAGCGCTCGAGGCGCGCCGAGGAGTGCTCGGGGCCCGAGCCCTCGTAGCCGTGGGGGAGCAGCAGGGTGAGCCGTGAGGTCTGCCCCCACTTGGCCAGGCCCGAGGTGATGAACTGGTCGATGATCACCTGGGCGGAGTTGACGAAGTCGCCGAACTGGGCCTCCCACAGGACCAGTGTCTCGGGTGCCTCCTGGCTGTAGCCGTACTCGAAGCCCATGCAGGCGAGCTCCGAGAGGGGGCTGTTGTGCAGCTCGAGCGGAGCGAGGGCGTCGGGCAGGTTCTGGATCGGGCAGACCGTCTGGCCGGTCTTGGCGTCGTGCAGGACCATGTGGCGCTGACTGAAGGTCCCTCGCTCGACGTCCTGGCCGGTCAGCCTCAGCGGCGTGCCCTCGGTCAACAGGCTCGAGAAGGCCAGTGCCTCGGCGTGGGCCCAGTCAACGCCATGGCCGTCCTCGGATTCGAGCACCTCGCGGCGGCGCTCGAGCTGTTTGACGAGCTTCGGATGGACCGTGAAGCCCTCTGGCACCTTCAGCAGCTGCTGGCCGAGCTCGCGCAGCCGGGCGGCCGGGACCGCCGTCTCGACGTCGGGGCTGGGGGTGCGGTCGAGCTGGTACTCGCCGGTGGTGTGCTCGCCGCCGTGCTCGGCCACTTCGGCGATCTTCGTCTTCAGCCTCTGGTGCAGGAGCGTCATGTTGTCCCACACCTCCTGGCCCTGGCGTTCGACCTCCTCCTGCGTGACGACGCCTTCTGCGACCAGGCGGTCGGCCCAGATCTCGGTGACCCGCTTCTTGGCCTTGATCTTGGCGTACATCTCGGGCTGGGTGTAGGCGGGCTCGTCGGACTCGTTGTGGCCGAAGCGGCGGTAGCCGATCAGGTCGATCAGGACGTCGTGGCCGAACTCCTGGCGGAATGCGAAGGCCAGCCGCACTGCGCTGATGCAGGCGGGCACGTCGTCGGCGTTGACGTGGATGATCGGGACGTCGAAGCCCTTGGCCAGGTCCGAGGCCCAGCGGGTCGAGCGGGCATCGTCGGGATCGGTCGTGAAGCCGATCTGGTTGTTCATGATGATGTGGACCGTCCCGCCGACCTTGTAGCCGTCGAGGCCCTGCAGGTTGAAGGTCTCGGCCACGACGCCCTGACCGGGGAAGGAGGCGTCGCCGTGGATCACGATCGGCACCGCCGCGTTCGTGTCCTGGTGGGCATGGGGGCCTTTGCGCGCCGTCTGGGCGGCCCGGGTGGCGCCCTCGACGACAGGCGAGACGTACTCGAGGTGGCTCGGGTTGGACTCCAGATTGACGCGGATCGTGCCGCCGTCGGGCAGCGCGTAGGTGCCCTGGGTGCCGTGGTGGTACTTGACGTCGCCCGTGCCTCCCTGGGGGATCGTCGTGACGACCTCGAGCGTCGCGGCGCCCTCGAACTCGGCGAAGATCGTGTCGTAGGCGCGGCCGAGGTTGTGCGCGAGCACGTTCAGCCGGCCGCGGTGGGCCATCCCGACGACGACCTCCTGGCCGCCGTGGGCGGCCGAGAGCTGGATCAGTTCGTCGAGCATCGGCACCGTCATGTCCAGGCCCTCGATCGAGAACTGGTGCTGGCCCAGGTAGGCCTTGTGCATGAAGCGCTCGAGCGCGTCGACCTTGACCAGGCGGCGCAGCAGCCAGCGGCGCTCATCGTTGGTCAGCTCGTGGCGGAAGGTCCCGGACTCGATCCGCTCGCGCAGCCAGACGCGCTGGCGGTGCGAGGCGAGGTGCTCGATCTCGTAGGCGATCGTGCCGCAGTAGGTCTCGCGCAGATGGGGGATCGCATCGGCCAGCGTCGCACCGGGCACATAGACCTGGAACAGCTTGGCCGGGATCCGCGCCTGCAGTTCGGGCGTCAGGCCGAGCGCCTCGGGGTCCAGGCCCGGGTCGCCCTCGGGCTCTGAGCCGAGCGGGTCAAGGCGCGCCGCGAGGTGCCCGTGGCTGCGGACCCGCCCGACGAACATGCTCGCCGTCTGGACGGCCTGCAGCATCTCTTCGCCGACCTGCGTCGGCGCCGGGGCCGCGGGCGCCGCGGCGGCGAGCGCCGGGGCGGGGTGGGCGGGCGCGGGGCCGAGCGCCACGCCGAGCGAGGCGAAGACGTCCTCGTAGAAGCCGTGCTCGCCCTGCAGATGCTCCTCGATCAGCGCCAGGAAGCGGCCTGACTCGGCCCCCTGGATGATCCGGTGGTCATAGGTCGAGGTCATCGTCATGACCTTCTCGGCGCCGATCGTCGGGCCGATCGTGCCGAGGCCCACGGGGTATGCGATCGAGCCGGTCGCGATGATCGTCCCCTGGCCCGTCATCAGCCGCGGCACCGAGGCGATCGTGCCGATCCCGCCGGGGTTGGTCAGCGTGATGTTCCCGCCGACGAGGTCGTCAGTCGTCAGCGTGTTCGTCCGGGCCTTCTCGACGAGCCCGTCGTAGGCGTCGAGGAATCCCGCGAAGTCGAGCGTCCCGGCGCCCCGGATCACGGGCACCATCAGCGTCCGGCTGCCGTCCTTCTTCTCGACGTCGACCGCCAGGCCCAGGTTGACCTGGCCGTCGCTGACGCGGTGGGGCTTGCCGTCGACCTCCGCGAAGTGGTGGCTCATGACCTCCATCTGCTGGGCCGAGCGGGCGATCGCGTAGGCGATCAGGTGCGTGAAGGAGACCTTGCGCGGGCCCTCCTTGAGCTCGCGCCTGCGGCCGTCGAGGGTCGTGACGGTGAAGGTCCGGAAGCTCGTCGCCGTGGGGATCGAGCGTGACTCGTCCATGTAGCGCGCGAGGGCGGCCGCGCTGCCGCGCATCGGCGTCGAGCTCGCCTCGGCGGCGGCGCCGTTGGCCGAGCCGCTCCCGCCATCGCCCGTGCCGGCAGCGGCCGAGAGGACATCGGACTTGACGATCCGCCCGGCCGGGCCGCTGCCCTGGACCGCCGCGAGATCGACGCCCTCCGCCGCGGCCGCGCGGGCTGCGACGGGGGAGACGCGGCCAGGCGCAGGGAGCTCCGGCGAAGGCGCGGCGGCGGCTCCAGGCGCGACGGGTGCGTCCGCCGGAGCGGGCGCACCGGCGCCGAGGGCGATCCGTGCGATGACCTGCCCGACGGTGACCGTGTCGCCCTCGGCGACCAGCAGCTCGGTGACGGTCCCGGTGGCGGGGGAGGGCAGCTCGATGTCGACCTTGTCGGTGGAGATCTCGACGATCGTCGCGTCGGTCCTGATCGGATCGCCGACCTTGACGTGCCATTCGAGGATCGTCCCCTCGCTGACCGACTCCCCGGCCGCAGGCGTGACGACGTCCACGACGGCGGACTCCTCGCCCGCGGGTTGCGGCGTTTGCGCAGGCGCGGGCGCCGCGGCCGCGTGACCGTTGCCGGCCGAGGGGCTCGCAGTGGCCGCGGCGGGAGCCCCGTTGGGGGCCGGCGGCGGGGTGTCGGGCTGGACCGGTGCGCCGCCGCCGACGGCGATCCGCGCGATGACCTGGCCGACCGTCACGGTGTCGCCCTCGGCTACGAGGATCTCGGAGATCGTGCCCGTCGCCGGCGCGGGGAGCTCGACATCGACCTTGTCGGTGGAGATCTCGACGATCGTCTCGTCGGTCTTGATCTGATCGCCGACCTGGACGTGCCATTCGAGGATCGTTCCCTCGGTGACCGACTCCCCTGCCGCGGGGGTCACGACGTCCACTATCTGCTGGGTCGTCGTGTCGGTGGCCATTGAGCTACAACTCTAGCGCCCGGCGGGGTGGTCTCGCAGCCGCTCTTCGCGGATGAACTGCCAGCTGCCGAAGAAGGGTCCGATCCCGCCCAGGACGGCGACCGCCACGGCCAGTCTCAGCGAGACGATCCGCAATCGGGCGGCGAGGATGCAGGCGAGCGACATGCCGATCCAGAGCAGGCCGTGGGTGAGGCCGAGGATGAAGGTCAGCGGCTGCGGGTTGCCGGCCCCGAAGGCGCAGATCAGCAGGGCCGTATAGATGCAGGAGTGCGTGAAGGAGGTCCACTTCAGCCGCTTGAAGGTCAGCGGCCCGGCGGCCGCGCGGGGGGTGCTCACACCGACAGCCAGCGTGCCATCCGCTGGAGGACCTCGCCCGACTCCGCCGGCCAGTCGTCGATCTCGCTGGGCCACCAGGCGAAGCGGTCGTGCTCGTCGTCGGGTTGCACGAGCGCGTCGTCGCCCTCCGCCAGCCAGGCCTGCCCGACGAACATGATCAGGCGCTGGGGCAGGCGCAGGAGCGCCTCGCCCTGCACGCGCGCGGGGGCCACGCCCCACTCCTCCTCGAGCTCACGTACGAGGGTGTTGGCGGGGCTCTCGCCGAGGTCCACGGCGCCGCCGGCGCCGAGCGCCCAGCGCCCGGCCCAGGAGGAGACCCAGGGGGCCCGCCGGCCGGCCAGCCAGCGGCCGTCGGCGGCGCGGGTGATGCACAGCGCGGCCATCGACTGGGAGGCGTCTCCCTCGACCAGGCGCAGCGCCCAGCGCAGGGGTTGCAGCTCGATCGCGATCCCCTGCTCATCCTGGCGGTAGCCGACCAGGCGCGCGGCCAGGCCGTCATGACTTGGCGAGCCCCGCTGCTTGAGGCTGCGGATCGCCGCGTCGGCGGCCTCGGTCTGGTCCGGGGAGGGCTCGAAGTGCTCGCTGCGCCAGCTGACGGTGATCCGGTCCAGCTCCCAGGGACCCCGGGCGAGCAGCTCGGGCAGGGGGCCGGAGGGAGCGCTGGGCTCTGACACGCCTGGGAAGGCTATTGAAAGAGCATCCCCGCCGGTGGCGGTGCCCGGCGACGGCGCTGCGCATAGACTCGCGGCGGTGAGCATGCGCAGGCGCAAGCACTGGGGCTGGGGCCACGAGGACCAGCAGCCGACACCCGCACAGGCCCTCGCCGCCGCGCCGGCGCTCGCGCAGCGGCTGGGGATCGAGCTGGGCGAGCTCGAGCAGCCCGTGCCGCTCGAGGCGCTCGAGCTGCGGGCTCCGCGGGTCGAGGTGCCAGGAGCGCTGGCGGAGATCTGCACGGCCGACACCCACGCCCGCGCGACCCACGCGCTGGGCAAGTCCTACATGGACATCGTGCGCGGCTTCCGGGGCGAGTTCGAGCACCCGCCGGACGCAGTCGCACGGCCCCGCTCGGAGGAGGACCTCGAGCGGCTGCTCGAGTGGTGCTCGGGTGCGCGGATCGCGGCGATCCCCTTCGGCGGCGGGACCTCCGTCTGCGGCGGGGTGACCCCGGACGTGGGCCCCGCCTACAACGGCGCCGTCTCGATCGACATGGGCGGCCTGGACCGTGTCCTGGAGCTCGACGAGGTCTCCCTGTCGGCCTCGATCGAGGCGGGCGCCACAGGCCCGGGCCTCGAGGCCCAGCTGGCCGAGCACGGCCTGACGCTGCGCCACTTCCCGCAGTCCTTCGAGTACTCCACGCTGGGCGGCTGGGTGGCGACCCGGGCGGCGGGGCACTTCGCGAGCATCTGGACGCACATCGAGGACTTCGTCGAGTCCGTCCGTGCGCTGACGCCGGCGGGCGAGTGGGAGTCCCGCCGTCTGCCCGGCTCCGGCGCGGGCCCGAGCCCCGACCGGATGCTGATCGGCTCGGAGGGCACGCTCGGGGTGATCACCCGGGCATGGGTCCGCGTGCAGCGGCGGCCGTCGCAGCGGGCCTCGGCGGGCGTCCGCTTCGACAGCTTCGCGAACGGTGCGGAGTGTGTGCGGGAGATCTCCCAGGCGGGCCTCTACCCCGCCAACTGCCGCCTGCTCGACCCGGGCGAGGCGGGACTGACGATGGCCGGTGACGGCTCACATGCGCTGCTGGTGCTCGGGTTCGAGTCGACCGACCACCCCGTCGATCAGCTGATGGACCGTGCGCTTGAGATCTGCGCCGCACACGGGGGCTCGGTCTCGCCGCGGCGGGAGGGCCCGGGGGGCGACGCGGTCGGGTCCTGGCGTGGGGCCTTCGTCGGTGCCCCCTACGTCCGGGACCTCCTGGTCTCGATGGGCGTCCTCTCGGAGACCTTCGAGACGGCGATCACATGGGAGCGCTTCGCCGGCTTTCACGAGCACATCAGCGAGGTTGCAGGCGAGGCCGTTCGGCGGGTCTGTGGCTCGGGCTCGGTCTACTGCCGCTTCACCCATATCTACCCGGACGGGCCGGCACCCTATTTCACGGTTCTCGCGCCGGCCAGGCGGGGCGCCGAGGTGGAGCAGTGGTCGGAGATCAAGCGGGCCGTCTCGGATGCCCTGATCGAAGCCGGTGGCACGATCACCCACCACCATGCCATCGGGCGTGATCACAGGCCCTGGTACGAGCGCCAGCGACCGGAGCTCCTCGCCGCCGCCCTGAGGGGTGCGAAAGCCGCGGTGGACCCGGCCGGCGTGATGAACCCCGGTGTCCTGCTGGAGGCTCCCCGGTGAGGATCGCGATCCTCGGGCCGGGCGGTGTCGGCGGGCTTTTGGCCGGGCTGCTGGAGCGCTCGGGCAACGAGGTCACGGTCGTCGCGAGCGAGTCCACCGCAGAGCTGATCAACGAGCGGGGCATCACCGTCTCGAGCGTCACCTTCGGCGAGTTCGTCGCGCGCCCGCCTGCGGTGGCCCGCCTGGATCGCCCGACCGAGGCGCTGATCGTCGCAACCAAGTGGTCGGGCCTCGAGCCGGCCCTCGAGCGGATCGCGACCGAGCCGCCGCTGGTCCTGCCCCAGCTCAACGGCCTCGACCACATCGCCGTGCTGCGCCGCCGCTTCGACCCGGCGGCGGTCCTCGCCGGCTCGATCCGCGTCGAGGCCGACCGGCCCGAGCCGGGGGTCGTCCTCCACACGAGCCCCTTCCTGCTGATCTCGATGGCCAGTGCATACCCGGCGACGGCGCCGGCGATCGAGCGCCTCGGGGCCGCCCTGAGCGGCGCGGGAGTCTCGGTCAAGGTGTCGGACTCCGAGGCCCAGGTGATGTGGTCGAAGCTCGTCCGGCTGAACGCCCTGGCCTGCACGACGAGCGCCTACGACAAGCTGCTCGGCGAGATCCGTGACACCCCGGCCCTGCGCGCCGACCTCGTCGGGGCGATGGAGGAGGCGGCGGCCGTCGCGCTCGCCGAGGGCGCCACGGACGTCAGCGCCGAGCGGGCGATCGCCGAGCTCGAGAAGGCCCACGCGACCCTCGGCAGCTCGATGCAGCGCGACATCGCCGCCGGGCGCGAGCCGGAGCTCGACGCGATCCCCGGGTCGGTCCTGCGTGCGGCCGCGCGACACGGCATTCCCTGCCCGACGATCGAACGTCTGATGGCGATGATCGCCGCGCGCGCCGCCGCTCAGCGCGCCTGAGCCTCGCAGCGCTCGACGCACGCCGCCAGCACTCCGGGGTCGCGCACGGGCGGCCCGTGCCCGAAGCAGCACAGCGCCGGGCGCAGCTCGGCCAGGCGGCGCATCGCGAGGCGGTTGGCGCCAGGGTCGGGTGTGAAGGCGTCGGGCGGCGGATGGACGCCCGGCCTGCCGCTCAGCGGGTGGCGCCCGAAGAAGACGTCGCCCGCGATCAGGACCCGGTCGCGCTCGCGCCACAGCGAGACGTGCCCGGGGGCGTGTCCGGGCGTCTCGAGCACGGTGAAGCCGCCGACGTCCTCGCCCTCGCGCAGGACGCGGTCGACCGGTCGGCCGGGGCCCGGCCAGAACATGCCCTGCACGAACGTGAAGGCGTTGCGCGGTGTCATGACCGCCCCGCCGCCCGCTTCGGCGGCGGCGAGGTCTCCCTCACCCACCCAGTAGGGCAGACCGAGCGCCGCGCAGACCGCCGCGCTCGAGCCCTGGTGGTCGCAATGGGCGTGGGTGATCGCGTGGGCGCTCAGCGTCCGGCCGGCCAGCGAGCGCAGGATCCGGCGGGCGGCCCAGCGGGTCCCGGCGTCGATCAGGACGGGCCCCGCCAGATAGCAGTTGAACGCGAAGGCCGGTCGCGAGGGCAGCAGGTGGAGATCGCTCGCAAGCTCTTCCATACGGTGGCGTACAGTAGCACAGCTCCATACGATGGCGTATGGTTGACGCGATGGCCGACCAGCTCGCAGCGGATGACTGGGTGCGGGCCGCGCTCGCCGCGATCCTCGAGGGGGGTATCGAGGCCGTCGCCGTCGAGCCCCTGGCGCGGCGGCTGGGCGTGACCAAGGGGAGCTTCTACTGGCATTTCTCCAGCCGCGATGCGCTGCTGGGCGCGGCGATCGAGCGCTGGGCCGCGGATCAGACAGCCCCCGACCCCGACGGCGCCGAGCCCGACCCGGAGGCGGCTCTTGAGCACCTGATCCGCAAAGCCCTGAAGCTTGTCGGCCGGCCCACGATCCAGCGCCGGCTGGCCTCGCATGCCGACCGCGACCCGCGCATCGCCGCTGCGATGGCCGAGGTGGCGCGGGCGCGGATCGAGCGGATCGCGGCCCTCTACGGGCGCCTCGGGCTGAAACCGGCCGCGGCACGGGCACGGGCCGTGGTCGCCTACGCGACGATCCTCGGCCTCGAGCAGCTCGACCGCGGAGGCGGGCTGGAGGTGGGCGAGGAGACGCTCGTGCGCCAGCTCCGCCTGACGCTCGCGCCCTAGCGCGCCGGAGTCAGAGCTCGCGCGGTCCCGCGCCGCCGCCGGGTGTGATCATCGGCAGCGACTGCGTCGCGATTGCCTCGACGGCCTGCTCCTCGGCCTCGGTCAGCTCCTCGTCGTGCTCGCCGTCGCAGAGAACCCTGAAGTTGCCCGTTACGCCGCTGTCGGCCTGGATCGTGATCCCCGGCAGGATCTCCTCGCCCTCGTCGAAGCCGAGGCGCTCCATGTCGAAATGGGCCAGGCCGATCCCGTGGGCGGTGTGGGTCGGGTTCTCGCGGTCGTGCGATGCCACCGCCTGGGCAAAGCGCTCTAGGTTCTTCGCGATCTTGGCAGTGTCGCTCATCGCTCTGTGGGGAGATTAGCGCCTGCGCGCGAGCCGATTCGCAGAGCCTGCGGGGCTAGGGTGATCCGGACCACACCCCGATCCCGGAGGCCCCATGCCGCAACTGAAACTGCAGATCGTGATCGCCAGCACCCGCCCGGGAAGAGTCGGGCTCCCGGTCGCCAACTGGTTCGATGCCCGTGCCCGCGCGCACGGCGGCTTCGAGGTCGAACTCATCGACCTGCTCGAGTTGGGCCTGCCCTTTATGGACGAGCCCAACCACCCGCGGCTGAAGCAGTACACGAAGGCCCACACGAAGGCCTGGAGCGCCCGCGTCGAGGCCGCGGACGCGTTCGTCTTCGTGACCCCCGAGTACAACTACGGCGTGCCGGCGGCGTTGAAGAACGCGATCGACTACCTGCACACGGAGTGGTTCTACAAGCCCGTCGGCTTCGTCTCCTACGGCGGCATCTCCGCCGGGACGCGCTCCGTCCAGATGGCCAAGCAGGTCGTCACGACGCTGAAGATGTTCCCCCTCGCGGAGGCCGTCTCGATCCCCTTCGTCGCCCAGTTCATCGACGACGAGGGCGAGCTGCGGGCGAACGAGTTGATGGAGGGCGCGTCGACGGCGATGCTCGACGAGCTGATCCGCGTGGCCGGCGCGCTCGCGCCGTTGCGGGCCGGCGGCGCGGCCTGAGGAAGCTCGCCCGGAAACGGCGAGACCCCCGCCGGGCGCCGGCCTGACGGGGGTCTGAGAACGCCGTGTGGTTCGCGGCTAGTGAGCCGTGATCCGGATCAGCGGCTGGTCGCCTTCCCAGCCGGAGTTGCATTCACTGGGGCCGAATTCGCTCGCCAGTGCAGCGTTGTTGCATGTCAGTTCGCCGTACGTGCTCTCGATGTACGGTTCGACCGGGGCGAGTCCCGTCGTCAACAGGTGTTCTGACGGTTCGGCCAGGCCGATGTTCAGCGAGTCGTAGTAGCAGCCCGCCGATTTGACGAAGCAGGCCGTGCTCTGGCCGACCGGGCTGGGACCGTGGTCGCTCGTGTTGTAGGAGATACCGATGATCACACGCCGCGGCAGGCGCAGGACTTTCAGGGTCGGGAACTTCACCGTGAAGGCCTCGCCGTGGAAGCACGTGCTGGTGCTCGCCTGGTACCAGCGACCGCCGGTGCAGTGCGTCTTGTCGTCGCTCGGCCGGTAGGGCATCGCGAAGGTCTTTGTCGCTTCGGCCAGCTGTTCGCCGACGAGGTTGTGTTCACCGACTTCGTAGATCTTCAGCGTCAGGGGCCACTTGAACTTCTTCGTCGGCTGTGGCGTTTCGCAGGTTTCGTCATACCAGGTGCCGTACTGGCATCCCCAGCTCGACATGACGACTTCCACCGTCGGCTTGTTGCGCGCCATGCCGGCCAGTTCCATCTGTCCGCCGAACTCGACGTAGGAGTAGGCCTCCGGACCGACCGACGCGAAGTTGCCGGGCAGCGTGGCCGGGATGTTGTTGTAGACGACTTCGGCCGAGGCGCTCGCGGCGCTCACGGCGAAGGCGGTCATGACCGCGAGCGCCGTCGCCATCAGCAACAGGGCCCTCCTGGGAATCCTTTCGGACATAGCTGTCTCCATCTCCTGTGTGTTCGTGTGCGAAGGCGGGCTCACTGACCACCTGCCGTTCGCAAACCGCGACACCCAAGTCACGTTCACCCCTCCGGGAGTGCACGGCACCTACACAGTGGAGCCCCCCACTGGCTGGACGAGAGCCACCCTATGCGTGCTCGGCGCGCGCTGTCAAGCTCGCGTTTTCCTGCGATAAGCAGGTCCTATATGGGGCTCGAGTTTGCCAATGGCGGGGCCGGGCGCCGCGGCCGATCAGATGCGGGCGCGCTCGCTCAGGCCGGCCTGCCCGACGGCTCTGCTCCGGGGATCAGTGATGTCATCTCGAGCGCTGCACGGGCGCGTCGCTGTGGGCGCTTGACGCGTATCTCGCGGGCCGCAAGGTATGAGCCGACGACGAACAGCAGTGCGCCCAGCTGTGCGCCGATTCCCTCCCAGGTCCCATAGACACCGAGCCACATGCTCCAGGCGTTGGGCACCTGGAAGCCGGTCGGCGTGGTCGAGATCCAGCCGATCCCCTGGAGGTTGTGGACGGTCGTCCCGACCATCACGGCGAGCACGAGCGCGATCAGTGCGCCGGTCACGATCAGCATCCGCTTGAAGGGCAGCCTGCGCTGCATCTTGAACGTGACCGCACCGACGATGAACGTGGCGGCCAGGCCGATCCCGGCGCCGAGGATCGTCGCCCCGGTGCCCGCGCTGGCCTGCATCGCCTGCAGGAACAGGACCGTCTCCAGCCCCTCTCGGTAGACGCTCGAGAGGCCCAGCAGCGCCAGGCCGAGCGCCTGGCCGGAGATCAGGCCGAAGGTGCTCCAGCCCTCGACGGTCCTGCGGCGCCGGTTGAAGCGGGAGATCCACTCGCTCCAGTAGACGCGGTGAAAGAACCAGTTCGTGACGAGCAGCAGGACGGCGATCGCGATCAGGCCCGTGATCGCCTGCAGCTGAAGCCCCCCGCCGCTGAGCGCTTTGAGGATGATCTGGGCGATCACCCAGGTGATCGCGGTAGCTCCCAGGCCGGCGATCGCACCGAGCAGGACGGGACGGCGCAGGTGTCGCTTGGCGCCGACGAACGAGGCGGTGATCGCGGCCAGGATCAGGATCGCCTCGAGCCCCTCGCGGAACACGATGATCGCGGCGTTGGCCACGATCGTCGCATGGCTGATCTTGACTTCGCCGAGCGCCTGTTCGGCGACGGGCAGCTGCGAGCGCACCCGGCGGACGGCCTGTTCGATCGCGGCCGCAGGCGCACCCGCGTCCGCCATTTCAGAGAGTGCCGGAGCGGATCGGCTGCCGAGCGCAAGCTGCTCGCTCAGCGCTCTGTCGAGCGCGGGGTCGAGCCCCTGCAGTCGCCGGCCCGGGCCATCGGCATAGAGGGCGTAGGCGCGCAGAGCGGCGAAGCCGGCCGGCCCGCGCTGTCCGGCCGCGGCGAGAGCGACGAGTTCCTGCAGCGCCCCGTCGATCTCGCGGTAGGGGCGGGCCGGCACCGCAAGCGGCGTCGTGATCGCGTCGAGTGCCGTCGTGATCGCGCCGGTCAGCTGTTTGACCTGCAGTGAGAGCGGCCACGGCTGAAAACGGAAGCCGGTGTTGCCCAGGCCGGTCACCAGTTCGTGTGTATCGCCCAGGATCGTCGCGGCCCTGGAGCGATCGGCGGCCTCGAGGGCCGGGGCGAGCGCCGAGAGACGTTCGGAGACGTCTGCCGCCAGCCTCCGTGCGACGGCTGCCTTGAGCACTTCGTGGCCGGGATCGGCGGCGGCGTAATCGAATGAGACGAGCGCCAGCAGCTGGCCGAGTCCCTGCGTGTCGCGCGCGGTGAGCTGCAGGTCCGTCCCCGACGGCGTGCTCGAGGCCTGCGCGCGACCGGCCGGGAGCGCCGCGAGGCAGAGCGCAGCCAGGCAGGCGAGGAGCATCGGATGGCGTATGGGGTTCGGGTAGCCTGACGCGGATCTTCTCATCCGCTAACCCAACGTTCCCGAGGCGGGTCTCCTTGCGTTCTCTCCCGGTGGGCACCCGGCGCCGGGCGATGACGTTCGCGGCGCCCCTGGTGGCGGCAGGGCTCCTCTGCGGGTGTGGCTCGGGCGCCGCGAGCGGCGGGGCGCTCAGCACACACGGCGGGGTTGCGACGCTCAAGTACACGCTGACCGAACAGGGCTGCCTGCCGGTTCAGGCGACGGTCCCCGCCGGTGCCGTGACGGTGATCGCGACCAACGGCGGCAGCTCGAACGTGACGGAGCTCGAGCTGCAGAACTCGAACGAAATCATCGTCGCCGAGCGGGAGAACCTGACCGCGGGCCTGTCGGGCTCGTTCTCGCTCGATCTCGGCCCAGGTACCTACCTGATCCATTGTCCCGGCGGAGCGGTCCCGGACGGCCATCTGCAGGTGACCGGGCAGGCCAAGCCCTCCGATGCGCTCTCCAAGCCGCTGGTTCAGACGGCTGTCCTGCAGTACCGGACCTACGTCGAGGGGGAGACCCTCGCGCTGGCCGAACACACGCGACAGTTCGTCGACGCGATCGAGCAGGGCCGGCTCTCCGAAGCGATGACGCTGTTCGGGCCGACGAGGATCCACTACGAGGCCATCGAGCCGGTCGCCGAGAGCTTCCCGGGGCTCGACTCCGCGATCGACGCGCGGATCGACAGCCCGACAGTCCTCGGGGACTACAGCAAGTGGACCGGCTTTCACCGCCTCGAGCAGCTGATGTGGGTCAAGCACACCCTCAGAGGAGCGGCCCCGTTCGCGGCGCTGCTGCTGAAGGACGTCGAAACGCTCAATGCGAAGGTCCCCAGCCTGCCACTCTCCGCCGAACAGCTCATCAACGGCTCGGTCGGGCTGCTCAACGAGATCGTCAATGCCAAGATCACCGGCGAAGAGGATCGTTACTCCCACACCGACCTGTCGGACTTCCAGGGGAACCTGCTCGGTTCCCGCAAGGCCTTCGAATATGTCCGCCCGGCACTCGAAGCGGGGGGTGACGCCGGCCTGGCGGACACGATCGCCCGGAAGTTCCAGGAAGTCCAGGCCGAGCTCAACGTCTATCGCCGCAACACGCCGCTGGGGTTCGCGCTCTATGGCGCCCTGACGAGAGCGGACAAGGTGAAGCTCGCCCGGCAGGTGGGAGAAGCAGCCGAAGCCCTCTCGGCGGTTGCTCAGAAGATCGCCAGCTGAGCGGCGCGGGCGCTCAGGCAGAAGGGCGTGCGTCCAGGCAGCGCTGCTGGGCCTCCCGGTAGGCGCCTTCGTAGGCGTCCCTGTCCATCGAGCCGGACTGCTTGAGCAGCCGCTTGCACTCCCGCAGGGCGATCTGGGAGAAGCCGGCGACCCGCTCGCCCAGCAGGCGCGCCTCGTGCTCGAGCCGCCGAGCCTCGACGACGCGGTCGACGAGGCCGATCCGCAGCGCCTCCCCTGCGTCGACGTACTCGCCGAACAGGCACAGCCGCCGGGCGGCCGCCGAGCCGACGATCGCCGGCAGCAGCTCGGGGGCGGACCCCGGCAGGATCCCGTGGCGGAGGGCCCCCAGCCCGATCGTCAGGTCATCGGCGGCCAGCCGGTAGTCGGCGTAGAGGGTGAGCATCGTCCCCCCGCCCAGGCAGTGGCCGTGGAGCGCCACGATCAGCGGCATCTCGAGCTCGCCCAGCGCGCCGGCCATCCGGTGCCAGGCGGTGAAGCTCTCGGCTGAGACCTCGCCCCGGGCGAGCTCCTTGACGTCGACGCCGGTCGAGAAGGACGGACCGTTGCCGCATAGGATCACGGCGCTGGTCGTGGCGTCGCCGGCCACCTGCTCGAGCGAGCCGGCCATCGCCGCGGTCATCTCGGCGTCGAAGGCGTTGTGCGCCTCGGGACGGTTCAGCCGCAGCCAGGCGATGGGACCTTCACGCTCGAGCAGGACCCGGGGCACGGGGGGAGACTACTCCCGTGTCGGAGACCGCCCGGCGGCGTCGGCCGAGCTCTCAGCCGTCGGCTCCTCGCTCAGCGGCCACGGGCTGGGGACCGGCTCCCAGGGCTCGCTGTACCAGTCCGCGTAAGCCTCCTCGGGCTCATCGGTCTCGACGGCGACGGAGGCGTCGTAGATGGCAGCGACCTCGTTCACGGGGTAGTTGCACTGATCGACACGACGCGAGCCGATCATCAGGACCGCACAGGGTCCATCGCCGGCACCCACGAACACATGCGCGACGCCTGCGGGGCAGTGGAAGAAGTCCCACTGCCTGAGGGTCTGCTCCTGCCCTTCGATGATCGCGATGCATTCGCCCTTCAGCACCAGGAAGTCCTCCTGCACGGCCTCCGAGTGATACCGGCAGTTGGGCTGCCCGGGCTGCATGACCTGGACGTTGACGCCGGTGTCGGGCCAGGGTGCGTCCTCGGGCTCCCAGTCGATCTGCGTGGCCCTGCGGGGGTGGCTGCGCGCGGGCGCGTCAGCCAGGTTGACGATCAGCGTTCTGTCCACCCGAGCTCAGGCCGCCCCCGACTGCTCGATCAGCTCGATCCGGTAGCCGTCCGGGTCTTTGACGAAGCACAGCCGCGAGCCGCCCTCGCGGACCGAGTAGGGGGGCTTCTCGGGCTCGATCCCCTGCTCGGCGAGCCGGGCGAGCGTGCCGTCGAGATCCTCGGCGGTGATTGCGATGTGGCCGTAGGCGGTGCCGAGCTCGTAGGAGTCGACGCCGTGGTTGTAGGTCAGCTCCAGGCGGGGCATGTCGCCGTCGCCGGGCTGGTTCATGAAGACGTTGACAGCCTCGTCGCGGATCGGCAGGCGCCCGACCTCCTGGAAGCCCAGAGCCTCGTAGAAGGCAACCGAGCGGTCGATGTCGGTGATCCTGTAACAGGTGTGGATTAGTGCCATGGGGGCAGTCTACGCCGGGCCGGGGGGCCCTGCGGACAGGTGCGCTCAGGCGCCGCCGAGTGCGAAGACGCGGGTCGCGTTGCCCGTCAGGAACAGCTCGCGGGTCTCCTCGTCGAGGCCGAGGCCGTCGAGCTCCGCGAGGGCGTGGCTAGGGTCGATCATCGGGTAGTTGGTGCCGAACAGGACCTTGTGCCGGCCGGAGCGGCTGCGCATGTAGGCGACGAGCTCCGGCGGGTACCGCCGGACCGTGTAGGCGGAGGTGTCGATGAAGACGTTCGGGTGCTTGCGGGCGACGGCGACCATCTCCTCGGTCCAGGGGTAGCCGATGTGCCCGCAGACGATGCGCAGCTCGGGAAAGTCCAGGGCGATCTGGTCGATGTAGGGGATCGGGCGGCCGGTCTCCGACGGGCGCAACGGGCCGGTGTGGCCGACCTGGGTGCAGAACGGGACTCCCAGTTCGACGCAGGCGGCATAGAGCGGGTAGTAGCGCCTGTCGGTCGGCGGCGCCTCCCACAGCCAGGGCACGACGCGCAGTCCCTTGAAGCCCTGCTCGGTGACGGCGCGGCGCAGCTCGCGGACACCGTCCATCGGGCGCGCCAGGTCGACGGAGGCGATCCCGGCGAAACGGCGGGGCTCCGCCGCCACCCAGCCGGCGACCTCCTCGTTTGAGATCAGCTCGCCACGGGGGCCCCACCAGGCACTGAGCAGGCCGAGCTCCACGCCGGCGCGGTCCATCGCGTCGAGCGTCACCTGCAACGCCGGCTCCTCGCGAGGGAGCTCATCGCCGACCCAGCGGCGCAGCGAATCGAGCATCTCCTCGCCCAGGAAGCGAAGGGTGGGGTGCTGCATCCATACGTCGACGGTCACGACGCGCCACCCGGTGCTGTGCGCCGCAGCCGCCAGATCTGCTCCATCGGCCAGCGCCGGGCCCATTCCCGGTCCTCCTCGCTGCGGTAGCTGCTGGCGGCGTCGGGCGCGGGGCGCAGCTCGATCAGGTCCTCGACGGCGAAGCCCTCCTGGCCGAACAGCTTGATCCACTCGCCGTAGGGGAGTTGGAAGTTGATCGGCTCGCCCTCGGGCTCGATCCGGCGCAGTCCCTCCCAGTAGTCGCGGATCAGGCGATCACCCGGATGCTCGGCATCGGATGGCCAGACCAGCTCGAGGATCGGGGTGGTGGTGGAGAAGGCGAACAGCCCGCCGGGGCGCAGCAGCCGGGCCGCCTCGGGAACGGTCAGGCGGGGGTCGGCGAAGGTCATCGCGCCGAAGTCGCAGAAGACGATGTCGAAGGACGCATCTCCCAGGCCGCTCGCCTCGGCGCTGGCGTGGACGAGCGGGAACTCGACGCCCGCCGTCTCCATCAGCCGGCGGGCGTGCTCGAGCTGGCGGGCGGAGTTGTCAAGGCCCGTCATCCGGGCGCCCCGGCGGGCGAGGGCGATCGACCACTGGGCGGCGCCGCAGCCGAACTCGAGGATGTCCAGACCGGATACCTCACCGAGCACCCCGAGCTCGGACTCGGGGATCTGCCAGACCCCCCAGGCGGTCCCGCCGGAGGCCGCGAGCTGATCGGCGTGGCGGCTCTGGTAATCGTCAGAGAGCGCATCCCAGCGCTCGCGATTGACGCCGGCGTGGGGCGTCAGGCCTTCCTCCGCGGACACCGCCTGGAGTCTAGACTGGCCGCGTGCGAACGCTGATCGTGGGCCATGGGGGGCGGGAGAGCGCGCTGGCGGCGCGGATGTCCGAGCACTCCGAGCTGTATGCCTTCGTCGGCCACGAGAACCCCTCGATCGTCCGTGCCGCCGCCGGCTCGGGCGGCGGGCATGCCGTCGGGGACGTCTGCGATCCGCTCGCCGTGGCCGCGTTCGCACGGGCGAAGGAGATCGACCTGGCGATGGTCAGCGCCGACGAACCGCTCCAGGCGGGTGTCGTCGACGCGCTGCTGGCCCAGGGGACGCGCTCGGTCGGCCCGACCGCGGCAGGGGCGGAGATCGAGTGGAACAAGGCCTTCGCCCGCTCCATCCTGGCCGAGGTGGCTCCCGAGGCCTGCCCGCAGCTGCGGGTCCTCACGAGCGCCGCCGAGCTGGACGAGGCGATGAGCGCCTTCGGCGAGCGTCCCGTCGCGGTGAAGCCCTCGGGGCTGACGGGTGGCAAGGGCGTCAAGGTGATGGGCCCACACCTGGCCGATCATGCGGCCGCCAGGGGCTATGCGCTGGAGCTGCTCGAGCGCTGTGGCGAGGGCGAGTGCGTCCTGATCGAGGAGAAGATCGAGGCGCCCGAGTTCACGATCCAGGCGATCAGCGACGGCAGGACGGTCGTCTTCCCCAACTCGACCTATGACTATCCCTATCGCTTCGACGGCGACCGGGGGCCGGGGACTGGAGGGATGGGTTCCCTGTCACTCGCGCAGCCGACGCTCCCGTTCATGACCCGCGAGCACTACGAGCAGGCCTGCTCGATCATCCAGCGCGTCATCGAGCGTCTCGGCGAGCTCGGCCGGCGCTTCACGGGGGTCATGAACTCGGGCTTCTTCGCCACCGCCGAGGGGGTCAGCGTGATCGAGTTCAATGCCCGCTTCGGCGACCCCGAGTGCATGAACATCATGAGCCTCTTCAGCGGCAGCTGGACCGAGACGATGGCCTCGATCTGCGCCGGGACGCTGAGCGCCGCCGACGTGCCGCTGCGCGATGATGCCTCGCTGGTCCTCTACCTGGTCTCTCCCGACTATGCCCTGCGCAAGGGACCGGCCTATGACTTCGAGCTCGACGTGGCCGCGATCGAGGCGCAGGGGGCGAGTGTCTTCTTCTCCTCCGCCGTGAGCCTCGGCGGGGACTCCTACCGCACGGTCGGGACCTCCCGGGCGGTGGCCCTGGCCGCCACGGCTCCGGAGCTCGAGCAGGCCCGCCGGACGCTGAGCGCATGCGCCGAGCGCATCCCCGTCCTCGAGTGGCGTCGGGAGGTCGGCGACGGCGCCTACCTGGAGAGCCTCGGCCGGCTCATCAGCGGCTCGGGCGCGGGTGCCCCGTCGGTCGCCGGTGCGCCATGAGTGTTCGTGCAAGGATGGCCCGGTGATCCTCGAGCGCTCGCTGCATCCGCAGTTCGTCTCCAACACGTTCCTGATCGCCGACGGGCATGGCGGCCCGGCCGTCTTCATCGACGCCGGCGGACCGGTGGCCCCGCTGATCGAGGCAGCCGAGCGGGATGGCCTTCAGCCGACCCATGTGCTGCTGACCCACCACCACTACGACCACGTCTGCGAGCTCGGTGAGCTGCTCGAGCGCTGGCCCCAGCTGAAGGTCCTGATCAGCTCCCGCGAGCGCGAGCTGCTCTCCGCGGCCACGCCGGAGGGCGGCGAGGACCCGACCGCCGCGATGGGCACCGTCGAGGCCGGCCAGACGCTCGAGTTCGGGGAGCTGCGGATCCGGGCCCTGCACACACCCGGCCACACCGCGGGGATGCTCTCCTTCCTGGTCCACGACAGCGACTCCCCGAAGGGCGCCGTGTTCACCGGGGACACGCTCTTCAGGGGCTCGGTGGGGGGCGTCAAAGCGCCGGGCCACAGCACCTACGCCGACCTGCGCGACTCGATCATGGGAACGCTCATGGAACTGCCCAAGGACACCGTCATCCACCCCGGGCACACCGACGACACAACCGTCGGGCGGGAGTGGGAGGAGAACGCCTTCATCCGTGTCTGGCGGGGCCTTGACCCCGAGGGCTCGGAGCCCTGCCGGGCGCTGGGCGAGCCGGCGACGCTGATCCTGCTGGGCGCCGACTACGACGGCGGCACCAAGGCCTGGGTCCGCTGGCCCGGTGGCGCCGATGACATCGTCCCCGGCTCGAAGATCGAGCGGGGCGGCTGAGCTACGCCGCTCGCCCCGGACCCCGGGGCCCTAGCATGGGGGCGATGGCACGCGAGAACGAGAAGATCCCCACCTCGCGGGTCCGCCGGACCGCGACCGTCGCATCGCTGGCCGCCTCGGAGGCCGTCAAGCAGTTCGGTACCCGTGCCGCCAACGTCACGCGCGGCGAGGAGGCCTCGGAGGAGGCGATGTCCCGCCGCCAGCTCGAGACGGCCAAGCAGATCGTCGCCGTCCTCGGGACGATGAAGGGGGCGGCCATGAAGCTCGGCCAGGTGATGTCCTTCCTGGACGTCGGCCTCGTTCCCGAGGAGCACCGCGAGGAGTTCCAGCAGGAGCTCGCCAAGCTCCGCGACGCGGCGCCGACCGTCTCCTTCAAACAGATGCGGCGGGTCGTCGAAGAGGATCTCGAAGCGCCGATCGCGGAGATCTTCTCGGAGTTCGACGAGGAGCCGATCGCGGCCGCATCGATCGGGCAGGTCTACCGGGCCCGCCTGGCCGAGGACGGGCGCGAGGTGGCCGTCAAGGTCCAGTACCCGGGCGTCGCCGGTGCCGTGCGGGCCGACATGCAGAACCTGGGCATGATCATGGGCCTGCTCAAGCGGATGACGCCGGGGCTGAACGTCAAGGCCGTCACGGCCGAGATCCGCGAGCGGATCGAGGAGGAGCTGGACTACGAGCTCGAGGCCCAGAACCAGCGCTCGCTGTCACGGATCTTCGCCGGCCATCCCTTCATCTTCGTCCCCCAGGTCGTGGCGGAGCTCTCCCGCGAGCGCGTCCTGGTCAGCGAGTTCGTCACGGGGACGGGCTTCGAGCAGCTCAAGACCCGCTCCCAGGCCGAGCGCGACCGGATCGGGGAGATCGTCTTCCGCTTCTTCCTTGGCTGCCTGTACCGTCACCGCCAGTTCTCCGGCGACCCCCACCCGGGGAACTTCGTGCTGCTCGACGACGGGCGGGTCGCCTTCCTGGACTTCGGTCTGTTCAAGCGGATGGACCATGCCGCCGTCGAGATGGAGCTGGCCTGCCAGCGGGCCGTGATCGAGGGGGACGGCGCCGAGCTGCACCGGATCCTGGCCGAGTCGGGCTTCCTGCCCGAGCCCGAGCGGGTCAACCCGGAGAGCCTGCTGTCCTTCGTCAAGGATGCGATCTGGTGGTACACGACGGCCGACGAAGTCGTCGAGCTGACCCCCGAGATCGCGACCGAGGTCCTGATCGAGAGCTCCGACCCGCGCTCGAGCCACTTCCGCGAGATGCGCCATCAGGACATGCGCCCCGAGCACCTCTTCGGGCGGCGGATGGAGATGCTGACGCTGGCCGTCCTGGCCCAGCTGCGGGCACGGGCGAACTGGCACCGGATCGCCCGCGAGTGGATCTACGGCGAGGCGCCCGTGACCGAGCTGGGCGAGCTTGAGGCGGGCTTCTACGGCCACGCCCGGCTGCCCGCCGGCTGAGCGCGGGGGGCGCCCGCCGGCCTCGGCGTCACGCCGCTGAAGTACCTTCTCCGGGTGGCCGCGGGAACCCGTCTGGAGCTCGAGCTCGAGCGCGACGTCAGCGCCCCGGCGCGCGCCCGCTCGGCCGTCTCCGAGCGCCTGGGCGAGCTCGGTCTCGAGGGCCCCGACGGGCAGCTGCTGGTGCTGCTCGTCTCCGAGGTCGTGACCAATGCCGTGCGCCACTCCTCGGGCCCGCCCGACGCGACGATCAGGCTGCTCGCCACCGCCGACGGGCAGCGGATCAGGGTTGCCGTGACGGACCCCGGCGAGGGCTTCACCCCGCGCCGGCGCGACCCCGAGCGCCTCGAGGACGGCTATGGCCTCTATCTGCTCGAGAAAGCCGCCGCCAGCTGGGGGGTCGAGACCGAGGAGGGCACGACCGTCTGGTTCGAGCTGGCCCGCACGGCGGGCGGGAAGGACTAGAGGACCTGGATCTGGACCAGGCTGGTCGTGCCGGGGCGCCCCGAGGGCAGGCCCGCGGTGATCCCCACCCGCTGCCCCGGTGAGCACCAGCCCAGCTCCACGACACGCCGGGCCGAGTCGGCGATCAGCGCCTCGGTCGTCTCGTGGCGGGGCATCGAGGCCGCCTGGACGCCCCACATCAGCCCGCAGCGGCGGACCGTCTCGCGGCCGGGGGAGAGGGCGTAGATCGGCACCGTCGGACGGTGGGCCGAGACGATCCGCGCCGAGCGGCCGGAGAGCGTCGGGATCACCAGCGCGTCCAGGCGCAGCTCGCGCGCGGCATCGCAGAGGTTGTGGGCGATCGTGTAGGCCGGGTCGGAGTGGGTCCGCCGCACACGGGTCTCGTTCCAGCGCTCATAGGGGGCGATCGACTCGGCCTGTTCGGCCACGGCCGCCATCATCGCGACGGCCTCGACCGGGTAGGCCCCGACCGCCGTCTCCTGGGAGAGCATCACGGCGTCCGTCCCGTCAAGGATCGCGTTGGCCACATCTGCCACCTCGGCGCGGGTGGGCCTTGAGGAGGAGACCATCGAGTCGAGCATCTGGGTTGCCGTGATCGACGGGCGGGCCGCCAGGCCGGCCAGCTCCAGCAGCTGCTTCTGGACGATCGGCACCCTGGCGATCGGCAGCTCGATCCCGAGGTCGCCGCGGGCGACCATCACGCAGTCGGCCGCCCGGATGATCGCATCGGCCCGCTCGACCGCCTGGGGCTTCTCGATCTTCGCGATCAGCGGCAGCCTCGTGTGCTCGCGGACAGTTTCGATGTCCTGGGTCGAGCGGACGAACGACAGGGCCACCATGTCGACGCCGATCGACTCGCCGTGGGCCAGCAGCTGCAGGTCCTCCTCCGGAACGGCCGGCAGCTCGTCGATCGGGCCGGGGATGTTCAGGCCCTGGCGCGAGGCGACCGCGCCCCCGACCTCGATCTCGGTGTCGATCTCACAATCCGCCGCGCGCACGGCCGTCACCCGCAGGCGCACCGAGCCGTCGGCCAGATAGAGGATCGACTCGGGCTCCACCGCATCCGCCAGGCCGGCCCAGGAGATCGTCATCCGCCCGGCGTCGCCCGGTGTCTCCTCATCGCCGCAGCTGAACGTCAGCGCCTCGCCGGCGCGCAGCTCGACGACGCCCTCGCGCAGGGGGCCGATCCGCAGCTTCGGGCCGGGCAGGTCCTGGAGGATCGCGACGGGACGCCCGGCCCGGTTGGCGGCGTCGCGGACCCGGCGGACGGTCTGGGCGTGCTCGTCGAGCGTCCCATGGGAGTAGTTCAGCCGGGCGACGTCCATCCCCGCCTCGACCAGGCGCACGAGCGTCTCGGGCTCGCGCGAGGCGGGACCGATGGTCGCGACGATCTTGGTGCGGCGCATCCCATGACCGTAGCGAGCCCGACGACGGCCCGTGTTACGGGGCTAGCATCGTGGCGTGCTCAAACCCACGCGACCGTTTCCGCGAGTCGGCTCGCGGGCCCGGATCCTGCACTTCGGCGGCCAATACGAGCCGGCGGTCGTCACCGCCGTCCACGAGGAGGGCCGGCGGCTGCTCGTCCACGCCCAGGGCGGCGAGGAGCTCGAGTTCCTGCTCAACGGGGCCACGGCCCGCTTCATCCTCGCGGGCAGCGCCCAGGGAGCCCGGCTGGAGCTGCTCGACCCGGCCGAGGGCTGAGCGCCCGGGGGGGCGCCCGGCGGGGATCTCGGCGCTCAGAGGATCGTGAACGACAGCGAGGCGGCCTTCGAGCTGCCGCTCGCGTTGCTCGCGAGAACACTCACCGTGTAGCGGCCGGGCTTCAGGCGCCTGCTCGCCGAGAGCCTGCCGAAGAAGGCCAGCCGCTCGGAGCCGGCCGGGACGCTGAGCGTCAGGGCCCCTGCGTTCAGCCTCCGCGTGCAGGCTCGCGCCCGGCGGTTGCGGGGCGTGGGCGCCGCGCAGCCGCGGGCCGAGCGGCGTCCGCTGGCGAGCCGCCGGAATGTGAACGTCACGCTCGCAGGCGTGTTCAGCGAGAACGAGAAGGTCGTTCCCAGCGGCGCGCGCCTGGCGCTCGCCGCCGCGAGGGCGGGGAGCCGTGCGCCCGCCCGCCAGCGGGTGTGGCTCTGCGTCAGCGCCAGCAACGCCGGCACCGGCGGTTTCGCCGGGGGGCCCTGCTTGGGCGGTTCTTCCTTCTTGACCGCCGGCGGCTGGTACTCGTAGGCGCCGATGTCCGTCGCCGCCCCGAGGACCCGCGGCAGGCCGGCCAGGTCGAGGCTGCCGCTCGCCGGGTCGAGCGTCCCGGCGTCGATCGTCGGCGAGCCCGCCGCCTCTTCGTAGCCGCCCGCGGCGAATACCGGTTCGCCGTGCGTCGGGTGGTCGGTGTCGGTGATCGACTCTGCCCCTGAGCCTTTGATGAGCTTCTCGTAGGCGGTCCGGGCGTCGGAGTAGTGAAGGACGATCGACGCCGTGCCGGTAACGCCGTAGGCTTCGGCATCGGCCTTTTCGCCGCGCAGGATCGTGTTCGTGGCGGTGAACGCCACAGTGCCCCCGAATCCGTTGACGTCCGAAAGGCCGACGCCTTCGGCGCCTTTGCCGATCGCGGTCACGTTGTTCAGGGTCGGGGCGCCGTCCTCGACGTCGTAGACAGCGGCGCCGGCCCCGGCGACGATCAGCGTGTCGTCTATTTCAGCGGTCCCCTCGATGTACATGCCGTCGGCGACTCCCCTGAGGATGTCCCGTTCGGCGACCGCCCCCCCTCCCAGCGCGATTGCGCCCGCGGCGTGTCCGGCCGTGCCCGCCGCCTGTTCGACCTCGAGGCCGCGGATGACGCTTTTTCCGCTGACTTCGATCACGGCGCAGTTGCAGGTCGCGAACGCGACGGTCTGTCTGATGAGCGGGCGAGTCGTGGCAGCAGGTGAGGGTTCGAGGTTGACTCCGCTCGTGCTGAGGCTCTTTGACGGGTTGGTGTAGGTGTATTCGCCCGAGTTGAAGGCGACGGTGTCGCCCACGGCCGCCTTGCTGACGGCCCAGGTCCATTCGCAGGGCGTCGCCGCGGTGCACGGTTCGAGCTGGCGAGAGGACCCGGGGGCAACGGTCAGCGTGCTCGCGGCCTGCGCCGTGGCGGCGCCGGCCAGCAGCAGGGCGACGGTCACAACCGCGACTCGTGGAAGCGATCGGTGCAAGGCGGACAAAGATAGACGCCCGCGCGGGCGGATCTCATGCCACCTGGACGTCGGGGAAGTGCTCGGCGCAGTGGCGGCGCAGCGTGTCGCGCACCCACTCGCGCTCGGCTCGGGAGGCCAGCCGCAGCCGGCCGAGGAGCTCCTGCTGTGATTCGATCGGCACCCCCGCGAGCACCCAGCGGACGGCCAGGCGCTCGAACAGCAGCTCGAAGGCGCGCTGGCGGGCGTCCTCGAGCGAGAGCAGGTTGCCCGCGAGCGCCTCGGCGTAGGCGCGCCTGGAGCCGAGCGTCAGCGACCCGCGCAACGTCAGGACGTTGCCCTCGGCGTCGGCGTAGTCCTGCTCGGGGGCCTCGGGCAGCGCCGCGAGCTTCGCCTGGCGGCGCGAGCGCCGGCCCACCGCTAGCTCGCGTCGGCGGCCCGTTCGAGCTGGCCGCGGACGTCCCCCGTCACCGGGTTGGCGTGTCCCGGCCAGGCCGCCGCGGGTTCCAGCGCCGCCAGCTTGCGGATGCTCGCCCGGGCCTGCTCGGTGTCGTAGTTGTAGATCGCCATCGGCAGGCGGGGGCGCTGTCGCGGCCCCACATGTCGAGCGTGTAGAAGCAGTCGCTGGAGAGGGCCAGGCGGTCCGATGCGCGCCACAGGCCGATCTGGCCGGGCGCGTGGCCGGGCAGCTCGATCACCTCGAAGCCCGCCACCTCATCGCCCTCGGCGACGGTCCCGGAGATCTTCACCGGGCCCCCGTCCCAGGCGAAGCGGTGCAGCAGCAGGTGCAGCGGGCGCATCGCGAGGGGCAGCCCCTTCAGTCCCGCGGGCCAGTAGCGAAAGCCGCCCGTGCCTTCGGCGTCCTCGACTTCGGCGGGGTGGCAGTAGACCGGCACGCCCAGCGCCGGAGCGGTTCCCCGGTGATCGGTGTGACCGTGTCCCAGGACGACCCGGCGGATCCCCCCGAGCTTGGCGCCGGCCGTCGCAACTGCCCGGGTCATCGTCCTGGCGCCGGCGTCGAACAGCGTCACGCCGCCGTCCTCCTCGAGCAGGTAGACGTTGCAGCGGGCGGGCTGGCCCTGAACCACCCAGACGCCCTCCGCCACAAGGCGGGCCTCGCCGGCGACCATGCCCGAGCTGATCCGGGTCTTGGCGTTGAACGCCGAGGTCATCCGTCGTTCGGGCGTCGAGTCCTGCGCCGGCATCATGCCGATCTGGCGGGCAAAGGTCATCGAGTCGGTGAAGGCGTCGTTGTTCGTGATCAGCCCGTCCGAGACGGTGATCAGGTCGAAGCCTTCGAGCTCGATCGGGTGGCCCGTGGGGGCGATGCCGCCGAAGCTCCCCGGGCCCGCGAAGGTCCCCTTCAGGCGCCAGTGGACGCCGCAGCGATCGCCCTCGGAGGTCGTCGAGACGATCTGCATGTCCATGTCGGGGATCGCGCCGATCAGCCCGCCGATGAACTCCCTGACGCCCTCCGGGGCCAGCGTGTCGACCTGCCCACGGACGTTCTCGCGGCCGCCCTCGGCCCACAGCGAGACCGCCGTCTCGAGGTCGCGCCCGTCGATGGCCGCAAAATAGCGCCGCGCGATGCCCTCGGCCTTGGTGCCCGAGATCCGTTTGCGGGTTGCCGCCTGCTGCATGCTGGCGGCAACCTCCTGGACCTTTGCGCCCGCTGTGGTGTCCTTCTCCTCCTCGGCCATCCCCGCCTCCTGTCCACGACTTTGAAGGGCCTTAGTCTAGTCTCCGCCGCGTGTCCGATGTGACGAGCCGCGGCGAGCTTGGACGTGGCGAACGGGTTCTGCCGGGCGTCTACCGCCTCCGTCTGCCCCTGCCGTGGCCGGGTGTCCCGCACTGCAACGCCTGGGCCCTCTCCGCGGGCGACGGGTTCGTCCTCGTCGACACGGGCATGCACAACTCCGAGTCGATGGGCCAGCTCGAAGGGGCGCTGGCGATGTGCGGCCTGCGCCTGGAGGAAATCAAGCTGGTGGTCTGCACACATGCCCACTCCGACCACTGCGGGCAGGCCGTCCCGATCGCAGAGCGGGCCGGCTGCGAGCTGTGGATGCACCCCAGCCACGAGCTGATGAGCCGGATGGTCGAGGACCCCGAGGCGGTCCTCGCACGCCGCCTCGAGGTCGCGCGCCAGAGCGGCGTCCCGGAGGAGCCGCTGCGCCGCTACGCAGCCCAGCGGGGGACGGCCGAGCCGGGGATCGTCGGGCCGCTGAAGGCCGACCGCGAGCTGCTCGACGGAGTCACGATCCAGACCGACCTCGGCGAGTGGGTGAGCTATGAGACACCCGGCCATGCGCCCTCGCACGTCTGCCTGTTCCAGCCCGAGCGGCGCCTGTTGATCTCGGGCGACCACCTGCTCGGGCGGATCTCCCTGTACTTCGAGTACGGCTACTCGCCCAACCCCGTCGGCGAGTTCCTCAGCTCGCTGGACGTCGTCGAGCGCCTCGGCGCGCGGCTGTGCCTGGCGGGCCACGGGCGCACCTTCACCGACGTCCACGCCCACATCCACGGCAACCGGGCGCTGGTCGAGGAGCACCTCTACAAGGTTCTGCAGGCCGTCGCGGGCACCGAGCTGACGGCCTTCGACCTGGTCGGCTCGATCTACGGCGAGGCCCTCTCCCAGCAGAACGGCCAGTGGCTGCTCTCCCAGACGCTCGGCTACCTGACCCACCTGGAGAGCACCGGCGGCGTCCGGCGGATACCCGGCGAGCCCGAGCGCTGGACGGCATAATCTGAGGATGCGAATCGACGAGCTGCTCGCCGCGGGAGATCCGACCTTCTCATTCGAGTTCTTCCCGCCCAAGACCGAGGCCGGCGAGCAGAACCTGGCCGAGGCGCTCGAAGGGCTGCGCGGCCTCGACCCGGCGTTCGTGTCGGTCACCTATGGCGCCGGCGGCTCGACGCGCGAGAAGACGATCGAGACCGTCAAGCGGATCAAGGACGAGCACGGCCTCGAGGCGATGGCCCACTTCACCTGCGTCGGCGCGACCGTCGAGGAGCTGCGCTCGACGCTCGAGGCGATGCGCGCCGCCGGGATCGACAACGTCCTCGCGCTGCGCGGCGACCCGCCGGCGGGACAGGAGGACTGGCGCAGGACCGAGGGCGGCCTTGAATACTCGCGTGAACTGGTCGAATTGATCGCCGCCGACTACCCGTTCGCGATCGGCGGGGCATGCTTCCCGGAGACCCACATCCATGCGAGCAGTCCCGAGGAGGACCTCGAACACCTGGCCGAGAAGGTCGCCGCGGGTGTGGACTTCCTGATCACCCAGCTGTTCTTCGACAACGCGCTCTACTTCGACTTCGTCGAGCGTGCCCGTGCGGCAGGGGTGGGCGTGCCGATCATTCCGGGGATCATGCCGATCACCCAGGTGGGCCAGGTCGAGCGGATGGCCAAGCTCTGTGGCGCCTCGATTCCCGCGGGTCTTTCCCGCGAGCTGCACGCGCGCGGTGAGGACCCCGAGGCGGTGCTCGACTTCGGCGTCGCCTACGCGACACTGCAGTGCGCCGAGCTGCTCGGCGCGGGCGCGCCCGGGATCCACTTCATCACGCTCAACAGATCGCCGGCCACCCGCGCGATCGTCAGCGCACTGAAGCTCGCCCGCCCCTGGGAGAAGGCCGTCTACCCGGGCTCGATCTCGAGCCCCTCGGCCACCCGCGGCGAGCCGTCGGCCGCTTCGTAGCGAACGTCGACCGAGTCGTTCTGGCGGTAGGTCCCGACGCCCCAGGCGCCGAGCAGCCAGCGCCAGCCGCTGATCTTGTCCTTGACCAGCTCGCGCTCGAACACGAGCGCCCCGTCACGGACCTGGTAGTCGACCCCGGCCTGCTGGGGAACGCCGTTGAGGTAAACCTCGTATGAGCCCCGCATGTCGCGGGGCAGGGGGACCTTGGACTTGCCCATGGGGCGGGATTATGGATGAGCCGCCGCGTTGCGGCGGCGATGCGCCTCGGCGCGCTGGCGCTCGAAGCCCTCCTGGACGATCCGGCAGACCTCCTGGGGGTCCTCGGCAAGCTGGATCAGCTCGAGATCGTGGGGGCCGATGTGCCCCTCCGCCAGCGCCCGCTCGCGCAGCCAGGCCAGCAGGCCCTCCCACTCCCCGTCCCCGAACAGGATCGCCGGCGCGTGGCGGATCGTCCCCGTCTGGATCAGCGTCAGGACTTCGAACAGCTCATCCAGCGTCCCGAAGCCCCCCGGGCAGATGACGAAGGCGCAGGCATAGCGGACGAACATGACCTTGCGCGTAAAGAAGTGCTCGAAGCGCATGCCGATGTCGACGTAGGGGTTCAGCCGCTGCTCGTGGGGCAGGACGATGTTGCAGCCGATCGACAGCGCCCCGGCGTCGCGGGCGCCGCGGTTGGCCGCCTCCATCAGGCCGCCCCCGCCGCCGGTGATGACCGCGAAGCCCGCCCGGCCGATGGCTCGCGCCGAGCTCCCTCGTGCGGGCGTACTGCGGGTGCTCGGCCGGGGTCCGTGCCGAGCCGAAGACGGTCACGGCCCGCCCGACCCCCGAGAGGGCCCGGAAGCCGCGGGCGAACTCGGCGGCGATCTCGCGCACCCGCCCGGCGTCGGCCGCGAGCTCCCCGGGAGGCTCGCCCTCGAGCCAGGCCAGCAGCTCCTCGTCGATCGTCGGCGTCCGCGGGGCGCCCTCAGCCGGCAGGCTCACCCGGCAAGGGTAGGGCCTCGGCGCTGCCCGGCGGCCCGTTCGGGCGCAGCAGCCGCTGCGGTGCGTACCCTGGCTCGGCGATGGCCGAGCCCGCGAGCATGGAGATCACCTACACCGTCCGGCGCTCGAGCCGGGCCCGGCGGGTCCGCGTCAACGTCCACGCCCACTCCGGCGTCGAGGTCGTCCTGCCTGCGCGCGCGCCCGAGCGCGCGGCGGGCGCCGCCGTCAGCGAGCTGCGGCCGTGGATCGAGCAGCGCCTGGCCGAGGCCCGGATCGCCATGGCCAGCGTCGCCGAGCGGGCCGGGACGCTGCCCTATCTGGGCGCAACGCTGCGGCTCGTGCCCGAGCCCGGCCGCAGCCGGGTGCACCGCTCGGGGGAGTGCCTGCTGGTCCCCGAGGGGGATGCCCGCCCGGCGATCGAGCGCTTCTACCGGCGTGCGGCCCGGGCCGAGATCGCCCGGCGCCTGGATCACGCGTGCGCCCTCGCCGGGCACGACTACAGCGGCCTTGACATCCGCGGGCAGCGGACCCGCTGGGCATCATGCTCGAGCAGCGGGCGGATGAGCTTCAACTGGCGCCTGCTGCTGGCCCCCGAGCGGGTCCTCGAATACGTCGTCTGGCACGAGGTCTGCCACCTCGAGGTGCTCGATCACTCGCGGCGCTTCTGGGCGCTCGTCGAGCGCCACTGGCCCGACTACCGCGAGGACCGGGACTGGCTTGCGCGCAACGGCGCCACGCTCGTGATCTGAGCCGTCCGGCTCAGACGGCGACGTGCAGCGGCGGGAGGCGGTCGGGGCTGATGCCCGACTCGACGCAGGCCAGGTAGGCCAGCCCGCGGTGGATGCCGTCGATCACCAGGACCTTGCCGTCGAATTCGCCGATCCGGATGATCACCTCGTCCCGCCAGCGGCGGTCGGCCATGTCGTCCCTGAAGCGCTCGACCCGCAGGTCGTTGGCCAGGTCCTCCTCGGGCGTGATCTCGGCGCTGCGCCGGCGGTAGATCGAGAGCAGCTGGCCGAACGTCTTCGGGGCCAGGTCGCCGTGGCCCATGAAGCTCGAGTAGAGCGTCGGCGTCTCGGCCAGTTCCTCCGCCGAGATGGGTCTGAGAGCCATAGCGCCATCCTGGCTGGGCGGCGCCTGCGGGCAAATGGTCTCGGGGCCGAACTTCTCCGCCGGCCGTTTCGACAGCTGTCCGTATTGTGCGAAATCCGCACAAGCTCAGCTCAGGTGCCCGCCCGCGGACCGTCCTGCCAGGCGGCGATCGTCAGCGCGATCGCCGCGGCGAGTGCCTCCACGGACTCCACGTCGACCCACTCGTCGGTCCCGTGGATCGCCCCGGCGAGAGGGCCGTAACAGATGCAGGGCCCCGCCACCGAGCGCGCGTCGGTCGTCGCAGGGAGCACCTGGCGCGCCGGGGGGATGCCGTGGAGCTCCTCGTGTGCGGCGATCAGGGCACCGGCAAGGGGGTGTTCGAGGTCGTCGCAGTAGGCCGGCGCGCGGAAGCCTTCGAACGCCACCTCGACCTCGGGTGCGGCGGCCTCGACGGCGTCGGCGACGAGCTGCTGGGCCGCGGCGGGCGTCGTCTCGGGCCCGAAGCCCAGGCGGACCCGCGACTCGGCCCGGGCCGGCTCCGAGGACGGCCAGAGGCCCCCGCTGAGTGTCCCGATGTTCAGCCGGAACGGGTGCTCATGGGCCTCGAGGAAGATCGCGTCGCGGCTCGTGGCACCGATCCCGCTGCGATCGTTCAGCCGGAGCTCGAGCTCCCGCAGCCCCGCCAGAGCCCGCAGCAGCGAGGTTGAGCTCGAGCCGCCGGTGCTGAACCCGGGGTGCGCTCCGCCGCTGTGAGCCGTCAGCCGGGCCCAGATCACCCCGGCCCCGGCGTGCATCAGCTGCAGGGCGCTGGGCTCGCCGATCAGGGTTCCTTCGGCTTCGTAGCCGGCACCCAGGACGGCCTTCATGCCGTTGCCGGTGCACTCCTCCTCGATCACCGAGCTGAAGATCAGCTCGCCGGCCGGTGTCCCGCAGACCTCCAGATAGGCCGCGGCGGCGATCAGGTAGGCGGCCAGGCCCGCCTTCATGTCGCCGGCCCCCCGGCCCCAGATCCGCCCGCCGGAGAGCTCCCCGCCGAAGGGGTCGTGGCGCCAGTCCTCCGCGGACTCGACGGGGACGACGTCGATGTGGCCGGAGAGGTGCAGCGAGCGCCCCTCCCCGGCGCCGGCGATCCGCCCCGCCACGCAGCTGCGCCCGGCGTAGCTCGCCGGCGCATACCCCCAGGTCGGGTCCCCGCCCTCGGACGGCGGCTCGACGGGGATCCGCGCAACCTCGAAGCCGAGGCCCCCGAGGCGCTCTGCGATCAACCGCTGGGCCCCCTCCTCCTGACCGAGCAGCGAGCGCTCGCGCACGAGCGCCCGGGTCAGCTCGAGCAGCTCCTCGCGCCGCGCGCCGACCGCGGCGCGCAGGCGTTCGCTGCGGCTCAGCGCTGCTCCATCGGTATGTAGTCCCGGTCGCGGTCGCCCGTGTAGATCTGGCGGGGCCTGGCGATCTTCTGCTCGGGGTCCTGGACCATCTCGAGCCACTGGGCGATCCAGCCGCTGGTGCGCCCGATCGCGAACATCACGGGGAACATCGCCACCGGCAGGCCGAGCGCCTCGTAGATCAGCCCCGAGTAGAAGTCGACGTTGGGGTAGAGCTTGCGCGAGGTGAAGTACTCGTCGTCCAGGGCCCGCTTCTCGAGCTCGGTTGCGACATCGAGCAGGGGGCTCTTGCCACGCACCTCAAAGACGTCATCCAGATATTTCCTGATGATCCGGGCCCGCGGGTCGTAGTTCTTGTAGACGCGGTGCCCGAAGCCCATCAGGCGCTCCTTGCCCTCCTTGACGCCTTCGAGGAAGCCGGGGATGTTCTCGACCTTCTCGATCCTCGAGAGCATCCTCAGGGCGGCCTCGTTGGCGCCGCCGTGCAGCGGTCCGTAGAGCGCCGCGACGCCTGCCGCAACGGCCGAGTAGGGGTCGACCTGGGTCGAGCCGACCGAGCGCACGGCGCTTGTCGAGGCGTTCTGTTCGTGGTCGGCGTGGAGGATGAACAGGACATCCAGGGCACGCTCCAGACGGGGATCGGGCTCGTACTTGAGCTCGGTCATTTTGTACATCATCCCCAGGAAGTTGCCCGCGTAGTTGAGGTCGTTGTCGGGATAGACGTAGGGCTGGCCCATGTTGTGCCGGAAGGCGAAGGCGGCCAGCGTCGGCATCTTGGCGAGCAGGCGGATGATCTGGATGCGCCTGATGTCCTCGTCGTGGATGTGGTTGGCGTCGGGGTAGAACGTCGACAGGGCGCCGACCGAGGCGACCAGCATCCCCATCGGGTTGGCGTCATAGCGGAAGCCCTGCATGAAGTCCTTGACGTTCTCGTGTACGAACGTGTGGATCGTGATCTCGCCGATCCACTCGGCGAGCTGGCTCTCGGTGGGCAGCGTCCCGTTGATCAGCAGGTAGGCCACCTCCAGGTAGCTGGAGTGCTCGCAGAGCTGCTCGATCGGAAAACCGCGGTGCTGCAGGATGCCCGCATCGCCGTCGATGTAGGTGATCGCGCTGCGACAGGAGGCCGTGTTCATGTAGGCCGGGTCGTAGGCCATCACGCCGAAGTCCTCCTCGTCGACCTTGATCTGGCGGAGGTCCATCGCCCGGACGGTTCCGTCGGTGATCGGCAGCTCGTAGCTGCGTCCCGTGCGGCTGTCGGTGACCGTGAGCATGTCCTGCTCGGGGGCCCCGTCGTCGCTCTGCTCGCCATGGGTGCCCGGCTGGGTCTCGGTGCTCATCTGGTTCTCCTGTCCGTGAGGTCCGCGTGCTCTAGGGACGGATTATGGGCCAAGTCGCCCCGCCTCCCGGCACAGGCCTGCGCGGGACCTCAGACGCGGGGGCGGCGGTGGGCCGATGCGACGGCGCGGATTCGTGGCGGGGCGGCAGGGGCACGGTCGCGGTGGGGCCCGCGGCGGGGAGCGCGGGGCGGGCGCGAGCGCGGGTGATAGGGGTGGTGGGGGCGGGGGCGGGGACCGATGCCGCCGTCCTGGTCGGTCGCGGCCTCGGGCGCATCCTTGACCGCCCAGCGGACGATCATGAAGAGGCCAACGATCGGGATCTTCAGAAAGACCATCAGCCAGAGGAAGGTCCAAATGTCCACTGGCGCGATCGTACTACCCCGGCGCACATCCGTACAAGCCCACATCTCTGCGGCGAGACGCTCGCGCCCGTTCGCCCCCCCGGGGCTCAGCCGCGCAGCGTCAGCGGGGCGCCGCTGAACTGGGTCATCGCGTGGAGTTCGCCGATTCGGGCGACGACCTCTCGGCCCTCCAGGCGCTGGACGCGCTCGGTGCCGAACTCCTCGACGTTGAAGGAGGCGAGGACCGTCGCGTGGGCCATCGCCCGTCGCAGCAGCGCGTCATCGATCTCCTCACCGGGATGGGCCGCGATGTAGCCCACGAAGCCGCCCGCGAAGGTGTCGCCGGCGCCGGTCGGGTCGATGACGCTCTCCAGCGGATAGGCGGGCAGCGCGAAGAAGCCCTCGGCGGTCACCAGGGCGGCGCCGTACTCGCCCTGCTTGGCGACGATCACGCTGGGCCCCCAGCCGAGGATCTCGCGGGCGGCCGAGATGAGGTTCGGCCTGCCGGTCAGCTGTCGCAGCTCGGCATCGTTGAGGATCAGGCAGTCGACGCCCTCGATCGCCGCCACGAGCGAGTCGCGGGCGATGTCGATCCAGAGGTTCATCGAGTCGAGCGCCACGAAGCGCGCGTCGGGCAGCTGCTCGCGGACCTCGCGCTGCAGATCGGGCTGGATGTTGGCGAGGAACAGGACGTCGGCGGCCAGGGACTCGGGGTCAGCTTCGGCTGGAAGCCCTCGAAGACGCCCAGCTGGGTGTCGATCGTCTCACGCGAGTTCAGGTCCCAGCCGTACTCGCCCTGCCAGAAGAACGTCCGCCCTCCCGCGACGCGCTCGATCCCCGAGACGTCCACGCCGCGGCTGCGCATCACCTCGAGCTGCTCCTCGCCGAAGTCCTCGCCGACCGGGCCCACGACGCAGACGTCGTCGAAGAAGGACGCGGCAAGGGCAAAATGGACCGCGGCCCCGCCGAGCATCCGCTCGCGCACCCCGAAGGGCGTCGTGACGGTGTCATAGGCGATCGATCCGACAACGGTGATTGACATCGGCGGGCACCTTAGAGCACCTCGGCGGGGCGCGGCGGCGAGGGCGGCGGCGGTGAGGCCGACGGCTCTCCGATAGCCTCGTCACATGCGCGCAATCCAGATGACCGAGTTCGGAGGCCCCGAGGTGCTGAGGCTCGCCGAGCTCCCGATCCCGGTCCCCGGGCCCGGTGAAGCGGTCGTCAAGGTGAGCCGCGCGGGGCTCAATTTCGCGGACACCCACACCCGCACGAACAGCTACGTACGGGAGGCGATCCTGCCCCTGGTGCCGGGCGGCGAGGTGGCCGGGACGCTCCAGGAGACAGGCGAGCGGGTCCTCGCGCTGGTCGGCTCGGGCGGCTACGCGGAGTACGCGACGGCGCCGCGGGATCGCATCTTCGCGATCCCCGACGGGGTCGAGGACGGCGCCGCGCTGGCCCTGCTGATCCAGGGCACGACCGCGTGGCATTTGCTGCGCTCTGCGGCCCGCCTGGCCGAGGGCGAGAGCGTCGTCGTGCATTCGGCGGCCGGCGGCGTCGGCTCGCTCGCGACCCAGCTGGCACGGGCCTTCGGGGCCGGGCGCGTGATCGCCACCGCCTCGAGCCCCGAGAAGCGGGCGCTGGCGATGGAGCTGGGCGCCGACATCGCCGTCGCCGGCGAGGCCGAGGGGCTGACCGAGCGCCTGATCGAGGCCAACGGCGGGCGCGAGCTCGACGTGGTCCTGGACTCCTCGGGCGGTGAGGTCTTCGACGCCTCCTACCGGGCCCTGGCGCCGTTCGGGCGGATCGTCGTCAACGGAATCGCGACCGGCGAAGCGAACACCGTCCGCACGGGCTCGCTGCTGCGCCACTCCCGTTCGGTCGTCGGCTTCTACCTGTTCCACTGCCTCGAGCGCCCCGGGATGTTCGCCGCGGCGCTGAGCGAGTTGTTCGCCCGGACGGCCCGCGGGGAGCTGCGGGCGATCGTCGGGCAGACCTATCCACTCGAGCAGGCCCCGCAGGCACAGATCGACCTGCGCGAGCGGCGCACAACGGGCAAGCTGCTGCTCGACCCGAGCGCCTGAGCATGGGTAAGTCCTTCGCCGATCTGGGGCTCTCCGAGTCCACCCTCCAGGCCCTGAAGGACGTCGGCTACGAGTCGCCCAGCCCGATCCAGGAAGAGGCGATCCCCTCGCTTCTAGAAGGCCGCGACGTGATCGGGCAGGCCCAGACGGGGACCGGCAAGACGGCCGCCTTCGGGCTGCCGATCATGGAATACATCGACCCCTCCGAGCGCACGGTGCAGGCGCTCGTCCTGACCCCGACGCGAGAGCTCTGCATTCAGGTCACCCAGGCCCTGCGCACCTACGGCGCGCGCGGCGGGATCGACGTGGTGGCGGTCTTCGGCGGCGCGCCGATCCGCACTCAGCAGGCCCAGCTGCGCGCGGGTGGCCACGTCGTCGTGGGGACCGTCGGGAGGGTCCTCGACCTGATCTCACGCCACTCGCTGATGCTGACTGACTGCCGTTTCGTGGTGCTCGACGAGGCCGACGAGATGCTCGACCTGGGCTTCCTCGAGGACGTCGAGAAGATCCTCTCGCTGACCCCCTCGAGCCGCCAGACGGCGCTGTTCAGCGCCACGATGCCGCCGCCGATCCGCAAGCTGGCCGACCACTACATGTACGAGCCGGCGATCATCCAGGTCGAGGCGGCGACGCTGACGATCGACACCGTCGCCCAGTTCCAGCTGCCGGTCGAGACCAAGCACAAGCCAGAGATGCTGGTCGAGGTCCTGAGCGCCGAGAAACCCGACCAGGCGATCGTCTTCGTGCGCACCAAGATCCGCGCCGACCAGCTGTTCCGGACGCTCAAGGACCGCGGGATGAACGTCAGGGCGCTGCACGGCGACATGTCACAGGGTTCCCGCGACGGCGTCATGCTGGCCTTCAAGGGCGGGCGGGTGCCGATCCTGGTGGCGACCGACGTGGCCGCCAGGGGCCTTGACATCTCGACCGTCACCCACGTCATCAACTACGACGTCCCGACATCCCCCGACACCTACGTGCACCGCATCGGGCGGACGGGCCGGGTCGGGCGCTCGGGTCGTGCGATCACGTTCGTCGAGGACCGCCAGCAGCGCGAGCTGCAGGCGATCGAACGCCACATCGGCACCTCGATCGCGAAATGGGAGAAGGGCGCCAAGGCGCCTCCGACCCCCGTCAAGGAGCGCCCCCGGCGCCACTCCAAGCCCCAGATCTCCCGCAAGGACGAGACCGAGCCCTACGCCAAGCTGGTCCTCGGCGGCGGCCGCGCGGCCGGCCTGAGCGTCGCCGACATCGTCTCCGCCGTGACCTCCTCGGCGGGCCTGGACGGCGAGGCCGTACGCGATGTGATGGTGCTGGACCGCTTCTCCTTCCTGGCGGTCCCCGCCGGCGAGGCCGAGCGGGTGATCGAGGCGATGCACGGGCGGCCCGTCCGCGGGCAGGAGCTCAGCCTCGAGCGGGTCGGGGTACAGTAGGCCCATGTCCACAGCCACCATGCAGACAACCAACGGGCCGATCGTCTTCGAGCTGTTCGACGAGGACGCCCCCAAGACCGTCGAGAACTTCCGCAAGCTCGCCGCCGAGGGCTTCTACGACGGCCTCATCTTCCATCGCATCATCAAAGACTTCATGATCCAGGGCGGCTGCCCGCAGGGCACCGGCACCGGTGGCCCGGGCTACACCTTCGAGGACGAGTTCAACGACCACAAGGTCGTGCGCGGCGCCCTGGCGATGGCCAATGCAGGCCCGAACACGAACGGGTCGCAGTTCTTCATCGTCACCGCCGACGCCGCCGGCTGGCTGGACGGCAAGCACACGGTCTTCGGCCAGGTCACCGCGGGCATGGATGTGGTCGACTCGCTCGAGGCCGTACCGACCGACGGCGGCGACCGCCCCACCGAGCCGGTCGGGATCGCCTCGATCGAGCTCTCCGACTGAGCTCGCCGGACACACCCCCGCCGGCGCTCCGGTCGGAGTAACCTTGTTCTCATACCCCTTTCGGGGAACCCGGGTCGGCCCGGGATGAGCGAGCCAGCGAGCGAACGAGCAGGGGAGAGTCTTATGGCCACGGTCGAGCAAGAGGCACCGGAGCGCAACGGGATCATCCAGGACGCCGGGGGCATCCCTGTCGAGAACCCGGCGACGGGCGAGATCATCGCCACCGTCCCCGACCTGAGTGCCGAGCAGGTGGCCGAGCTGGCCGCCGAGGGCCGCGCCGCCCAGCCCGAGTGGGAGGCCTACGGCTTCGACGGCCGCGCCCGCGTGCTGCTGCGCGCCCAGAAGTGGGTCATGGACAACGCGGAGAAGATCGTCGCGACGATCTGCTCGGAGACCGGCAAGACCTTCGAGGACGCCGAGCTGGCCGAGATCGGCTACGCCGGCAACGCCTTCGGCTTCTGGGCGAAGGAGGGGCCGAACTACCTCGCCGACGAACGGATCAAGTCCAGCCAGGTGCTCGTCAAGGGCAAGAAGCTGATCAACCGCTACCGCCCGCTCGGGCTGATCGGCGTGATCGGCCCCTGGAACTACCCGCTGACCAACTCCTTCGGCGACTGCATCCCGGCGCTGATGGCCGGCAACAGCGTGATCCTCAAGCCCTCGGAGATCACCCCCCTGACCTCGATGCTGCTGGCCGAAGGGCTGCGCGAGTGCGGCCTGCCCGAGAACGTCCTGCAGATCGCCACGGGCCGCGGCGCGACCGGAGCGGCGCTGATCGAGCACGTCGACATGATCATGTTCACCGGCTCGACCAAGACCGGGCGCAAGGTCGCCGAGGCGGCCGCCAGGCGGCTCATCCCGGCGTCGCTGGAGCTCGGCGGCAAGGACCCGATGATCGTCCTCGCCGACGCCGACGTGGAGCGGGCCGCGAACTTCGCGACCTACTACTCGATGCAGAACGCCGGGCAGACCTGCA
The DNA here is from genome assembly GCA_963787765.1 of uncultured Solirubrobacteraceae bacterium. Taxonomy (GTDB): domain Bacteria; phylum Actinomycetota; class Thermoleophilia; order Solirubrobacterales; family Solirubrobacteraceae; genus Palsa-744. Next base: position 143,231 of record CAWBEF010000019.1, on the reverse strand, counting down.
TCTCGATCGAGCGGGTCTACGTCGAGGCGCCGGTCTACGACGAGTTCGTCGCCAAAGTCTCCGAGAAAGTCCGCGAGCTGCGGGTCGGCAGGCCCGAAGGCCCCGGCTCGGTCGAGGTCGGCGCGATCACCTTCCCGCCCCAGATGGAGACGATCAAGGACCATGTCGCGGACGCCGTTCAGAAGGGCGCGCGCGTGCTCGCCGGCGGCAACCAGACCCCGGGTGCCGGGCGTTTCTTCGAACCGACGGTGCTGGTCGACGTCGATCACACGATGAAGTGCATGACCGAGGAGACCTTCGGCCCGACGCTGCCGATCATGAAGGTCGGCGACGCCGACGAGGCCGTGCGGCTGGCCAACGACTCGGTCTACGGGCTGGGCGCCTCGGTCTTCTCGAAGGACACCGAGCGTGGCGAGGCTGTTGCCCGGCGCCTGCAGTCAGGCGCGGCCAACGTCAACGACGCGATGATCAACTACACGGTCCTCGAGCTGCCGATGGGCGGCGCGAAGTCCTCGGGCCTGGGCTCGCGCCACGGGGCCGGCGGGATCCGCAAGTACTGCTCCCAGCAGGCGATCGTCGTGACGCCCAAACTGGCCATGAAGAAGGAAATCTTCATGTACCCCTACAAGTCACGCACGTCGAAGATGCTGGCCGGGCTGTTCAAGGTCATGTACGGCCGCGGCAAGCGCGCCTAGTGGCCGCAGAGCGACCGTCAGATCGCGCCGGCCGACCGGTGCCCGACATGTTCGGGCGCCGGCTGGACGTGGTGGGCACCCGAGGCCGACCCTCCCCAGGAGGGCCGGTGGGTCGTCTGCCGTGAGTGCATCGGTACCGGGCGCAAGGACCACAAGGGCCGCAAGCGCCTGCAGCCCGAGGGCCCGCCGGACTCCTAGCCGACCCGCTCGGCCGCGGCCGCCGACAGGGGCAGGCCGAGCAGCTCTTCAAGCTGCGGGATCGTGATCGCCGCGTCGGTGTGGTGGACGACGGCCATCCCCATCTCCTCGGCCGGCGTCAGGTTGAACGCCAGGTCATCGACGTAGACGCAGTCCTCGGGACGCACCCCGGCGCGCTCGGCGCCCAGCTCATACATCCGCCGCGAGGGCTTGCGGATCCCCTCCTCGCCGCTGATGACGACGCCGTCGAAGAGTTCCTCGAACATGTCGTGGGGGTAGCGGTGGACGCCCCAGGAGTTCGAGACCAGGGCGGTCCGCCGGCCCCCGGCCTTGGCGCGCCGGACGGCGTCGACCATCGCGGCGTCGGGTTCGACGCCTGCGAACAGCCCGTCGATCAGCCCGTCGGGCTCGACCTCCAGCAGCGCCGCGAGCTGGACCTCGAAGTCCTTCTCGTGCAGCTCGCCCTTCTCCAGCGCCACGAGCAGCTCCCGTGCCTCGGGGTCGGAGCGAAACCGCCCGATCAGCTTCTGTGGGTCGATCTCGGCGCGCAGGCAGTGGGCCTGGAAGGAGACGAACAGGTTCGTCGTCAGGACTCCGCCCCAGTCGATCAGCAGGGCGCTGCGGGGCGGCGCGGGCTCAGCTGCCATGGGCCACCGCCTCGGCCTGGCTGGCCAGTTCGAGCACGCCGTCACCGAACTGCTTCAGGTAGGGGTCGTCGGTCGTGCCGGCGATGGCCCGCTTGTAGTTGCCCTCCATGAAGACGACGCTCTTCCACAGCGCCAGGGTCATGTACCAGCGGATGTCGCTCATCGAGCGGCCCGAGCGCTCCTCGTAGAGGCCGATCAGCTCCGCCCGCGTGGGGAAGCCCTCCGCGCGGGTGACGGCCCCGAGCGAGTCGCGCATCCCGCCGGTGGCGTCCCCTGCCTCGGTCCACATCATGCACAGGTAGCCCAGGTCCGCCAGCGGATCGCCGATCGTCGCCATCTCCCAGTCGAGCACCGCCGCCAGCCTGGCCGGGCTGGCGGGAGCGAAGATCGTGTTGCCCAGCCGGAAGTCGCCGTGGACGATCGTCGCGGGCCCCGAGGACGGCATGTTCTCGGCCAGCCAGCCGCCGACGCTCTCGACGGTGGGGATCTCACGGGTCTTGTTCAGCTCCCACAGGCCCAGGAACCGCCGCAGCTGGCGCTCCAGGTAGCCGGTCGGCTTGCCGAAGCCCTCGAGGCCGGCCGCCATCCAGTCGACGGCGTGGATCTCCACCAGGGCGTCGATCAGCTGCTCGGCGATCAGGCGGCGTTCACCGGGCGAGTCGAGCCGCTCGGGGATGCTCGAGACGATCACGTCGCCCTCGACGCGCTCCATCACGTAGAAGGGCGAGCCGATCGTCGCTCTCTCGGCGCAGACGGCAAGGACATCGGGGACGCGGGCGGGGGTGTCGCGCAGCGCCTTCAGCAGGCGGGCCTCGCGCAGGACGTCGTGGGCGCTCGGGGGCAGGGGCGGGCGCGGCGGGCGGCGCAGGACCATCTCCCGCCCTCCGCGCTCGATCAGATAGGTGACGTTGGAGTGGCCCTCGCCGATCGGGTTGGCGTGGATCTCGCCGCTGCCGAGGCCGTGCTCGTCGAGAAACGCCGCGAGCGGCTCGAGCACGAGCAGCGGGGGTCGGCTGTTAGCCTGCCCGTCCGCGGCGGTCTGGACGATGTCGTCGGGTGCGATCGTTGCGCTCACGGCCCGGAAAGCTATAGCGACCGCAACCTTCTCTGCGCTGAGGTGTCTCAAACGTTCATGCCCAGACCCCGTCTTTTGACATCACTGCTGATCTGCACCGTCCTCGCCTGCCTCGCCGGGGCGCAGCCGGCACTGCGCCTCCCACGGTCAGATCACGTACTTCGAGGGGGCCACCGAGCTGCTCGAACCCCCCGACGCGGGCCGAATCGTTCAGGCGCCTGGAAAAGCTGGGCGTCAAAGCGCTCAGGGTCGAGCTCTACTGGGCCTCGGTCGCGCCGAGCCCCGACAGCGCGACCAAGCCGGCCTTCGAAGCGACCAACCCGGCGGCCTACGAATTCAGCCGCTACGACGCCGTCCTCGGCGAAGCCCAGCGGCTGCACTGGCCGGTCCTTCTGACGGTCACCGGGCCCGCCCCGCGCTGGGCGACGTCGAACCACACGGCGCCCTACATCACCCGTCCCGACCCGCAGGACTTCCGCGAATTCATGACGGCTGTGGCGAAGAACTTCGGCAGCGAGGTCTCGGTCTACTCGATCTGGAACGAGCCCAACCACCCGGCCTTCCTGTTGCCGCAGTGGAACACCAACGGAACCCCGGCCTCGCCGCGCATCTACCGGGCGCTCTACCAGTACGGCTATGAAGGCCTCCAGGCGGCGGGCCTCGCGCACCCCAAGGTCCTCTTCGGCGAGACCGCCCCGACCGGCTATGACACTGCCAACGTCAGGCGCGAAGGACCCAAGGCGCTGCTGCACGATGTCGCGCCGCTGTTGTTCCTGCGCAGTGCGCTGTGCCTGAACTCCCGCTACCACCGCGTGGGCTCCTGCAGCGAGCTGCCGATGAGCGGCTACGCCCACCATGCCTACACGGTTCCGGCGGGCCCCTACTCGATCGACCCGCTGCCCGACAGTGTCGAGATCGGGACGCTCTCGCGTCTGTCCAAGCGCTGGACAAAGCCGCGGCGGCGCACGCGATCCCGGCGGGAGTGCCGATCTACCTGACCGAGTTCGGGGTTCAGACGTTCCCCAACCAGCTCGGCGTCTCCTACGCCAAGCAGGCCGAATTCGACGCGATCTCCGAACACATCGCATGGCTCAACCCGCGTGTCGCGGCGTTCTCCCAGTACCTGCTCAAGGACGACCCCAAGGGCGGCGCCGCCGGCTCGAGCGTCCACGGCGGCACGGTCGGCTTCCAGACCGGCCTGCTGAGTCGTCATCGGGACCCCCAAGCCGCTCTTTTCGGGCTGGCCGGTCCCCCTGACCGTCACCAGGCGCCACGGCGGCGTCTCGCTGTGGGGGCTCATACGCCCGGCTCAGGGAGCGACCCGCCTGACGATCCTGATCCGCTCGGGGCACTCCAGCCGCTACCGGGTCCTGAAGACGATCAGAACCGACAGCCATGGCTACTGGACGCTCAACTCCTCCGCCCCCGCCACCTACTGGCGCGTCCGCTGGACGAGCCCCGCGGGCGTCACCTACGAAGGCCCCGATCCGCGCCTACCGGCACCGTTCGGCCCCGTCCGCGGCCGAAGCGGGCACCCCTACGATGGGTGCGGGATGCCAGAGCTGCCCGAGGTGGAGATCACCGCCCGCCTGCTCGACGCCGCGCTGCGCGGCCGCGAGATCCAGTCGGTGAGCGCCCCGGGGATCAACGCCCTGAAGACCTTCGCCCCACCGCTCGAGGCGCTCGTCGGCCTGCACGTCACGGCCATCCGCCGGCGCGGGAAGAACCTGATCCTCGAGAGCGACGGAGGCCTGGCGCTGCTGATCCACCTGATGTCCGCCGGCCGGCTGCAGCTGTTCGACAAGCTCGCCGGGCCACGCGACCGGACCTCGCGGCTGCTCGTGCGCCTCGCCGGCCCGGCGGCGAGGGGACCGCCGAGCTGAGGCTGCGGGAGTTCGGCTCCAAGCAGGCCGCCTGGGTCAAGCTGCTGGCGAGCGCGGAGCTCGAGCAGGACGAGGCGCTCGCCAAGCTCGGGCCCGAGGCCTGGCCGGATCCGCCCCGGGGCGAGGCGCTGAGGAAGCTGCTCGGCGCGCCCAGGCCGCTGCACACCCTGCTGCGCGACCAGCGCGTGATCGCGGGGATCGGACGCTCCTGGGTCGATGAGATCCTCTGGGAGGCCCGCCTGTCGCCGTTCAAGCGGGGCTCCGATCTGGACGGGACGAGGCTCGAGACGCTGCGGGCGGCGATCCTCGTCACGCTCGGCCGGGCCCTCGCGCACTACGAGGACACGGTCAGCCTGCCGATCCCGGACAAGCTGCCGATGCCCCTGCTCGTCCACCGCCATGAGGGCGAGCCCTGCCCCCGCTGCGGCGCCGAGCTGAAGGCGGTCCACTTCGAGGACTACGTGATCGCCTACTGCCCCGCCGAGCAGACCGAGGGGAAGATCCTGAAGGACCGCCGGATGTCCCGCCTGCTTCGCTAGCACCCAAAGTGCCATTAGCAGCGCGTAAAAGGCAAATGCCCCCATTTAGAACCTAATAACGGCACATTATACGCCTATATTGATTCAGTGTAAGGCGCTAAAATCAGTGCACTACTTGCTCTATTGGCGGTAAGGTGCGATAAAAGGGGCGCTATGAAGATCGACGGGCAGCTAACCGATGAGGCGGTCCTGGCGGAGCTGGGAACTCGCCTGAAGCAGCTGCGCCTGGAGCAGAACACGACCCAGAGCGAGCTCGCCCGTCAGGCCGGTGTGGAGCGCAAAGCGCTGCAGCGGATCGAGTCGGGTCAGTCGGTGACGCTGGTCAGCCTCGTCCGGATCCTTCGCGCCCTGGGCCTGCTCGAGGCCCTGGACGGCCTGCTGGCAGAGCCCGCCCCGGGGCCTGTCGAGCTGCTGGCGCTGCAGGGCAGGCGCCGCCGGCGGGCGAGCGGCCGGCGGGCGTCGCAGGGGCGGCCCGCCGACCCCGCGCGGGGATGGCGCTGGGCGATGAACGGCCGGGCCCCGGCCCGTGAGCACGCTTGCGGCGGTGCGTCTGTGGGAGACCGCGATCGGCGCGGTCTCGATGCCCGAGCCCGGGCGCACGGCGACGTTCCAGTACGACCCGGACTTCCTGGCCAGCGGCATTCAGCTCTCGCCGCTGACGATGCCCCTGCGGGCCGAGCCCTACAGCTTCCCGGGCCTCGCCCGGGAGACGTTCCACGGGCTCCCCGGGCTGCTCGCCGACAGCCTCCCCGACCGCTACGGCAGTGCCCTGATCGACGCCTGGCTGGCCGGGCAGGGGCGGACGCCCGAGAGCTTCGATGCGGTCGAGCGCCTCTGCTACATCGGCCGGCGCGGCATGGGCGCGCTGGAGTTCGCTCCGGCGCTCGGCCCGAGTCCCTCGCCACGGCGCGAACTGCAGGTCGGCGCCCTCGTCGAGCTGGCCTCCGAGGTACTGGCCCACCGCGAGCAGCTCATCGCGTCGCTGCGGAGGGCCACCAGAAGCGGGCGATGCTCGACATCCTCAGCGTCGGCGCCTCGGCCGGAGGGGCGCGGGCCAAGGCCGTGATCGCCTGGAACCCGCTCAGTGGCGCCGTCCGCTCGGGTCAGCTCGAGGAGCTGCCGCCGGGCTTCGAGCACTGGCTGTTGAAGTTCGACGGAGTCGCCCAGAACCGCGACAAGGACACGTTGGCCGACCCGCAGGGCTACGGGGCGATCGAGTACGCCTACTCGCTGATGGCCCGCGACGCGGGGATCGAGATGACCGAATGCCGCCTGCTCGAGGAGGGCGGGCGCCGTCACTTCTTGACCCGGCGCTTCGACCGCGAGGACGACGGGGCCAAGCGCCACATGCAATCCCTCGGGGCGCTGGCCCAGCTTCGATTTCAACCAGCCCGGATCGGCCTCCTACGAGCAGGCGCTCCTGGCCGGCCGCCGGCTGGGCCTTGAGACCGTCTCGATCGAGCAGTTGTTCCGGCGGATGGTCTTCAACGTCCTCGCACGCAACCAGGACGACCACGTCAAGAACATCGCCTTCCTGATGGACCGCTCCGGCCGCTGGTCGCTCGCCCCGGCCTTCGACGTGACCTATGCCTACCGTCGCGCCAGCCCCTGGACGGCCACCCATCAGATGACGATCAACGGCAAGCGCGAGGGCTTCACCCTCGAGGACCTGAGCGAGTGCGCACGCTCGGCGACGCTCGCCCGGACGGCCCCCGCGAGGATCCTCGGCGAGCTCGCCGAGGTCGTCTCACGCTGGCCCGACTACGCCGAGCGGGCCGGCGTCGATGAGCAGCACATCGCACGGATCACGCCGACGCTGCTCCCCCGGCTGCCACAGCGCTAGGCCCGCGGCGGCGGGGCGGTCTTCCAGCTGCCCGCCCCGCCGTTGCCGGCACTTCAGAGGGAGAAGTGCGTGTACCTGACGGTCAGCGTCCCCAGCACCGTGCTCGAGCTGAGAGCGCCGGTGGCGAAGACCCCGTTCAGGTCGCTCGCTGCCGCGGCGCTCAGCGTCGCGACGATCGGCCCGAGCGTCACACCGGGAAAGAAGCTGAGGTGCGATCCCGAGAGGTTGAGGTTGAGAATCGCCACCCGGCCGAGCGATGCGAGCGGGCCGCCGGCAGGCCCGGCGGCGACTTCCGCGCTCAACTGGCGCGAGCGGAGGTTGACGTCGTAGTCGGTGAGGCTGACTTCTTTGCCGCCCCCGGTGAGCGTCAGTCCGCCCACGTGGGTGATGTCTGCGCTGTAGAGCGCCGACAGCAGCGAATCCGTGATCGGGAATTCAACCCCGTTGGCGCCGGCGGCGGCGGGTGCGAGGACACCGATGGCCACGTGCAGGCCGGTGAGCGCTTCGACGGTCTGCGTGTCCGGAACGAGCGAGGTCGCTCCGTAGCTCGGCTGGCCGAATCCACCGGGGTGCCAGCCCCATCCGCTCCGGCCCGCCGAGGCCGACGCGGACGCCGGCACGAGCGCCAGCGCCATGACCCCGGCAAACGGCACAAGCACCCGCAAGAGCGTTTTTCTGAACGCGTTCATGATCTCTCCTTGTCATAGATTGCGAAGAAGTGGTTCGCTCGCGGAGGTGACCGGCCGTTTGCCACCTACCCGCTTGACCCTGTTTACGGGCGGAAGGAGCAAACCGGTTTGCGCACAACTCTCATGCGCGGAACGCGTTTGAAGACTGACATGCAACGGCAGGCCTCACCGGCGGTGCTCGCGCTCAGCGTCCTCGCTGGCGCATTTGCGCTCGCGACGGCGGCGCCGGCGTTCGGCGCCCTCGCGCTCGGCCCGGTGAGCCGCGTCAGCGGCAGAGCGCAGCCTCACTACGCACCGGAAGCGGCCGTCTCCTCCGACGGACGTGCGCTGGTCAGCTGGGGCGAGGGCGCGAGTGGGCGCATCGTGGCGCGGCTGGGACGTGCCGGCGGCGCCTGGGGCAGCGAACAGACGCTCGTCGAGCGGGGGGTGCCGCGGGTGCAGGCGCTCGGGAGCAACGGCACCGCGGCCCTCGCCTGGGCGACCGGCGAGACGCAGAGCAACCGTCGCGCGCGCATCTATCTGAGCATCGCGCCCCCGGGCGGGCGCTTCGGGGCGGCGCGGCTCGTGGCGTCCGGCACCTGGTTGACCGAACCGACCGCGATCGTCGTGAGGCCGGATGGTGAAGTCGTCCTGACCTGGCTGCACTGGCTGCCCGGCCGGGCGGGTTCGAGCCCCGGCGTCGAAGGCGGAAACCCGAGCGACCTCGAATACGCGACCGCCGGGGCCGGCCGGCCGCTTGCAACGCACCGTCTCGTGGTATCCGGCCGTGGCTCTCCGCAGCTCGCCGTCGACGCCCAGGGCGCCGTGCTGCTGAGCGGGGAAACACCGCTCGGTACGGCGCAGTTCCCGAATTCGCAGGCGCTCGCCGCGACGATGGCCCCCGCCGCGCAGACCTTCGCACCCGCACAGGTTTATGCGGCCGGCCAGGCCGACGGCTACGGGTCGAGCGACGACGAGCTCGCGAGCGGGCCGAGCGGCGTCGATCTGCTCGTCCACCTCGAACCCGAATCCTCCGCGGCCAGCGACGAGCTGCTGGCCCTCGAACCCGATGGGCGCCTCTCGCCGGGCCGGATGCTCGCCCCGGCGGCCGTGCCCGCCGATCCGAACGCCGAAACGCTCGGCTCGAGTGTTGCGCTCGCGCGCGACGGGGCGCTCGTACGGGCGATGAGCGAAATCCGCTACAAGCGCGAATACCGCGGGCCCCTCGAAGCGGAGGCCGTGTTCGGCGTGGTCACGCCGGCGAACGCGGCTGCGCTCTCGCCACCACGAGCGATCTTCTCCTCACCGCTGCCGACGCTGCCGCTCGCGCCCGTGACCGTCGCGTTCGGCGAAGCGACCGTGGCGGTGTGGCAGCAGGATGTGCGCGCCCGCTCATGCCAGATGCGCCTCTACTACGCCGTTCGGCTCGATGGCCAGGAAGCCTTTTCCCATCGCGCGCCGCTGTCGCCGGTGTTCGGGGAACGCGGCAATTGCGGCAGCGACGAAGTCGCGTTCGCCGGTGGCGGCGGACGGGCGCTGGCCGCATGGGAGGAACACGGTGCGATCGCCGTGCGCTGGTTGAGCGACTGAGGCCGCGGACTCCCCACCTTTCCTTCTAGGCTGCACGGCATGATCGAACCAGGAAAGAAAGCCCCCGACTTCGAGCTCCCCGACCAGGACGGCCGTGCCGTCAAGCTGTCGGACTTCAAGGGCCAGCCGGTCGTCGTCTACTTCTACCCCAAGGCCGACACGCCGGGCTGCACGACACAGGCCTGTGGCGTCCGCGACCATCAGGCCGACTATGCGAAGGCCGGCGCCGTCGTGCTCGGGATCTCCCCCGACAGCGTCGCCAAGGTCAAGAAATTCCACGACAAGCAGGGCCTGAACTTCCCGCTGCTCGCCGACGAGGGTCACGCCGTGGCCGACGAGTACGGCGTCTGGGCAGAGAAGTCGATGTACGGCAAAACGTACTTCGGCAACGAGCGGACGACGTTCGTGATCGGCCCGGACGGCAAGGTCGCGAAGGTCCTGCGCAAGGTCAAGCCGGCCCAGCACGACGAGCTGGTGCTCGAGGCGCTCGGCGAGGCGGCACCGCCGGTCCTCTGATCACCGCGGCCTCGACGGTGCGCTCCGGCCCCGACCGAGCCGTTGCGGCCCGAGACGTGTCTAACGCATGGAACTATCAGGAAAGGAGCGCCATGCCCGATGTCGGGATCGATCGCGCGCGTCGAGGTCTACCTCGGCTGAGAGCTCAGTTGAGGCCGGTCCGCCGGTGGCTCGCTGCCATGCTCATGCTCTCGCCGGCGCTCTCGCCGCTCGCCGCCGTGGCTGCATCCCCGCCGTCCCCGGCGCAGGTCCAGATCACGATCGCTCCTGGCTCGATCGCCGTCTCCGGTGCCCCGGAGTCGGGCGCCGCCGAGCTGCTCGTGAGCGCCGCCCGCTCGCTGCGGGAACCGAGTGCGGTCCTCGTCCGCCTCAAGCCGGGCGTCAGCGTGCAGGAGCTGATCGGCTACCTCGCCTCGAACATGACGGGACAGCCGGCCACGATCGAGCCCTATGGCGCGATCGTCTTCAACCGCGAAGTTGCGCCCGGCGCGTCGGCCGAGTCGGAGGTCTGGCTCGCTCCCGGGACCTACGTCGCGCTCGACGGAGAAGGCGAAAAATCCTCAGGCTGGTCGCACACGAGCTTCACCGTGTCTCCCTCGCCCGCCCCGCCGGCACTGCCCGCGGCCGAAGCCGTCGAGCGGACCAAGGGGCTCGCCTTCGCGGGGCCCCGGACGCTGCACCGGGGCGAGCTGGTGCGCTTCGAGAACGACGGCCCCGGCCCGCTCATGGACATCGCCTTCCCGGCGAGGAGCCGGGCGGACGCCGAGCGACTCGCGAGCGACCTGCTGAACGGGCACCAGCGGGCGGCCGAAGCGCTCGTCGCCAGCGCGCTCGCCGACTTCGCCGGCACGATCTCGGGCGGCGCCTCCCAGCAGGAGACGATCACGGCACCGGACGGCTGGTACGTCCAGGCCTGTTTCCTTGAAACCAGGGGCCGGCCCGACACCCGCCTGGGGATGGAGCGCGTGATCCGGATCGTCGGCTAGGCGCTCGGGCGGGTCATCCCGCCGACCAGCACGCCCGCACCGAGGTGCGCGCCCAGCACCGGGCCTACCTCGGTGCAGAAGGTCGGCTCGGTGCCGAACATCTCACGGCCCGCCGCGACGAGGTGCTCGGCGTCGGCGGGGGACTGGGCGTGCTGGACGATCCAGTCGGTCGCCCCCCGCTCCTTGAGCTCGCGCAGGTAGCCGACCATCCGCTCGATCGCCCGCGAGTGTGTCCGCACGCGCCCGACGGGCGCGATCTCCACGCCGAAGGTCAGGATCGGCTTGATCTTCAGCGCCGTCCCGACCATCGCCTGGGCAGCGCCGATGCGCCCCCCGCGGCGCAGGTACTCGAGCGTGTCCAGGCAGAACCAGATGTCCAGCGTCTCCCGCGTGCGGCGGACCTCCGCGAGGATCTCCTCGGCCCCGAGGCCTCGCTCGGCGAGCTCGGCAGCCGTCAGCACCAGGCACCCCAGCCCGCCGGCTCCGGTCTGCCCGTCGTGTACGTGGACGGTCCCCGGCTGCCCCTCCTGCTCCAGCACGCGGGCCGCTTCGCGGGCGCTCTGGCAGGTCCCCGAAAGGCCCTCGGCGATGTGCACGGAGACGACGTCGCGGCCGGCCTCCACGAGCGGGCGGTAGACGGCCAGGAAGTCGCCGACCGACGGCTGGGAGGTGCTGGGCAGCTGCGGCGAGTCGCGCAGCCGGGCGTAGAAGGCGTCGAGGTCGGTGTAATCGCGCTCGGGCTGCAACTCCCCGCCCCAGCCGACATAGAGGCTCACCTGCCCGATCCCGTGACGCGCGAACAGCTCCGCCGGGATGTAGGTCGTGCTGTCGGTCACGACCGCCACGCCGGCCTGCGTGGTGCTCGCTTGCTCTTGCTCGGCGGTCACGGGCCCGGAAGCCTACGCGCCAGGCGCGCCGGGGCGCTTTCTCACGGCAGCGGGAAGGACCCGCTGAAGCTGCCCCCGGCGGGGCAGAGGCGGAAGCTCAGCTTGCTGAGCTTCACGTTCAAGGCGCTCAGGGTCAGAACCGGCGGCGTTTCCGTGGAGAGCGATCCCGTCAGCTTCGAGGCTTCGTAGAGGCATTTGGCACTCGGCAGGGCGGCCGCCGTGATTTCCAGGCCGATCTTCTTCGTGCCCTTAACCGTCACGCGGCCGTGCTTGATCGAGAGCTTCGCGCGCCAGGGCAAGCCGGTCGGAGTGATCGTGATGGCGCCCAGGGATGGGGCTTCGCAGTGCAAAGGCCCGGCCCCGAGCACTTCGGCATCGAGCTTTGAGGCCGAGACGACGACTTCGGCCCAGTTGGGTTCACCCGGGAGCGTCGTGCCGCACGTGACCGGCCCGGCCGGCGTTTCGAGGGTTACGGCCTGCGTCCATTCAAATCGCTCCGCAGCGGCTCCCGCGGGTAGGAGGGCCGACAGCCCGATCGCCCCCGCAGCGGCGGCGGCGATGATGCTCAGCTTGCACCCCATGATCCCCTCCTCGATTCGGGCGCCCTCGGGAGACCTCCCCCGTACCCGGAGATCCGAGGCTAGCGGACCTCAGCGGATGATGGGATCCATACGGCTCGCCAGGATCGTTTCGCGCAGCGTCGTGATCGCGTCGTAACGGGGACGCCAGCGCAGCTCCCTGCGGGCCTTGGCGGTGCTCATGATGACCGGCTCGCGGAAGGCCGCGATCCACTGCGCCTGGGCCGGCAGGAACCCGAGCCGCGAGACCATCTCGGCGACCGCGTCGAGGGCCAGCTCGGGTACGGGGATGGAGTACCAGCCGAGCTCCCTTGCCAGCTCGGCGACCGTCATCTCTCCCTGGCCGGCGAGGTTGTAGGCGCCGGGGCGCCCGCGGCCGAGGACACCCGCCCGGATCGCCGATGCGACATCGTCGTGATGGACCAGCTGGAAGGGGACACCGGGGTCCGGCAGGACCGGGCGCAGGATCGGCACCCCGTCCAGCAGGCTCAGGACCGGGCCGGGCAGTTTGTCGGAGATCGCCGTGTAGGGGAGGCTGTCGATCAACAGGGGCGCATCGGGGCCGGCCACGATGCAGGGGCGGAAGACGTAGGCGGAGGTCGCCGAGCCGTGCAGCGAGTCGGCCAGAAGCTCCTCGACCTCGGCCTTCTGGGCCGAGTAGTAGTGGCCCGCGCTGCCCCGCGCGGGGACATCCTCGGTGAGGGGCTGGGGGTTCTCGCGGTGGAACCCGTAGGCGGCCACCGAGGAGGCGTAGATCAGTCGTTTGGCGCCGGCCGCGGCGGTCGCCTCGAAGACGTGGCGCGAGCCGTCCAGGTTCACGCGGCGGCTCGCCTTGGCGCTGCCCATGATCATGAAGGCGAGGTGCACGACGACGTCGGCGTCCTCGACCAGGCGGGCCACCTTGCGCCGGTCCAGCACGTCCCCGCGACGGTAGACGACCTTCTTCCAGCCCCGCTCGCGCGGGTCGAACGGGCGGCGGGCCATGCCGAGGATCCTGCCGACCTCGGGGGCGCGCTCGAGCGCCGCGACGACAGACTGGCCGATCTCGCCGGTGGGCCCGGTGACCGCGACCGTCAGCTTCCTCGCCGCTCGGGGTTTGGCCGGAGAGCGCTTAGCCGCAGTGGCCATTGCACCGTTGTACACCATCTTCGCCGGGCCGCGGAGGCTCGCTAGATTCACCCTCATGAGCGGTGCCGAGTTCGGTCTCTCCCTGGCCGTCTTCCTGGCCAGCGCCGTCGAGTGCGTCGAGGCCCTGACGATCGTCCTGGCCGTCGGTCTCAGCCGCGGCTGGCCGTCGGCCCTGGTCGGCGTCGGCGCCGCCCTGATCGCGCTGGCGGCGCTCGTGCTGGTGCTCGGGACGGGCCTCGGGGCGATGCCGATCGGGACCGTCCAGATCGTCGTCGGGGCACTGCTGCTGCTGTTCGGCCTGCAGTGGCTGCGCAAGGCCGTCCTGCGCGAGGCCGGGCTGAAGGCGATGCGCGATGAGACCGTCGCGTTCAGCAACGAGCTCGAGGCGGCCCGTGAGGCCGAGCGTCCGGCCGGCTCCTGGGACCCCTACTCGTTCGTGATCGCCTTCAAAGGCGTCCTGCTCGAGGGACTCGAGGTCGCGCTGATCGTCGTCACGCTCGGCGCCTCGCGGCGTGATGTCCCACTGGCCGCGGCCGCCGCCGGGGCGGCGGCCCTCGTCGTGCTCGCGGCCGGCCTGCTCGTGCGCCACCCGCTCGCGCGGGTGCCGGAGAACACGATGAAGTACGCCGTCGGCGTGATGCTCAGCTCGTTCGGCATCTTCTGGGGTGTCGAGGGGCTCGGGGGGAGCTGGCCGGGGGGAGAGGCGATGCTGCCGGCGATCGTCCTGCTGGTCCTCGGGGGCTCGCTGCTGGCGCTCCGGCGGCTGCGCTCGACGGCGGCCGTGTTCGGCGCCTGAGCGCCGCCGGCGATGTCGCACCTGCAAGCGGCGCTCAGCCAGACCTGGCCGCCGTTCGTCCTGGTCGCCGCGCTGCTGGCCCTGGGGCAGCTCGCCGGCGCGGACGGGCTGTTCGAGGCGGCCGCATCGCGGCTCGTCCGCCTGCCCGGGGGCCCGGCCGCGCTGCTGGGAGCCTGCCTGGCGCTGGTGATGGCCGTCACGGCATTCCTGAACCTCGACACCTCGGCCGTCTTCCTCACACCGGTCCTGATCGGGGTCGCAAGGCGCAGGCAGGTCGAGCTCTCGCCGTTCCTCTATGGGAGCGTCTTCATGGCGAATGCCTCCTCGCTGTTCCTGCCCGGCTCGAACCTGACCAACCTGCTCGTCCTCGACGGCCACGGCGGCGCTTCCTTCTTCACCAAGATGCTCGCCCCGGCCCTCGCGGCGGCGCTCGTCACGGCGAGTGGGCTGCTCGTGATCCACCGCCGCCGTCTGCGCGCGCCGGGCGAGCACCCGCGGGATTCGCTCGCCCCCGTCCGCTTCGGGGCCGGGCTGCTCGGGGCAGGCGCGGCCGCCGTGGTGATGGTCACCCTGTCAAACCCGGCGCTGCCGGTCCTGGGGCTCGCCGTCCTGCTGTTGGCTTGGCGTGGGGCGCACGGGCACTCGCTGCGCCGGGCGATCGCCGCCCTCGGGCTCCCGGCGCTCTCGGGCCTGTTCGCACTGTCCGTCGCGCTCGGCTTCGCGGCCCGCGCGGGGGCGCTCCCGGCCGACCTCCTGCGGGGGCCGGGTGCCCCCGCCACGGCTGCGATCGCGGCGGGGGCGAGTGTCGCCGTCAACAACCTCCCGGCCGCGGTGCTGCTCTCCTCGCACGGCGCCGCCCACCCCCAGGCGCTCCTGATCGGCCTGAACCTCGGCCCCAACCTGGCCGTCACCGGATCCCTGGCCGTGCTGCTGTGGTGGCGGGCCGCCGCGGCCTGCGGCGTGCGCCCGTCGGCCGCCGAGTACTCCCGCCAGGGCCTGATCCTGGCGCCGTTGGCGATCCTCGCCGCCCTGCTCGTCGGCTCGGGCTAGCCGCCGGGGGGAGCGCTCCCTACGCTTGAGCTGTGCCAGCGCTATCCGCCTCGGCCTCGCTCGGGCAGAGCCTCAACACGTTCTTCGACGCCGTCGGGCAGTTC
The DNA here is from genome assembly GCA_963787765.1 of uncultured Solirubrobacteraceae bacterium. Taxonomy (GTDB): domain Bacteria; phylum Actinomycetota; class Thermoleophilia; order Solirubrobacterales; family Solirubrobacteraceae; genus Palsa-744. The sequence continues at coordinate 128,048 of CAWBEF010000019.1, read as the reverse complement.
TTCTCGGACCTGGCCGCCGTCCACTGGCTGGCGCTCCTGGCCGGACTGCTGTTCTTCGGCCTGAACCTGACGATCCGCTCGCGAGCGTTCTTCAACAGCCTCCGCGCCGCCTACCCGGCGGTCGGCTTCCAGTGGCGGCGAATCTGGGGGGCCTACTTCGCCGCCGTCGGCTTCAACAACGTCGTACCGGCCCGCGGCGGGGATGTCATAAAGCTCTTCCTGACGCGCTCCTCGATCCCCGGCTCGCGCTACCCGACGGTCGCCGCGGCGTTCTTCGTGGAGTCGATCTTCGACGCCTGCGTCGGTGTCCTCGTGCTGATCTTCGCCTTCACCCAGGGTGTCTTCCCGAAGCCGCCGGACTTCTCGAAACTCTCGTCGTTCGACATCTCCTACCTCGCCTCGCACTTCCGCCTGACGCTGTTTTTGATCACGGTCCTCGCGATCGCCGCCCTGGTGGCCTTCGCGATGCTCTCGGCCCGCGCAAAGGCGTTCTGGCTGCGCTTCCGCCAGGGCTTCACGATCCTCTCCGACCGCCGGCGCTACCTGCGCGAGGTCGCCGCGCTGCAGGCCGCGGCGTGGCTGTGCCGGTTCACCGCCTTCTGGTTCCTGCTCGACGCCTTCCGCGTCGGCGGCTCGGTGCAGAACGTGCTGCTCGTCTTCGCCGTCAACCAGGTGGCCGGGGCCGTGCCGTTCACCCCCGGCGGTGCCGGCGTCCAGCAGGCCCTGCTGGTCGAGGTCTTCAAAGACAAGGCCTCGCCGGCCATCGTCGCGGCCTACTCGGTCGGCCAGCAGATCGCGATTGCCGCCTTCACGGCCTCGGTCGGCCTGGCAGCAGTCGTCTTCATCTTCCGCTTCCGCTCCTTCAAAGAGGTCATCGCGGCCGGCCGGGCATCCCAGGAAGCCGAGAAGGAGGCCGAGATCGAAGGACGCGAGCCGCACGAGGACCACGACGAGCCGTTCGCCGACTACGAGCCTGACGGTCCCGACGAGCGTGCCCGGCGCCGGGCGCGGCGCGCCCGGGCCCGCTACTGAGCTACTGAAGGCCCTCGCGGGCCTCGCGCACAAGCGCGACGGCCTCCGGGAAGACGAGCGCCATGACGGTCCGTATCTGCTCGGCCTGCGCCTCGGCGTTGCCCTGGATGTTGACCCTGGCGACCGCCGCGACGGTCATGTCCACGGCGAGCTTGATCGCGTTGTCCGCCCAGGCCAGACGCTGGTTTCCCTGCATCTGTTCGGCGAACTCGGCCAGTCGGCGCTGCAGCTCCTCCGGGTCGCCGAACATGTCTCCAAAGCCGCCCTCCATGCTCAGATCATAGACTGCCCTGCTCATGCCGAGCGCAGGAGACATCCGCCGACGGGTGGAAGAGGAGACCGAGCGCCGCAGCAGGCTGTCCGTCCCGTCGTTCGGCGGGGGCTTCCTTTACCTGCTCAGCGCGATCATCATCGCCTCCACGCTGAACGGCGCGCCGACCGTCGGGCTGCTGCAGGGCCTGACCCCGGCGGTCTCCGGCATCGAACCCCGAGCGTCAGCCCGCGCGCCGCCGAGGTCAAATTCATCTCGAGCCACTCCTTCCCGCTGATCGCCGGCAGCGTGCTCGCGGCGGTCGCCGTGGGGATCCTGACGCTGATCCTCCTGCTGCTGCTGAACGCGACGGTGTTCCGTCGCCCGGCGACCTGGGCCGCGGCCAGGCCGCTGGTCCTCGGCGGCGGCATCGCCGTCGCCGTCGCCAGCATCGCCCACCAGGTCGTCGGCGCGATCGAGACGCACAACTTCGCCTCCGGCCACGACTTCACGGCCCACGCAGTCGACCAGGCCCTGACCAAGAGCACCCCGAACCTGATCGTCGCCTACCTGTCCCTGATCGCCGGCCTCGCACTGGCCGCCGGGATGATCACCGTGATGATCAACGCCCAGCGTGTCGGGCTGCTACCCCGCTGGATGGCCGTCCTCGGCATGTTCACGGCGCTTCTCATCTTCCTGCCGATCGGCGGCGCCGAGCTGCAGGTCGTGCCGGCCTTCTGGATGGTGATGATCGGATTGCTCTTCGCTGAGCGCTGGCCCGGCGGAGACCCGCCCGCGTGGCCCGACGGCGAAGCCAGGCCATGGCCCTCACGTGCCCAGCTGCAGGCCGAACGGCGTGCCGCGCGCGACGGCCTCGACCCCAAGGCGGCCGGCAAGGCCGTGGCCGCGGCCGCCGCCCCGGCCGCCGCCCCCGCGGCGAGCCCCGTCAAGGCCTCATCCCGCAAGCGCCGCAAGCGCGGCGGGCGCGGCTGACAGAACGCTGACAACGTCGTGAAGCTCCTGCTTGGAGCGCTCCCAGGCGGGCAATTGACGGGATAGGGAACGAGGGTGCGCCACGACCCTGGCCGGCCTCGTCGCATCTGACTAAAGGAGGAGCCATGGCAGCTGCCGCCGAGCGTGATCCCACGAGGTCGAGCGTCTCGCAGCCGTATGCGACCGCCGGGGCGCCTGGAAACCCGCCGATCCGGGGCCGCTGGGTCTGGCGGGCTTCGCGATGACGACATTCGTCCTGTCGATGTTCAATTCCAACCTCGTCGACGCCAGAGGCACGCCCGTCGTCCTCGGCCTCGCGCTGGCCTACGGTGGCATCGTCCAGCTGATCGCCGGCCTATGGGAGTTCCGGACCGGCAACACCTTTGGCGCTGTCGCATTCTGCTCCTTCGGTGGCTTCTGGATCTCCTTCTGGGCGCTGAACGTCTTCTATGCGAAGCAGATCGGCGGCAACGCGGGTCACGCGATCGGTCTGTATCTGTGGGCGTGGGCGATCTTCACCGCCTACATGACGGTCGCCGCACTGCGCGTCAGCGGCGCGGTCCTGCTCGTCTTCGTGCTGCTGACGGCGACGTTCATCCTGCTCGCCATCGGTGCAACCGGGCCCCATGCCTCGGCAACCGAATGGGGCGGCTACCTGGGCCTCGCGACGGCTGCGGCCGCCTGGTATGCCTCGTTCGCCGCGGTGCTCAACTCGACCTTCGCCAGGACGGGCCGCCGGTGCTCCCGCTGAGCGCCGGGCGGCCCGCGGGTGAAGAGGTAGAGTGCCCGGCATGAGCGCCGCCGATTCCGATCAGGCCGGTGGGGAGGACCTCGACCACGAGCTGGCCGAGCTGCTCGACGTCGAGCGCTTCCCCCCGCCGGCGGCCTTCCGCGAGCAGGCTCTGCTGAACGATCCCGCCGTCTACGAGCGGGCCGGCGCGGACCCCGAGCAGTGGTGGGCCGAGCAGGCGAGGACGCTGCACTGGTTCAAGCCCTGGGAGCAGGTCCTCGATGACTCCGAGCCGCCCTTCTACAAGTGGTTCACCGGCGGGCGGCTGAACGTCTCCTACAACTGCCTCGACCGGCACGTCGAGGAGGGCCGGGGCGATCGTGTCGCCTTCCACTGGCGCGGTGAGGAGGGCGAGGAGCGTGACCTCACCTACGCGGAGCTGCTGGGAGAGGTCGAGCGCTTCGCGGGCGCCCTGAAGGACCTCGGCGTGCAGGCGGGGGACGTCGTCGGCATCTACCTGCCGATGATCCCCGAGGTGGTCGTTGCGATGCTCGCCTGCGCCCGGATCGGCGCGCCGCACAACGTCGTCTTCGGTGGCTTCTCCGCCGAGGCCGTCCGCGAGCGGATGGAGTTCTCCGAGGCCCGCATCCTGATCACCGTCGACGGGGCCGCCCGCAAGGGCAAGACGGCTCCGGTCAAGGATCGCGTCGACGAGGTGATGGGCGACCTCGAGACGCTCGAGCGGATCATCGTCGTGCGCAGCAAGGGGATGCCCTGCACGATGCAGGAGGGCCGCGACGTCTACTACGACGAGATCATCGCCGCGGCCGAGCCCATTGCCCGGCGGCCGAGCTCGACGCCGAGCATCCGCTGTTCATCCTCTACACCTCCGGCTCGACGGCAAAGCCGAAGGGCATCCTGCACACGACCGGCGGCTATCTGACGGGCGTCTCGGCGACCCACCGCTACGTCTTCGACCTGGAAGCCCGAGTCGGACGTCTACTGGTGCGCGGCCGACGTCGGCTGGATCACGGGACACTCCTACATCGTCTACGGGCCGCTCTGCAACGGCGCCACCTCGGTGATGTGGGAGGGCGCGCCGGACTATCCGAACAAGGGCATCTGGTGGGAGCTCGTGGAGCGCTACGGCGTGACGATCCTCTACTCGCGCGCCGACGGCGATCCGCGCCTGCATCAAGTGGGGCGCACGCTGGCCCGGCGAGCACGACCTCTCGAGCCTGCGCCTGCTGGGCTCGGTCGGCGAGCCGATCAACCCGAAGGCCTGGCTCTGGTACCACAAGGTGATCGGCGGCGAACGGTGCCCGATCGTCGACACCTGGTGGCAGACGGAGACGGGGGCGATCATGATCACCCCGCTGCCGGGAATCACCGAGACCAAGCCAGGCTCTGCGACCCAGGCCTTCCCGGGGGTGGCGGCCGAAGTGCTCGACGAGAGCACCGGCGAGACCGTCGAGGAGGGCCAGGGGCTGCTCGTCCTGACCCGCCCCTGGCCGTCGATGCTGCGGACCCTCTACAGGGAGCCCGACCGCTTCGTGGAGACCTACTTCCAGCGCTTCGGCCCGGAGACCTACCTCGTCGGCGACGCCGCCCGCCACGACCGCGACGGCTACTTCTGGGTGATCGGGCGGATCGACGACGTCGTCAACGTCTCCGGGCACCGGCTCTCAACGGCCGAGGTCGAGTCGGCGATCGTCGCCCACGCCGATGTCGCCGAGGCGGCCGTCATCGGCCAGCACGACGAGGACACCGGCCAGGCGATCGTCGCCTTCGTGACGCTGCAGGGTGAGCTCGACGGCGACGAGGAGACGATCGAGGGGATCCGCGGCACGGTCGCGGAGCGGATCGGCAAGTTCGCCCGCCCCAAGCGGATCATCTGGGCCGAGGACCTGCCAAAGACGCGCTCGGGCAAGATCATGCGCCGGCTGCTGCGCGACATCGCCGAGGGCCGGGCCCTGGGCGACGTGACGACGCTGCGTGACCCTGCCGTGATGGAGCAGCTCGAGTCTCAGGTCAGCGAGGCCAGGTCCCAGGAGGACTGAGGCGCCCGCCGCGGGTGAGTGGACTCTCACGAAAGAGTGTGAGTCTGCTGAGGGGATCTTTATGCTCGGCGTCGAAGATCACCGCTGTGGATTCATCATCGCTGGCGATCGAGACGCGCGGCCTGACCAAGCGCTTCGGCGAGCGCGCCGCGCTGCAGGGCATCGATCTGCAGGTTCCCCGCGGATCGGCCTTCGGCTTTCTCGGACCCAACGGGGCCGGCAAGACGACCATGATCCGCACCCTGCTCGGCCTCACCCACGCCAGCGCGGGCACGATGAGCCTGCTCGGCCACCCCGTCCCGGACGAGCGCGCCGAGGCGCTCACGCGGGTCGGCGCGATCGTCGAGGAGCCCCGCTTTCACATGCACCTGACCGGCCGCGAGAACCTCGCCGTGGTAGCCGCCGTCCGCGGCCCCGAGTCATACGCCCGGATCGATCCGGCGCTGGCGCGGGTCGGCCTCGCCGACCGGGCGACCGACAAGGTCAAGAGCTACTCGATGGGGATGCGCCAGCGCCTCGGCGTCGCCCGCTGCCTGCTGGCCGACCCGCTGCTGTTGATCCTCGACGAGCCCACCAACGGGCTCGACCCGGGTGGCATCCAGGAGTTCCGCGAGATGATCCGCGAGATGGTCGAGCAGGAGGGCCGGACGGTCTTCATCTCCTCCCACCTGCTCGATGAGGTCGAAAAGACCTGCGACGCGGCCGCCATCGTCGACCGCGGCAAGATCATCACCCAGGGCCCCATCTCCGAGCTTGCCGACGGCGGCAGCACGCGCCACGAGCTGATCCTGGCCGTCGATGACCCCGAGCGTGCGCTGAGCACGCTGAGCGCGAGCACGCTGGTCGCCGAGGCCCGTCGCTCCGACGAGGGCCTGCGCGTCATGCTGACCGGTGAGCTCTCCAGTGCAGCGCAGATCAACGCCGAGCTCGTCAACGCCGGGATCGGCGTGATGCGCCTCGAGCCCGTGCGCCAGAGCCTCGAGCAGCGTTTTCTCGAGGTCACCTCGAGGCTCGACGCCGACCTCGCACCGGCGGAGGTCCGCTCGTGAACCCCTCGATCGCCCTCCGCATGGTCGGCGCGGACTTCCTGAAGATCCGCAAGAAGTACGGGACGCTGATCTGGGCGCTGGTGCTGGCGATCCTGCCGGTCGTCGTCTTCTTCCTCGTCAACGCGCTCGAACACTCATCCAATCCCGCCACCCACGAACCGGCCGGCGGGATCCACAACTACACGACGGGCCTGCGGCTGCTCGGCGGCCTGTTCTTCGGCCCGCTCGTGGCGATCCTGATCGGCGTCGAGGCCGGAACCTCGGACCTCGGTGCGGGAGTCTTCCGCGACATCGTCGTCACGGGGCGCTCACGGCTCGCGCTGTTCGCCTCCCGCGTCCCCGCCGCACTCGCCCTTTGCTGGGCGGTGATCGTCGCCTCCTATCTGCTGATCATCCTCGGCACCTTCGTCTTCGCCGGGAACCTGCCGACACCCTCGTTCTCGCTCCTGCTCAACGGGCTCGGCTTCCTGCTGCTGGCCACCGGCGTGCTGTGCGCGGTCGCCGTGGGGTTCGCCTCGCTCGTCGGCTCCAAGCCCGCGGCGATCATCGCCCTGATCGCCTGGCAGCTGGTCGCCGGGGCGCTGATCGCCTCGATCAGCTCGCTCGGCTCCGCCCGCGACGGCGTCCTCAGCCAGGCCCTGACCCATTTCAGCCCGGTCGCCCTGACCGACGGCGGGCGCCACGGCCCGACGATCCTGACGATGTCGGGCACAACCGCCGCCCTGGTGATCCTTGCCTGGCTGGTCGTGTTCCTCGGCCTCGGCGCCTGGCGCACCGCCACGATGGACGCCTGAGCGGGCCCGACGGTCCCGTCGGGATTCCGACTGTTGCAGTAGAGCTCGCCCGCAGCCGGGTCTAGACTCCCCCCGGTGAATCTCGCCGCCAACGCAGGCGGCGCCGGGCCGATAGTCGAGGCCGCCGATCTCTGCCGGCGCTACGGACAGGGCGAGGCGGCTGTGGATGCCCTCGCCGGGGTGACTGTCGACTTTCCCGCCGGACGCTTCGCTGCGATCATGGGCCCCTCGGGCTCCGGCAAGTCGACCCTGATGCACATCCTCGCAGGGCTCGACCAGCCGACCTCGGGCAGCGTCCGCCTCGACGGCGTCGAGCTGAGCGGGCTCGACGACCGGGAGCTGACGAACCTGCGCCGCGACCGCATCGGGTTCATCTTCCAGACCTTCAACCTGCTGCCGGTGCTCGACGCAGAGGAGAACATCCTCCTGCCGCTGTCCATCGCCGGGCGCGAGGTCGACCGTCCCTGGTTCGACCAGCTCGTCGAGACGGTCGGCATCGGCGACCGCCTCGACCATCGCCCGGCGGAGCTCTCCGGCGGTCAGCAGCAGCGTGTGGCGGTCGCCCGAGCGCTGATCTCGCGACCGGCAGTGGTGTTCGCGGACGAGCCCTCGGGGAACCTCGACTCGAAGGCCTCGGGCGACGTCCTGGGCCTGCTCCGCCACGCCGTCGATGACTTCTCCCAGACCGTCGTGATGGTCACCCATGACGCGCACGCGGCCTCGTTCGCCGACCGGCTGCTGGTGCTCGCCGATGGCCGGATCGTGCATGACGGCGAGGCGCACACCGCCGAGTCGGCCCTCGACCTGATGAAGGACATCGGCTGACATGGGCAGGGTGATGCTCCGCGGCTTTGCCCAGCGCAAGGTCCGGGCATTGCTGACGGGCACCGCGATCGTCCTCGGGGTGGCGCTGATGGCGGGAACCTACGTCCTGACCGACACGATCAACCACGCCTTCGGGGAAGTCTTCTCCTCCGCCTACAAGAACAAGGCGGTCGTCGTGACGGCGAAGGAAACGCTCGGCAAGAACAGCGAATCGCGGACCTATCCGATCCGCGCCGCGACGATCGCCCGGGTCCGGGCGGTGGCCGGTGTCTCCTCCGCCTCGGGCGGCGTCGCCACCCGGGCTGCCCTGCTGACGACCGGCGGAAAACGGATCGCGGGGGGACCGGCCCGACGCTGGTCGACGCGGTCCAGCCCGCGCAGTTCGAGTCCTTCACGGCGGTCCGGGGGCACCTTCCGGTGAGCGCCGATGAGGTGGCGATCGACCAGGCGACCGCAAAACGCGACCACCTGACGGTCGGCCGGCAGATCGTCATCGCCGGCAGCGCGCCGGCGCGGCGTTACGTGATCGCGGGGATCGCCAGGTTCGCGGGCAGCGAATCGCTCGGCGGGGCCAGCGTGGCGCTGCTGATCGCCTCCGAAGCGCAGTATGTCGCCGGCGAACCGGGTGAATACGACAGCATCAACGTCGCCGCGGACCCGGGGGTCAAGCCCGGGCAGCTCGCCGCCCGGGTGAGGGCGGCGCTGCCCTCGACGCTGCTCGTCCGGACCGGGGCCCAGGAAGCCGCCAACCAGACCTCCGAACTGGAAGAAAAACTCGGCTTCCTGCGCACCTTCCTGCTGGTCTTCGCCTATGTCGCGCTCGTCGTCGGGGCGTTCATCATCTTCAACACCTTCTCGATCACCGTCGCTCAGCGGGTACGCGAGTTCGGCCTGCTGCGGACGCTCGGCGCCTCGCGGGGGCAGGTCATGCGCTCGGTCGTCGCGGAAGGGCTGCTGCTGGGGGTCATAGGCTCACTCGTCGGGCTGGCAGCCGGACTGCTGCTCGCGCCGGGGCTCGACCAGCTGTTCAAGGCCTTCGGCGCCGAACTGCCCGACAACGGCACCGTGCTGGAGTCCCGGACCGTGATCGTCTCGCTCCTCGCGGGGGTCCTGATCACGGTGGCGGCGGGCTTCTTCCCCGCGCTCCGCGCGACCCGGGTGCCGCCGATCGCGGCGATGCGCGAGGGCGTCCAGATCCCGCCGCGGCCGCTGCCGACACGCCGGGCGCTGATGATCCGCTTCGCGCTCTACATCGTCGTCATCGTGACGCTGCGCATCGTGGTCGGTGGCGGCGCGGCGACGGTGGCAGCGGTGGTGGTGGCGGTCCGCTTCCTGCGCCTGCGGGCGCGGCTGCGGCGGGGAGGAGAGCGCCCCGAGCGCCATTACCGCGTGATCCCAGCGCTCGGGGGCGCCATCGGCCTGCTCGTCAGCTGGCGCGGCATCACCGGGCGTCTGGCCAGGGAGAACTCGATCCGCCAGCCCGGCCGGACGCTCGTGACCGCCCTGGCGCTGACCGTGGGGCTGGGCCTCGTGGCCTTCATCTCGGTGCTCGCGGCCGGCACCAACGCGACGATCGACCAGGCCGTCAGCCGCTCCTTCGCCGGCAACCTGATCGTCCAGAACAAGAGCGCAGGCGAAGGGGAAGGCGCCATCCCCTCCGCGATCGCCCCGGCCCTGCGCACCGTCCACGGCGTCGGCACGGTGACGGCGATCGCCTTCACCCGCGGCAGGATCCGCGACCTGTCGCAGAAGGGCACGCCGGTAATCGATGAAAACAGCACCCTGACCGCGATCGAACCGGAATCCTTCGCCACGATGTACAAGGTCAGCTGGGAACAGGGCTCGCAGGCGACTCTCCAGACGCTCTCCCATGAAGGGACGATCGTGACCAAGAAATTCGCCAGCGCCCACGACCTGAAGGTCGGCCAGCGACTGTCGGTCCTCAGCTCCACCGGGCAGACTGTGACGCTGACGGTGACCGGGATCACCAAACAGGAAGCGCTCGGGCTGCTCTCCAACCTGACGATCTCGCGCTCGCTGGCGCGCAGCGCGTTCGGAGAACGAGTGGACGGCGTCGACTTCGTCTCCTATGCGCCGGGTGCGAGCGGGGCGCAGGTGCAGAGCGCGATCGGCTCCCTGCTGAGCCGCGCCTTTCCCCAGACCCACGCGCAGACGGCCGCCCAGTACACCAAGGAACAGAGCAAGAACGTCAACCAGTTCCTGCTGCTGGTCTACGTCTTGCTGGCCCTGTCGGTGATCGTCTCGCTGTTCGGGATCGTCAACACGCTGGTCCTCTCGATCTACGAGCGGACACGTGAGCTCGGGATGATGCGCGCGATCGGCACGTCCCGGCGCCAGGTCCGTCAGATGATCCGCTACGAGTCGATCATCACCGCCCTGATCGGAGGCGTCTTCGGCCTCGTCCTTGGCGTCGTGGGTGCGATCCTCGTGACCCTGCTGACCCTCTCGGGCTCGGGCTACGTCCTCTCCATTCCCGTCGGGAAGCTCGCCATCCTGCTGGTCCTCTCGGCGATCGCGGGGCTGCTCGCAGCTCAGCTCCCCGCCAGACGGGCGGCGAAGCTCGACATGCTGCAGGCGCTGGCCGGCGAGTAGGGCTCCCCGGCGGGAGCGGGCCGGGGGATGGATAAGCTGGCAGGCGCGATGGCCGAGGCGACCACAGAGCACAGCGACCCGGAGCTCGAGGCGAGCGCCTGGGACCTCGAGCCGCTCGTGGACGGCGAGGGCACCGAGGGCGTACGCAGCCGCATGGGCGAGGCGCTCGAGCGGGCCAAGTCCTTCGCCGCGGAGCACGCCGGGCGCCTGGCAGAGCTCGACAGCGACGGGCTCGCAAGCGCGATGACCGAGCTGGCCGGGCTTCAGGAGCTCGTGGGCCGTGCCGGCTACTACGCCGCGCTGCGCTTCTCGACCGACACCGCCGACCCCGCCAACGGCGCGCTGCTGCAGTGGGTCCAGGAGCAGGAGACCGCGATCCAGACGACCCTGCTGTTCTTCGAGCTGGAGTGGGCGGCGCTGGATGACGAGCGCGCCGAGGCCCTGCTCGCCGGTCCCGGCCTGGACTTCTGCCGCCACCATCTGCGCAACGTCCGCCGCTACCGCGAGCACCTCCTCACAGAGCCCGAGGAGCGGATCCTGACCGAGAAGTCGCTGACCGGCGCGGGCGCCTGGATGCGGCTGTTCGAGGAGCTGACCTCGGTGATCGAGGTCGAGCTGCCCGCCGGGGAGGGCTCCGACGGCGAGCCCGAGCGCCTGGCGCTCGAGGTCGCCCTCAGCCGGCTCGCCCTGGCCGACCGCGAGGTGCGTCGCGACACCGCGGAGGCCGTGACCGCGGCCCTCGCCCCTGGCCTCAGAACGCGGGCCTACCTGTTCAACACGCTGCTGGCCGACAAGGCCACCGATGATCGCCTGCGCGGCTACGGCAGCTGGCTGGCGGCCCGCAACCTGGCCAACGAGGCCAGCGACGAGTCCGTCGCGGCGCTGATCGAGGCCGTCCGGGGGCGCTACGAGATCCCCCGGCGCTGGTATCGGCTGAAGGCCCGGCTGCTGGGCATCGAGCGCCTCGCCGACTACGACCGCATGGCGAGCGTCACCGAGGACGAGGTCGCCTTCCCCTACGGCGACGCCAAGGCCCTGGTGCTGGACTGCTACTCCTCCTTCTCGCCCGAGCTGGGGGCGCTCGTCAAACGGTTCTTCGATGAGCAGCGGATCGACGCGCCCGTGCGCCCGGCCAAGCGCGGCGGCGCCTTCTGCGCCGGCACGGTGCCCTCGGAGTTCCCCTACGTCCTGCTCAACTACACCTCACGCCGCCGCGACGTCCTGACTCTGGCCCACGAGCTGGGCCACGGCGTCCACTTCGCCCTGGCGGCCCGCCAGGGGATCTTCCAGCAGCACACCCCCCTGACGCTCGCCGAGACCGCCTCGGTGTTCGGCGAGACGATCGTCTTCAGCAAACTGCTGGCCGAGGACAGCTCGCCGGCCTCGCGCCTGGCACTGCTGGCCGAGAACCTGGAGGACACGATCGCCACAGTCTTTCGCCAGGTCGCGATGAACCGCTTCGAGGACCTCGTCCACACCGAGCGGCGCGAGCGGGGCGAGCTGTCGGTCGATCGCTTCGGCGAGCTGTGGGCCGAGAGCCAGGAGGAGATGCTCGGCGACTCCGTCGAGGTGACCGAGGGCTACCGGACCTGGTGGTCATACATCCCGCACTTCATCGGCAGCCCCGGCTACGTCTACGCCTACGCCTACGGCCAGCTGCTGGCCCTGTCGGTCTACGAGCGCTACGAGCAGCTGGGCGATGAGATGGTCCCCCGCTACCTCGAGCTGCTCTCCGCCGGCGGCTCGAAATCCCCCGAGGAGCTCGGTGCGATCGTCGGCATCGACCTCTCGGACCCCGGCTTCTGGTCGGCGGGCCTCGACCTCGTCGAGCGCCAGCTCAAAGAAGCCGAGGACGCCGCCGAGGCGTCCGGGCGCCTGTAGAACGCCCGGCCGGGTTTCACACCGGGACGTCGCCGTTACTGCAGCCCGTCATCGCCGGATCGTGAATGTACGGGTCGTCGTCGCCGTCGAGGGGGCGCGGCCGTAGGTGTAGGTGGAGAGCTGCAGCTGGACCGAGAAGCCCGTGGGGATCGCCGTCGCGAGACTCAAAAGGACCGTCCGCCGGCGAGCGCCCAGAGCCACGGGTGCGCCCACATGAGCCACGACGCGTCCCGCGTGGCGGATGGTGGCCAGCAGCGCGACCTGGGAGGAGCTCGCGTCGAGCGGCGGGAGGCTCACGGTCACGGACAGGCCCTTGCCCGCGCGGGCCGCGGCGATCGTCTTTGCGGCCGGGGCTCTGAAACGGTTGCGCAGGCGCACCGCTCTCCGGTGGGCGCCCTTCGTGAGGGTCGCGGCGAGGTGGCCGGATTCGAGGCGGCTCCAGCTCGCGGGTTTCAGCGTCAATGTCTGGCCGGCCCCGATCGCGATCGTCCCGGCATCGTAGGTCTGCCAGGCGATCCCGTTGCCCTCGACGCTCAGCTTCACGTCGAAGCGGCCGGCTGTGGGGGCGGTGACGGTCGCGACGCCTCCGCGGAAGGAGGCCTTCAGCTTCGACTGGGCGGCGGGCCCGCTGACCGTCAGGATGTGCTCGCCGCCGTCCGCCTGGCCGGCCATCAGGGAGATGGTTGCGCTGTGTGAGCTCGGCTGCCCTGTCACGGGGCTCAGGGCAAGGCTCTGCCCGGCGGAATCAAAGACGACGTTGTCGTGGCCGCTCGTCGCTTCGAGGTCCCCCGCCAGGCCGCCGGTGAGGAATGTCGCCGCGACCGGCCCGGCGGTGTTCGAGAGCGCCTCCGACCAGCTGCCGAGCGGCCCGAAGATCTCGGCGACGCCGCCCCTGCCGGGCCCCGTGGACGCCGGGCGCGCCGAGGGCCCGCCGTCCTGTTCGGCGATCAGGGCCACGTCGCTCGAGCCGCCGCCTTCCAGGTCGACCGGCTTGCCGGTTGCGGGGTCGGTGACCGATTCGACACGGGTTTCCGCGCTGACGGCCGTCGCGACGTGGCCTTTGAAGGTGAGGTGGAGGGTGCCCTCGAGCGCCGCGATCGGGGTCACATGGAGCATGATCGGGGTGCCCCCGGCTTTCAGCTTCGCGTCATACCAGCTGCCGTTGCCGTGGACGATGATGTTCGAATTCGTCAGTCCGCCGGCATGTTCGGCGACGTCGGTGTCCTCGACTTCCTTGAACGGCGTGTTCGAGTCATAGGCATAGATCGTGAACTCGCCGGGGTCTGCCTCGGTCGGTGTTTCGCGGACGGCGAAGGCCGTCAGGGCGTGGCCCTGCAGGTCGTCCCCGGCTCCCCACCAGTTGATGCTGACGATCGCCGGGTGGTAGAAGCCGTTGGGGCCGAAGGCCGCTTCGAGCTGGCTGCGGATGTCGGCGCCGCTGGTGTTTTTGAGGCCCAGCTCGAGGTAGGGGTCGGCCTCGTCGGCGAACTGCTTCCACCAGTCGAGGTTGATTTCTTCGGTCAGGGCCTCGGTCGTCGGCAGTTCATAGGGATCCTGGACCTCGCCGAACCGGTCCACCGGGAAGGCTCCTTCGGCGAGGGCCGAGCTTAGGAAGGCGAAGCCGTAGCAGCGACCCGGTTCTTTTGCGCGCTGCTTGAAGAATCGCTCGTAGGGGGCCAGGACGGCGGCGGTCTTGGGATCTGTGATCTGCGACCCGGGGAAGGCCTTGACCATTTCGGCGGGGTAGACGGGCGAGGTGAAATTGGCGAACTTGAAGCCCTGGCTGTTGCGCCAGCTGTCCACCGTCTGTTCTTCGTTCAGCGTGGCCGTCGTCTGGCCGTCGGTGATCGACAGCTTGCCCGTCGTCGCATTCCAGGGGACGGTCGTGGTGGCGCTCGTTCCGTCCGCATTCACGTTGGCTGCGTCAAGTGTTTCTTTGGCTTCGTCATTACCCCACTGGACCACCTCGCCGGCGGCGAGGCCGCAGCCTTTGAGCGTCGCTTCCTTGCCGATCTCAAAGCCGTGGTCGTGGCGGCCCACCCATTTCACGCCTTCAAGTTCGAGGTCCGCCCCGCCGGCGCACTGGGTGAGCGTGGCGCTGCTCGCGGCGAATTCGGCGTCTCCGCCGTAGGCCGCGCTGATCGTCACCTGGCCGCCACCGGCGGACTCCTGGTAGGCGGCCGAGCATTCGGCCGTGCCCGGTGTTGCCGTCGGCTTCAGTTCGCATTTCGGTTCCTTGAAGCTCGGAGGCGAACCCGATGGCGCCGTCGCGGAGAAGGTGACCGAGCCCGTCGGCGTCTTGGGCGGCTGTTCGCCGCTCGCGTCGCTGACCTTCGCCGTACAGGTGGAGGTGCCCGCCGTGGCGGAGGGCTTACAGGTGATCGCGGTCGCGGAGTCCTCGCCGGCTTCCAGCAGGAAGGCTTCCTGTTTGCCTTCGTGGGTGCCGACGCCGGCGATGTCGCCCGAGTCGTTGATCGCGACGGCCCGTTCGAGTGTCCATCCGGAGCCTTTGGGCAGCTGCGAGTTCAAGTCGGTCACCGAGCCGCTCTGCCACAGGGCGGCATGCGCGCTGCCGGAGACCTCGAGCTGTCCGACGACGGCGTGAGAGGAGTTCAGGCGGAAGGGTTTTTCGATGCCCGTGACGGCGGTTTCCTTGCCGTCGGGGGTCCTCAGGTAGAAGGATCCGCCACGTTCGCCGAGCGTGCTCCCATCGTCCGCCAGCGCATAGGGCAGGTCGTAGTTGAGCGCTGTGCCGGCCGAGGAGGCGTTCGGCCAGAGGTAGTAGGTGGTCTTGGTCACTTCGCCCTGAGCGTTGTAGGCGTTGACGGCCCCCAACATCTCACCCGAGGCGTTGACGAGCGCGACGAGGGTCTGGCTGCCCGGCGGTCGATCCGCTTCGCCGACCGCCACCGGGCCCCCGCCGGAAGCGGCGAAGACGCCACGGCTTTCGACGTCGGCGGCCGGACTCGGCTGGACCCCGTCGGTGCCGACGACATCCCCGGCGTCGTCGATCCCGGCCCCGTAGCCGCCCAGGTGAAAGGCTTCACCTTCGTTGTTCGTGAAGTATTCCTGCAGGATCGGGACTTCGTGCGCTTCGCCCTTGGGCCCGAACCAGACCGGGCGGAGCGTTATCCGTTCTTTGCCTTCGTCGGTGAATGCCTGGGTGCTTGTCCCCGCCACGTCACCGGCTGCGTTGATGCTCCCGCCGAGAACCAGTTCGTGCCTGGGTTCTTCGCCTTTCTCGTGTTTTTCGGCACCGTTGAGCGGTTTCAGAGTGCTCGATTTGCCTTCGGCCCAGATCGACCAGGGGCCTTCGAAGTTTTCTTCGATCTTGCCTTCTTCACCTTCTTCTTCGACCAGTTGCCCGAGCACTACGTGGTCGGATTCGTTGATGCCGAGTGGGAAGCCTTTGCCGAGCGCCACAACATGCGCCGCATCGGCCACAGGCGCGGCGGTTGCGCAGAGCCCCAGAAGCGCAACGAGGAGGGCCGCCGCGCAGATCAGGCGGGCAGGCCCATGCCCCAGCGCTCGCCTTTCCTTCGGTGCTCCTGTTGCCCCCATCGCCGAATCCTCATTCGTCGCGACCACCCGAGTGACCGGGATCCTCTCAGATGACAAAACGACGCGCCTGCCTCGGCGCTCTGCGCCTACGCGTCGACGACGTAGGCGCGGGTCGGGACGCTAGAAGAGCCCGGTGAAGCTCGTCCCGGCCTGGTGCACCAGGTCGAACAGCGGCTGCGGGATGATCCCGAAGAACAGCACCGCGGCCCCTGCGAGGACGGCCACGAAGACCACCTCGGGCTGGGTGCCCGTCGGGGGCTCGGCGATCTCGTCGAGCTCGGGTGAGCCGCCGGCGAGGGCGGGCAGCGGGCCGGCCCCGACCGTCGTCACGGGCGCGGTCGAGCCGCGCATCCACATCGCCGCGATGACCGGCAGGTAGTAGCCGAGCGAGATCATCGAGCCGATCACGATCACGATGCCGAGCCAGGCGTAGCCGCCCGAGACGGCGGCATCGATCAGGTAGAACTTGCCGATGAAGCCGGCCGTCGCGGGGATCCCCGCGAGTCCGAGCATCGCGAGCGTCATCGGCCACGCCAGCCAGGGCTTCTCGCGGCCGATGCCGGCGAGGCTGTCGATCGTGTCGCCGCGGCCCGTTTCGCGCTCGCGGGCGACGATCACAGCGAAGGCGGCCATGTTCATCAGCAGGTAGACGATCAGGTAGAGCGAGGTCGCTTTGACGCCCAGTTGGCTCGCCACGACCACCCCGGCCAGCATGTAGCCGGCCTGGGCAACCGAGGAGTAGGCCAGCATCCGCTTGAGCGAGGACTGCCCCAGGGCGCCGACGTTGCCGACGATGATCGTGATCGCCGCCAGCGCCGCCACGGCCGGCCCCCAGTTGGCCTGGGCTTCGATCAGGGCGACGTCGAAGAAGCGCAGGAAGACGCCCAGCGCGGCGACCTTGGTGGTGACGGCCATGAAGGCCGTCACTGGCGTCGGGGCGCCCTCGTAGACGTCGGGCGTCCACTGGTGGAAGGGGGCCACGGAGGCCTTGAAGCCGAGCCCTGCGACACACAGGGCGATCCCCGTGAGCGTCAGCGGGTCGGTCGCGAGGCCACCCCTGGAGAGCGCTTCGGCGATGCCCGAGAAGTCGGTCGTCCCGGTCGCCCCGTAGATCATCGCGAGGCCGTAGAGCAGCGTCGCCGAGCCGACCGAGCCGACGATCAGGTACTTCAGCCCCGACTCGAGCGAATGCTCCCGGTGCATCTCGGTCGCGCACAGGACATACAGCGGAATCGACAGGAGCTCGAGGCCCACGAACAGGGCGACCATGTTCTGGGCGCCGGCCAGCAGCGACATGCCGCCGATCGAGGTCAACAGCAGCGCGTGGAACTCGCCGTGGGCGGCTTCGCGGGCCGCCAGCGAGCGCCAGGCGAGCAGCACCGTGCAGGCGCCGCCGGCGATCAGGATCAGGTTCAAGAGCAGCGAGAGCCCGTCGACCCGCAGCGCTCCCGCGACGATCGACTTGGAGGATCCCCACTGCCAGATCGTCAGGCCCAGGGCGGCACCCAGGGCGCCCAGCGTCAGCGCCGGCACGAGCTGGGCGCGGACCCAGCGCGAGCCCAGCAGGCCGAACAGCAGCACGATCGTCGCCCCGCCCAGCAGCGCGATCAGCGGCGAGAGGCCGCCGAAGTCGACATGGGGGCCTTTGAGGTGGACCTCGGCGAGGATCGGGGTCATTTGATCACCAGGATCTGTGGGGATGATTCGCCGGCCAGGCAGGGCCGCGTGAGGCCGTTGAAGATCGTCAAATAGGCCTGGGACCGGTTCGGCTCGGCGCAGGCCACGGCCGCCTTGACCGAGCCTTCGCTGCGGTGTAGGGCCAGCTGCGGGTAGAGCGCGAAGAACAGGATCACCGCGATCACCGGCGCCAGCACGAGGCTGTCGAGCAGCGAGATCTCACGCGAGTCGACCTTGGGCCCGACCCGGTTGTGCATCGCGCGGATGAACAGGCGCAGGGCGTAGACCGAGGCCATCACGACACCGGTGAAGGCGATGATCGCGATCGCCAGCTTGGCCTTGAAGACGCCCAGCAGGATCAGGAACTCCCCGACGAAGTTCGAGGAGCCCGGGATCGCCAGCGTCGCCAGGGCGACGATCAGGAACATCGTCGCGAGGACGGGTGCGCGGAACGCGATGCCGCCCATCTCGCGGACGTCTTCCGAGCCCCCGGTGCGCTGGGCGAGCAGGCCGACGATGAACAGCAGCGGCGCCACGACGAGGCCGTGGTTGACCATCTGCAGCAGCGCCCCCTGGGCGCCCTGGGGGTTCAGCGCGAAGATCCCCAGCGTGATGAAGCCGAGCTGGGCGACCGAGGAGTACCCGGCGATCAGCCGCGCATCGGTCTGGCTGAAGGCCTGGATCGAGCCGTAGATGATCGAGCACAGGGCGATCAGCAGCATCAGCGTCTGGAAGTGCACGGCGGCGCGGGGGAAGAGCGGCAGGACGATCGCCAGGAAGCCGTAGGCGCCGACCTTCGAGAGGACCCCCGAGAAGACCATCAGCACCTCGATCGGCATCGCCCGGTAGCCGTCGGGCATCCAGCCGTGCAGCGGGAAGGCCGGCATCTTCACGAGGAAGGCCGCCGCGAAGCACAGGAAGATCCACTCCTGTGAGCCGGTCGAGAGCGGCAGGGCCTTCAGCGCGGTGTAGGCGAAGTCGATGTGCCCGCCGCCCTGCTGGGCCGCCAGGACGCCCGTCGCGATCGCCGCCGCCAGCATCAGGAGCGAGCCGACGAGGGTGTAGATGACGAGCTTGATCGTCGCTTTGACCCGGTCGGGCTCCCGGCCCCAGCCGCCGATCAAGAAGTAGAAGGGGATCAGCATCAGGTCGAAGAAGGCGACGAACAGGGCCAGGTCCTGGGCCAGGAAGGCCCCGAGGACCGCCGACTCGGCGAGCATGAACTGGAAGTAGAAGAGCCGCGGGCGCTCCAGGGGCGCGCTGCGGCGGACGTTGCAGGCGAGGATCGCCGCGGCGAACAGCAGCGTCGTCAGGCCGACCAGGAAGACATTCAGGCCGGTCACGGCCAGCTTGTAGTGGACTCCCAGGGATGAGATCCACATCACGTCGGTGACGTGCTGCAGGCCGGCGCCCGGTTTGTAGTCGGCGATGTAGCCGATCGAGAGGCCCAGCGCCACGAGCGTCCCCACGAGTGCGATCAGGCCCTGCGGGCTCGTCCCGCGGGCGTCCTGCTCGGCCGTCCCCGAGCGTGCCGGCACGAGCGCGCCCAGCAGGCCGCATGCGGCGGGGATCCAGATCAGAAATGACAGGGCGGGCATGCTCGGCTCAGCTCTGAAGGAGGAAGTAGAAGCCGGTGCCGGCGACGCCGAGCAGCAGGAGCGCGGCGTAGTAGCGGACGAAGCCGCTCTGGACCGCTCGCACGGCGGCTGAGCCGGCCCGCACGATCCCCGTCGTCCCGCCGACGATCGTCTCGTCGATGACGCGCCGCTCGAAGACGTCCCGTGCGAATGTCCCGGCGATCGAGAAGGGCCGCACGATGACGGCATCGATCAGCTCGTCGAAGTACCACTTGTTGACGAACAGCTCATAGGCCGGGCGCAGACGCGTGCGGATCGCCTCGGAGGTGCCCGGCCGGGCGACCCAGATGCGGTAGGCGATCGCGATGCCCGCCAGCCCGATCAGCGTGCCCAGGATCAGCCCGAAGGCGAGCAGCCCGTTGCGGGTGTGCGGTTCGAAGGTCTTCGAGGCCGCGAAGCTCGGCCGCAGGAAGTCGTCGATCACGAAGTCGACCTTGGGGATCTGGATCAGCCCCGCGCCCACGGCGCCCAGGGCCAGCAGGCCCATCGCGATCCGCATCGGCAGGGCCCGCTCGGCGATCGCGTGGATCGGGCCGGGGAAGCCGACGTGGGTGTCCTCGATCTCGCCCGTGGCCGGGTTGGTGGGGTGCTCGGCGTGGTGCAGGTGGCCCGCTTCGAGCTCGCGGGCCTCCGCCACGGGCTCGCCGTGGAAGGCCCGGAAGATCATCCGGAAGGTGTAGATCGCCGTCAGCAGCGCGCCGATGTAGCCGATCACATAGAGCGCCCAGTGCCAGCCGCCCTCCTCGCCCGTCACGAGCAGGATCTCGTCCTTGGAGAAGAAGCCCGAGAAGGGCGGGATCCCCGACAGGGCCAGCCCGCCGATGATGAAGCAGCCGTAGGTGAAGGGCATCGCCTTGCGAAAGCCGCCCATCTTGTTGAGCGACTGCTCGCCGCCCATCGCACCGATGATCGAGCCGGCCGCCATGAACAGCAGCGCCTTGAAGAAGGCGTGGGTCATCAGGTGGAACAGGCCGGCAGCGTAGGCCCCCACGGAGACGCCCATGATCATGTAGCCGATCTGCGACATCGTCGAGTAGGCGATGACGCGCTTGATGTCCGTCTGGGCCAGGCCGATCGTGCCGGCGATGAACAGCGTCAGCGCACCGACGATCGCGCCCACGTCCTGGGCCGCCGGGGCCAGTTCGAACAGCGGGTGCATGCGCGCGATCAGGTAGACGCCCGCCGTGACCATCGTCGCTGCGTGGATCAGCGAGCTGACCGGCGTGGGGCCCTCCATCGCGTCCGGCAGCCAGGTGTGGAGCGGGATCTGCGCTGACTTCGCGAAGGCGCCGACGAGCAGGAAGATGCAGCCGGCCACGAGATCGCCGTTGTTGCTCGCGTGCCCGAAGGCGCCCGCTTCGGTCGCGTGGAAGCTGCGCAGCAGATCGAGCGTGTGGGTGTGCTTGAAGATGAAGTAGGTCCCCAGCACCAGACCCACGTCGCCCAGGACGTTGATCACGAAGGCCTTGATCCCCGCCCGGGTGGCGGTGTTGCGCCGGTACCAGAAGGAGATCAGCAGGTAGGAGGCGGCCCCGACGAACGCCCAGCCGACGATCAGGATCAGGAAGTTGCCGGCCAGGACCAGCAGGAGCATCGAGAAGACGAAGAAGTTGAGGTAGGAGAAGTAGCGGACGAAGCCCTCGTCGCCCTCCATGTAGGAGATCGAGTAGAGGTGGATCAGCGTCGAGACGCCCGTGACTGTGAGGATCATGAAGACCGACAGCGGGTCCACCAGGATCGAGAGCTGGGCGTCGATGCCGACCGTCGAGGCGTAGTTCCACAGCGAGGAGACCAGCTGGCGGTGGGAGGCGTCGTGGCCCTGCAGCGAGATCAGGCAGCCGATCGCGGCCACGAACGCGAGGAAGATCGCGCCGGTCCCGATCCAGCCGGCCGAGCGGCCGGGCAGGCGCCGGTAGCCGACGCCGCTGATCAGCGTCCCGAGCAGCGGGAACAGCAGCACCAGCCAGCCCCAGGTGGTCGTGCTCATCAGCCCTGTAGCTCCCTCAGCTCATCGACGTCGACGGGCAGGCGACGGCGGTGGATCGCGACGATCATGCCCAGCCCGATGCACACCTCGCAGGCGGCGACGGTCATCACGATCAACGCCAGGATCTGCCCGTCGCCGTTGCCCCACATCCGCGCGAAGGCGATCAGCGCGAGGTTCCCGCCGTTCAGCATCAGCTCGAGGCAGAGCAGCAGCACCAGGGGGTTGCGCCGTGTGATCACGCCGAAGGCCCCCAGCGAGAAGACGATCGCCGACACGGCCAGATACCAGCCGATGCTCATCCCTGGGGCCTCCCGACGCTCTCGGCGGTCGTGCCCGTTGCACGCGGGCGCAGGAGGTCGAGCGGTGTGATGACGTTTTCGTCGGCATCCTCGAGGCCTCCCCGGCGGCGGGCCAGGACGACCGCGCCGACGGCCCCGATCAGCAGCAGGAAGGAGGCGACCTCGAAGGCCAGCAGGAAGCGCGTCAGCAGCAGCTTGCCGATGTAGGCCGGCGTGCCGTAGGCCTGCGGTCCGGGGACGTAGCCGGCGCCGTGGCCGCCGACCCCGGCAAGGCCCGTCCCGAGCAGCGCGATCAGGAGCTCGACGCCCAGGGCAGCCGCGAGGATCGCCCCGCCGAGGCGCAGCCCCGCGGCCGCGGGACCCGCCGCGGCGCCCCGCAGGCGCTCGCCGATCGACTCGCCGTCGCCGCCCACATAGGCGACGACGAAGACGTAGAGGACCATCACGGCGCCCGCGTAGACGACGACCTGCACGGCCGCCACGAACTCCGAGCGCAGCAGCAGGAACAACAGCGCCAGCGCGACCAGGTGCACGACCAGGGCCAGGACGCAGTAGAAGGGGTTGCGCAGCGCCACGACGCCGACCGCACCGCCCAGCGCGAGGATCGCCGCGATGAAGAACAGGACCGCGCTCACTCGCCCTCGTTCCTCAGCGGGGTCCGCTCGAGCGGCTCGGCCAGCAGCATCTCCTTGGTGAAGATCAGGTCGGAGCGGTCGTAGTCGGAGAGCTCGTAGTCGTGGCCCATCGTGATCGCGTCGAACGGGCAGGCGATCTCGCAGTAGCCGCAGAAGATGCAGCGGGACAGGTTGATCTCATAGACCGCCGCGTAGCGCTCGCCCGCCGAGACGCGGTTCTCGGGCGTGTTCTCGGCCGCCACCACGCGGATGCAGTCGGCCGGGCAGGCGGCCGCGCACAACGAGCAGCCGACGCACTTCTCCAGGCCCGTGTCCTCGAAGCGGTGCAGCTTGTGCCGGCCCCGGAAGCGGGGGTAGACAGGCGTCTTCTCCTCGGGGTACTGGACCGTGATGGGCGTTTCGTGAAAGCGCCCGAACGTCGTCGCGAAACCCCGGATCGTCTCGGCGAAGGTCCGCCAGGTGCTCCGGGCCGGGCCGGGAGCGGGGGTGCGCTTGACGATGATGACGTCCTCGCCGGGGTTCCACCCTTCGACGTTCAGGACGGCCTGCTCGGTGTCCGGCTGTGGGTTCTGGGTTGACATCAGTGGGTCGCCACCACGAGGACGGCGGTGAGGAGGGTGTTGAGAGTCGCCAGGGGCAGCAGCACCTTCCAGCCGAAGCTCATCAGCTGGTCGTAGCGCAGCCGCGGGAGGGTAGCGCGCGCCCAGATGAACAGGAACGTGATCAGTCCCATCTTGAACAGGACCACGAACGGGTCGACCCAGCCGGGCGGGTGGATCCCGAACGGCAGCAGCCAGCCGCCCAGGAAGATCGTCGTGACGATCCCCGAGATGACCAGGACGTTGAGGTACTCGGCGAAGTAGTAGGAGGCGAAGCGCCCGCCGCCGAACTCGGTGTTGTAGCCGCCGACCAGCTCGGCGTCGGCCTCGGTCAAATCGAACGGCGCCCGGTTGGTCTCCGCGAACCCCGCGACGAGGTAGATCAAGAAGCCGAAGAACTGCGGGATCACGTACCACATGCCTTTCTGGGCGTCGACGATCCCCGTCAGCGAGAGCGTCTGGGCGGTGATGATCACCCCGACCAGGGCGAGGCCCTGGGAGACCTCGTAGGAGATCAGCTGGGCTGCGCCCCGCATGGCGCCGAGGAAGGAGTACTTCGAGCCCGAGGCCCAGCCGCCGAGCATGATCCCGTAGAAGGCGATCCCGCCCATCGCGAAGACGTAGAGGGGGCCGATCGAGACGTCGATCCCGTACAGGCCAACTTTCGTGCCGAAGATGTCCTGGACGTTGCCGAAGGGGATGATCGCGAAGGCCGCCACGGCGGTCAGGATCGAGATCAGCGGCGCAACGGCGAACAGCAGCCCGACCGAGGTGCTCGGGCGGAACTGCTCCTTCGTCAGCAGCTTGAGGATGTCCGCCAGCGGCTGCAGGGCACCGTAGGGCCCGACGCGGTTCGGTCCGTAGCGGGCCTGGAAGCGCCCCAGCAGCTTTCGCTCGGCCAGCAGTACGACGGGGACCAGCTGCAGGCCGACGGCGAAGATCACGATCGCCTTGATTATCTGGATCCACCAGGGCTCGAAATAGCCCACCGTTGCGATCATCCGCGCACCATCTGCCGGCGTGGGAACAGGAACTCGAGCGACGGCGAGTTCTCGACCTCGGGCGCATCCCAGACGGAGCGGTAGCCGGCCAGCTCGGCCGCGTTCGGGGCCGGGGCGCCGGGCTCCGGTGGGCTTGGGCTCGCGGAGGGCGCCGGGAACGCCGCGGCGGCCTCTCGCTCCTGCCAGCGCACGCCGCGGCCGGCGATCTCCTCGAGCGTCAGCCCGGCGTAGAAGGGGACCCGCTCGAACAGCATCCGTGAAGCGCTCGCGCCGCTCAGCACGTCGAGGTCCAGGCCCAGGCGCAGAGCGAGCTCGCAGATGACCTGCCAGCCGGCCCTGACCTCGCCGGGCCGCGCGATCGCGGGGCGCAGGCGCTGCAGGCGCCCGTCGGGGTGCACGATCGTGCCCTCCTTCTCCGGGTAGGCCTCGGCGGGGAAGACGATGTCGGCGTGCTCGCGAACGGTCTCGGTCATGAACGAGGCGTGGGCGATCACCGTCGAGGCCCCGCTCAGCGCCTTCTCCCAGGCGGGCCCGTCGGGCAGCTCGCGCAGCGGGTCTGACTGGAGCAGGTAGATCGCGCTCAGGCCTGCCGCGGCGATGCCGGCGGCGTCCAGGCCCTCCGCGGCCGGGACGCTCAGCCCGGGCCCGCCGTTCGGCAGGACGCCCGCCTCGCGCAGGCCGCGCCCGTTGGCGCCGGCCGGGATTTCCAGCAGCCCCGCGCCCTCGATCGCGGCGAGTCCGAGCGCCTCGGCGATGCCCAGCAGCGCACCCGCACCCGCCGCGCCGTCGGGCCCGGCCGTGAGGCGCTCGCCCCACAGCACGACGACCTCCCGTGCCGGGGAGTCCTGCTCGCCCTCGTGCTCCGGGCCGCGCAGCAGATCGGCCAGCTTGCTGACCTCCTCGGCGACCGCGCCGGCGCTCTGGGCGAGTCCCTCGAGGTCCCCGCTGCCCGACAGGGCGGCGGCCAGGGCCGCCGCGAAGGCTGCACCGCCGCCGGGCGCATAGCGCGCGATCGCCGCCGCGTTCGGGTCCAGCGAGCTCTCGGCGGGGGAGGCGACAGCGAGCTTCAGGCCGTTGCGCCTGATGCCCTTGCGCAGGCGCAGGTCGAGGATCGGCGCGTCGTTGACGGGGTCGGCATCGAGCACCAGCACGGCATCGGCGAACTCCAGGTCGCTCGTGCGGGCCTGCAGGGCCGGGGCGCCCAGCGCGCGGTGGAGGTCGAGCTCGAGCGTGCCGGCGCGGCGGGAGTCCAGGTGCGGGGAGCCGAGCGCCTCGCGCAGCAGGCGCGAGAGCAGCAGGCCCTCCTCGCCGGTCGACTGCCCGCCCACGATCGCACCGGTCTCCGCGCCGGCGCGGGCCAGGCCGGCCGCGGCCTCGCTCAGGGCGCGCTCCCAGCTGACCGTTCGCAGCTGGCCGCCGTCGCGCAGCATCGGCTCGGTGATCCGCTCGTCGACGTGGAAGGACTGGTAGGCGAAGCGCCCCTTGTCGCACAGCCAGCCGTCGTCGACCTCGGGGTTCTGGCGGGCCAGGATGCGCAGGGCCCGCTCGTCGCGGACCGTCACCGTGACGTTGCACTGGGCCGGGCAGAGGGTGCAGACCGACCCCGCGCCCTCGATGTCCCATGGCCGGGCGCGGAAGCGGTAGGGGCGTGAGGTCAGCGCCCCGACGGGGCAGAGCTCGATGATGTTGCCGCTGAAGGGCGCGACGTAGGGGTGCCCGTCGAACGTCGCCACGTAGGAATGGGCCCCGCGCTCGAGTAGCACCAGCTGGTAGTCCTCGGAGATCTCCTGGGAGAAGCGCACGCAGCGGTAGCAGAGGATGCAGCGCTCGCGGTCGATCGCGATCAGCGGCGAGAGCTCGAGCGGCTTGACGAAGTGGCGCTTGGGCTCGATGAAGCGCGAGATCCCGCCGCCCCAGCCGAAGGTGATGTCCTGCAGCGGGCACTCCCCGCCCTTGTCGCAGACGGGGCAGTCCAGCGGGTGGTTGATCAGCAGGAACTCGACGACCGACTGCTGGGCGGTCTTGACCCGCTCGGTTTCGGTGTAGACGACCATCCCGTCCTTGACCGGCGTCGAGCAGCCCGTCTGGAGCTTGGGAATGCCCTCGATTTCGACCAGGCACATTCGGCACGCGCCGACCGGCTGGCCGAGCTTGGGCTCGTAGCAGAAGACCGGGATCTCGACGTCCCCCAGCTTGGCCGCGTCGGCCAGCATCATGTTCTCCGGGGCCTGCACCTCGCGGCCGTCGATCGAGAAGGTGATCGTCCTCGGTTCGGGGCGCGGCACGCCTATGCCCCTCCCCGGTGGGTTCCCGTTTCGCCCGTGTGCTCACCGGGCGCCTGATCGCCGGCGCCCGTCGGGGCCAGCGTCCCGCCGGGGTGCTCCTCGAGCGCACCCTGCGCGGCGAGCGCGAGATCCGAGGCGGCCTCCTCGCCGAGGCCCCGGCTGAGGCGGGCCTGCTCCATGTGCGCTTCGAACTCGTCTTTGAACTTGGCGATCATCGATCCGATCGGCATCGCCATCGCGTCACCCAGGACGCAGAGGCAGTTGCCGATGATGTGCTCTTGGACGGAGGCCATGATCTCGAGGTCCATCGGCGTCGCCTCGCCGCGGTCGATCCGCTCGAGCATCTTGACCGTCCAGTTGGTCCCCTCGCGGCAGGGGGTGCACTTGCCGCAGGACTCGTGCCGGTAGAACTTGGCCGTCTTCAGCGCCACGTCGAGGATCGGGGTCGTCTCGTCGACGACGATGATCGCGCCCGAGCCGAGCATCGAGCCGGCTTTGCCCAGCGAGTCGAAGTCATAGGGGATGTCCAGGTCCTCGGCCTTCAGCACCGGGGAGGAGGAGCCGCCGGGGAACCAGCACTTGACGGCGCGACCTTCGGGCGGTCCGCCCGCGAGGCCGTAGATGATCTCCCGCGAGGGGATGCCCAGCTCGATCTCGTAGTTGCCCGGCCGCTGGACGTGGCCCGAGACCGAGACGAGCTTCGTCCCCGTCGAGCTCGCGACGCCCAGCTTCGCGTACTCCTCGCCGCCGATCCGCATGATCGCGGGGACCGTTGAGAGGGTCTCGACGTTGTTGATCAGCGTCGGGCCCTGGTAGAGGCCCTGGTTGGCGGGGAACGGCGGCTTCAGCCGGGGGTTGCCCCGCTTGCCTTCGAGGGAGTCCAGCAGGCCCGTCTCCTCGCCGCAGATGTAGGCACCCGCGCCGCGGTGGACGACCAGCGAGAGCGAGTGGCCCGAGCCGAGGATGTCCTCGCCGACGTAGCCCGCCTCGCGCGCTTCGGCGAGCGCCGCGTCGAGCGAGTCGGCCTGCAGGACGTACTCGCCGCGGATGTAGATGAACGAGCGCCCGGCACCGGCCGCGTAGGAGGCGATCACGATCCCCTCGATCAGCAGGTGGGGCGTCTTCTGCATCAGTTCGCGGTCCTTGAAGGTCCCGGGCTCGGACTCGTCGGCGTTGCAGACGAGGTACTTGTCCATCGCCCCCTTGGGCAGGAACGAGACCTTCTTGCCCATCGCGAAGCCCGCACCGCCGCGGCCGCGCAGCCCGGAGGATTCGAGCTGGGCCAGGACCTCCTCGGGGCTCATCGCGAGCGCCTTGCGAAGCGACTCGTATCCGCCCCGGCGCTCGTAGACCTCGCGCGTCGCGAGGCCCGGTTCGTCGATGTCGGTGAACAGCAGCTGTGGTGCGGCGGCGGCCATCAGCTGATCCTCTTCGGCTGCTCGGCGGCATGTTCGGGGAACTCCTGAGAGTTGGCCCGCGGGTCTGCAACCAGGCGCCGGGCGAGCTGTTTCTCGGGCGCTATCGCCCGTCCCGCGCGGATGTCCTCGATCAGCCCGGGCGCGTCGGCCGGCGTCAGCGGGCCGACATAGACGCCGTCCACGGAGGCCATCGGCGCGATGTCGCAGGCACCCAGGCACTCGAACGAGCGGACGTTGATTTCGGGGTCATCGCCGGCCGCCGAGCGGACGGCCTCATACAGCTCGTCGGCGCCCCGCAGCGAGCAGGAGATGTTCGTGCAGACATAGACGCTGTGGCGTCCCACGGGCTCGTCTCGAGCATGTCGTAGAAGCTCGCCACCGACTCCAGGTAGGCCGGGGTCAGGCGCATCACCGCCGCGACCTGCTCGATCGCCTCGGGCGAGCACCAGCCGTGCAGGCGCTGGGCGGCCTCGAGCGCCGGCAGGGCGGCCGAGCGGCGGTCGGGGTAGTTGGCCATGTGCGCCTCGATCTGCTCGCGCAGCTGCTGCGGCACCGGGGTGTCCGCGGCCGGGATCGGCGCGGGGTCCTTCTCGAGGTCCGCCGGCACATCCCAGCCGAGCGGGCTCATCGGTCGATCCCTCCCAGGATCGGGTCGAGCATGGCCGTGGCGGCGATCATGTCGGCGATGTATGAGCCCTTGGCCATCGGCGCGAGTGCCTGCAGGTTGACGAAGCTGGGATCGCGCATGTGAACGCGGGCGGGCTTGGAGCTGCCGTCGGAGCGCACGAAGCAGGCGAGCTCCCCGCGCGGGGACTCGATCGGGTTGTAGACCTCCCCGGGCGGGACCCGGAAGCCCTCGGTGACCAGCTTGAAGTGGTGGATCAGCGCCTCCATCGAGGTCGCCAGCTCGTGGCGGGGAGGCAGCGCGATCTTGCGGTCGCCCGTCATGTGGGGCCCCTCGGGAAGACCGTCGAGCGCCTGTTCGAGGATCTTGACGGACTCATAGATCTCGGCCAGGCGGCACGCGAAGCGATCGTAGTTGTCGCCCACCTCCCCGATCGGGATCTTGAAGTCGAAGTCCTCGTAGGAGCTGTAGGGGGCCGCCTTGCGCAGGTCCCAGGGGTTGCCCGCGGCGCGCAGCAGCGGCCCGGTGACCCCGAGGCCGAGGAGCGTCTCGACGGGCACGACGCCGGTGCCGCGCAGGCGCTGCAGGACGATCTCGTTCGAGTTGAGGATCGCCCCGTACTCGTCGGCCCGCTCGGGCATGATCTTCAGGAACTCGCGCAGCTTGGCGGCGAAGCCGGTGGGGATGTCCTCGATCACGCCGCCGACCTGGAAGTAGCGGGTGTGCATCCGTGCCCCGGAGGACATCTCGAACAGGTCGAGGACCTTCTCCCGCTCGCGCAGGCAGTAGAGGAAGATCGAGACGGCCCCCAGGTCCAGGGCGCCCGTGCCGAGCCAGATCAGGTGCGAGGCGATGCGGTTCAGCTCGAGGTGGATGACCCGCAGGTACTGCGCCCGCCTGGGGACCTCGACCTCGACCAGCGCCTCGACCGCGCCGATGTAGGCCATCGCGTTGAAGTAGTAGGACAGGTAGTCCATCCGCTCGACCACCGGGATGACCTTCCAGTAGGCCTTCTCCTCGGCTGTCTTCTCGATGCCCGTGTGGACGTAGCCGATGATCGGTTTGAGGTCGCGGACGATCTCGCCCTGCAGCGTCACCAGCAGCCGCAGCACCCCGTGGGTGGCCGGGTGGTGGGGACCGAAGTTGAGGGTCAACAGCTCCTGCGTCCGGTCGCCCTCTCCCTGGCCCGGCGTCTCGAGCTGCGAGAGGGTGATGCTCTGCTCGCGCCTGCGGTAGTCAGAGAGCTCTGTCGTCTCCGGCGGGCTCACTCCCGGCTCTCCAGCCACTGGCCCTCGTCGCGCGTGAACAGGACCGGTTCCCCGCCGACCGGGAAGTCGCGCCGCTGTGGGTGTCCCTCGTAGTCCTCGGGCATCAGGATCCGGCGCAGGTCGGGGTGGCCGCGGAAGACGACACCGAACATGTCGTAGACCTCGCGCTCCTGGTGGTCGGCGGTCGGCCATTCGGCCGTCACCGAGTCCACCTCGGGCTCCTCCAGGGGCACCCGCAGCTTGACGGTGAGCCTGTCGACCCTGCTCATGTCGAGCAGCTCGTAGTGCACGCCCAGGCGCGGTTCCTCGGGGTAGTAGTCGACGCCGTGGACGCTGGCCAGGAACGAGAACCCCTTGGCCCGCAGCTTCCCGAGCACCTCACGGATGTGCGCCGGATCGATCACGACGGTCGCCCGCTCCCTGAAGTAGACGGTCTCGATCGCGGCGTCGCCGAGCTCCTGGGCGAGCAGCTCCAGGCCCGTGGCGTCCGGCATCTAAGGGCGCTCCTCGGTTCCGACGGCCTCGTAGCGCTCGCGCCAGCCGGCCTCGGGGTCGTTCTGGACCAGGTCGCGCAGCTTGAGGATCCCGTGCATCAGGGCCTCGGGACGCGGGGGGCAGCCGGGGACGTGGACATCGATCGGCATGAACTTGTCGGCGGGGACCAGCGCGTAGTTGTTGAAGACCCCCATCGAGCTGCAGCAGGCGCCCATCGAGATCGCCCACTTCGGCTCGAGCATCTGGTCGTAGAGGCGGCGGATGACCGGTGCCATCTTGATCGATACCCGGCCGGCCAGGATGATCAGGTCGGCCTGGCGCGGCGAGGCGCGGAAGGCCTCGAAGCCGAACCGCGCGATGTCCATCCGCGGGCCCGCCGTCTGGAACTGCTCCATCGCGCAGCAGGCCAGTCCGAAGGCGAGCGGGAAGAACGAGTTGGAGCGGGCCCAGGCCACGGCCGAGTCGAGCGTCGTCGTCAGGACCCGTTCGGCGACGTAGGCCTCGAGCTCGGTGCCCTCCAGGTGTGCGGGGCGGTTGGCCCCCTCGAGCTCGGCGCCCCGCAGCATCTGCTCGGCGTTCAGCGAGCGGACGCGCAGCCCCTTCGGGTCGACGGCCGTCCCGAGCGGCTCGCGTTTCATCTCCACTCGAGGGCCCCCCGCCGCCATACGTATACGAAGGCCACGAACAACAGGAGGATGAAGACGATCGTCTCTGTCAGCGCGAAGGTCCCGTAGGCGCGCAGCTCGACGGCGATCGGGTAGAGGAAGACAACCTCGATGTCGAACAGTATGAAGAGCATCGCGATCAGGTAGAAGCTGATCCCGAAACGCATCCCCGACTTGATCTCCGACGGCAGCCCGCACTCGTAGGGATCCTGCTTCTGGGGGGTCGCGCGGCGCGGCCCGATCACCGAGTTCAACACGGCGAAGGTGACCCCCACGGCTCCGCCGAGCACGAGGAATACGATCGCCGGGAGATAGCTTCGCAGCACCGCGCGCTGTTATATCACTGCTTGTGGCAGACTGTTACATAGTGGCAATCGGCTCGATATCGCCCGATGAATGAGGCGGTGGTCGCCGGTTCGCTGGCCGTCGCCGCGCTGAATCTCCTTCCCGGACTGCTCGGGGCGTTCGCCTACTGGCGGGCCGACCCCGCCGGTTTCGCCGGCCGGGCGTTCTGGCCACTGCTGCGGGTCGGGCAGGGCTCGGCGCTGATGCTGGCGATCGCTGTCGGCTCGCTGGCGGCAGCCGGCAAGCACTCGAGCAGCGACCTGTTCTACCTCTACGCCCTGCTGCCGCTGGCGATCGCCTTCGTCGCCGAGCAGCTGCGCGCGATCTCCGCCCAGACGATCCTCGACCGGCGGGGCCTCGAGAGCTCCGCGGCGGTCGCCGCCCTGCCCGAGGACGAGCAGGGCAGGCTGGTCTCGGCGATCCTCCAGCGCGAGACGGGGGTCATGGCCGCGTCGGCTGTGGTGGTCGTCTTCCTCGCCCTGCGGGCCGCGGGGACGGCCCACGGGTTCTGAGCAGCGACAAACGGGCGCTGCTCCATGCCCCACCTCGATCACCCGGCCGGCGCTCCGTGCGGGCCCCGGCGAGCGGTCCGGCGCTCCGTGCGGGCCTCCGGCATATATATTCCCGGCGCATGAAGGTCGCAGCCACGATGCTCGTCCTGCTCGCCTGCGCGGCCCTGCTGGGCGCGTGCGGCTCGCAGGGCATCTCGGTCGCCAAGACGAGCCCCTACTACCGCGGGAGCCGTCCTGTTCCGCGACCACTGCTCCGGCTGCCACACGCTCGCCACCGTCGGCGCCGAGGGCTCGGCGACATCGATCGCCAACCGCGTCAAGACGAACGGGCCGAACTTCAACATCCGCAAGGAGAAGGTCGAACAGGTCCTCTACGCGATCCGCAACGGCGGCTTCTCCGGGGCGATCATGCCCGAGAACATCGTCGTCGGCCCGGACGCCCAGGCGGTCGCCGAATTCCTCGCCAAGTACTCGGGCCTGCAGGCACAGAAGGTGCCCTCCACGAACATCGTCCTGTCGACCAAATAGCCCGCGAGGGCCGGTTTGCTCGACCTCAGGGCGATCAGGGAGGACCCCGACGGAGTCAGGCGGGCGCTCGCCCGCCGCGGTGAGCAGGCCGCCGCGGGGCTCGATCAGGTGATCGAGCTCGATCGCCGCCGGCGCGAGCTGCTCCCGCGCCTGGAGGGCCTGCGGGCCGAGCAGAACGAGGCCAACACGCGGATCAGGGCAGCCGCCGAGGAGTCCGAGCGGACGCGGGAGATCGAGGCGATGCGAACCGTCGCCGCCGAGGCCAAGAGCCTCGAGGTCGAGCTCGCCGCCGTCGAATCCGAGCTCCAGGCCACGCTCGCCCCGCTGCCCAACCTGCCCGACCCGAGCGCGGCACCGGGGCCCGAGGACGAGCTCGTCCGGGAGGTCGGCGAGCGCCCCGCGCTCGGCTTCAAGGCACGCGACCACCTCGAGCTGGCCGGCCCGCTGATCGACATGGACCGCGGCGCGCGCCTGTCCGGCTCGCGCTTCGCCTACCTGAAAGGCGAGCTGGTGATGCTCGAGCTGGCGCTCGTCCAGTGGGCGCTCGCGAAGCTCACCGGCTACGGCTTCGAGCCGGTCATCCCGCCCGTCCTGGTCCGCGAGCGGGCCCTCTACGGGACCGGCTTCTTGCCCGACACCGAGCAGCAGATCTACGCCCTGCCCGAGGATGAGCTGTTCCTCGTCGGAACCTCCGAGGTCGCCCTGGCCTCGCTGCACGAGGAGGAGATCATCGAGGCCGAGCGGCTGCCGCTGCGCTACGCGGGCTTCTCGCCCTGCTTCCGGCGCGAGGCCGGGGCCGCCGGCAAGGACACCCGCGGGATCTTCCGCGTGCACCAGTTCGACAAGGTCGAGATGTTCAGCTTCGTCGACCCCGCGGAGTCGGCCGCCGAGCACGAGCGGATCCTCTCGATCGAGCAGGAGATCCTGGGCGAGCTGGGCCTGGCCTACCGCGTCGTCAACATCGCCGTCACCGATCTCGGCAACTCGGCTGCCAAGAAGTACGACTGCGAGGCCTGGCTGCCCTCCCAGGAGCGCTACCGCGAGCTGACCTCGTGTTCGAACACGACCGACTACCAGGCCCGGCGCCTGAACATCCGGATGCGCCACCAGAAGCGCACGCAGACCCTCCACACGCTCAACGGCACCGCCGTCGCCGTCGGGCGGACGATCGTCGCCCTGCTCGAGAACGGCCAGCGCGCCGACGGCAGCGTCGAGCTGCCCGCCTGCCTGGCTCCCCACGGCGCACCGGCCGAGCTGCGGGCCTACGCCGAGAGCGCGTAGCCGCCGGGCCGCGCCTGCACCGGCGCGACGATATCTTCCGCGCCAACGTGGCGTCGATCGGAGCGCCCGATGAACGAGGAGGCCCTCAGCATGAAAGCGCGTAGATGGTGGCAGGCAGCGACGGCGACGGCGATCATCTCGCTGGCCCTCCTCGGCATGGCGGCGATCGGAACCGGTGCCCAGGCGGCGGGGACGCTGAGGAAATGCGCCAACACCACGGTGGAGATCGAAATCTCCTCCGGGACGGTCCCGCCCACGTACACGAAGTACAAGATGCCCGTCAAGGCCATCAGCGTCAGCGGCGTCAGCTGTGCGGCGGCGTACAAGTTCATCGGCCTCGTCTTCAAAAACCACACCACCACGACCCCCGAGCACTTCAAGTGCGCGATCAAGACCTTCAAGGTCCCGCCGGGCTACGTCCCGACGGTCTGCACCCACGGCGCCACGGAGATCCGATACGCAGGCCAGGGCGGCTGATCATCGATCGCTCGCTCCGGGAGCGCCCCCCGGCACCCCCGGAGCGGGAGCTCAGTTGATGTGAAAGAGGATCGAGCGGGCGCGGCCGTGAAGCGGCGTGAGCGTGAGGCGGTAGAGGCCAGGTGAGAGCGTCCGGTGGCCGCTCAGGCGGGCGCCGTTCCTGCCGCCGATCGCCGCCATCGTGGCCGTCGGCGAGACGGTGACCCAGCGCAGGCGGTGATGAAGGCGGACCTGGCGGGAGAGGTTGACGGTGACCTTGGCGGGCGAGGTCAGCCAGAAGGAGAAGGCGACCCTGGAGGCCGAGGGTCGCGGCGAGTTGAGCGCGACCAGGGCGCGGATCGTCAGGTTCAGGGCGCTGAGGACCGGCGTGCTCGTGGCCGTCGTCGCGGGCGGCGGGGTCACCGGTGCGGGGGAGGGGGCGATCGGGCCCACGCCGAGGCGATCTTTGAGATGCGTCTCTTCTTCGAGCTTTTCCTGTTCTCTCAGCTTTTCGTGTTCCTTGGCCTTTTCTTCTTCTTCGTTGGATTCTTCTTCGCCGCCTTCCTTGGCGATCGGCTCGAAGCCGAGGATCCCGTGCGGGGTGCCGACGCCGCTGGGGCCGTCATAGCCGGTTCCCGCCAGGCAGACCCCCTTCGATTCGCAGCTCGCCGCGGCCTCTTCGGCGGGCGTGCATTTGGTCAGCCCGGTGCCGGGGTTGTAGCCGGCCGCACAGTCGCCGTTTGAGCCGACCGTCACGTCGTGCAGCGTCGCCGGCGCCAGGCGCTCGCTTTCATAGAGGGTCTGGGCGGGATAGGCGACCCCGTTGGCGCCGCCGGCCAGGGCGAAGACCGAGGCGATGATCGGCGAGGCCAGGCTGGTGCCGCCGTAGGTGCACCAGTGCAGCACGTGTTTGGTCGAGCTTTCGGTGTATTCGGTTTCACAGAGGGGGCTCGAGTACGTCACGGCGATCCCCGTGTGTGGGTCCGCGTCGGCGGAGACGTCGGCCAGGGCGCGGCCGGTGCCGCAGCCGATGCCCGACCAGTCCGGGACCGCCTGCTGCCAGGGCTGGGCGGTGAACTGCACGCTGCAGCCGCCGCCGGAGGCGCCGCTGCCGTTCCAGACGGTCTCGGCCGACCAGGCCCCGCCCGTCCCGAGCGTCAGCCTCGTCCCGCCGACCGCGACGACGTGGGGCGAGGCGGCCGGGTAGTTGGCGAAGCCCTTTTCTTCGGCCCGTTCGGCGTCCCAGCCGAGGTAGCCGTCATCGCCCGTCGAGGCTGTGATGACGACATGGGGGTCGTTGAACGGGCTCGCGGAGTCGTGGCTCACGGTGACGCCTTCCTCGGAGCCGCCCCAGGAGTTGGAGATCTCCCCTGCGCCCATCGTCTCGGCGGTCTTCTCGGCCTTTTCGAGGTCGTAGTAGCTCGTCGTGGTGGCCTCGACCAGCAGGATGTGGCAGTTCGGGCAGGTCGCGTGGGCGGTCTCGATGTCGAGCGAGATCTCTGCGCCCCAGCCGACGGCCGCTTCGGCTTCTTCCTGAGCTTCTTCGCTGCCTTCTTCGGCGCTCTTCAGTTCGGCGCTCGTCTTCGGGAACGGCAGGGCCGTTTCCGAGCCGGTCTCGCCGACCTTCTTGAAACAGCCGTTGCCGGTCGTGCAGGCCGGCAGGTCGAACATCGCCGAGTAGTTGGCCAGGTCTTCTTCGGCGGTCGGGTCGTTGTAGGCGTCGATCAGCGCGATCGTCTGTTCGGTGCCTGCCGTTTCGGGCAGTTCGTAGGCGGTGTGCAGATCGACCGGGCGCAGCCCGAAGTTGCCGGCGGCCGGGTTGTGCGCCGCGGGGCCGGCAGAGGCCGCCCGCTGGATGCCGATCGGGTGGTCGTAGGCCCGCGCCTGGGCGCTCACGGGGACGAGCTGCAGCGCCAGGCAGCCGGCGTGGCCCGGGGTCGGCGGCGGGCAGGCGGCCCGTACTGCGTAGTTGGATGCCGGCAGCGGCGTCTGGGCTTCGCCGGCCAGCGCGGCGCACGGCAGCGCGCCGGCGCCCAGGGCGGCGGCGGAGACGAGCTTGGCGAGTAGGCGCAGGCGTCCGTTCATGCGAATCCGTCCAGGATCAGGGTCGGTCGAGCGGGCCCCGAGCTTGAGCCGGGAGGCCCCGGCGCCGACGGATTGCCCGCGGGAGCCCCTCGCGTCAATAGGCTGACTGTGATGTACGGCCCGATCGCCTCGCTGCTCGCGCCCGAGCGCCTCTCGCGCCGCGCCGGCCTGCCCGTCGCGGCCGTCGCGGTGGCGCTATGCACGCTGATCGACTATCCGCTCGCCCACGTCGCTCCGGTCGCCTCGCTGAGCCTCGTCTATCTGCCCGCCGTGCTCGTCGTCTCGACGATCTGGGGCGCCGGGCTGGGGATCGTCACCGCGGTTCTCAGTGCCGCGGCCTTCAACTACTTCCATCTTCCGCCGGTCGGGCAGTTCACGATCCAGGACGGCACCAACTGGGTGGCGCTGGCCGTCTTCGTCGTCGTCGCCGCGTTCGCAAGCTCCGTCGCCGAGGTGACCAGGGCACGGACCCGAGACGCTCTCGAGCGCCGCCAGGAGGCGGACCTCGCCGCCGAGATGGCCCGTCTGCTGCTGCGGGGGAAAAGCCTCGACGAGACGCTGCCGACGGCGGCCGCGAGGCTGGCCCGGGCGCTCGAGCTGAACTCGGCCGCGATCGAGCTCGACAGCGTCGAGGGCGATGAGCGCCTGCTCGCCTTCCCGCTGCGCGAAGGGACACGGCGGCTGGGGACGCTGCTCGTCGGTGCCGACGCATCGGAGTCCAGCCTGCGCCGCCTGCAGGAGCGCGTCGTGCCGTCCCTGGAGGCGCTGATGAGCGCTGCGATGGAGCGCGAGGGGCTCCTCGGAGGGGTCGTCGAGACGGCCGCCCTGCGACGGGCCGACACGGTCAAGACGGCGCTTCTGCGGGCCGTCTCCCACGACCTGCGCTCCCCGCTGACGGCGATCTCCGCGGCCGGCGAGGCGATCGCCTCGCCAACCCTGACCCCCGGTGAGCGCGAGGAGATGGCGGCCGTCATCAGCGAGGAGACCAGGCGCCTGGCGCGGCTGGTCGACAACCTGCTCGACCTCTCGCGCCTGGAAGCGGGGGCGGCCGAGCCGCACCGCGTCTGGACCTCGCTCGAGGAGCTGATCCGGGCATCGGTGGCGGAGGTCGGCGCGCCGGCGGAGGAGTTCAGCCTGTCGATCGACCCCGACATGCCGCTCGTGCAGGTCGATCCCGTGCAGATGGAGCGGGCGCTCGTCAACGTGCTCGAGAACGCCCGCCGCCACTCCGGCGGGCACCCCGTCTCGGTCCGCGCCCGGGCCGTGCGCGACCGGCTGATCGTGCGGATCGTCGATCGCGGCCCGGGTATCCCCCCGGCACAGCTGGAGCGGGTCTTCGAGCCCTTCTACCGGGCCGGCACGCCGGGCGGGGGGCACCGCGGCTCGGGGCTGGGCCTGTCGATCGCCAGGGGCTTCACCGAGTCCAACGCCGCCACCCTGCGGGTCGAGTCGCTGCCCGGCCAGGGCGCGACGTTCGTCTTCGAGCTGCCCCTCGAGCCCCGGGTGCCCGAGCCCGGGACGGCTGCGCAGGACGCCGCGGGCCTCGAGTCCGCCGCGCAGGCGCGGACGAGCCCTTGACGGCCGCCGGCCCGCCGGAGACCCCGGCCGCCCCGCGGATCCTGGTCGTCGACGACGAGCCGCAGATCGTCCGTGCTCTCAAAGTGGTTCTGCGCGAGGCCGGCTTCCAGATCCTCGCGGCCGAAACGGCCTCCGAGGCGCTCGACCTGGCGGCGGTCCGCCCGCCCGCGGCGGCGATCGTCGACCTGGTCCTGCCGGACATGGACGGCGTCGAGCTGACGCGCCGGCTGCGGGAGTGGAGCGAGATGCCGATCCTCGTCCTCTCGGCGATCGGCGAGGAGGAGCAGAAGGTCCGTGCGCTCGCGGCAGGTGCCGATGACTACATCACCAAGCCATTCGGTACGCGCGAGCTCGTCGCGCGTCTGCAGGCGGCGCTGCGGCGCGCCGGGCGCGGCGAGGAGGAGCCCAGCGTCTGCGTCGAGGGCCTCGAGGTGGACCTTGCGGCGCGGGTCGTCCGCCGCGACGGCGAGACGATCCACCTGACACCGATCGAGTTCGACCTGCTGCGGGTCCTGCTGCGCAACCGGGGCCGGCTGATGACCCACCGCAAGCTGCTCGTCGAGGTCTGGGGCCCCGAGTACGTCGATGACATCCAGCCGCTGCGCACGCACATCGCGCGGCTGCGGGCGAAGATCGAGCCGGAGGGCCGGGCAGGGCCCCGCCTGATCGTGACCGACCCCGGCGTCGGTTACCGCTTCGCCGGCTGAGCCGCCGTCACACAATCGTTATACGCCCGCCCCGGATCGTCATGTCTCCGTGACGAGGCGGGTTCTTTAGTGCTGGGCATGGATGTTCTCGCAGTCGTTCTAGGCATCGTGATCTTCGCCCTCCTGCTGTTGATGGTCGAGGGGGTCGATCGGATATGAGCCCCGCCGTCCCGCTGGGCGCGTTCATCGCCCACATGTCCGGCGCCGACTTCTTCGGCCTGGTCGTCTCGGTCCTCGTGATCGCCTACCTCTTCTACGCCCTGATCCGCGGGGAGAAGCTCTAGCAAGATGACCTTCGCGGGTTGGCTGACGATCTTCCTGTTCGTGGTGCTCCTGACGCTGCTGGCGTTCCCGCTGGGGACCTACATGGCGCGGGTCTACACCGGCGAGCGGGTCTTCCTCTCACCGGTCTTCGCAGGCCCCGAACGGTTCCTGCTGCGGATCATGCGGGTCGATCACGAGCGCGGCCAGGACTGGAAGTCCTACGCCAAGAGCCTCTTGATCTTCTCGCTCGCCGGCTGGCTGTTCCTGTACCTCGTCGTACGGACGCAGGACGCCTTCTTCGTGCCCAGCGCGCTCAACCCGCTGGGCTTTCACTCGGCGCCCTGGAACGTCTCGTTCAACACCGTCTCCTCGTTCATGACGAACACCAACTGGCAGTACTACGGCGGCGAGACGACGATGAGCTACCTCAGCCAGATGATCGGGCTGACCGTGCAGAACTGGCTCTCGGCCGGCGTCGGGATCGTCGTCGCCGTCGCGCTGATCCGCGGGATCGTGGGGCGCAGCGGCAAGTCGATCGGGAACTTCTGGCAGGACATCGTTCGCACGATCCTCTACGTGCTCGCGCCGCTGTCGATCCTGATCGCGATCGTGCTGGCCTCCCAGGGCGTGATCGCGAACCTCTCCAGCTACCTGACCGTCCACACGATCACCGGTCTGGAACAGAAGATCGCGATGGGCCCCGTCGCCTCACAGGAGGCGATCAAGCTGCTCGGCACGAACGGCGGCGGCTTCTTCAACACGAACTCGGCCCACCCGTTCGAGAACCCGAACGGCTTCACCAACTTCTTCGAGATGCTGGCGGTCCTGATCATCCCGGCCGCGCTCGTCTTCACCTACGGGCGCATGACCGGCAACCGCCGTCAGGGCTACGCGATCTACGCGACGATGATGGTGATGTTCCTCGGCGCGGTGATCGTCGCCTACATCGCCGAGGCTCACGGCTCGCCCGCACAGCACGCCGCGGGACTCCACACAGGCGTCGTCTCCGGCTCCGGTGGCGGAAACCTCGAAGGCAAGGAGCAGCGCTTCGGCATCGCCGGCTCGGCCCTGTTCGACGTCGTCACGACGGTCACCTCCTGCGGCGCCGTCAACAGCGCCCTGGAGTCCTTCACGGGCATCGGCGGGGCGGTCCCGTTCGCCAACCTCTCGGCCAGCGAGGTCATCTTCGGCGGCGTCGGCACGGGCCTGTACTCGATCCTCCTCTACGTCCTGCTGGCCGTCTTCATCGGTGGCCTGATGGTCGGGCGCACACCGGAGTGGCTCGGCAAGAAGCTCGAGGCCAGGGAGATCAAGCTGGCCGGCCTGGGCATCCTGATCACCCCGCTGGCGGCGCTGTTCTGCACGGCCCTCGCCACGGCCAGCAAGTCCGGGCGCGCCTCGATCGCCGAAGTCGCCCTGACCAAGGCCGGCGGCAAGACGCCCCAGGGGTTCTCCGAGACCTTCTACGCCTACCTCTCCCAGGCGAACAACAACGGCTCGGCGTTCGCGGGCTACACGGGCTTCGTGCAGCCCAACGCCGGCAACCTGGGCTCGCACGGGATCACCTTCGCGGACCTGCTGGGCGGCTTCGACATGATGTTCGCCCGCTACGCGCCGATCATCTTCGCGCTGGCCGTAGCCGGGGCGCTGGCCGGCAAGCGCGTGACCCCCGCCGGCCTCGGCACGATGCGGACCGACAACCCGACGTTCGTCGTGCTGTTGATCGGCGTGATCATCCTCGTCGGCGCGCTGACGTTCTTCCCCGCCCTGCTGCTCGGACCGATCGTCCAGGGCATGACCGGACACCTCTACTGAGATGAAGCCCTGGATCAGAGACGCCGTCAGCGCCGTGATCGCCATGATCGTGTTCGCGATCCTGCTCGGTCTCGTCTACCCGCTGGCGATCACGGGGATCAGCCAGATCGCCTTCCCCGGTGCCGCCAACGGAGAGCAGGTCCACCGCGACGGCCGGCTCGTCGGCTCGAGGCTGATCGGGCAGAACTTCGGCAGGCCGGTGCTCGAAAAGAACGGCAAGCCCAAGGAAGTCAAAGGCGTCGTCGTGACCGAACCGGACCCTGACTACTTCCAGTCGCGCCCCTCGGCGACCGAAGGCGGTGCCTACAACGCCTCCGCCTCGACCTTCTCCAACCGCGGCCCCAACAGCGTCAGGACCAAGGAAGCCGACGAAGAAAACATCAAGGCCTACCTGGAACTGAACCAGCCCTATGACCCCGGTCTGACCGTCGCAAAGATCCCCGTCGACGCGGTCAACACGTCCGGCTCGAACCTGGACCCTGAAATCTCGCAGGCCAACGCCTGGATCCAGGCGCACCGGATCGCCGCCGTCCGCCACCTGACGCTGGCGGTCGTCGACGGGCTGATCGCGGACTACACCGCCGGCCGCGGCCTCGGCTTCTCCGGCGAACGGGGGGTCAACGTCCTTGAACTGAATCTCGCCCTCGACCGTCTCACCGGAGGAACCCACTGATGTCCGCGCAGATGCCCGCAGCCGGCGAGCGCCAGGCGATCTCCCTGTTCCAGGGCGAGATCGTCCGCCGCGCGCTGATCGACAGCTTCAAGAAGCTCGACCCGCGCGTGCAGGTGCGAAACCCCGTCATGTTCGTCGTCGAGATCGGCTCGCTGATCACGACCGTCACCTGGTTCATCCAGGTCTTCGGCGGCAAGCCGCTGGGCGGCGGCAACGAGCCCGCCTGGTACACCCTGCTGATCTCGATCTGGCTGTGGCTGACGGTCGTCTTCGCCAACATGGCCGAGGCCTTCGCCGAGGGCCGCGGCCGGGCCCAGGCGGACACGCTGCGCTCGATGCGCAAGGAGACCGTCGCCAAGATGCGCGACGGCTCCACCAAGGCCGCCGCCGAGCTGACCCGGGGCGACATCGTGGTCGTGCCGGCAGGCGAGCTGATTCCGGGCGACGGGACGGTCATCGAGGGCATCGCGACGGTCGACGAGTCGGCCATCACCGGTGAGTCCGCGCCCGTGATCCGTGAGTCCGGCGGTGATCGCAGCGCGGTCACGGGCGGGACCCGGGTCACCTCGGATCAGATCATCGTCGAAATCACCCAGGAGCCCGGCCAGTCCTTCCTGGACCGGATGATCGCCCTGGTCGAGGGCGCCCAGCGGCGCAAGACCCCCAACGAGATCGCGCTGGGCATCCTGCTGGCCGCGCTGACGCTGATCTTCGTGATCGTCGTCGCGACGCTCCGACCCTTCGGCCTGTTCTCGGGAACCTCGATCTCCGAGACGACGCTGATCGCCCTGCTCGTGGCGCTGATCCCGACGACGATCGGCGCGCTGCTCTCGGCGATCGGCATCGCCGGCATGGACCGGCTGGTGCGGCGCAACGTCCTCGCGCTCTCGGGCCGGGCCGTCGAGGCCTCGGGCGACATCGACGTGCTGCTGCTCGACAAGACCGGGACGATCACGATCGGCAACCGGCTGGCATCGGAATTCGTCCCGATGCCCGGCGTGCCCGAGGCCGAGCTGGCCGAGGCGGCGCAGCTCTCCTCGCTCGCCGACGAGACCCCCGAGGGGCGCTCGATCGTCGTGCTGGCCAAGAAGTACGGCATCCGCGAGCACGACATGGCGACGCTCAACGCCGAGTTCGTCCCCTTCACGGCCCAGACCCGGATGAGCGGCGTGGACCTCGACGGGCACCAGCTGCGCAAGGGCGCCGGAGACTCGATCATCAAATTCATCTCCGAGGAAGGCGGCTCACCGCCGCCGGAGCTGCAGGTCGAGCTCGACCGGATCGGCCGGGAGGGGGGCACCCCGCTGGCCGTCTCGCGCGACAGCCAGGTGCTGGGCGTCGTCTATCTCAAGGACACGATCAAGGAGGGCATGAAGGCCCGCTTCGACCAGCTCCGGGCGATGGGCATCAAGACCGTCATGGTGACCGGGGACAACCGCCTGACGGCCGCCAAGATCGCCGAAGAGGCGGGCGTCGATGACTTCCTCGCCGAAGCGACCCCCGAGCGAAAGCTGGCGCTGATCCGCGAACAGCAGGAGGACGGGCGTCTGGTGGCGATGACCGGCGACGGCACCAACGATGCGCCCGCGCTGGCCCAGGCCGACGTAGGCGTGGCGATGAACACCGGCACCCAGGCCGCCCGCGAGGCCGGGAACATGGTCGACCTCGACTCCAACCCGACGAAGCTGATCGAGATCGTCGAGGTGGGCAAGCAGCTGCTGATCACCCGCGGGGCCCTGACGACCTTCTCGATCGCCAACGACGTCGCCAAGTACTTCGCGATCCTGCCCGCCGTCTTCATCTCGACCTACGCCACCACGCCCGGCGGCAAGGGCCCCCTGGCGGCGCTCAACATCATGAGCCTCGGCACGCCCCGCAGCGCGATCATCTCGGCGATCATCTTCAACGCGATCGTCATCCCGCTGCTGATCCCGATCGCCCTGCGCGGCGTCAGCTACCGCCCGATCGGCGCCAGCGCGCTGCTGCGGCGCAACCTGCTGATCTACGGCGCCGGCGGGCTGGTGGCCCCCTTCATCGGCATCAAGCTGATCGACCTGATCGTGCACAACCTGCTCGGAGGGTGAGCCCCCGGGCGCCCGCGCCATGGGCTCGCGCTTGGGATGAGCCCTGCCGGCGGACAGGAGCGCGGCTCGCTGAAGGTCTTCATCGGCATGGCCGCCGGCGTCGGGAAGACGTTCCGGATGCTTCAGGAGGGCCATGCTGAACTGGCCGCCGGCAGGGACGTCGTGATCGGCCTGCTCGAGACCCACGGCCGCGCAGACACCGCGAAGGCCGCCGAGGGGCTCGAGTCGGTCGCGCTCAGCGGGATCGTCTACCGGGGCGCCGCGATGAAGGAGATGGACACCGCGGCGATCATCGCCCGGGCGCCGCAGCTCTGCCTGATCGACGAGCTCGCCCACTCCAACGTCCCCGGCAGCGACCGCGCCAAGCGCTACGAGGACGTCGAGGAGGTCCTGGCGGCCGGGATCGACGTCCTCTCGACGCTCAACGTCCAGCACCTGGAGTCGCTCAACGACCACATCACAGAGCTCAGCGGCGTCCGTGTCCGCGAGACGATCCCCGATGCGATCCTCGGCCGCGCCGAGGAGGTCGTGCTGATCGACCTGACCCCCGAGGCGCTCCTGGACCGGCTGCGGGCGGGCAAGATCTATCCCGCCGAGCGGATCGACGCGGCGCTCAACAACTTCTTCCGGATCGAGAACCTCTCGGCCCTGCGCGAGGTGGCCCTGCGCCAGGTCGCCGAGGAGGTCGGAGCCAAGCGGCTGACGACCGAGCTGGTCGGCTCGCGCGAGGAGTCATTCGCCTCCGAGGCGCCCCAGGCCGTCGGCGAGCGGCTGCTGGCCCTGGTCGAGCCCGACCCGCGGGCGCAGCGGCTGGTGCGCCGCGCCTGGCGCTCGGCCCAGCGCCTGGGAGCCGATCTGGACCTGCTCTGGGTCCGTCCCCCGGGACGGACGCTGTCCGTCGATCAGGAGCGCTCGCTGGCGGCCCTCGGCCAGCTGGCCTCGGTGCTCGGCGCGCGCCTGATCGAGGAGGAGTCCGACGACGAGGCGGCGATGATCAAGGACGTCGCCGAGCGGCGCGGGACGACCTACATCCTGATCGGCCACGAGCGCCCGCCGCGGGGCCTCGGCCGGCTCAAGGTGCCCCTGCCCCAGCGGCTGATGGAGCTGCTGCCGGGGGTCGACGTGCGGATCGTCGCCGACCGCTCGCGGCGGGGCAACGGTGATGCGCCGTGAGCCCCTGGAGCATCTTCGTGATCGCAGCCGCCGGGATGCTCCTGGGCATCGGCGCCGGCTACTGGCTGCCCCCGCACGGGCGCCTGGCCCGCCGCGACCGGCCGCGGCCCGTGCGGCGGATCCTGCTGCCGTTCAGCGGACAGCAGATCTCACGGCGCTCCTTCGA
Source organism: uncultured Solirubrobacteraceae bacterium (assembly GCA_963787765.1). Classification (GTDB taxonomy): domain Bacteria; phylum Actinomycetota; class Thermoleophilia; order Solirubrobacterales; family Solirubrobacteraceae; genus Palsa-744. Next base: position 84,002 of record CAWBEF010000019.1, on the reverse strand, counting down.
GGCGGCCGTCCGCTTGGCCAAGGCCGAGGACGCCACGATCATGCCCGCCTTCCTGGCACGCGTGCCGATGAACCTGCCGCTCGAGAGCGCCCTGCCGGTCCAGTGTGCCCGCGGCATGCCCCTGCTCGAGGCGATCGAGCAGCGGGCCTCCGCGCAGGGCGTCAGCGTCGACTCGCGCGTCGGGCGAGGGCGCTCGGCCCGCGACGCGCTGCGCAAACTGATCGAAGCCGAGCCCTTCGACCGGATCATCGTCTCCGCCGACGAAGACCCCCGGGCCGGGCTCAGCTACGAGGACCTCCGCTGGCTGCTCGAGCGGGTTCCGGCGGAGATCCTGATCCTGCGCCCCGCCCCCGAGGACGACCGGCGGATCTCGGCGGGGGCCGTCAGCGGGCATTTCTGAGGGGCGCGGGCGGCGGGCCGGGGCGGGCGTGTGCGCCCCACGGCCCGGTATCGTGAGCGACGGTGAGCCGGGAAGCCTGGTCGGCATCGACTCGGTGCTGCCCGGACACCATGCTCAGCGACCACCACCAGCCCATCAGCCGCCCTCCCCGCCCTGAGCCGGCGCCCGCCGCATGAGGTCGGGCCTGCCACTCCCATCCGCCTGGCGGCGTGAGGCGCTGCGCACGAACCTGTGGCTCGTGCCGACGGTGGAGATCGTGCTCGCCGTGGTGCTGTTCGCGGGCACCTACCTGCTCGACAAGGCCGCCTATGACGGCTCGCTGAGCCTGCCCTCCTGGGTGATCAGCGGCACGCCCGACGCGGCCCGCCAGATCCTCACCGCGATCGCCGCCGCCGTGATCACCGTCGTGACGCTCGTCTTCTCGATCACGATCGTCACGCTGACGCTCGCCTCGACGCAGTTCGGCCCGCGGATGCTGCGCAACTTCATCCGCGACCGGATCACACAGATAACGCTCGGCAGCTTCGTCGCGACGTTCGTCTACGCGATCCTCGCCCTGGTCGTGATCGGGCCGGGCAGCCACGGGGAATTCGTGCCTCACCTCTCGATCACGGTGACCCTGGCGCTGGTCGTCCTCGATGTCGGCGTCCTGGTCGTGTTCATCGATCACATCGCCAAGTCGATCCAGCTGCCCCAGGTGATCGCGAGCATCGCCGGCGACCTCTCGCGGGCGATCGAGACCGAGGCGGCCCTGCCCGCGGCGAGCACCCAGAAGGCCGGGCCCTCGGTGGCGGAGATGCTGGTCCGCCTGGAGGAGGACAGCGGCGTCGTGCGCGCACCCAGCAGCGGCTACCTGCAGTACGTCAGCATGAGCACGCTGATCGACATCGCCACCGGCAGCGGGGCGGTGATCCGCCTGCTCCACCGGCCCGGGCACTTCGTCGCCGAGGGCCAGCCCCTGGCCCAGGTCTGGCCCGCCGAAGCGGCCCCGGGCGTCGCCCGGGCGCTCGGCGGGGCCCACGCGACGGGGCCTCACCGGACGCTCACGCAGGATCTCTCCTTCGCCGTCGACCAGCTCGTGGAGATCGCAATCCGGGCGCTCTCCCCGGCGGTCAACGACACCTTCACCGCGCTGGCCTGCATCGACTGGCTGGGCGACGGCCTGGGCAAGATCGCCGCCCGCTGGGAGCCCGCGACGGTCTACCGCGACGGCGCCGGGCACCTGCGCGTGCTGACCGTGAAGGTCAGCTTCGATCGGCTGGCCGAACGGGCCCACGACAAGATCCGCCAGTCCAGCCGCGGCATGCCGGCCGTGATGATCCGCCAGCTGGATGCCCTTGCCAAGGTGATGGCCCACACGATCTCCGACGAGCAGCGCGAGCTGCTGCTCGGGCAGGCCCAGATGATCCTTCGCTCCTGCGAGGAATCGGTGCCCGAGCCTGCCGACCGCGCCGACGTCGCACGGCGCCACGAGGCTGTTCGCGCCGCTGCCGCGGCCGCGGGCGCAGGAGCCTCGCCGCCGGTGCCCGAGCACGCCTGAGCGCCCCGGCCGGGCCCCGCGCCGGGCCCGGGGGAGCGGTTCGCTACCGTCCCGCCCGGGCTCAATGGCAGACGACCGAGGACATCTGAAGGTCTTCATCGGGATGGCCCCCGGGGTGGGGAAGACCTACCGCATGCTCGAAGAGGCCCGAGCCGAAGCCGACGCGGGCCGCGATGTCGTCGTCGGCTACGTCGAGACCCACGGCCGCGCCGAGACGCTCGCCCGGGCCGAGGGCCTCGAGCTGATCCCCCGCCGCGAGCTGAGCTACCGCGGCACCCCGCTGGAGGAGATGGACCTGCCGGGGATCCTGGCCCGCAAACCCGAGCTCTGCCTGATCGACGAGCTGGCCCACACGAACGCGCCGGGCGTCGAGCACGAGAAGCGCTACGAGGACGTCCGCGCCGTCCTGGAGGCCGGGATCGACGTCTTCTCGACCGTCAACGTCCAGCACCTCGAGAGCCTCAACGATCAGGTCGCCCAGCTGACGGGCGCCAAGGTCCGCGAGACGATCCCCGACGAGGTCCTCTCGGCGGCCGACGAGATCGTCCTGATCGACCTCACGCCGGAGGCGCTGATCGCCCGCCTGCGGGCCGGCAAGGTCTACCGGCCCGAGCGCGTCCCGGCGGCGCTGAACAACTTCTTCAAGATCGAGAACCTGGCCGCGCTGCGCGAGACGGCCCTGCGCCAGGTGGCCGAGGACGTCGAGATCAAGCGCCTGGTTCGCGAGCCCGGGCCCGCGCTGCGACGCGACGAAGAGGGCCTGCCCCTGCCCGGGCAGGACGGGCCCCAGGCGATCGCCGAGCGGCTGCTCGCGATCGTCGGGCTGACACCCGAGTCCGAGCGGGTCATCCGCCGCGCCTGGCGCTCGGCCCAGCGTCTGGACGCCGAGCTCGACGTGCTGCTCGTGCGACCGCCCGGACGGCCGGCCAGCCCCGAGGATCGCCGGCGCATCGAGGAGCTGCGGCGCCTGGCCTCGATGCTGGGAGCGCGGCTGCGGATCGAGGAGGGCGAGGACGAGGCGGCGGTCGCGATCGCCACTGCCCGAGCGCTCGGCTCCACCTATGTCCTGATCGGCACGCCCGTGCGCCGGGGGCGCCTTGCCCGCCTGGGCCTGGGGGCCGACCTGCTATCCCGTCTGCTGGACGGGCTCCCTGGCGTCGACGTGCGGATCGTCGCCGACCCGACGCTGCGCTCGGCCCCGGGAACCGGTGAAGAGCCTCCCCCGCGTGGAGGACTCGCCGGGGAGGACGGCGAACGTCTTCAGGGGCCCTCGCCCGGTGGCGCCCGGAGCGCCGGGCCCGGTTCCTAAAGATCGTCCCCGGCCCGCAACCCCACAACCTGAACGCTGTTCTGAGGAGAACCATGCCGCCCCGGACCCGCACCCTTCGCCTGATCTGCCTGGCCGCCCTGACGGCGGCGCTGGCGCTCGCCGCGGCCGCCTCCAGCGCCCTGGGCGGCCCCCGCGCGCCGCGCGCCCATGCCGCGGGCGCATACCTGACGGGGGTCGGCGACGAGCACACGGCGATGTTCTCCAACCCCCTCTACCAGCAGCTGCACACGAAGATCACCCGCTACATCGCCCCCTACGACGCCGCCGTCCGCGCGGACGAGCTCGGCAAAGCGCGCGAATGGATCACGGATGCCGAAGCGGACAACGAGCAGGTCCTGGTCGCCTTCTACCACTCCGAGCACACCCCCACCAAGCTGCCGAGCGTCGCGACCTACCAGAAGGACGTCGCGGCCTTCGTCAAGGACTTCCCGAACGTCCGCCAGTACCAGGCCTGGGACGAGTCCAACCGCGGCAACATCGCGCATGTGCTGGCGAGCCCCTCGGCCACGACGGCGGCGAAGTTCTACCAGTCCCTGCGCAGGGTCTGCGGCGGCTGCACGGCGATCGGCCTGGATGTGCTGGACGCGGCCGTGATCACCCCGACGCTCCGTTACATCGCGGAATTCAAGCGCGAGGTCAGGCGCCTGCACACGCCGATGCCAACGATCTGGGGCCTGCACAACTACTCCGACGTCAACCGCTTCCAGAGCTGGCGGACCCGGCAGCTGATCGCCGCATTCGGCGGGCAGGTCTGGCTGACCGAGACAGGGGGGATCGTGCAGTTCGGGACGGACTTCAAGAACCGCCACGGCGCGGGCCTCACACGGGCCGCGAAGGCGCTCAAGTTCATGTTCGCCCTGGCCGGCAGATACCCCCAGATCAAGCGCCTCTACATCTACGACTGGAGCGGCGGCGACGCCTCGACCCGCTTCGATGCCGGCCTGACCAACGCCCACGATCAGCCCCGGGCGGGCTACCTGGTCGTCTGCCGCCAGCTTCACGGCGCCAGCTGCGCCGTGAAGATCGCCAGCAACTGAGCCGCTCCCCGAGGGCGGGGCGGCGCTCACCCGCGGGGACCCTCCCAGAGGGCCTCGTCGATCTGAGACGTTGCGGCGCACGGCGGCGGTGCGCATGTGCCGTCCCGTCGCCGCCGTTTGCGTAAGACTCCCGGCCATGAAGGTTCTCGTTGTAGGAGCGGGCGGTGTCGGGGCGGCGTTCGCCGGGATCGCCCAGCGGCGCCCGGTCTTCGAGCACGTCGTGCTGGCCGACGTCGCGATCGAGCGGGCCCGGGCGGCCGCCGAGCGCCTCGGCGAGCCCGACCGCTTCAGCGGCGAGCGGGTCGACGCCTCGAGCCGCTCGGACCTCGTCGAGCTGATCGAGCGGGTTCGGCCCGACGCGGTCCTGAACGCCTGCGACCCCCGCTTCAACGAGCCGATATTCGCGGCGGCCTTCGACGCCCGGGTGACCTACCTGGACATGGCCATGACCCTCTCGCACCCTCACCCCGAGCGCCCCCACGAGCTGCCGGGGGAGATGCTGGGCGACAAGCAGCTCGCCGAGCACGAGGCCTGGGAGGCCGCGGGGCTGCTGGCGCTGGTGGGGATCGGCGTCGAGCCCGGGCTGTCGGACATCTTCGCGCGCCACGCCGCCGACGAGCTGTTCTCGAGCATCACCGAAGTCGGCGTCCGCGACGGGGCCGACCTGGTCGTCGAGGGCTATGACTTCGCGCCGACGTTCTCGATCTGGACGACGATCGAGGAGTGCCTGAACCCGCCCCTGATCTGGGAGCGCGAGCGGGGCTTCTACACGACGGCGCCCTTCTCCGAGCCCGAGGTGTTCGACTTCCCGGAGGGGATCGGCCCGGTCGAATGCGTCAACGTCGAGCACGAGGAGGTCGTCCTGATCCCGCGCTGGGTCCAGTGCGAGCGGGTCACCTTCAAGTACGGCCTCGGCCAGGAGTTCATCGACGTCCTCGCGACGCTCCACAAACTGGGACTCGACTCGACCGACCCCGTCAGCGTCAGGGGCGTCCAGGTCTCACCGCGCGACGTCGTCGCCGCGGCCCTGCCCGACCCCGCGACGCTCGGCGAGCGGATGAGCGGCAGGACCTGCGCCGGGACCTGGGTGACGGGCGCGGGCAAGGACGGCAACCCCCGCTCGACCTACCTCTACCACGTCGTCGACAACGAGACGACGATGCGCGAGTACGGATCCCAGGCCGTCGTCTGGCAGACCGCGATCAACGCGGTCGTCGCGATGGAGCTGCTCGACAAGGGCGTCTGGAAGGGCACCGGCGTACTCGGCCCCGAGGCGTTCGCCTCCGGCCCCTTCCTCGAGCTGCTCGCCGACTACGGCGCGCCGCACGGGGTGATGGAGCTGCCCGCCTCCTGAGCACGTCCGTGGCGGTGGCGATACTGCCGCCATGGGTCACCGTCTACGGGCGCATCTGGCGGGTAACCTCGTCGGCTACGTGGCGCTGTTCGTCGCGCTCGGCGGCTCCGCCTATGCGGCCGTGTCGCTCCCGGCCTCGAGCGTCGGTACGAGACAGCTGAAGAACGGCGCGGTGACGCTGGCGAAGGTCAACACCACCGCGCGCCGCTCGTTGCAGGGCCACGCCGGCCCGGCCGGCGCCGGCGGGCCCGCGGGCCCGCGGGGCGAACGCGGGCCGGCCGGCGAAAAGGGCACGGCCGGTGCGCCCGGCCCGGACACGGGCACCGCCGGCGGGGATCTCAGCGGCAGCTATCCGGATCCCGCCATCGCTGCGGGCGCGGTCACGCCGTCCAAGCTCGGCACGATTCCGGCGGCGCGGATAGGACTCCAGACCGAAGAAGAACTGAGTGGAGCCCAGCAGCACGTGATCTTCAACGGCGGCACCGCCTGCAACGGGTGCTTCGACAACGACGGCCTGTTCGACTCGGAAGCCAGTCCTCATGAATACGTCACCCTCCGGGCCCCGATCGCGGGGATCTACCAGGTCGACGCGGGCGTGGACTGGGCCGCCAACGCGACCGGCGCGCGTTTCCTCGGGATCGGCGACGACCACCTCGGATGCTGCCTGGCCGGGAGCTGGGTCAACGCTACGACGGGCGGCAATCAGACGGTTCAGAGCGCCGGCGACCTGCTCAAACTGAGCGCGGGCGAACACGTCTACGTGTTCGTCATCCAGAGCTCGGGCGCCTCGCTGAAGCTGCTCGCCACGAGCGGCACCTTCCTGGCGATGCACTGGGTCAGCCCCTGAGGCCGACGCTGAGCAGGCAGCTCCTCAGAAGTCGACGGCCGGCGGGATCGCCTCCAGCGGATGATCGAGGATGCCCGGAGGCGCCGTTTCGGGCTTGCGTGAGAAGTACTCCTTGAAGACGGGCCTTGAGAAGAGCATGATCACGAGCCCCAGGACCATGCCCCCGATTCCCATCCACAGCGGCAGGGTGATGTGGAGGATCGGCTTGGAGGCGACGTTCTTGTAGCGTCCGTAGTAGATCGCCGCCTTGATCCCGACGGCGAACATCGCGAGGCCGCCGATCAGCGGCCCGGCGCCGAGGAAGAAGAAGTTGCGCACGCTCTTGCCGAGCTCCCTGCGGTAGTAGACCGCGCACGCCACGCCGGTGAAGCCGTAGTAGAAGCAGATCGGGAAGCCGACGGCGCTGATCGAGTCGAGCAGGACGCTTTCGGAGAGCAGCAGGATGACGACCGTGATGATGATCGACAGCAGCCCGAAGCCGAGCGTCGAGACGGTCGGCGTGAGGAACCTTTTGTGGACCCTGCCGAGCAGCGAGGTGACGGCTTTCCAGTGCGCCATCGAGAGCGTCGTGCGGGCCGTCGGCAGGATCGTCGTCTGCGTCGAGGCCGACGCGGACGTTAGGACGGTGATGATCAGAAGCTTGTTGAGCGTGCTGCCGAGGACGTCTTTGCCGGTCGCATAGAGGACGTCGCTTTCGTGGTTGCCGAGGAATTCGGTGCCGTGGAAGGACTGCGCCGCGGCCGTGACGATCACGTAGATGACGACCAGCAGGATCGTCGAGACGACGGCCGCCTTGCCGGGCCCCTCGGCCGGGTCCTCGGACTCCTCGTTGACGGCGACCCCCGAGTCCCAGCCCCAGTAGATGAAGAAGCCGATCAGCAGCGCCACGACCAGATCGCTCGTCTTCATGGCGAACGGGTTGAACCAGTCGAGCGTCGGCTTGATCGAGTGGTAGACGACTTTCTGGCCTTCGACGGTTTCGTGCAGCGCCGGGACGTTGCCGCCGTAGACCTTGACCAGCGCGACGACCGAGAAGATCGCGAGGATCGCGACCTCGACGCCGAGCAGCGCCGTCTGGAGTTTGGCCGAGAGCTCGATGCCGCGGTAACAGATCCAGGTCATCAGCATGATCCAGATGACCGCCGCGATGATGATCGCCGCTTTCGATTCGCCCAGTTCGGTGAAGCCGAACAGCTTGAAGGTGTATTCGGCCGCGATGTCCGACAGCGAGACCATCACGATGACGTCCGCCAGGAAGATCGCCCAGCCGTTCATCCAGCCCGTCGTCGGCCCGAACGCCCGCGTCGTCCAGGCGAACGTCGTGCCGGCGTCGGGGTCGGCTTTGTTGAAGTATTTGTAGGCCCCGGCGACCAGGAACATCGGCACGAAGGCCACCAGCAGCACCGCCGGCGCGTGGGTCCCCACGCCCGTGACCAGCACGACGGCGCCGAGCGTCGTTGCCAGCGAGTAGGCAGGGGCGGTCGAGGCGACGCCGATGACGACGTTCGAGATGTAGCCGATCGCGCCTTTTTTCAGGCCCTTGTCCATCACGCCCGATGTTCCCGATGCGGCGACGTCTCCGGCTGCCATCAAGGGCTCCTCTCGTAGGTGCTGTCGGTCCCTGCTGCTGGGCTGGTGCGAAAAGTTACGGGAAACCTAGTTTCCCCTGCGGCGGACGCGCAAGGTGCAGGTGTCCCAAAGAATGCCGGTCGCACTGTACTTTCTGTATAAGCTGGCAGGGGAGCCTTTTCCGAGGGCGCACTTGAAGCGGCCATTTGGCGGGGATAGGCTTGTCCCTAACGTCCAGCAAGTGCGAGTCGGCGCAAAGAGGGAGATGAGGTAATGGCCACCCCGGATCTGAACGATGCGTCCCACAACGGCGGCGAGACGAGCTCAACCTCGACGCCCTGGGCCCCGGGCCCGTCGGGGCAGGCGCTGAACGAGGACCCCGATCGCCTGCAGCAGATGGCGCGGCGCAACCTGTGGATGCACTTCACGCGGATGGGCTCCTTCGACGAGCACCACTCGGTCCCGGTGATCGTCAGGGGGGAGGGCTGCTACGTCTACGACGAGCACGGCAAGCGCTACCTGGACGGGCTCTCGGCGCTCTACTGCGTCAACGTCGGGCACGGTCGTGGCGAGCTGGGCGAGGCCGCCCTGGCACAGACCAAGGAGCTGGGCTTCTACACCAACTGGAGCTACGCCCACCCGCCCTCGATCGAACTGGCCTCGCGGATCGCCGGCCTCGCCCCGGGGAACCTCAACCGCGTCTTCTTCACCTCGGGCGGCTCGGAGGCCGTCGAGTCGGCCTGGAAGCTCGCGAAGGCCTACCAGCGGGCCATCGGGGAGAAGAACCGCTACAAGCTGATCGCCCGCAACCTCGCCTACCACGGCGTCTCGATGGGCGCCCTGGCGGCGACCGGCCTGACGCCGCTTCGTGAACCGTTCGAGCCGCTCACCCCGGGCGGGATCCACGTGCCGAACACCAACTCCTACCGCTGGAGCGAGGACCGCGACCCGCTGTGGGCCGCCGACGCGATCGAGGAGGCGATCGAATTCGAGGGCGCCGAGACGGTCGCCGCGGTGATCCTCGAGCCGGTCCAGAACGGCGGCGGCTGCTTCGTGCCCCAGGACGGCTACTTCCAGCGGGTCCGCGAGATCTGCGACCGCCACGGGGTGCTGTTGATCTCCGACGAGGTGATCTGCTCCTGGGGGCGCCTCGGGCACATGTTCGGCTGCGAGCGCTTCGGCTATGAGCCGGACATGATCACGACCGCCAAGGGAATCACCTCGGCCTACGCGCCGATGGGTGCGGTGATCGCCGGGGACCACCTGGCCGAGCCCTTCCTGAAGGGCAAGGCGGCCTTCAACCACGGCTTCACCTTCGGCGGGCACCCCGTCTCGTGTGCTGTGGCCTCCGCGAACATCGACATCATCGAGCGCGAGGGACTGTGCGAGAACGTGCGCGTCAACGAGGGCCCGTTCCGCGAGATGCTCGACGGGCTGCGCGACCTGCCGATCGTCGGCGACGTCCGCGGCGCCGGCTACTTCCACGCGATCGAGCTGGTCAAGGACAAAGAGACCAAGGAGACCTTCGACGACGCCGAATCCGAGCACCTGCTGCGCGGCTTCCTCTCAGGCGAGCTCTACAGGCGCGGGTTGATCTGCCGGACCGATGACCGGGGCGACCCGATCGTCCAGCTCTCGCCGCCGCTGATCGCCGGTCCGGCCGAGTTCGAGGAGATCTCCTCGATCCTGCGCCCCGTCCTCACCGAGGCCAGCGAGCGGATGGAGCAGTGGAGCTCACTGTCGCGAGCCTGATCGGGGAGCTGGGCCTGAGCCTGCTCTCCGGGGAGGAGTCCGCCCAGGCCCATGTGCGCTGGGTCCACAGCACCGAGCTGCCCGACCCGACGCCCTGGCTCAAAGGCGGCGAGGTGCTGCTGACGACGGGCCTGCAGCTCGAGGGCCCGCGCTCGCAGCGCGAGTTCGTCGAGCGCCTGGCGGAGCACGACATCGCGGCCCTGGGCTTCGGCACCGGCTTCACCCACCGCCGCCCCCCGGCGGCGCTCGTCACGGCGGCCACCAAGCGGGGCTTCCCCGTGTTCGAGGTGCCCTACGAGCTGCCCTTCATCGCGATCACCGAGCGCGTCTTCGCGCACCTGCTCGACGAACGCTACGAGCTGCTCCAGCGCAACATGGTCGGTGACGTCCTCGCCGAGGCGCTCAGCGGCCACCTCTATCCGGAGGACCTCCAGGCCCGCCTGCGCCCGTTCGGAATCGGCGCGCGGATCGCCGTGCTCGCCTTCAGCCTGCGCGACCCCAGCGCGGCCGCCTCGGCGGTCGAGCGCCAGCTGGCGGGCGAGCATGTGGGGAATCTCGTCGCGATCCGCGGCGGGCTGCTCTGCGCGGTCGTCGACGCCGGCCCGGCGCAGGAGGGGGGCCTTGACCCCGTGGCGCTCGCCGGCCGGATCCGCGCCGAGCTGACGGCGCGCTTCGGGGAGGTCCGCGCGGCCGCCTCCAGGCCGGCCGCCACGCACTCGCTGCGGATGAGCTTCCACGAGGCCCGCTGTGCCCTTGAGGCCGTTCGCCTGCGCAACGGGGACGCCCCCGATGTCGCCTCCTACGAGGACCTGGGCGGCTTCCAGCTGCTGCTCTCGCTGCAGGACGACGAGGCGCTGAGCTCCTATTGCCGCAGCGTCCTCGGCCCGATCGAAGACGGCGAGGGGGAGTACGGCGACGAGCTGGTCCGCTCACTCGACGTGTTCATCGAGCACAACGGCCACTGGGAGAAGGCTGCCGGTGCGCTCTACTGCCACCGCCATACGCTGCGCTACCGGATCCGCCGCATCGAGCAGCTGACCGGGCGCGACTGCTCGAATGCCCGCGACCGGATCGAGTTCTGGCTGGCACTGCGCGGCCGGGAGCTGGCTCGGTGATGATCAGATCTTGCAAGGGCTCCCGCCAGGGGCGCCGTCCGTCACGACAAGGAGCTCAGAGCCGATGAGAATCGGGGTACCGACAGAGATCAAGACAGACGAGTATCGCGTCGCGATCACGCCGGCCGGCGTGCGCGAGCTGAGCTCGCGGGGCCACGACGTGCTGGTCCAGTCCGGGGCCGGCGAGGGCAGCGCGATGAGCGACGAGCAGTTCACCGCGCAGGGCGCGCAGATCCTGCCCGACGCGGATTCCGTCTTCGCCGAGGCCGAGCTGATCCTGAAGGTCAAGGAGCCCCAGGCCGAGGAGGTCCACCGCCTGCGCGAGGGCCAGACCCTGTTCACCTACCTGCACCTGGCAGCCGAGCCCGAGCTGGCCCACGGCCTGATGGCCTCGGGGGCGACGTGCATCGCCTACGAGACGGTCGTCGACGACGAGGGCCGCCTGCCGCTGCTCGCCCCGATGAGCGAGGTCGCCGGCAAGATCGCGACCCAGGCCGGGGCCTTCATGCTCGAGAAGCCGCTCGGCGGGCGGGGGATCCTGCTCGGCGGCGTCCCCGGCGTGGCGGCCGCGACGGTGCTCGTGATCGGCGGCGGGGTCGTCGGCATGAACGCCGCCTTCATCGCGATCGGCATGCAGGCCGACGTTTTCACCTTCGACCGCTCGATCGACCGCCTGCGCGACCTCGAAGTCGCCTTTGCCGGGCGCGCCTCGACGGTCTACTCCTCGACGCTTGCAATCGAGGAGATGCTGCCCCAGGCCGACCTGGTGATCGGCGCCGTCCTGCTCCCCGGAGGACGGGCCCCGCGGGTGATCACCCGCGAGCAGCTCAAACTGATGAAGCCCCATGCAGTGCTCGTCGACGTCTCGATCGACCAGGGGGGCTGCTTTGAGACCTCCCGCCCGACGACGCACTCGGACCCGACCTACGAGGTCGACGGGATCACCCACTACTGCGTCACCAACATGCCGGGGGCGGTCCCGATCACCTCGACCTATGCGCTCACGAACGCGACCCTGCCCTACGTCATCGACATCGCCGAGCGGGGCGTGCGGCCGGCGCTCGAGGCGAGCCACGGCCTGCGGATGGGACTGAACGTCGATCATGGCGAGATAACCCACCCGGCCGTCGCCGAGGCGCTGGGGCTGCCCGTCCCGGCATGACGGCACGCAGGCGCGCCAGGCACAGGACAATGACCCCCAATCCAGACCAGGGAGCGATATGAGCAGCTACGCCGTAATCAACCCGGCCACCGACGAGGTCGTCAAGGAGTACCCCGAGATCTCCGACGCCGAGCTCAGGAGCGCGATCTCCCGCGCCGACGAGGCATACCGCGCGTGGGCCGCCGGCTCGACCGTCGCAGAGCGCGCCGAGCTCGTGCGGGCCGTCGGGCGCCTGCACAACGAGCGCCGTCAGGCGCTCGGCGAGATCATCGTCCGCGAGATGGGCAAGCCGATCGAGCAGGCCGTGGGCGAGGCCGAGTTCGCGGGCGCGATCTACGACTTCTACGCCGAGAACGCCGCCAGCCTGATGGCCGACGAGCCGATCGAGCTGCTCGGTGGCGAGGGCACGGCACTGGTCCGCCGCAGCGCCTACGGCGTCCTGCTCGGGATCATGCCGTGGAACTACCCCTACTACCAGGTCGCCCGCTTCGCCGGGCCGAACCACATCATCGGCAACACGCTCCTGCTCAAACACGCCCCCCAGTGCCCCGAATCCGCTGCGGCGATCGCGCAGATCTTCAAGGACGCGGGCTACCCCGAGGGCTGTTACGAGAACATCTACGCGACCAACGAGCAGATCGAGTGGGTGATCGCCGACCCGCGCGTACGGGGCGTCTCGGTCACCGGCTCCGAGCGGGCCGGAGCGGCGGTCGCGGCGATCGCCGGGCGGAATCTCAAGAAGGTGGTCCTCGAGCTCGGCGGCTCGGACCCGTTCATCCTGCTGGGCACCGACGACGTCGCCGGCGCGGCCCAGATGGCCGCCGAAGCGCGCCTGGAGAACGCCGGCCAGGCCTGCAATGCGGCCAAGCGCTTCATCGTCATCGACGGCCTCTACGACGAGTTCCTCGAGGAGCTCAAGGGCCGCCTCGCGGCCGCCACGCCCGGCGACCCGTCGGCCGAGGGCGCGGCGATGGGGCCGCTCTCCTCGAAGGCCGCCGCGGAGCGCCTCGACGACCAGGTCAAACGCGCCGTCGACGCGGGCGCCGAGGTCGTGATCGGCGGCAAGCGGGACGGGAACTTCTACGAAGCCACGATCCTGACCGGCATCAAGCCCGGCGACGCGGCCTCCCAGGAAGAGTTCTTCGGACCGGTCGCCCAGGTCTACAAGGTCTCCTCCGAGCAGGAGGCGATCACGCTGGCCAACGACACCCAGTACGGCCTCGGCTCCTACGTGATGACAGACGACCACGACCAGGCGGAACGGGTCGCCGACCAGATCGAGGCCGGGATGGTCTACGTCAACATCGTCGGCGCGGACAGCCCCGAGCTGCCGTTCGGTGGCTTCAAGCGCTCCGGCTTCGGCCGCGAGCTCGGCCGCTACGGGGCCGACGAGTTCGTCAACAAGAAGCTGATCCGAAGCGCCTGAGCCCGAGAACGTCCTCTAGAATCGCCGCCATGCCAGCCTCGCGAATGGTGCCGAAGATCTGCAGGCGCCTGCCGGGCCGGCTGGCTGCGATCGCTGTGCTGCTCGCGCTCTGCGCCCCGATCGCCGGCGCCGCGGCGCCGCGAACAGGGACCTATCGGGCGACGACCTCGCAGTGCGGGACGAGCGCCGCGGCGCACCCCTGCTACACGTTCACGCTGAAGATCGCCAAGGGCAGGTGCGTCCCCTTCAACGGGCACGCTACGAAGGCCGGATACTGCGTCAGCTTCACCTACAAAGCGGCATCCTCGCTGGCCTTCGCCGACGTCACATGCCCTGACGGGAAGACCTTCCAGACCCAGTTCAACGGGCCGGCGCTGCCGTATCTGCTGCCCCGCTCGGGGATCCTCGCCTGGCACGCCGACTCGGGTGTCACCGAAGGCGGCAAGGAAGTCATCGAGGGCGTCGAAAAGTTCACGCTCAAGGTCAGCGCCGGACACGTGACAGGGACGCTCAGCGACCTGACCCAGGAGAACATCGGCCTCGAAGCGCCGACCTGCACGACGGGGACCGTCACGTTCACGGCCAAACGGCTCTAGGGCGCCCCCGGCCTCGGGGCCCCGATTTGCAGGCACCAAGCGGTGAGGCTGCTACGGTCAGCCTACGGGTGGCGAAGTCGCCCGTGAGGTTCTTTGTCTTTGTTGGCGCACCACAGCGCGGATGGGGTCAGTCGAATCTCCATCTGCAGCGGCGGCCCGAAGGCCGCCAGAAGGAGCACCAACACATGAAGCATGCATCGTTTGCCGACCTCGGCGTGTCCGCGGTCGTCGTCAAGGAGCTCGCCGATCGCGGCATCTCCGCACCCTTTGCCGTCCAGGGAATGGTCATCCCGGACGTCCTCGCCGGCCACGACGTGCTGGCCCAGTCCCCGACGGGCTCCGGCAAGACGCTGGCCTTCGGCGTCCCGCTCGTCGAGCGCCTGCGCGACTCCGACGCCCGCCCCTCGGCGCTGATCCTGGCACCGACGCGAGAGCTTGCGATCCAGATCGTCGATGACCTGCGTCCCCTGGCACACGCCAGGGCGCTGTCGATCGCCCCCGTCTACGGCGGGGCGGGGATCGTCAAGCAGGCACGGATCGCCTCCCGGGCGCACATCCTCGTCGCCACCCCCGGCCGCCTGCTGGACCTGATCGAGCGGCGCGACGTCTCGCTGCACAAGGTCCGGATGCTGATCCTGGACGAGGCCGACCGGATGCTCGACATGGGCTTCAAGCCGGTCGTCGACCGGATCGTCAAGATGACCGCCACCGAGCGCCAGACGCTGCTGTTCTCGGCAACGCTCGAGGGCGAGGTGGGCCGGATCGCCAAGGCCTACACGACCAACCCCCGCCGTCACGAGCACGCCCACTCCGAGGAGCGCAAGGGCGACGTCGAGCACCGCTTCGTGACGGTCAGCCACGACGGCAAGGTCGATCGCCTCGTCAAGGAGCTCGGCGCGACCGAGCGCGGCCTGACGCTGGTCTTCGTCCGTACCAAGCGCGGCGCCGACCGGCTCGTCAAGAAGCTCGCCTCGAGCAGCGTCAGGGCGGTCGCGATGCACGGCGACAAGTCCCAGGGCCAGCGCGAGCGGGCGCTTGCCAACTTCGAGGCGGGCGTGGTCGACACGCTGGTCGCGACCGATGTCGCCGCCCGGGGCATCGACGTGGCAGGGATCACCCACGTGATCAACTACGACATGCCGGCAACCCGCGAGGACTACGTCCATCGCGTCGGGCGTACGGCTCGCGCCGGCGCAAGCGGCATCGGCCTGACGCTGGTCACCAAGGACCAGGGCCGCGAGCTGGCCGGGATGGTCGGCGAGCTGGGCCTGCACCGCGAGCTGGAGCTGGCCGGGCTGCCGACGGGCGCCGCGAAGGTCCACACCAACGCGACCCGCTCGCGCCCGGGTGGGGCACGCAACCGCAGCGGCGGACGCGGCGGGCAGAGCTCCGGCGGTGGCGCGAGCTACTCGGCGGGGCCTCGCAACAGCGGCGCCTCGCGTCGCGGCCGCGCAGCCAACCGCGGCAGGTAGTCCAGACGCTCCACGCGAGCGGCCGTTAGGCTCGCTCGCGTGGGCATCTCGCCGTATCTGAAGGATCTGCGCCGTCACGTCGGAGCGGCGCTCTTGCTCGTCCCGGCCGTCGCCGTCCTGGTCTGGGACAGAGATGGGCGCCTGTTGCTCGTGCGCGAGTCCGAGACGGGCCTGTGGCAGACGGTCGGGGGCGCCATGGAGCCCGACGAATCGCCCGAGCAGGCCGCCCTCCGCGAGGCTCATGAGGAGGCCGGCGTGACGGTCGTTTTGGAGGGCGTCCGCGCCGTCGCCGGCGGGCCGCAGTTTCGGCTGCGCTACCCCAACGGGGACCTCGTCAGCTACGTCTCGATCGTCTTTGACGCGCGCATCGACGCCGGCCTGCCGCGGGCCGACGAGGACGAGGTCAGCGAGGTCGGCTGGTTCGCCCCGCACGAGCTCGCCGCGGCGGCCCTGACACCGTTCACCGTCGAGCTGCTGACCGGCGCCGCGATCCCCGGCTTCGACCCGGCAGGGGCCGCGGGCGGCCTCGGCTAACGTCGCGGGGACATGGAGCCGCCACGAGCCCAGACGCCGGGTACCGGGATCCCGCCCGGCGACCCCGACGGCGAGGAGTCCCGTGCCGAGCTCCTGGCCCGGCACGACATCCTGCTCGTCCGGGCCGGCAATCCCTCGCCGCTGACGCTGAGCGGGACCAACACCTGGGTCCTCGGCCGGGCCCCCGCCTGGATCGTCGATCCGGGCCCGCCGCTGGATGAGCACATGCACGCCCTGGCCGCCGCGATCGAGGATCGCGGCGGGCTCGGCGGCATCGTCCTTACGCACGGCCACGCCGATCACTCCGAGGGCGTCCCGGCGCTGCGCGAGCGCTTCCCGGCGCCCCTGGCAGCCGGGCGGGGCGAGGTCGACATCGAGCTCTCCGACGGCGCTCAGGTGGGCCCCTTCACGGCGATCGCCGCTCCCGGGCACGCGCCGGACCACTTCGCGCTGATCGGCGGGGGCGCCTGCTTCACCGGCGACGCCGTCCTCGGCAGCGGCAGCGTCTTCATCAGTCCCGGCCCGGGATCGCTTGCGGGCTACCTGCAGGCACTTGAACGTCTGCGCCGTCGGGGAGACTTCGATGTCATCTGCCCGGGCCACGGACCGCCGGTCTGGGACCCGCAGAGCAAGCTCGATGAATACATCTCCCACCGCAACGACCGTGAGAGCCGCCTGATCATGGCGCTCAAGACGGGTCGGCGGACGGTCGATGAGCTGCTGGAGGACGTGTGGTCCGACGTCCCCGCCGGGCTGCGCCCGGCTGCGGCCGTGACGCTTGCGGCGCATCTGGACAAGCTCGAGGAAGAGCAGAAGCTGCCCGCGGGTGTCGAGCGCCCACATTTCGAAGGGATCGAGTGGTGAGCGCACCGACAGCAGGAACGACAACTCGTAACGGCACCAGCGCGACGTCGCTGGCCTCGCCGTTCCCGCCGATCGCCGACTACGGCTTCCTGTCGGACTGCCACACGGGCGCGCTGGTCTCCTCGGACGGCTCGATCGAGTGGATGTGCCTGCCGCACTTCGACTCGCCGTCGGTCTTCGGCGCGATGCTCGACCGCGGGGCCGGCAGCTGGCGGGTCGGCCCCTACGGCCTCTACGTACCGGCCGGGCGGCGCTACATCCCGGGGACGAACATCATCGAGACGACCTGGATGACCCCCCAGGGCTGGCTGCGGGTCGTCGACGCGCTGACGATCGGGCCCTGGCATGACAACAAGCACGGCTCGAGCCACACCCGCCCGCCGACGGACTACGACGCCGACCACCTGCTGGTGCGGATGATCGAATGCATCCAGGGCCAGGTCCAGGTCGAGATCGTCTGCGAGCCGATGCTCGACTACGGCGCCGAGCCGGCCCGCTGGAGCGTCGTGATGACCGGCGAGGACGGCGTCTGCTCGATGGATGCCACCGACGACGTGACGGCCTTCCGGCTGTTCAGCGACATCCGCATGGGGATCGAGGGCAACCGCGCCCATGGCCGCCACACGATGGCCGAAGGCGAGAAGCGCTTCTGCGCGCTGTCCTGGACCGAGGGCCTGGGCGGCCCCCACACGGTCGAGCAGGCCGAGGGCCATCTCGAACGGACAGCGCACTTCTGGCGGACCTGGCTGGCCGAAGGGAGCTACCCCGACCACCCCTGGCGCTTTCACCTGCAGCGCTCGGCGCTGGTGCTCAAGGGCCTGACCTTCATGCCGACCGGAGCGCTGGTCGCCGCGCCGACGACCTCGCTGCCGGAGACCCCGCGGGGCGAACGCAACTGGGACTACCGCTACTGCTGGATGCGAGACGCCTTCGTTCACGCTCTGGGGCCTGCATGCCCTGGGCCTGAACTGGGAGGCCGACGACTTCGTCCAGTACCTGGCCGACATGGAGCGAAACGAGGACGGCTCGCTGCAGATCATGTATGGGATCAAGGGCCAGAAAGACCTCGTCGAGAGCACCCTGGAGCACCTCAAGGGCTACGAGGGCGCCCGGCCCGTGCGGATCGGCAACGGCGCCTACAACCAACGCCAGAACGACGTCTACGGGGCCGTCATGGACTCCGTCTACCTGCACTCCAAGAAGCGCGACCACATCCCCGAGCGGCTGTGGCCGGTGCTCAAAGACCAGGTCGAGTGCGCCGCCAGGGTCTGGTGCGAGCCCGACCAGGGGATCTGGGAGGCCCGCGGGGAGCCCCGTCACTACGTCTCCTCGAAGCTGATGTGCTGGGTCGCCATGGACCGCGGCGCGCGGCTGGCCGAACGGCGCGGCAACGAGGACCTGGCCGAGACCTGGCAGGCGCTGGCGGACGAGATCAAGCGCGGACATCCTGGAGAAGGGGGTCGACAAGCGGGGAGTCTTCCGCCAGCACTACGACACCGACGCGCTCGACGCCTCGACCCTGCTGGTCCCGCTGATGCGCTTCCTGCCGCCGGAGGACGAGCGGGTCCGTGCGACGGTCATGGCGATCAAGGAGGAGCTGACCGAGGGCGGCCTGGTGCTGCGCTACCGGACCGACTCGACCGACGACGGCCTGCTCGGCGAGGAGGGGACGTTCCTGATCTGCTCCTTCTGGCTCGTCTCGGCGCTCTCGGAGATCGGCGAGCACCGCGAAGCCGAGCACCTCTGCGAGCGGCTGCTCTCCTACGCTTCGCCGCTGGAGCTCTACGCCGAGGAGCTCGAGGCCTCATCGGGCCGGCACCTCGGCAACTACCCCCAGGCCTTCACGCACCTGGCGCTGATCAACGCGGTGACGCACGTGATCGCCGCGCAGCAGCAGGCGTAGGCGCCGCGCCCACGCGCCCACGAGGGCGCTTCACCTTCCACTGCGCGCTCAGCGTCGCGTGCCCCGAGAGCTGAGCGACAGTTCGCGGGCCGCTCGTAAGTGCGAGGCGGTCGCAGCAAAACCGCTCAAATTGGGCTCACGCCGTGTTACATTCGCTCGCGTTCGCTCGGTGAATTAAGTGACACCGCGCACTCGTGTCCGGCGGAATGTGGCACGGCCAAATGCGATCCGGCGCTCCGACGAGCTTTCGGTACACGGGAGTGATTATGTGGAGGAACGCGTTGAGAGGTGTGACGGACAGGTTCCACGCGAGGCCCTCGGGCCTGAGCGTCGTCGCGCTCCTGGTGATCCTGTTGGCGCTCGGAGGCAGCGCGGCTGCGGCCGGTCGTTACATCATCACCAGCACCCACCAGATCAAGCCATCGGTACTCGGCGCTCTGCGGGGAGCGCGCGGCCCAACCGGCCCCCGGGGATCCCAGGGCCCGGCCGGAACGCCCGGACTTCAGGGCCCACAGGGCAGTCCGGGTCAGCCGGGCGCAAAGGGAGAACAGGGCGCCCGCGGCGAAAAGGGAGAACGGGGCGAAGCCGCCTCGCTCGGTGCCCTCACGCCCGACGCCGGGGAAGAAGCGCCCTTCGAACGGGCCGAAGGCTCGGAAGAAGCCGAATACTTCGCCGTGTCAGTCGCCACCTGCCCGGAAGGTGAAGCGGTCGTTTCGGGAGGCGGCTCGGTTACAGGCGAGCCCTACACCCAGATCAGCGAAGCCAGCGAAGGCGACGCCTGGGTCCTTGGGGCCTACAGCGAAAAGCTGAAGGAGGAGTTCCCGGCGGAGGAGTCAAGGCCGTTGCCTACTGTGCGGCAGAAGGCCAAGCCGGGCCCGCCCTGAAGCCGGCGGTGACGCGGGCAGCCCGCGCAGCACTCACCCGTCGCGTGATCGCCAAGCTACGCGCCCGCGAGCGCCGGGGCAGGGATTAGCGCACCGTGGTCTTACCTGCGAGTCGGTTGCACTAAAAGGGAGCCGGGTTACGGATTGCTCTGTTAGCGTCCGGCCGCAGACTCTGTAATCGGTGAAAGTGACAGGAGCTGACATGTTCAAGTTGTCCCGCCTCACGTTTTCACGGTCGAGAAGCAGCCTGGCCTCCGTAATCCCGGGCCCGGGCGGAACGGTTGAGGCAGTCACGCCCGAGGGCACGAGCCGGCGCGCCTTTCTTCGAAGGCACAGGGGCGGCAGTTGGCACGGCGGCCGTCGTGCTCGCGACGCCGAAGGTCGTTGCGCTGGCCAACGAGGCCCCCGGAGCGAGTGTGCCGATCGAGCCGGCCGCAAAGCCGGTGGAGCCAGAGCGGCCCCGCTCCGTATGAGCCCGGTCACCGCATATGTCCGCAATGCCGAGGCCGGGGAAGTGACCGTCATGGCAGGGCAGCAGGAAACCACCTACTAAGGATCCCGTCCTCGTGAAGCGTCTGCTCGACGCTGCTCGCTGACCGGGCCGGACAACGAGAGAAAGGTCAGCAACATGTCGTCACATCGCGAGGCGCCCGAGATCAGCAAGGACCCGGTCGCGGACAACACCGACACGTACGCGTTCGTCAGTCCCGTACAAGCCGGAAAACGGTCACGATCATCACGAACTACCTGCCGACCGAGGATGCCGGCGGGAGGACCGAACTTCTTCGAGTTCGGGAACGACGTGCTCTACTCGATCTACATTGACAATGATGGTGACGGCCTGCCCGAGATCACCTACGAGTTCACCGTTCCCGAGTCGAAACTGTCGAACCCGAACACGTTCCTCTACAACACGGGCCCGATTGAAAAAACTCGAATTGAACCGAGCTGGAACAAACGCCAGTTCTATCACAGGTCACACCGAGATCGACGAATCAGCGGCAGGAAGAGTGCTGGGGAGCAAACTGCGCCTGTCCGCCCTGCAACATCGGACCGCGCTCGACTCCCGAACTACTCGAAGCTGGCGGAAGAAGCGGATCCACTCGCTCTCGGGCGGGCAGACGGTCTTCGCGGGGCAGCGAAACGACCCCTTCTATGTCGACATCGGCTCGATCTTCGACCTCGGCGACCTGCGCCCGTTCCAGAACCTCCATCTGATCCCGACGGCCGGCCGGAACCCTCGGGGTCGACTCGCTGCAGAACGCTCAACGTGCACACGATCGCCATCCAAGTCCCGATCGCGAAGCCTGACCTCCAACGGCAAAGTGCCTTACGAGCGTGATGAGCGCGAGTAGCCGTGCTGGGCGTATGGGGTTCGCGCCTCGCGGCGGGCGATCCGCATGCACCGACGGCGCCAAGAGCGAAAAATCCGAGGTCGGCCCCTGGGTGCAGGTCTCGCGCCTTGGCAGCCCGCTGTTCAACGAGGTGATCATCCCGCTCGGCCTGAAGGACGAGTGGAACGCCCGCCAGCCGGTGGCCGACAGCACGTTCCTCTCGCATGTGCAGAAACCCGAGCTCTCGGGCCTGCTGCCGGTCCTCTACCCGGGCGTCTTCCCGGGAATTTGGAAAAACTGGACAAATCCTCGGCCGAACGGGCTGACCTCGTCGCGATCTTCCTGACGGGCCTGCCCGAAGGCATCATCCCCGGCTTCCAGAACTACAACGGCGGCAAAGTCCAGGCCGAGATGCTGCGGCTGAACGTGGCGGTGCCGCCGGGCTCCAAACCGAACGTGCTGGGACTGCTCGGCGGGGACCTCGCGGGCTACCCGAACGGGCGACGTGTGATTGACGATGTCACGACGATCTCGATCCGCGCGGTCGCCGGGCTGACCTATCCCCTGGTCGAACCCAAATACAAACCCGATGAAGCAGCCGAAGGCGTGACACAGGGGATCACCCCGCTTCCGTTCCGTACGCAGTCGGCGTTCCCCTACATAGGGATCCCGCACGACGGCTACGACTTCCCCTCGAGCACACGGTAACGGCGGTGATGAGCCGAGCCCGGACGGCGCCCGAGCACGTTCACGACCACGGCCATGACCACAGCCACGGCCGCGGCGGCGGCGCAGGCGGCCACAGCCACGCAGGCGAGGAGAATCACGCAGCCCGCCGGCACCCGGAGCGCGTCGTCCTGGACATCGGCGGGGAGATCGGGGCGCTGATCCTCCATACAGACGCCGAGATGGTCGGCGTTGAGGTCGAGGTCAGCGCCACCGGTGAGGATGAGAAGCGCACCCACAAGGACGTGCTCGAGCGCGAGATCAACGGCCGCCCCGCCTACACGGCGGTCTTCGACCAGCTGCGTGAGGGCACCTACACGCTGTGGGTGAACGACCGGGCCCGAGCGCGCGAGGTGCGCGTGCGCGGCGCCTGCGTCGCCGAGCTCGACTGGGGCGGCGAGCGGCCCTAGTCGGGCTGGGGGGCAGGGCGGGTCGGGGTGCTCCAGCGCTCCTCGATCCGCCCGAACCGCCAGATCCCAAGCGCGACCAGCCAGGTGCCCAGGAAGACGCCGACGATGACGAAGCCGAGCGTGTTGATGTTGACGCCGGCGACCCAGTCCCAGAAACCGCCATGTAGGGCCAGCTCGCTCGTCAGCAGGCCGAGCACCTCGACGAGGCCGATCGCAAGTGCCACGGCAACCGACAGCGCAGTGACGGTGATGTTGTAATAGAC
Source organism: uncultured Solirubrobacteraceae bacterium (assembly GCA_963787765.1). Classification (GTDB taxonomy): domain Bacteria; phylum Actinomycetota; class Thermoleophilia; order Solirubrobacterales; family Solirubrobacteraceae; genus Palsa-744. Next base: position 61,484 of record CAWBEF010000019.1, on the reverse strand, counting down.
CTTGCGGACCGGCTTGGAGAAGGCCCATCCGTAGGCGAAGTTCATAAACGAGCCGTCGACGGTGTCCAGCAGGGACATGCCGGCGGCGAACAGGATCGGCAGGCAGAGGATCGCGTAGAACGGCAGCCCGGCGCCGGCAGCACCGGCGGCGAGGAACAGCAGCGCGACCTCCGTCGCGGTGTCGAACCCGAGCCCGAAGAGGAGCCCGACCGGGTACATCTGCCAGGACTCCCGGACCGCGTTGGTCAGGCGGCCCAGCAGTCTGCTCATGAGTCCCCGTGAGTTGAGCCTCTGCTCGAGCTCGGCCTCATCGAAGAGTCCGCGCCGCATGTCGCGAAAGACTCGGACGATGCCCAGCAGGACAAGCAGGTTGACGGCCGCGATGATGAACAGGAACGTCGCCGAGACGCCCGTCCCGATCAGGTTTGTCGTCACATGCAGCGCTGAGCGGCTTCCGGTGACCTCGCCGTTGAGGAGCCTCAGCCCGAATGCGAACAGGGCCGAGAGGGCGAACACGATGCTCGAGTGGCCCAGCGAGAAGAAGAAGCCGACGCCCAGCGGGCGTTTCCCCTCGGACATCAGCTTGCGTGTTGTGTTGTCGATCGCCGCGATGTGGTCGGCATCGAAGGCGTGGCGGAGCCCGAGCGTGTAGGCGGTCACGCCGATCCCGACCGTGAAGGAGCCCGAGGCGCCCAGCATGTAGTGATGGGGCGCGACGAGGACGATCAGGATGAAGAACCCCGCCACGTGGAGCGCCATGACGACGGCGGCCATCGCACAGACCCTCGCCACTCCTGCCGGCTCAGCAGATCGAGCACCCGCAGCCGGCGGCCGGCGGGAGGACCCGTGCCGGCGAGTGTGCTCATGCTCCGCCGCGTCGCAGCCGGCGGTGGCGTTGAGCCCTCCGCGCAACTGGCGCAGAGGCCGACGATGGGAAGTGCGTGAAGTTCGCGCGGTAGCCGAATTCACGCTCGATCAAATCGCGAACCGGATCGAGCACTCCGGCGCCACGGCGCGGTAGTCGGCGCAGCGCTCACAGGTCAGGTACTCGGTCTCGCCGGCCACCGAGAGCACGTAGAGGCCGGGGCCGTGCCCAGATGGACGTGGCGGACAAGGCCGATCTCGTGGAAGGACTGCAGGTTCCGGTAGACCGATGCGATGTCTGAGGAGGGCACCCGCCCACCGATGCCCTGCGCTATCTGCTCGGCCGACATCGGGCCGTCTGCGGCGAGCAGGGCCTCCAGTACGAGGCGGCTGGCCGCCGAGGCCCGCAGTCCGCTGTCGCGCATCATCGCGATCGCCGACTTGAGGTTGGCCCCGGCGATCGAACCCGGCTCGCCCGCGGCGCCACCCCGTTGCGCGGCACGGAGCCGCGCTGGCTCGATTGCACCTCCACATTGCCCTCCAGTCCCGTGATAGAGAGGCCTCCGCCTGCCCCCGTTCACCCACCCTCTACGGGGACCTTTTGGCTATGGATCACCCGAGATGTGAAGATCTGATCAGATCAATAGCCGGGCTCGCCCGGCAGGAGGATCCGCGCGACCTCGCCCTCGACTACGACATGGGGCTCGATCGGCAGCACCTCGCGGCCGGCCGCATAGGCCAACAGGGCGGTGACCGTCTCGAAGTCGCTCAGCTGCTCGAGGTGCTTGATCGTCGGGAAGACCAGCAGGATCTCCCCGGCCCGATGGGCATCGAGTGCCCCCTCGGGTGTGAACCAGCCAAGGTCGACACACTCCTGCCCGTCGACTTTGGGCTCCTGCCCGGCGGGCAGAGCGGCGAGGAAGAAGTGCGTGTCGAAGCGGATCGAGACGGCTGCAGGGGTGATCCAGCGCGAGAACTTGACCAGCTCGGCGGGGTCCTCGATCGAGATCGAGGCCTCCTCGCGAAGCTCCCTGATCGCCGCCAGACGGTGGGCCTCGTCGCCGTCGCCCTCCTCGGCGTCGACGGCCCCGCCGGGGAAGACCCAGACACCGCCCATGAAACGGGCCTTGGGCGTGCGCTTGACCAGCAGCAGCTCGAGCCCTTCGGCGCCGCCGCGCAGCAGGATCACGCTGGCCGCCTGGCGCGGGCGGACCGGGGCGCCCGAGTTCAGCTCCTGCCCCGGCTCTCGCGAGCTCCCCCGGCGTGTCCCCCGACGCGTGCATCGGCTGACCCTACCTGTCGGTAATGTTCGGCGCATGAGCGACACGAAAGGGAGCCCCCTCAGATGAGTGCCACCGAGACCCTCCAGCGCTGGATCTGCGAGTCCTGCGGCTTCATCTACGACCCCGAGGAAGGCGACCCGGACGGCGGCATCCCCGCCGGAACGGCCTTCGAGGACATTCCCGACACCTGGTTCTGCCCGGTGTGCGGCGCGCGCAAGCGCGACTTCACCCTCTACGAGGACTGAGACCCGCGCCGGCCCGCGCGAGGCCCCGTCCGCGGCAGCTCGCGTGAGCGACTGGGAGCGGCTGCTCGCGCTCGACCGCGAGCGGGTCTGGCATCCCTATGGCGGGCTGCCCGCGGCGGCCCCGTCGCTGCCGGTCGTCTCGGCCGAGGGGGTCCGGCTGCGCCTGGCCGACGGGCGCGAGCTGATCGATGGGATGGCCTCGTGGTGGTGTGCGATCCACGGCTACCGCAACCCGGCCCTGGACGGCGCCCTGACCGGGCAGTTGGGCCGGATGGCCCATGTGATGTTCGGCGGGCTGACCCACGAGCCGGCGATCCGCCTGGCCGAGCTGCTGACCGAGCTGGCCCCGCGGGCCTCGAGCGGGTCTTCTTCGCCGACTCCGGCTCGGTGGCGGTCGAGGTCGCCCTGAAGATGGCCCTGCAGTACCAGCGCGCCGTCGGGCGGCCCGAGCGGACACGGCTGCTGACGGTCCGCGGCGGCTACCACGGCGACACGGCCGGGGCGATGGCGGTCTGTGACCCGGTCGGGGGCATGCACCACCTGTTCGCCGGGACGCTGCGGGAGCAGGTCTTCGCCGAGCGCCCGCCGGACGGCTTCGACGTAGGCGCTCGACCCGGAGTGGGCGAGCGGGGGTCCGCGGGCTCGCCGAGGCGCACTCGGGCGAGCTGGCCGCGGTCATCCTCGAGCCGGTCGTCCAGGGGGCGGGCGGGATGCGCTTTCACTCGCCGGCCTGCGTGGCGCTGATGCGCGAGCTCTGCGACGAGCTGGGCCTGCTGCTGATCCTCGATGAGATCGCGACGGGGTTCGGGCGCACCGGTGCGATGTTCGCCGCCGAGCACGCCGGGATCTCACCCGATGTGATGTGCGTCGGCAAGGCGCTGACGGGGGGCTACATGACGCTGGCGGCGACGCTCTGCACCCCCGCGGTCGCAGAGGCGATCTCCAGCGGGGAGGGAGGCGGGCTGATGCACGGTCCGACCTTCATGGCCAACCCGCTGGCCTGCGCCGTCGCCCTGGCGTCGCTCGAGCTGCTTGAAAGCGGCGGGTGGCAGGCCCGCGTCGGCGCGATCGAGGCGGGCCTCGAGGCGGGCCTCGAGCCGCTGCGGGAGCTCGACGGCGTCGCGGACGTGAGGGTCCTGGGCGCGATCGGCGTCGTGCAGCTCGAGCGGCCCGTCGAGATCGCCGCGGCGACCACGGCCGCCGTCGACGAGGGCGTCTGGCTGCGGCCCTTCCGCGATCTGATCTATGCGATGCCGCCCTATGTGATCGAGGCGCAGGACCTCGAGCGCCTCACGGCCGCGATGGCCGCTGCCGTACGCTCGCAGCCGCCGGTCTGACGGCCGCGAGCGGGCAGCGCGGGCGCGCTCAGCGTTTGCGTTTCCGGCGTTTGGCGCGTTTGGCCGGGGTGACCGTCAGGTTCCGGGCCAGCGCCGTCGTCGCCTTGGGCGTCTCGGCGATCGACACCGTCAGGTGCACCGGCAGCTTGTGGAACTGCTTCAGCAGCGCCTTCCCGGTCGAGTTGAGTTTCAGGGTGACCCGCATCTCCTTGCCCGGGAGGATCACCTGGGTGCCCGAGGAGACAGTGACCTGCTTCTTGGTGATCCTTGCCAGCAGCCCGATCAGCCGTCGAGTGGCTGCGCCGCTCGATCGTCGTCAGGCTGTCCTTGACCGAGCAGAACGTCCCCTGGGCGCCCTTGCAGGCCAGCTCGAAGCTGACGTTGCCCTTGTTCGTCGTGATCGCACCCACGAGCGCCGCTTTGGCGGGCGGCAGCTTGCGGGTCACGGTCACCGAGGCGCTCCTGGTCAGCCCCGCCTGGTCGGTTGCGGTCGCGGTGATCGTGTTGGTGCCCGGGACCAGCGGCACACTGGTCGCAAAGGCCCCGCCGGCGCCGAGCGTCACGGGGGAGCCGTTGACGGTGACAGAGGCCAGCGCTCCGCTGTCGGAGGCCGCCCCGGCGACGGCCACGTTCGAGCTTTCGGTTTCGATCGTTGCGCCGTTGGCCGGTGCCGCCAGCGAGATCGTCGGCGCGTAGCCGGCCAGCGCGGCCGCGGCCTCTGCGCGGATTTCCGGCAGCCCGAAGCCCGTCAGGAACGTCATCCTCAGAACCGACGTCCCGCCGGCGGGCACCGCGAACTTGTAGGGCGCTTCATAGACGACCTCTGTTTGCATTTCACTCGTCGGCGTTATGACCACGAGCGGGGAGCTCGGAGCGCGGTCGTAGACGATTGCGCCCTGCGGGTCGACTTCGGAGCCGGTTTCGGGCGCCGCGCTGTCGTAGCGGTAGAAGATCGTCCCGGCGCCGGAGGGCAGTGTGACGGTCTCGGCCGGCGTCGTGCCGGCGAAGGCCGAGGTGCCCGGGAATTCGAACACGCCCAGGCCGCCCGCCTGTTCCTGTTCGAATTCGTTGTAGTAGTTGACCGCCACTTCGTGGGCTTTGCCGTCGGTCGAGCGCCACACGTCGAGCATCGAGATGACGGCGAGCGCGTCGTTCGTCGTCCAGGTCCGTTCGAGTGTCACGCCCGTCGGTGCGAACGACGAGCAGCTCGTTTCGGTCGGCTGGACATTCGCTTCGGGCACGCACCTGACGAAGGGGACCTGTTCGGTGTAGGTCGTCTGGCCGTTGGCTTCGTTGAAGGACTTGCTGGTTATCGTGACCTGTGGGCTGCCCGCGTAGGTGGCTTTCGCTTTGGCTTCTTTTTCGACGTTGGCGGCCTCCGAGGGGCCGTATGCAATTGATCCATCGATCACCGGCGTGGCTAGTTTTTCGCTCGGGAGGCTCGAGGCGATCCCGCCGTTGCAAAAGAACAGGTACTTGGTTCTTTCGAGCGTGACGGGGCCGACCAGGTGAGTTTCCAGGCCGCAGTGTTCGGCCTCGGTGATGTAGGCGTATCCGGAGAGCGAGCTGAGCGAGGTCGAGCCGCCAGTGGGAGAGAATTCGAACTGCGACGGCGCGACCAGTGGGCCGCGGAACTCGGTTTCTTCACCCGGTGGCAGTGATTCCGTGTTCCCATGGGGCACCGCCCGCAGGCGGCATAGTTCGTCCTCGTCGAACTTGAAGCGCGGTACTTCGGCGGTGAAGGCTTCACTGATGACCGGCACGTTTTCATCGATGACCGCGTATTCCGTCCCCGTGTGGTAGCAGCGGAGATCCACCTGTGAGGTCCCCGGGCTGACGGTTCCGGCGATCGTGATGTCGCTTCCTTCGCTCACGAGCGGGTAGATCGTGCCCGCGGGCGTCGTCACCCGCGAGGAGGCGATCGCCTCGGCGGAGGCGGCGACCAGGCCGAGCGCGCAGATCGCAATAAGTGAGGACAGGGCGGTAAGACGAGCACGTCGCAGCACATCGGCCTCCAGTTCTCGCCGCCCCTCGCACCGGCACGGGACGGATTGGTTGCGGCGATCATAACCGCGCCCGCGGCAGTCGTTGCGCTCTGGTGGACGCTCGTGCGAGTGCGTCTCAGCGGTGCTTGGCGATGATCGTCAACGTCTGTGAGGCGACGCTTGACTCCCTGCCCGAAGACCCCGTCTGCATAACCGCCAGGTGCGCCGGGAGCCTGTGGAAGCGCGCCAGCAGGGCCCGGCCGGTGGCGTTCAGCTTGATCGTGATCGTCCGTCTGGAACCGGCCGGGATCGTCACCGTGGCGCTGGCGATCGTCACGGTCCGGCTGTGGGCGGAGGCGGCGAGTGCGCTCGGGTGACCGCCGCGGAGCTTCTCGACGGTGCTCAGGACGACCTTGACGGCGCAGCTCGTCCCGGCCGGTCCTGTGCATCCGATCACGAGCGTGACGGAGCCCTTGCCGAGCTTCGTGGCGCCGACCTTGGCGGCGATCGTCACGGGCGCCTGTTTGGGGGTTTCGTGGTGGGGTTCGATCGGCGGCGCATAGGTCACCGAGGTCGTGGCCGTTCGCGTCAGGCCGGCCTCGTTGGTCGCGATCGCCGTGATCGTGTTCGCGCCGAGGGCGAGGGGTACGGTGGTTGTCCATGTCCCGCCCGTCACGCTCACCGGCGTGCCGTCGACGGTCAGCGAGCTCAACCCGACGGCGTCGCCGGCCGTACCCGAGACGCTCACGGTGGCCGCTGCGCTCGTGCTCCCCGCCGCGGGTGTGCTGATCGCCACCGAGGGCTCACAGCCCGATTTCGCTTCTTCGGCAAGCAGGCAGACTTCATGCTGGGTGTAGCCCTCGGCGAAGGCCATCGTCAGCTTGTGCGTGCCGGAGGCCGGCACTTCAAAGCTGTAAGGCATCTGCAGGGCGTCCGAGCCTTTTGTTTCGGCTGAGCCGGCGGTTATCAGCACGGGCCCGCTGGGGCTCGTCCCGGCGATGATCGCGCCGACCGGATGGGTGGAGCCGATCGCTTCTTCGCCGGCTCCGTCCGCGCGGTAGAGGATCGCCCCTTCGGCGCTGTTCAGTGGGAACGTCCCGCCGGTCGTCGTGGTGGCGAACGCCTGGGATCCGCCGGGCAGCTGATAGGTCCCGGGCGAGGCCATGTCGCTGCCGAGTTCCTGCACGTAAAGGGCGCTGACCGTATGCGCCTTGCCGTCGGTCGACTGCCAGACGTCGCTCATCGAGATCAGCCGGCCGTCGTCGGAGGGGGTCCAGGTCCGTTCGAGCGTGATCCCCGCGCTGACGAATTCTTTGCAGCTTTCCGCCGTCTCCGGGTAGGCGCTCTTGCTGCCCGAGCACTCGACGAGCGGCTCTTTCTCCTTCAGCGACTTCAGCCCTGTGGTCTTGTCGAAGCTCTGTTCGACCGAGGTTGCCGGCGGGTCGTTGGAGGGTTTGACGCGACTCCAGATCTCGTCCGCCGCATATGGGTCATAGGCGTTGCGGCCGTCGACCTGGATGTCCGCCCGGCTGGCACCGGCGGGCTGGCCGTAGAGTGCGCCGGCGCAGCGGAACAGTTCTTCGCCCTCGGCCAGCGAAGGCGAGCTGACGAGTGCCGTCGGCCCGAGCCCGCACGTGCCGGCGGCGTCGATTTCATAGACCGTCGAGAGCGTCCGGGCTTCGATGTCAAAGCCGTCGACGAGGCTGTCGGAGGGGTCTTTTGTCAGGGCGAATTCCGAGAAGGTGACGCGCGGGCCTTCGAAGGGCGTGGCCGTCCCGGGAGCCAGCGACGCTTTGTCCCCTGTCGGGACGGCGCGCAGCACACATGGGAATTCGCCGATTTCTTCGGGCAGGACTTCGACGCTGAATTTCCCGTTTTTGATTTCTTCTTCTTCGACTTCGCCGACTTCGGTCGATTCGCCGTTCGACGCGTAGCAGCGCAGTTCGAGGTTTTCGCCTCCGCCCGTGACGGTGCCCGTGATCTTCAGTTCAGGGCCGGGGGCGGCCGTGTCTTCAAGGAAGTAGCTGCCGTCGGTGGGCGCCGTGATATGCGTCGCTGTGATCGCTGCCGAGGCTCCGGGGGCGCAGGCGAGCAGCGCCGCCGATGCGACCGTGACCAAGAGGATTGTCAGGCGCATACGGCGTGTCGTCACTCGGCTCTCCTTAGCTCTTTCGCCCGCCGGGCATCCGAGCGGCGGGCCCCTGGTCTGTTCAGGCTACATGCAACGGGCCTCACTTCAAAGGTGTCCAGTCTCGCCTTCGCGCTCGAGCCAGCGTTTCCAGGGCAGCGCCGCGCCCGCCGCGGCCATCGCCGCGGGCTCGGGTCCGGGCATGAGGGGCAGCGTCAGGATCTCCGCTTCGCCGAGCCTGCGGAGCGTCTGCAGGTTCGAGCGCTCCAGCGGCCCCGGCTGCTCGGGCCAGCGGCCGAGGACGACCCCCGCGACCCCCAGGCCGCGAGTCCGGGCCGCCTCGAGCGTCAGGAGGGTGTGGTTCAGCGTCCCGAGCCCCGGGCGTGCTGCGATCACGAGCGCCAGGCCGAGCTCGACGGCGAGATCGGCCACGCTGTAGTCGTCGGCCAGCGGCACCAGCAGGCCGCCGACGCCCTCGACGATCAGCGTGACGGGGCCGGCGCCCGCCGCGCGTGCGTTTGCGATCAGCTCCGCCGGCTCGATCCGGGCACCCTCGAGGGCCGCCGCGAGGTGCGGCGAGGCGGGCGCGCCGAAGCGCAGCGGTGCGACCTCCTCGGGGGCCATCCCGCAGCTCGCGCCCAGCAGCTCGTGATCCGCCGGCCAGGGCCCCTCGGGCGCCTCGGCGAGCCCCGTCACGACGGGCTTGTGCCGTCAAGACGCTCTATCGCGAGAACGGACGTGTGCGGTTGCAACCGGAGAATGCGACGCCCGAACCGATCTACGCCGACCATGTCGAGATCCTCGGCCGAGTCGTCGGGGTCTTCAGGGAGCTCTGATGGCCGAGACAACGTCGCACCTCTCGTCCGGACGCTCGAGCAAGAGCTGACGGCGCTCCTGCGTGGTGCTTCGCTCGAATGTCTGGTCTGCGGGATTTCGTGATGTGCGCGCAGCTTGGAGTCGTCTTCTGCCCCGAGTGCGGCACCAGCTCGGAGCGAAGCGCCCTCGCCGGCGGCCCGCTGAGGGGAATCGGCGGTACCATTCGACTCGCAGGCTGGGTGACCGCGGGACCGCGCGGCGGCTCGAGGAAAGTCCGGACACCGCAGGGCAGGACGCTGGCGCAAGTCAGGCGGCGAAAGCTGACGGAAAGTGAAACAGAAAGCAAACCGCCTTCGACGTATCTCCGGAGACATCGGCAGGTAGGGTGAAACGGTGGGGTAAGAGCCCACCAGCGTCGCGGCGACTGACGGCTCGCCAAACCCCGTCCGGTGCAAGGCGAACAGGGCCCGCCATGAGGCTGCCCGCCCAGGGCCCGGTAGCCGCCTAGAGGGATGGTCATCCACGACAGAATCCGGCTTACAGGCCTGCTACGGAAAAAGCCCTGGAAACGGGGTTTTTCTATTGCTGTCGGTACGCCGGGTAGTCGTCAGGGTTGCGGGACGGGGGTCTTCGGCGGTCTCTTCGGAACCGCTCGGCTCGGGCGCCCGGACTGTCGCCTAATGGCTTGCCGGCTTCGCTTCGTGCCGCATCCGGCATGATAGCTCACCGGTAGGCCAGCACGCCACCGGATCGTGTCTTCGGCCGCTGATGAGTGTGCTGCGACGCGTCGTGTCGCTGACCGGGTATCACTTCGGCGTGGCCGACCCCGCCGTGTCCTTGAATGACGCGCAGATCGCCGTGCTGCGCTGGATCGCCGCCGGCTCACCGGCCGGGGTGATGGAGGAGGGCTACTCCCACTGCGTCTCCGCCGCGGCGCTACGGAACCGCTCGCTGGTGCGGATCTCCGGCAGGTGACCGACCTGGCACGCGGAGCTGACCGACCGCGGCCGTGAGCAGTTGCACCGCCTCGACCACGAGCCAGCCGCGACCACGGCCGAAAATGCACGTAGGCCCCGCACCCGCCAGGCATCCCCGGTGAGCGACAACGCGGCCCGAACCGAGCCGCCGGCGCCGCGGCTATCGAAGACCGAGCAGCTGGTCAGTGATCTGCTCGCCGCGGGTGGGCGGCTATCCCTGCCTGATGAGACCGCCTCAGGAGGGGTCAACTGGCGCCAGCGCGCCTACGCAGCCCAGCGACAGGGAAGGTGCCCGAGGGCAAGCATCTCTTCGTGTCCCGGACAAAGGACGGCTTCGAGATCGTCCGTGAGCCGCGACGGTGAGACCGGCAACGAGCTCGGCGCAGAGGAAGTGCCGGTGCCGGCGCGCCTGACCAAGTACCACCCGGTCGCGGTGGAGTTTCGAAACCGCACCGGACTGCACGAGGTCTCACGGAAGGCGCTCCCGCGGGTGCTTCGGATCGTGCACGCCCTCGCGACCGAGGCCGAGCGGCGCGGCTACACGGTCGCCTGCACACGTGTGCGCGAGGACTCCTACGGCCGCTCGGAGTGGAAGCCCGCCCACGACGGGCAACTGGTCTTCACGATCAACGGTCACGAGTTGAAGGTGCGGCTGTGGGAGAAGGGCGCAGGGCTCCGGGACCTACGAACGGCAGGTCAAGCGCTGGCAGGAAGACCGCGAGCAGCCGTTTCGATCGATGTTGTTTCTCAGTCGGCCCAAATCCTACGACAGCGGTGCGACGGGTGTGCTGAACGTCGAGGCGCTCGGATGGTCGCACGGTCGTCAAAGCAGCTGGGGGGACCGTCAGCGCTGGACACTCGAAGACCGATTGCCGCAGCTGCTGCGCGAGCTCGAGACCCAAGCGGCCGAAGCCGAGGAGCGACGGCTCGCGGCCGAGCGCGAAGCAGCCGAACAGCAACGCCAATGGGACGCCGCGATGGAGCGCGCGAAGCTCCGCCTGATCGAAGACCATCGCATCGAGGTTCTAGGCAAGCGCGTGCGCGCCTGGCAGGAGGCCGACGTGATCCGCGCCTACTGCGACGCGGTCGAGGCACGCCACGGCATCGACACGATCGCCGCCGACCCCGAAGCGGCACAGTGGCTCGCCCTGGCCCGCGAGCACGCCAACCACACCCAGCACCTACCGCGAATGCCAAAAGACCCCGAGATCACCAACGACGCACTCAAGCCATACCTCGGCAGATGGAGCCCCTACGGCCCCCGAGGCTGGTAAGCATCGGTCAACGCGGCGACATGGAATGCGCGGTAGTGGTCAGTCGGAAGGTTCGTCGCCGTCGTCGTCGGGTGGCCGCTTGAGCCAGAGCGGCCCGAAGACGACGTATGCGAGCCGGAGCTGACGCTGCGCTTCGTCAAAGTCACCACGCTCGACGGCGTCGGAAAATCCCCGCAGACACCGCCGCAGCCAGATGGTGCTCGCGACTGCACCCACCGTCAGCCCGACGATCAGTTCGCGTGAGCGGGAGTGCGCCACCAGTCGATTTTACGGCCGGGTGCGACCCAGCGCTTCCGTCCGAACCTGGATCTACTGTCGATCGTTCACACAAACACGAAAGCCCGCCGGTTGACGCCGAGCGGGCTTCGTTTCGAGGCTCATGTCTGGATGACGAGTGGTGACGTGCATCCTGCCAGGGGCATCGGACGAACCGATGCGGAGGCCCCAGGATGGCCGGGAAAGACGATCCACCCCCAAAGCTCCTCAGCCAGAAGACAGCGCGAGAGTACGCTGAATCGAAGGGATTCACGGCCACGAAGGGAGGGAAACACGTGGTCAAGATGGAAAAGAAGGGCCACAGGCCCGTAACCCTCCCAAAACACCGCGGGCAGGACTACAGTAAGGGCCTGAGCGACGCGATCCGCAAGCAGATCGACTCCGCGTGACGAGAGGAGCCATGGCGAAGATCACATTCACCGTGTGCATCACGGAGGACGACGACGGAAGCTATTGGTCTGAGGTCAAAGAACTACCCGGATGCTTCGCCTCGGGCTTCAGTATCGAGGAACTCAAGGAAGCCACAGAAGAGGCCATTCAGCTTTACCTGCCTGATGGGATCAAACTCGGCGCTGTCAAGTGGGACCCGCTTGATCCCGGTCAGTCCGTCGCGGGGGCCACAAGCTCGAAGCGTAAGAACCACGTGACCCGTCGCGTGTTGGTCCACGCGTAGTTCCCAGACCACGAACTGGTCTCTGCGGTTCAGATCCCGATAACACGGCATCCGAGCTTGCCCGGGTCGTCGCAGCGCAGCTCATCGAGCACCGTGCCCGGCACGGGCTCTCTCAGCGGGCGCTCGCCGAGATCCTCGAGATGAAGCAGCCGATGGTCGCACGTCTCGAGTCCGGCGAACACAACCCCGAACTGAAGACGCTGATCACGATCAGCCGCCGGCTCGGGATCGAGTTCTTGATCGATATCGCCCCCCACCCGGCTCCCCAGACTCGTCTCCGAGGCTGTCGCAGCCAAAGCGGTCACACGCGAGGCGGGCGGCGTCTCGATTATCTACGCAACCGCTCGCCTCTGACCCGCTGACGGTCGTGTTGCTACGCCCAGGTGCGTCGCTGGGGATCCCAAGTGCCCGTCTTGCGCCCCGCGAGGATCGTGTCGAGAAACGCGGTGGCCTCGGCGAATGCGTCGTCGAGTTCGCCCTTGACGTCCACCTCGCTCGCGAGTCGGCGGTAGGGCTCTCGCCAGGTCTCAGGCGGCGGCGGCAGAGTGGCGGGCAGCATTTGCTGTGCGCGTTGTCCAAACGTGGCTTCCAGCGCGTCGTGGAGCGCTGCGGCGTCGATCTGTTCGTTCCTGGCGATGAGGAGGATGTCGACCATGTCCTTCGGTCGCGTGCTCTGACGTCCGGATTGCCCGTAGGTGCGGGTGTAGGCGTGAACCTTCTCTGCGATGTGTTGCGGGAGCGGCAGAGCGGGCACGCGGATGCGCTCGATGCCCGCGAACGAGAGTAGGTCGGACGTCTCGATCGTGTCGGGGGTCGAAGCGATCTCGTGGGCGAACCCGACATCGACGACGAACTCATCGAAGACGCGCCCGGCAAGTTCCGCCGTGATGTGGAAGCGAATCGCATCGACGTCGTCGGCGTCGTCGAGGTCGTCGGTTCGTCGTGCGGCGAATGTGAAGAAGTAGTCGAGCGCGAGCTCTTGTGCGGCAGCGAAGTCCTCGATGGCGGCGGTCCTCGTCGTCTGCGCGGCCCAAATCCATGTCTCTGGTCGGTCGACTGGTCGCCGGGAAGGGAAGTCGAGTGCGAGAGCGCCTTGAGGATCCAGCGTCCGGGCGCCACGGCGACGAGGCGCCGTAGGAAAAGCTCGAAGGCGACTCGCTTGCGCAGGCGCGCGACGCTGAGCCCAGTGGTCGCCGCCTCGATCTTCAGACGATCGTCGAGTGCCTGGCGAAACGCGGCCGGTGTGGCGTATCTCATCGGCCTGGAAGGAGCGTCTTGAGGACTCGTGTCTTCCCTTGGCGCGCGGCTTCTTGCTCGAGCTGGCGGCGCGTGAGGAGACCTCGGGTCAGAGCCTGCTGGGCGGCCATCGCTGCCTGTTCGGGTTGGATGTCCTCGGCGACGTCCACAAGCGTCCGCGCGGGTGTTGTGATCGGCAGGCCGTCGCGCCAAACGGTCGGAAGGTTCTCGTCGTCGGGGCGGGTGTGGATGACGACACCGTCGGGGCGACGGAGTCCCCGGTGGCTGCGTCGGACGAGAAGATGGATGCGGTCGGGGATGTTGTCGCTCAGGTCGAGTAGCGCCAGCGCGCTCTCGTGCGAAACCGTAGCCTTCCCCGGCCCGACAGCCATCCACTTCTCACGAATGTCGTCGTGCGGGGAGCTCGGGAAGCCTCTGATGCGATAGAGGCCCCGTCGCACCCGCTCGAAGCGTCGCTGCGTGACATGATGGCCCAGAAGCTGTCGGCTGACGCCCCGCGCTCGTGCTTGCTCGCTCGTGAAATAGCCGCCCTGCTGGTAGGCGTCGGCCTCGAGACCCCGGATGTCTGGCTGCGATACGTCATGCATAGGTCAAGCATAACTTGACATTTGCTGACGTGACAACCGAATGGCCCTCGGCGAGTCCATCTCATGTTCGTAGCGATACTTCGGACTCAGCCAACCCAACGCGGACCACGCTTCAGGTAGAGCGCGCGTGGGCAGTACGGGAGGCAACTGCGGCGGCGGCCTCGTGCAGTTCCTCAGTCCCGGCGAGTAGCTGGAAGAGCCGTGCGCCCGCGTACGCCCACGCGCGTCAGCATGGCGTCGGTGCTTGCTCGGCCTCGCCGCCCGCCATCGACTCGGTGTTATCCGGGAAGCCAGCAGGCGCAAGCATCGACGCGTACGTGTAGTAGGAGTGCGAACCGGTGGCGCAGGATTGCAATTTGTCGAGCATGATCCCGCCCGCCGTGGTGGTGAAGCTGTAGCTCGGCCCGGCGCTTGCGTGCACAACACCGCTCGCGAATGCAACTGGCTGACCCCAGTCAACCCATTTGAGATGGTCGATCCACAGGTCTTGATCGAATTCGATCTTCACGGGGCGCGCGCGATACGGCCCGCGCGACGAAAGGCCGAGTTGCTCCGAAACGAGCGCCCGCACGCCCAGCGCACTCGTTTCAAGGACGGTGATCGTGTTTGACTGCACGCTCGCCGTGTGCGTCCGCGACGCTTGGACGTGGCTCCCGGTGGCGACGCCAGCGGTAGCGCCGAGAGTCGCGAGCGCGACGCCGACAACGATCCCCCGGATGTTCATCGACTGTCCCTTGTAGCTAACAGGGCCGACTGCACGACACAGCCTAGTCCCTTTGGATGCTCTGGTCCGGTCGGATCGCGGCCGGGTGGAGCGTGCTGACTGCGCCCGTACAGGAGGCGACCGCAGCGGCGGCCTGGTGAAGTTCCTCGTCGGCGACGTGGGCGTAGCGGCTGACGGTCGAGAGGTCGGCGTGACCGAGGTAGGCGGCGACCAGACGTGCATCCCCGGTCGCCTGGCGAAGCCAGGTCGCGGCGGTGTGGCGCAGCGTGTGTGCGGTCACGTGCTTGTCGAGCCCGGCGCGGTCCGCGGCACGGCGGATCAGGTTCGCGAGGATCGTCGACTGCAGCCGCCCACCCGCGAGACCGCAGAAGACCGGCTCCTCCCCAGCCGCTCCCAGGCTTCGGCGGAGTTGGGCGAGTTCTCGCGCGAGCTGCGCCGGCAGCGGTTGGCGGCGGGGTCGCCCGCCTTTGCCGGCACGCACCAGCAGCGACGGTCGCGACCCGTCCAGCTCGAGGTCGGCCCAGTCGAGCGCGATCAACTCGGAGCGCCGAAGTCCAGTCGTGACAAGCGCGAGCAGCACCAGCCGGTCCCGCTCGGCGAGGCCAGCTCGCGCGAAGCGGTGAGCCGGCTGCATCAAGCAGCCAGCGAACTCCTCAGCAGTGAGCCAGTCGGCCTCCTGTTGGGGCTTTTTGGTGCTGCGAGGTCGAGGAAGGGGTCTGGCATCCCGGCGCGACGGGTGAACCACCGAAAGAAGTTGCGCAGCAGCGTGAAGCGCCGGTAGTAGGTCGCAGCTGCCGGGTGAGCCCGCTCGCGGTACTCGTCGAAATGGGCGACGATTGTCGACTCGGCGAATGGATCGCTCTCCGGGCGCTCGGCGAGGAAGGCGAGTAGCTCGTCGAGTGCGACTCGGTAGGCGGTGAGGGCGCTCTTGCTGCGGTTCGAGCTCGCAGCCGCGCCAACCACTCCTCACGTGCCTGCACGATCGAGCCGACCTCCACGCTTCGTCGTGGAAGCGGGACGCCGAACTCGGCAACGCACTCGGCGATGATCGCGAACGGTGGCCGAGCGTCGCGGCCGGCGCGCAGCCGACAGGCCGCTGCGAAGACTCTCGACTGCCGCATCGTCAAAGCGCGGTGCGGGCACGCTGCAGATTGATGTCAGAGGTCGCTCCTTTCGTGCGAAGGACGGTGGTCAGGCGCGCTGACTTCAGAGCCGCCAGCCGCGTCGCTGGTGCGGCACCTGCCGGGGTTCGGATCGTCGCTGCGCAGGCGAATACGCGGCGCATCCCAGGAAGGACGCTGGGATTCGGGCAGCTGGTCTGGCGGCCGGTTCGGCGACGCCCCCCACTGGGCGGGTATGGGGCCGTCATCGAACCGATCGGTGTCGACGGCCGGTGCGTCATCCCAGGGATCCGGCTCACGCGTACGCCCTCGGAGGTTCGGGAGCAGCTGATCGAGCGGCGGGAGCACGAGCGTTTCGGGCCGGTAGGGATCGTGAATGAACTCGACGACGCTGACGTTCCGTTCGGACTCGGTGATCTTCCGGAGCTGTCGGGCGGCCACCCGTGGGGCGAAGAAGACCACGCGACCGCAGTCGGCCAGGGATAGTTCCATCCGTCTACGGGCGGCGCGCTCGTCGAGCTTGTCCTCGATCAGCTCGACGGCCGCCTCGACCCCGTCGAGTGTCATCAGCGCGTCGGGGACGTGTTCGGGTTCGGGTCTGCCGCGGTGGAGAGCGAAAAGCTCACGGCGCGGTACCCAAATCATCTGCGGGAAATCGCGTTTTGCCGCGAGGCGAACGTCGGTGAGCACGACCATCTTGCCGAGGGTCGCCCCCGCCTCGGCGGGCCGCCATGCCTTGTAGGGCTGTCCTGCCATGCGGGCGCCGGTGCCGGTCAGCCAGCAGAGCGTGGGTGTCGAGGTGAAGATCTGGCGCGCCTCGATCCAGCCGGCGCGCTGCAGTCGTGTTCGCAGCCAACGAGCCGAACGGTCAGAGCGTCCGATCAGCAGCTCGAGCTGTGGCAAGGTGACCACAAACTGCTCACCGATGAACGCCAGAACCTCACGGTCCCGTGTGCTGGCGCGCTTCGCTGGTTGCTGGTGCAAACGGCCTCCTTCGTCTGATGGTCGGGCCATATGGCGTCGCGTATGAAACCGCGGGCACGGTGAAATCGCCCTAGCCGCGCAGGCACTCGGCCGCAGGGCTTCGGGGCGACGATCGAGGGCATCCGTGTACCACGAGACCACGGCACTCGGGAGCGGCCATGGGCTCCCCGCGTGCGACGCGGATCAGGGCGAAAAAGGTCCCTCTTACTTAACCTAAGTCCTTTTTGCCACGGTTTTCGGACATCCCGATTCGCGCTCGGACCCCGTTGAGTCGGCCGACGCGAACCGGAACAGCGCATCACTATGCGGTTCTTCGCTCCCTCGCCGAGTCCGTCAGAGCGTTGGCCGGACCGAGACGGGTATATAAAGCAGTTGCGATGGAAATCGCCGCGCCGAAGGGCCTCGCGCTGCTCGCGCATCCGACCCGGCAGAGGCTCGTAGCCGCCCTCGCGACCCAGCCTATGCCGGTCTGCGACCTCGTGCTACGCATCGGCACAAGCCAGCCTGCGATCAGCCGCCACCTGCGCCTCCTGCGCGACGCTGGCATCGTCGACGTACTGGAGGCGCCATCTGACCGCCGGCTGCACGTCTACCGACTGCGACGTGAATCCTTCGTCGAGATCGAGGCCTGGCTCGCGCGAGTCCACGACGACTGGCACCGCCAACAGATCCGCGCCTCACCGCAATTCATCCCATCCGCCCACGACCAACCCAGCCGACCCAGGGCCATACAACGACGCCCGTCGGACCTGCCGCCCGATCCGAAGCCGCCGAGATCGAGGCGGAAGCGGCAGGACACCGGGAACGACGATCGCCGCTGAGTTGGTGCTCGAACCGGTCCTGGCAACGCCGGACCGGGCTGGTGAAGGATCTGTCAAGCGACCAGGTTTGGCCCGGCAACCCCGCCGGCGACGACTGCTCGCGCTCGCTCGGCCCGCTGAGCAGGCAAAAGCGCTCGCTCTGCTCCCTTTCTCGATAAAGGCCGAGACCCTGACTACTCCCTCTCTACGTCGAAAGCATCGAGAGAGTGGTCAGGGAACGGGGAGCAGAGCGAGCAGAGGTACAAGCGGGCCTGAGCGAGCGACGGCAGATGAACAGGGCAAAACACGAGACGGAGGAAAATCTGAATCAAGACAGTTACCGAACGGAAGAGGAGCGAGAGTGAGGCGAGACGAGAACGAGAAGTGGAGTGCAGGACGACTGTGCTCGTTGACACCGCTCGCGTCGACGTAGTGGCGGAACACCTGGCTGAACTGCGTCTCCTTGAGCGGGTTGCCCTGCACGCCGACGAAGACGGCCTGCCCACGCAACGGCACCCGGGTCGCGTAGTACTCGGCAAAGAGCGGTGCGAGCGCCGGGTGGATCGGGATCGTACGCTGCCGCCCGCCTTTGGCCTTGCGCACGCGTAGGAGCCGACCTGCGAGGTCGACGTCGTCCCACTCGAGTCCCAGCAGCTCGCTGCGTCGCAGGCCGCCGTAGGCCATCAGGGCGAGCATCAGCCGGTCGCGTTCGGGCTTGCCGGGGAAGTGGCGCTCCCACAGCTCGCGCCGGCCGGTCGTCGCGAGCAGGCGTTCGAGCTCGCCCATCGTGAGCACATCAGGGAGCACCTCGCGCTTTTTCGGTGTGCGTAAGACGAGCGCAGGATCACGCTCGATGTACTCGTTCTCGATCAAGAAGCGGAAGAAGCCCTTCAGCGAGGCGACCGCACGGGCCTGGCTCGAGGGTGCCGGCCGCCGCACCGCCTCATGCGCGAGGAAACGGCGCAGGTCGGGCGGCCGGACAGAGTTCCACTGAGTCATCCCCTCCCCTGCCAGGAAGCGCAGACACGCTTTCACGTCGCGCTCGTAGGCCGAGCAGGTGAGATCGGCGAGGCGTCGCTCGATCCTCACATAGCGGATGAAATCGTCGACTTCGGATTGCATGTAAACCCCCTTCGTGCAGGCCGGAGGCTCCTATCTGCAATCCCATGATGACCCTCCGGCTTACAGGCCTGCTACGGAAAAAGCCCCGGAAACGGGGCTTTTTCGGTAAAGCGTTCAGCCCTCTGTGGTCATGTGAGGGTGGGTATTGGGTCGCCGCGTGCGTGGGCGGTGAGGACTTGGGTGAGGTAGTCGTAGAGCGACTGTTTGCGGAGTCGGCAGGTGAGCGAGGCGGACAGGAGTCGTTCGATGGTGCGTTCGCCTTGTTCGGATTGGGTGCCGAGTGAGAGCTTGCGGTAGATGACGGCGCCGCGGAGGCCGCGTTCGGCGTGGTTGTTGGTCGGCTCGACACCGTCGTGTGTGGTGAATGTCCAGAGCGCATGCCAGCGGATTTCGAGGTTCCTGGCGAACTGCCGGTGGTATTTGGTTCTGGGGCTCTTGCGGGCCGCGTGCTCGAGCAGCGCCTGGAGCTTGTCGTGGAGCGGCGCGATCTGGGCTTGAAGACGGGCTCGGTCTGCGTCTTGCTGGTAGGCGTCCCAGGCGGCGAAGAGGTCATGGGCGATCGCGAGCCCGGCGTGTCCGAAGGTTTTCTGCTCACCCATGCCTTCGCTGTGGGCGGTGAAGTCGCGGAGGAGGTGGGCCCAGCAGAGCTGTCGTCGAGCAGGCTCGAGGTAGTCGTAGCCGCCCCAGCGGTCGGAGCAGACGATCCCCGGGAACCGCTCGCCGAGCAGGATCCTGGCTTCGGAGCCGTGACGGCCCGCTGCGATCCGGAACACCGCGGTGCGGCTGGTTAACGCGGCCCAGAGTGTGCGGCGGCCGCCGGCGGTTTTCCAGCCGGTCTCGTCGATGTTGACGACCGCGGCCGACTTGATGCGCTGCTCGAGCTCGGTGTGCGGCCCGGCGAGCGCCTCCCCGGCGCGCTGGATGACCGTGTCAACCGACCCGGTCGAGAGCTCCACACCGAACAGTTCGCGGGCGAGCTCGGTCGTGTCGCGGCGGGAGACACGGTTGCGGACAGCGAGCGTCACGACCGCCGCCTGCAGCCTGGGCCCGAACGCCGACCGCGGCACCTCACGGGGAAGCTCGGCTCGCGTCGGGACGGCACACGCGGGACAGCACACGCCGTGCAAGCGATGCTCGGTCACCCTGACCGCAATCGGCGGCAACTCCGCGACCTGGTGGCGCCACGGCTCGGCGGCATCAACACGATCGAGCTCCTCGAACACGTGCGCGCACGACCCGCACCGATCCGGCCAATGCTCGACGACCTCATCGACCCGGTCTGGAGGAAGCAACCGCCGGTGCTTGCCCTGGTGCCCGGGCTGCCCACCCCGCCCGCGACCCGACCCGGTACCGCCCGTCCGCGGCGGCACCGACGGCGGATCCTGCGACGGCGGCAACGACGAGTTCCGCGAGCTCCGGTTCAACCGACGCTCAAGCTCACCCACCCGAGCCTCCAGACGCTGATTCGCCTCAACCAGCTCACCGACCCGCAACAACAACGACACAGCCGTCTCACGATCACCATCAAGGATCGCCTCGGCCTCAAACCGCTCCACACCACACCATTCGCCGCCGCAACCGCGGACCCTCTACGGGGGTGAACGCTTACCGTCATACCCCTCTTTGCGGGTATTTCTTAGAAGCCCTCTAACGGACTCGAACCGTTCACCCCCCTCCTTACCATGGAGGTCTTCGGGGCGGTACGGCGTGCACGGTCGGACACTCGCGGTCACGGTCTTCCCTGCAAATCGCTGTTTCAGCCGTGCCGAGGTTGTACGCGCGTGACCGCGCGTGCTCTACCTCATGTACCCGTCTCGTACCCGTGTGACGTTGTCTGTCCTCAAAACATAGAACGGTGTAGTTGCCTACGGACCAGGCGCCAACACGACGAGCCGATGTGCGAGCGCGGAGCGGCGGATCGCCGTCAGCACCGCGGGATCGGTTAGAGGCGCGTCATGGGTCGGTGGGCATTCGAGGGCCCCGTCTGCCCGCTCGCACAGCGCTACTGCGTCGTCACCGTTATGCGCAGAGGCGTAGAAGACGCCGTCGACTTCCCCATAGATGTCTGGGTTCTCGTAAACGTAACGGCCCCACTGCTGTGAGAGAGCGTGGTCAGCGCTCGCGATCGCGGCGACGGTGCCCGCGCGCATCGCGGAGCGGCCGCGCAGGTCGAGCAGAGTGAGTTCGCGGGTGGGAAGAATCCGCGCGAGATGCTTCGTCCCGGGTTCGACGACGCCGACGTCGAACGCTTCGACGACCGCACAGTCGAGCGTCAGCCCGGCATAGATGATCCCGCGCAGCTCGGTTGCCCCGGTGCCTTCGTGGTGGTCGAAGCGGGCCGCGGCCAACGTACCTGAAGCTGAGCGGGCCGGGCCGGTAGCGCGAGCTTGGATCGAAGATGCGAAATAGCGACGTCCCCTCAGGGACAAGGACGTGCTCAGGGGAGAGCGTCCGCCGGCTGTCGGGCGGAGGAACGCGAATCGAGACCACGGCTAGGGCAGCTGGCGACCGCCCGTGCGGCGCCTACGACCCGGTCGACCTCGCCCGCTCGCAGCACCTCGATTGGCTCGCGCCTCAACGTCCGGCTCGGACGGTGTAGCCAGACGAGTTTCGAGAACGTAGTCTTGTGGCTCAAGCGCGTCCAGGACTTGCGGCAGTCCGTGCACGACGCCGTCATCGCCTCTTCCGGGTTGAACTGCCAACTCGGGGAAGCGCCAGACGCCATTTACTTGAACGCCGAGTAGCGTGTTTGCCTTCGCCCGGTTCAGCGGTGTCTGCCGGGAGGCACGCAGCCTCGTCAGACTGTGGTGCGGTCAGCGAGTCTTCAAGCAGCGCATGCCGTTGCTGAAAGAGCGAGAGCAGCGAACGGAAGCCGAGGTAGGTCTGCTCTTCGGGGAGGGGATTTCTTCGCCGGTCGCCGGATGGATCTCGCCAGTGCGGTGGTGGTGAGCCTCGTCAATCACGACCAAGTGACCGAGTTCGTTGCGCAGCGCGTGCAGTTCGCGGCTTGGAGGCTTCCGCGCAAGATCGTGAACAGGTTGATGTCTTCGACGATCTGTTCTCGCTCCCGCCGCGGAAGCGGCCGCTGCAAGATCTCGATCTGCTGTCTACTGACCGCCACTGTGGTCCGTCCTTTCCGTCCTCCGTGTGGCATCACTAGAGCTTGACATCTTTGACGTCAAGCATGTCTAAGTGTACCCAACAGCGTCGGACTATCCTACGCGGCGCGAGTCGCGGAGGTCGGAGACCTGTCGTGTACCTCCGATGCGTTGTCTGTACTCAACACTGGCTACGTGTACGTCGAGTCACTACTCAGCGCCTGAGGGCAGGGGTCTTCACCGCCTGCCCTCACGCGACATGTCCGAGCTCTGCGAAACGGCGAGTCGCGGCCTAGCAGTTGATGTAACGGAGGTTCGTTGCCCGGCCCATGTCAGCGGAGACGTCGACGCCGCGCCACTTCTCAGTGAGATCCTCGTCGAACTCACCGTGGAACCTCCAGCGGTTGTCCGGGGTCGGCTCCCAGCGGTCGATTCGGTACACCGCACGGACGATCCCGTGTGCCACTGCGAATGCGAGGTCGGGGTCGTGCAGATGCGGGCTCGTCCGCCACGCGAAGCAAGTTTGTTCGTAGAGTCCTCGTCGCTCATTCCCTCCCAGAACGTCCGGTTGACCTTGAACGCGACGAGCCGCATGTCCGACTCGAGGAGCGACAAGGCCGGCGCTTGGAGTGCTGTTGTCATGGCCACCTCCTTCAGTTCCGTCGTGGGTGTGGCGCCCGCTAGCAGGGCACCGGGAGAGGGCACCTGTCCGTGCCGGATCAGGTTGTACGCGCGCGAGGTCGGTATGCCGCCCGCGCGGGCAAGTTGGCGGATCGAGGCACCCCTCGTGAGCCACGAGGGCCATGAGTGGAAGGCTCTTGCCGATGGCTTCGTACTCGCGGCAAGCCGCCCCGAAGTTCGCCAGCGCATCCTCTCGGCTTGGTGTGGGTCCCGTTTACTTTCAGAACAAAGTAAGGTAGCTGGGCGCCCGGCCTCTTGTCAAGCAGCCAGGTAAAGGCCGCCACGACGGCGGCCTACTGTCAGCTCGGCAACGACCGACGAGCTCTATCTAGCCCTCGATGCTCCGACCGGTTCTGTCTCGCCTAAGCATGACCCGGCGAATGAACGTGGACCGTGTCTCCGCGGGGTAGACGCGGCTTGTCCGTCCAGACCCGATCGCCGATCGTTGGGGTCTCGACCAAGTGGGCGGACATAGCTGCGTTAGGCAGCTCGTGCCAGGAGGCACGGCGCGGCTTCCGGCGACGAGCGGGAGCGGCGACGACGGCCTCCGCGAACCAGCGGGAGCTCAGGCGGTGCTCGGAGTCGCCGAAGCTTCGCGACCGCGACCTTGTGCTCCCGTCCCGCAGCCCCAATGAAGCTCCTATGACTGTCAAGTGGTTATTGGGGTGGAGTTCTGCATGATGCGGTAGAGGTGGCGGGCGAGGTAGGAGCTGAGGAGGCGGGTTGCTTCGCGTGGGGTTTTGCCTTTGCTGACGCGGCGGCGGTGTAGGTGCGGGTGGCCTGGTGCGGGGAGTGTCCGGCCATCTGTGTAGGCATGGATTCTCGAAAGGAGATCATGTCCACGCACAATCCCAAGCAGGTTGGAGCGAGTCGACGGATCCGAGTAGCCGCCGGCGTGGAGCGGAGCGAGCCCGTAGGGCGAGCGCAGCGCCGCGCTGGCGGCGCGCGCCGCAGCCGCCCCCTCGGCCGGAGCTCGCCGCGGAGGTCAAGGCGCTTCTGCCGGACGAGTTGATCGACGAGCTGCTCGCCGGGCGCGCGGACGCAGGAGGAGATCGCCGGCCGGGCGGGCTTGCTGAGCCAGTTGACGAAGCGGTTGGTCGAGCGGGCGATGGAGGTCGAGCTGACCGATCATCTCGGCTATGAGCCCCACCAGGAGCCGCCCGGCGGGACGGGGAACACCAGGAATGGGTCGACGCCGAAGACGTTGATCACCGAGCAGGGCGAGGTGAGGATCGACACGCCGCGGGATCGGGCGGGGACGTTCGAGCCGCAGATCGTGCGCAAGCGTCAGCGGCGGTTTGAGGGGTTCGACGACAAGATCCTTGCGCTCTATAGCCGCGGCATGTCGACCGGGATATCGAGGCGCATCTGGAGGAGATCTACGGGGTGAAGGTCGGCCGTGACCTCATCTCCCGTGTCACCGACGCGGTGATGGACGACGCCAGGGCGTGGCAGACCCGGCCGTTGGATGATGTCTACCCGGTCGTCTTCCTGGATGCGCTGGTGCTGAAGATCCGTGACGGCGGCGTCGTGCAGCGCAAGGCGTGCTACCTGGCGATGGCGATCAACATGGACGGCGAGCGGGAGGTGCTCGGCATGTGGTTCCAAGCGAACGAGGGCGCGAAGTTCTGGATGCAAGTCCTCAACGACCTGAAGAACCGCGGGGTCCGGGACATCCTGATCTGCTGCGTCGACGGGCTCAAGGGGTTCCCTGAGGCGATCGAGGCGATCTACCCGCAGACAACGGTCCAGACGTGCATCGTGCACCTCATCCGCCAGTCGCTGAAGTATGTGCCGCGCCGGCAATACGACGCCGTGGTCAAGGATCTGAAGCCGATCTACACCGCGATCGATGCCGACCAGGCGATGGTCGCGCTCGAGGAGTTCGAGGAGAAGTGGGGCGAGCAGATCCCAGTGATCGGCCAGGCGTGGCGATCCAGCTGGGAGTACGTGACCCCGTTCATGGCGTTCCCCGACGAGGTCCGCCGCGTGATCTACACGACGAACGCGATCGAGGCGCTCAACCGCCAGCTGCGCAAAGCGATCAAGACGAAGGGCAGCTTCCCGACCGAGGACTCGGCCCGGAAGCTGATCTACCTCGCGATCCAGAACGCCGTCCCGCAATGGACACGAACCCGGGGCTGGACGAAAGCGCTCCTAGCGTTCAAGATCCAATTCGGAGACCGACTGCCCGACTAACCATCAACCCCGCCTACACAGAAAATCGGACGCCCTCCCCGTCTCGGCCGACCGCGGCCTCGGGCTGTGACAAAGCAATCACCCGGTCTACGGCGATGTTCGCCAGCTTCTTCCCGCGATCTGATCGACGAGTTGCTGGCGGGGGCTCGGATGGGGAAGGAGATATCCATCGGCGGGGGGAAACGAACATCAGTCATTTACAATGCGATCGCTCCGTCACTCAGAGCCAGGGTGTTTGCGTGCACTTCCGGCTCATATGCGAGGAAATCTTGGCGGAGCGGGTGGTGCCAAAGGCATGTGCTTCAGAGACGGGCCGCGTACTATCAGATGCGTGGGGACTCATGATTCAGTCTTCCGCTCGTGAGGGAGGGCGTGGTGAGGAGGGGGCTGAGGTTCGCTCGTCGAGGTGGCGGCTGCTTGCGCTGATGGTCTGCGGTGTGGCGCTCACCACAGTCCGTCATCGAGACTCGGGTACGTTTGCGGACACTGTGGGTGGCGCTCCGAACACCTGGACGGACTACAGCGTATGCTGTGGGACGGAGGGGTTGCGATCCCACCTACGCACCGTTCATCACGTGGGGCCGTCACGGGAGCTTTAAGATGCCGATGTGACACCTGGTGGTATCAATCGTTCTTCGCCTTGGACACCAGTACTACGTTCAGCCGACGCGTTCTACAGACGAACGGCAGCGACGAGGGAGTTCACACGGCATTCCGTTCATGGTCCGGCCGTGCCGGTCGTGGGAGGCGGGGGGGGGGAGGGGCCCAGTACTCAGTCGCCGCCCTCGGTACGCCGGAGACGGCCGTGGCATTTCAACACCTGGACGAACTATAGCGATGCCGGTGCGGAGAAGGCCGCAGTGCCCGTTCGAACACGACGGGGTCCAGTCGCCTGCCGTCTAACCGGGTTTGCGGTTGTTCAGATGGAGGATCCTGGTGGGTTTACCAGATTGCCTTTTCCCCTCTTGGAAGATCAGTACTATGATGTCTGCGGATGCGTTCACAACGATGGGGAGACTAGCGGGAGCTCGATCAACGCCGGTTTGTGGATCCCGCTTTGGCCGCTTATGTGGTGGGGGTTCGATCGGCAGCACTGGCGGCATAAGCCCGCTGTCAGTGGCCCTGAGGCGCCGGCGGCGCCTGAGGGATATCGGTACGACGTTCGTTGAGAACTTCCGGCCAACATGTCGGTGTGTTGAGTGCTACGACAGCGCCGAGAGCAACAGGAGGGTTTACGTCCGAGCTTATGTCATGACCATCGGAAAGTGAAGCGCGTCGACGGCGAGCTACCGCTACTCGGGTATGGCCCGAACCATTGGGTTGTTGCCGACGGGGTTCAGTCCAACACGGTCAGTGGGGGGCCGCATCAAGCGCAACTACCACTTCTGGCGCGGGCTCCGGATCATCTTCTGGGACGACAAGCGGGAACGGATCGTCGAGCGGTGGTGGTCAGTCTGGGAGTTCCGGGGGTTCGGCGCCGTCGTTGACTGAGCTAAGGCCAGTACCAGGTGGACCTTGTTCGATGGTCAGGCGATACCAAGGCTCAAAAACATCGTGGTACGTCATGTCGGACTGAAGCGCTACTGGGTTCCTTAGCGCGACATACTATTGCCTGCTTGCGCAAGGTGCAAGTCTTTGGCCTTCCTCACTTCCATCGAGTGTTCTCGATCAATTGCCAGATCAAACTGGCGTTTCGGTGCAATGCCATCTATATGCACCGGCCAATAGCGTGCGACCCAACAGCGCAGTGCCTGTCTCTAACTGCTGAACTAGCTCTCGGCGTCATCCCGTTTGATAAATTGATTGGAGACGCGACTGGCGCGAAGGCATTCATTGAATTCCTCGAACACCTCAAAGGCCAACAGGCGGTTGAGAATATTCAAGCACTGCTAGGAATAGGTGATGTGATTAAGCTTCAGAAGGCATGTAATCTTCCTATTTCGCTTGACACTTGCTGAGATGCCAAGAGTGAAAGCGATAGCGCAAAGATACTCCCCCGCGGCCGGTTCGCTCATCACGTAAACACGGTGGATCGCATTGGCCATGGTAAGGAACCGTGCTCGCCACTACAAGTTCCTTTTCGTCGCGCGCTCGGCCCGTGGGCGAGAGCGGAGGGGACCAGCTACAAGGTGGATAACTCGGGGATGGGAAGACGGTGGGCCGGGCGTGGACGGCGGCCGGCGCGGCTCGGAAGTGTTCGCGCGAGGCGATGTGCCGCGCGTTGCAACCGTCCACGGCGTCGAGATCTCGCGCTCAAACTCGTACGAGCGAGGCGTGGGACGACGCTGCGGTTGACGGGTTGGCCGCATGGGCCGCAGTGAGCGCGTCGGCAGGAGTGATGCTCGTCGAGATGGAGCGGCAACGTGTACAGCGTCCCCCGAACGTTGCCTGATCCAGGGCCCTGCAGGCTCGTGACCGCGATCGAACGCCTCTTGTGGTCGACGACGAGTGTACGACCTCCAAGCTGTCGAGCCAGGGTGGAGGGATTCCAGCCTCGTCGTGGGCCTGTCACCGGTGCGTCATCGACCGAAGTCTGTATACATCTCAGTGAACAAACAACGCTCTGAGCAGGAATTTATGTGAGCCGACGCGCGGATTCGAACCGCGGACCCCTTCATTACGAGTGAAGTGCTCTACCAGCTGAGCTACGTCGGCGCAGACCGCAGTTTACTCGCCAATTCGCGATTTGAGCGGCTTCGTTCGCCGGGCGTTTCGAGAGTCGCGTGTCGTCGATCGTGGAGCAGCCAACGGCGATCCGAGAGCAGCCCTGCGCGAATGCGCCGGAAATGAGATTCACCGAGCCGGTGGCGCTTTCATCCCCCGCCTTCATTGACCTTCCGCCCTCAGGCCTTGCGACCCTCTGCGTACCAGCCCTCAAATGCGGATTCGACTTACTCGCGCTCCGTGCTCGGTGCAAGCGGCACCCTATGGATCCAAGCGTCGCGGAGCAAGGGCTCCTCGAAGCAGAAATGCGCAACGAGCGGGAAGTTCGAGCCTAGGCTTCGGCAGCGATCGCGGCGACGGCCCGGTCCTTTGCGGCAACGATCGCGGCCTCTGCTTCGGTTCGATTGCCGAATCCGTTCGTGATGACCGAACCGCTGTGGTCGAGGTCCTTGTAGACCTGGAAAAAATGCTCGACCTCGTCACGGAGACCGGAGGGAACGTCGTGGATGTCGGCGAGCCGGGCCCAAGTCGGGTCGTTGATCGGCACGCAGATGATCTTCTCGTCGGGGCCCTTTTCGTCGGACATGTGGAAGATGCCGATTGGCCGCACGCGAATCCGGCAGCCGGGGAAGGTGGGGTCGCTGACCAGCACGAGTGCGTCGAGTGGGTCGCCGTCCTCCGCAAGCGTTCCCTCGACGAACCCGTAGTCAGACGGATAGCTCATCGACGTGAACAGGCGACGGTCGAGCACGATGCCGCCCGCCTCGTTGTCCCACTCGTATTTGTTCCGAGATCCGCCGGGGATCTCGACGAAGACGATTTCGGTCATGCGTTCACCTCCGGGCTGCGCCGCAGCGTTTGCAGCGAGCCGAGTTGGATCGAAAGGGTCAGCGCTAGTGCGATCGTGAAAGCGGCCGCCAGCGGAAGCCGGGAGAGCACGACGGTCAGAGACGCCGCGAACCCGGCGAGCGCGAAGAGGCCCATAAGCAACCCACGATAGACGGCAATCGCGGCGACGGCGTCAGTTCTGTGCAAGCTGAAGGCCAGAATCGTCGAGAGCAACGGGAACGTAGTCGCGACGCCGCTGAGCTCGGGCCCGAGGGTGGAGGCGAAGCTCGTGATCGCAAGCACGAGCACCGTTGCCGCTGCCATCCGCAGGAACAAGGTGTTCCTCGTGGGCACGAGTTCAGTGCCAGCGGGTGCGGCTGGCACGAGCCTGAGGCCGAGGATGAGCATCGCGAGCGCGCAGGCGACGAGCTCGGGGAGCGAAAGCCCGAGGGCTTCCACCCCGAGTCCAGTACAGGTGAAGGCGACCGTGCCAGCTGTGAGCGCGCGACCGCGGGTGGCGCCGCGGGCCGCCAGCGCCACATAGCCGAGCACGAAGGCCGCCTGAGCGGATACCCCGGCCACAAACCCGGTCGAGACATGCGCTGCGAACCCTGCGCCGTGTTGGAGCGCGAGGAAGAGCGCGACCGGGCCTGCCGTAACCGGGAGGCCGATCAACCAGCCGCCGATCGTGGGCCCGAACCGGTGCGCGAGGAGCGACGCGAGCACGATCACGACCGGGCTGATCGTGAGCTTGAGCAGGATGATCGTCACCCGTCAAGGCTAGCCACCACCTGCGGAGTGACGGTTGGGGTGGCGTCAGGTTCGTAGCGCCGACGCAAGTTCGACGAACAAGCCCTCGAGCGCGAGTTGCGACGAGAGGTTGAACTCTTCGAGTCGACGCCAGGTTTCGAGCACGACTTCGACGGCCTGTTCGGCGCCCGGTAGCCGCGCGCGTGAGGCGTCGCCCTGAAGCTCAGTCAGCCGGTCGATATGCATCGCGACACCCTCAGCGCCGACGGCCACGACGATTAGGTCGCGGTACCAGGCGGCGAGCTCCTCGAGCTGGGCGAGCAGTTCCTCTCGCTCTGCACCTCTTTGCGCACGACGTATCCGTTGCTCGGCCTCCCGGTTCGTCAGCTCGAGCCCCTGCACCCTGACCTCCTCGAGGGCTTTCGCTTCGCTACCTCGCTCGCGGGTGCAGGCGAGGAGGGCGGAGGCGGCGTCGGACGGATCGAAGTGTTCATCGTCGTAGACCGCGCGGGCGAGCCCAAGCAGTACGCGCCGGCGTGCGGCGGCGCGCGGGTCGATGAGGCGGGCGAGGCGGTCGAGGCGGCCCGACGCGATGCGCGCGACAGCGGTCTGCTCCGCCTCCGTGAGTTCAGGTGCTCGTGCTGCGACGATCTCGCGCATCGCCCGTTCCGAGAGTCGCGAGAACGGAATGTGCTGGCAGCGCGACCGAATAGTCGCCGGGATGGGACCGAGGGTGTTTGCGACGAGCACGATCACTGCGTATGAGGGCGGCTCCTCGATGTCCTTAAGCAGTGCGTCGGCCGCCTCCTCGTTCATCAGGTGGGCGCCCAGGATGAGGTAGACCCTGCGCGCAGCCTCGAAGGGCCGCATGTGCAGGTCGCGTCGGAGTTCACGGATCGCGTCGATACGAATCATGTCGCCGAGCGGTTCGAGCTCGTAGATATCCGGGTGCACGTGACGATCGCTGCCGATCAGGCCGTGTGCGAACGCGCGGGCAAACTCGCGCTTGCCGACGCCGGCTGGCCCGTGAAAGAGGTAGGCGTGGGCGGGGCCCTCGCTCAGCGCTGCTTCGAGTAGACGCCGAGCGTCCGCCTGCTCGCGGAGGCCTTCGAAACCGATCATTACTCGTGGGTGCCGAGGCGCGAGGCGTCACCCGACTGCTGTGCCGTCGCCAGCAGGGCCTGGACGTGGGCGAAGACTTGGGATGCGATTGCCTCAGGTGCCAGCGTGGCGTCGAGCGAGACGACCCGCGCGGAACGGCGCGCCAGTTCGGCGTAGGCGCGCTCGACGCGTGCGCGGAAAGCGAGCGATTCACGCTCGAGCCTGTCCGGTGTCGGCGTCGCACGAACGGGATCGGCAGCTGGCGAGCGTGCGATACGCGCACCCGCCTCCTCCGCCGGGAGCGCGAGCAGGAAAGTTGCGTCCGGAAGCAGGCCGCCGGTGACTCGCTGATTCCAGTCAAAAACGGCCTCCTCGCCGAGACCGCGGGCGGCGCCCTGGTAGGCGACCGACGAATCCAGGTAGCGGTCGCAGATCACGTCACGCCCGGCCTCGAGGCTCGGCCTGATCTTGTCCTGCACGAGTTGGGCGCGGGCGGCCGCGAACAGCGATACCTCTGCCCAGGGCGAAACGTCGCCGCCGATCAGGACGAGCTCGCGGATACGTTCCCCGAGTTCGGTACCTCCGGGTTCGCGGAATACCTCGACGTGTCGCCCGAGCGCTGTCAGTGAGGCCGCTAGGCGTTCGATCTGTGTGGTCTTGCCTGATCCGTCGAGGCCTTCGAAGCTCAGGAAGACGGGCCCGCGCATCGCTTGAGCTTATGTGACGAGCTTCGTCGTTATCCTGGGGCCGTGCACGCTGTTGTCACAGGAGGCGCCGGGTTCATCGGCTCGAATCTCGTCGATGCTCTCCTTGCGCGTGGCGATGAGGTGAGCGTTATCGACGATCTCTCGTTCGGCAAACGCGAGCAAATCAACTCGGCGGCGCGGTTCGTCAAGCGCGACATCCGTGACGGCATCGACCTCGAGGGCGCCGATGTTGTCTTTCACCTCGCCGCCCAGACCGATGTTGCGACCTCCGTCGCGCGACCACTCGACGACGGTTCCGTCAACGTGCTCGGCACGGTACAGGTACTCGAGGCAGCTCGGCTCGCCGGGAGCCAGATCGTCTTCACCTCGACCGGCGGTGCGCTCTACGGCGAATGCGACCGACCTGCGACCGAGGACACACCGCGCAAGCCGCTCTCGCCGTACGGGATCGCCAAGCTCTGCGCGGAGGAGTACCTCCAGGGCTGGAACCGCATCTACGGCAGCAACCACACGGTTGTTCGCCTGGCCAACGTCTACGGGCCACGCCAGGATTCGAGTCTCGAGGGTGGCGTGGTCGCGATCTTTCTCGAGCGGCTTGCCCGCGGCGAGGGAACGATGATCTTTGGCGACGGAATGCAGACGCGCGACTTCGTCTACGTCGGCGACGTGGTTCGTTGCCTGCTTGCGGCAGTCGGCTACGACGGCGGCATTTTCAACGTCGGTACCGGCGAAGAGACGACTGTTCTGGCCCTGCACGAAGCCTGCGCCAAGATCGCCGGGCGGCCGTCGGCGCCCGTGCTCGCGCCCGCACGCGTGGGCGACGTGCGCCGCTCGGTGCTCGATGCCTCGCGGGCCGAACGGGAGCTCGGCTGGACGCCAGAGGAGTCACTCGCAAGCGGTCTCGCGGCAACCTGGGAGTGGACCGTCGCGTCAGTTTGAGCGAAGGAGTGTGCGTAGCGGCGACGAAAGTCGCAGCCCGTGGATTCGTCGCTGCGTCCGACCTATGAGCTGATCCGCCCGCAACGGCGCACCGCCGTCGCTTGGTCGATTGCCGGTCTCGAATTCGTGTTGCTCGTGACGATCGCCGGTCTTGCCTTTGGTCATCCGCTCGTGCACGCGATCGAGGGCGCGCGGCAGGCAACGACAGTTCCGCAGGTTCGTCACCGGCAGGCGATCGTCCGCCCAGTTCAGCGGCCTCGCATCGCCGTCGCACGAGCGGTGCTGCGCCCGCCTGACGAGCTGCGCGTCGTCGTGCTCAACGGCAACGGTCTGAGCGGCGCAGCGGGCAAAGCCGCCGCCGCGCTCCGCCGTCGCGGCTATCGGATCGCGCTCGTCGCGAATGCTGCGCGTCAGAACTACGCGCTCTCACTCGTCATGTACCGGCCCGGTTACCGGGCTGACGGCCTACGCCTGGCCCATGATTTCGGGATTCGGGTCGTCGGGCCGCTCGACGGTATCCGGGCGCGCACATTGCACGGTGGCGAGCTTGCCGTGATTCTCGGTCGCTGAGGTTCGCTCGGTGATCTTCTGGGCTCCGAGACCCGGGGCCAGCGTCGTCGCTCAGCAGTTGTAGCGACCCGTGTTCACTTTTGCGAGGGCTGCTCCGTAGAGCTTGTTCTGAAGGTTCTTGCCGTCGAGGATCGTGGCCTGGTTGAGCGCCCGAAGTGCGGCTCGTGGACAGCCATCGCTGAGGTTGAAGGCTCCGAGTGAGTACCAGCCCTGTGCGTTCTGCGGCTCGAGTGTCGTTGCCCGCTGCA
The DNA here is from genome assembly GCA_963787765.1 of uncultured Solirubrobacteraceae bacterium. GTDB lineage: Bacteria > Actinomycetota > Thermoleophilia > Solirubrobacterales > Solirubrobacteraceae > Palsa-744. The sequence goes on along the minus strand of CAWBEF010000019.1, from coordinate 29,246 downwards.
GGAAGCCCAGCTCGGCAGAAAGGATCTGGTCGCGGTCTTGCCCGGCCGGGAGCGAGGCGGCGATGAAGGCCTCGGCGAGGCCGCCTGCGAGAAGAGGCTGGATCGAAAAGGGGTCGAGCGCGCGTGCCTGACGAACGAGGGTGAGCGCCCGGCTGTTATTCGTGCCTGCGAGCGCGAACGCTTCGTTCGTCCAGCGATTGGCGAGCCAGAGCGCGATCAGCGACCCGAAAAGTGCCAAACCAAGCCCGCCGACGGCGAGGAGAGAGAAGCGCGTCATTCGCCGCCGTCCGCCCGGGCGGACGGCGAGCGCCCCGGCCACCAGGAAGACCGGCGCGGCGACGGCGGCGAAGTCCCAGTCGATGTCGATCAGGCTGTGAAGGAAGAAGGCGGGCAGCGCGAGCGCCAGCGCGAGCTGCGGCCCGGGGCGCCGGCGCGACGCGACGATCAGCCAGCCGATCGAGACGATCAGCAGCGCAAGGCCGACAATTCCGGTCTCGCTAAGGAACTGCACCCCGACGTCGTGGGGCTCGAGCGGCTCATCGAGATTCGAGGCCCGATAACGCTCGTTCGTGAGCTGGAATGTCCCGGCGCCCGTGCCCTTGACCGGGTTATGCACGAACCCGCGCCAGGCTTCGGTCCACCAGACCCAACGGAAATTTGAGCCTGCTTCGGTGAGGCGCGACGGAGAGTTCGTCAGCTCGACGTTGGACGAACTCGTGAACGAGTCCCACCAGGTCCGGCCGTGCGTGGCGGCGACGACGACGGCTGCGACACAGGCGAGCACGGCCGCGATCAGCCCGACTCTCCGTAAGAGGGCGGTTGCCACGGGTGGCGGTTCGAGTCGCGCGAGCCAGGCCGCGACCGCGCCGTCGGCGAGCAGCGCACCGGCGAGGACAAGCCCGGCCCTGACACGCGCCGAGTGGGATTCGCCGTCGCTCGTCAGCCCGGGTAACGCGAAGGCGACCGCCAGCACCCCGGCCGCCGGAATGCCAGCGGCGAGCAACGTGGTCAGCGCGTCGAGCCAGGCGCCCGAAAAGACGATCCAGGCCGCGACGACGACGACGGCGACGACGATCCCGCCGCGGGAGTAGGTGAGCCCGATCGCGACGAGCCAGCCGAACACGAGCAGCGTGCCGGGTAGCCGCCAGCGAGATGCGAGGCAGAGCCCGAGCGGAAGCGCGATATCTCCGAGCAAGGCGAGGCTGTTCCAGTACCCGACTGGGCCGCGGAGCCGTGCGATACGGCCGTAGTCTTCGTACAGGAACGGAAAGACCTTGCCCAGCAGCGACCACGCACAGACGGCGCCGAGCAGCGCGCACAGCCCGAGCATCAGTCGCTGCGACTCGACGCCGAGTAGCGCGCCCACGAGCGCGAAGGCAAGGTAGACAAGCAGGCGGTTCCCGTAGCTCCAGCTGCGGTCAGGCTCGATCGACCACTCGACCGAAGCGAGACACCAGACCGCAAGCAGCGCCAGCGGTACGAGCACCCGTAGACCGTTCGGTGGCGTGCGGGTCGCGAGCAAGCCAAGCGCAACGAGCAAGGCGGCGCCACCAAGCCAGGGAAGCGACGAGTCCCCGGCACCGCCGCCGAAAAAGATCGCACCCGCCATGAGTGCCAGCGCGGGCGCAAGCGGCGAGCGCAGTTCCCGGACTAGCCGCATCCCGCTCGACGCTACCATCCTCCACTTGCGCGCGTAGGCTCCTTATAACAATGGCCTTACACGGGTGCCGTATGCTCGATCGACTACAGTCATACGCTTATCTGTCCGCCGAATCTCGCTAAACCTCTGAAACTGTCCCCCTCTCCCGCGACCTCTTTCCGGAAGCGCATCAGCTGCGCGCTGGCCGTTTCGACGGCGCTCCTCGTCTCGGTTGGCGCGGTCGGAGCTGCGGCGGTCGGCTCGAGTGCAGCGCCTACCCCCTGCTGGAAGCTGCTGCTGAACGAGTGGTACAGCGGCTCGATCACCTCGATCTATCAGCCGAAGTGTTATCGCGAGGCGATCGCCCATCTTCCGGTCGACGTCCAGGTCTACTCGAGTGCGCGGCAGGACATCACTGCGGCTGAGCTCGCGGCCGCGCAGGGCAAGAAGGCGCCACCCGAAACCTCCACGCTTCCGAAGTCGGCGGTGACGACCGACGCGAACCCGCCGAAGAAGAAGCACGGGTGGGCCGGGATCGTTGCCGACTTCACGCCGGGTGGGCCGCAGGCATTTCCGCTGCCGTTGCTAGTGCTCGGTGCGCTTGCGATCCTGCTCGTGATCGCAGGGGGAGCGGGCATGATCTGGCAGCGCAGCCACCCCGGTGGTTCCGGCGAGTCGTAGCTCGCGCGGTCCGGGCTCGGAGGTCACATCTGGCCTCGCGGGTACAATGAACGTTCCACGTGCGAGAGAATTTCGCGTGTAGCGGGGGATTGTGGGGCAGGCATGGGCTCCATCCGATGGGGCGCCTACCCTGCTCGGTTCGGCCCGTCAGCGCAGCTGTAGCGTTGCCGGGTGGCGAAGCGTCCGTGTCGAGGGGAAAGGATTACCAATGGCGTCGGTAGAGCAGGAGCACGTACCCGGCACGCCCGGGGGAAAGGTCCAGGTCAGCCCTGACGAACTCGTCAACCGCGTTGCTCGGGAAGACGCCAGTCTCGCCGTTCGACGGTATTTCACGATTCCAGGCCGCGATCCCTTCGATGAGATCGAATGGGAGACGCGTGATGCCTTCATTCCGGGAAAGGACAAGCCGGCCTTCGACCAGAAGGCCGTCGAATTCCCCAAGTTTTGGTCGCAGACCGCGACCAACATCGTCGCCCAGAAGTACTTCCGGGGCCGCATGTCGTCGCCCGAGCGCGAGCGTTCCGTCCGTCAGATGATCGACCGGGTCGTTTCGACGACCGGCACCTGGGGGCGCGAGGGAGGGTACTTCGCGAGCGATGATGAGGCCCAGACGTTCGAGGATGAGCTCAAGGCGATCCTGGTCAATCAGCTCGCGGCCTTCAACTCGCCCGTGTGGTTCAACGTCGGGTTTGAGGAGCGGCCGCAGTGCTCCGCCTGCTTCATCCTTTCGATCGACGACTCGATGGATTCAATCCTCGACTGGATCCGGCGCGAAGGCGTCATCTTCCGCGGCGGCTCGGGTTCGGGTGTCAACCTTTCGCGCCTGCGTTCATCCAAGGAGCAGCTCTCAAAGGGTGGCTATGCCTCCGGCCCGGTCTCCTTCATGCGTGGTGCCGATGCGTCGGCCGGAACGATCAAGTCCGGTGGGAAGACACGCCGCGCTGCCAAGATGGTCGTGCTCGACGTGGATCATCCCGACATCCTCGAGTTCGTCTGGTGCAAGGCGCGCGAGGAAGAGAAGGCGCGGGTGCTCGAGCAGGCCGGCTACGACATGTCGCTCGACTCGCCCGACTGGTCGTCGATCCAGTACCAGAACGCGAACAACTCGGTGCGAGTCTCCGATGCGTTCATGGATGCGGTCGAGGCGGATGTCGATTGGAACCTGACCGCGCGTGTCGACGGCTCGGTGGTCGACTCGATGAAGGCACGGGAGCTGCTGCGCCAGATCGCCGAAGCTGCCTGGCGCTGCGCTGACCCCGGGCTGCAATACGACACGACGATCAACTCATGGCACACGCTTCCCAACAGCGGCCGGATCAACGCCTCGAACCCGTGCTCGGAGTACATGTCGATCGATGACTCGGCGTGCAACCTTGCCTCGCTCAACCTGATGAAGTTCCGGCGTGAGGACGGCGAACTCGACGTTGAGGCGTTCGAGCATGCGGTCGATGTCGTCTTCCTCGCGCAGGAGATCCTGGTCGGGAACTCGTCGTATCCGACACCGGAGATCGAAATCAACGCCAAGTCCTACCGGCAACTCGGTCTTGGCTTCGCCAACCTCGGCGCCTTGCTGATGGCTCGCGGTCTTCCCTACGACTCGGACGAGGGCCGCGCCTACGCGGCAGCAATCACCGCGCTGATGACGGGACGCGCGTACCGGAAGTCTGCCGAGATCGCATCGCGGATGGGAGCGTTCGCCGGATACCGCCCGAACGCGGCGGCCATGATCGGCGTGATCGCCAAACATCGCGCGGCGGTCGGCAACATCGCCTCGACGGAGACCGTTCCGCAAGATCTCCTGGTCGCAGCTCGCAAGGCCTGGGACGACGCTCTGAACCTCGGCGAGGTCAGTGGCTATCGCAATGCTCAGGCGACCGTGCTAGCTCCGACCGGGACGATCAGCTTCATGATGGATTGTGACACCACCGGGGTCGAGCCGGACTTCTCGCTCGTCAAATCGAAGAAACTCGTCGGCGGCGGCGAGATCACCATCGTCAACAAGACGGTGCCGCTCGGGCTTGAAAAGCTCGGTTACGCCCCGAGCGAAGTCGCGGAGGTGGTTGCCTATATTGACGAACGCAACTCGATTGTCGGCGCTCCTTTCGTAAAGACCGAGCACTATCCTGTCTTCGATTGTGCGATCGGCGAACGCGCTGTCCACTACGGTGGCCATGTGAAGATGATGGGCGCGATTCAACCATTCATTTCGGGGGCTATTTCAAAAACAGTCAACCTTCCCGAGACAGCAACCATCGATGACGTCGCCGATGTTTATCGCGATGCGTGGAGGCTCGGTGTCAAGGCGATCGCCATTTATCGAGACAACTGCAAGGTCGCCCAGCCACTCTCGGGCAAGTCGGGCAACGGCCAGAGCGCGCTTGCTCCTGCGGGCGGCCCCGTCGGAACGCTTGCAGCTCCTCGAAGGCGTCGTCTTCCCGACGATCGCACCGAGATCGGACGCAAGTTCCGGGTCGGAGAATACGAGGGCTACATCCATGTCGGTCTCTTCGACGACGGGACGCCAGGCGACATCTTCCTCGATATTGCGAAGGAGGGGACGACACTCGCCGGTCTCATGAACTCGTTCATGATCGCCGTGTCGCTCGGCCTGCAGTACGGTGTGCCGCTCGAGGTCTACGTCTCGAAGTTTTCACACATGCGCTTCGAGCCCTCGGGGCCGACGAACGACGCGGATATCCGCACCGCCAAGTCGATCGTCGACTACGTGTTCCGCTGGATGGGGAAGAAGTTCCTGACCGTCGATCAGCAGGAAGAGATCGGCATTCTCTCGCCGGAGGTGCGTGCACGGCTGGCGCAGGCCTATGCGAGCGGTGCCCCGCACATCCCCGCGATCGAGGCGCCTACGCCCGGACAGACCGCGCTCTTCAACGCGCACGAGGACGCAGTCGAGTGCGCGCGTTGTGGCGGGCGGATGGTGCGTGCTGGGACCTGTTACACGTGTAGGGACTGCGGCACCTCCACCGGCTGCGGCTGATGTAGGGCGACACTGAGATGCGAGCGAGAGTGACACTGAACTGCGAGCAGTGACTGAAAAGCCCCGGGAACGGGGCTTTTCAGTCAGTTGGGGCGGATTCTCGGGTTCCGGCGCCTGAGCGGCTTCCGGCGTAAGCGGCGCTCGCGCACACAAGAGTCATGGACCTTGGGTAGTCGGGATGGCGCCTTGGAGATCAGCCCCGCACTAGGAGGTCACGTCTTGCTCGCCCCAACGCGAGGAACTGATCGACCTGTGGATCTGCGCCTTCCGGGAATCGTCCCAGAAGCTCCAGATATGCAGCGAGCGCGTCGTCGTCTCTACGGAGTTGCTCGTACCTCGCAGCTTTCGTGTACATGGCATTGGCGATGTGCTCGACGCATATACCGTCTGTTCCGTTTCCGAACGGCTGAGCAACTCGGCGCAGGTCGCGACGGCCTCGCCGAGTGTTGGTTCTCTCCGAGCGCGTAAGCCTTGAAGACGAGCGTCCTGGCCACTCGCTCCTGCCGCCCGGGTTTGGCGTCCGCCCCATACCGTCGGACCAGCTCGTCGTAGGCCTCGATTGCCTCATCGGTGCGGCCAAGCTTGACGAGCGACGCGCCTTTGGTTAGCAGACCGTCCACGAGCACGTCAACTAGTTTCTCCGGTGGTTGATCGGGCGGCTCATCGCCGAAGCGAGCCAGCAGAGAATCGAAGACGACGAGCGCCTCGATGAATCGGCCCACCGCGTAAAGGAGGTCGCCTTTGTTATAGAGACCCTCCGCGACCAGTGTGCGTAGGTAAGGCTCGGTATCGTCGCCGAAGCGCGTGAGCAGGGCGTCGTAGGCGGAGATCGCTTCCTCGAACCGGCCCAGCCGCATGAAGAGAAGACCCTTATTGAACATTGACCACGCAATCTGGTTGCGTATGGATATCTCAGTCGCATCACCGTAGGTCGCCACCGCAAGATCGAATACGCGGATCGCTTCTTCCCGTCGCTCAAGGGCCGCAAGCAGCATGCCCTTACTCACCAGGGCGCGTGCCGCAACCCCGGCCACGCCATCAAGACGTGCTAACAGGTCATCGTAGGCCTCCAGCGCCCGCTCCAAATTCCCTTCAGCTCTTCGAGCATCTCGGCCCTTTGGACGAGCACGTCGGAACACAGCTGGCGTAGCGTCGGCGCAGACGCAGCGCCAAACCGAACGAGGAAATCGTCGTAGATCGACAGAGCCTCTTCGGGTCGGCTCGACCGCAACGCAGCAGCTCTCGTCAGACGCTTCCGCGCCTCTAGCTCCTGCACCTCCACGAATCGCTCGGCCTTCCACTGCCTCCGATCCGCCATTGGGTTAAGTGTCGCAGTTCGCTTGAGACACGTCATCAGCCTGCACGTTTCACGCGCCCGTTCAGGGTGTACTCGCGAACACTCGGGCAGGCGATTGGGCTGTAGCCCGATCTCCGCGAGTTCAGTCGACCAGCTCGCCGTGTCGCTTCACCACGAGCACCGGCATTTGGCTGGCCCGGACGAACTGAATGTTCACGAGCTTGACGTCCTCGCCATCCGGTGTGACGAACCAGTCACCAAGACCCCAGGACCGCTCAGTGTCCTCTGTCTCGCCAAGCTCCTCACCCTCCGTAGTCCGGATTCGGTAGCGCGGCATGACCACAGCCTGACACAGGGACGTTCTGAGTGCATAGCGGGACGCTCGGGCAAGCGAACGTTGTCGCTCCCGGCGCCGTTGCGCCCGTCAGAGTGCCGCACGACACCGGGCGTTTCCTGCCTGCCCGACCGGTCCGGGAGTTTGACAGTCGCCGTAACGTTAGAGAATGGCGAGGTTGCACCTTCGAACGTGCAGGCTGCTCGTCGTGGCTGCGGCCGTGTCAGCCAGTGTCGTGCTCGTCGGGGCGGTCACGGCGGCCCCGCGGCCGATCGTCATCACAGGATGGGGAGCGAAGCCGGTCGATGCGAACGGCAACTACACGCTCTGTGTGTCGGTGAAGGGCGACCCAAGAACCCGGCTGGCTGGCTGGATGGCCGGAGGCGGGATCTCGGGGCCGGGCGAGACCGTCAATCAGGGTTCCGTGAGTCTCGCGTTGAACGTGCAGACGACGACGGCGAGCGGCACGGCGCGGTTCAACTTCACGTGGGACTCGGCCCAGGCGTCCAGAGACAGGAACAACGCCGCGAACTTCGGGCTCAGCTTCGCACCTCCTGGTCTCATCGCCAACCCTCAAGAGTGGCCGATCCCGTACCTAACGGGCCTCGGCCTTTTCCCTTTCCCGAGAACCGGCTGGCGAATACGCCACGGCGCCGAGCCCTATCCCGTCCCCGAGATCACCTGCCCGTAGGAAGCTCGTCGCACGCAAACCCGTCGCCCTAGGCCTGGTCGTCGGCGAGCCGCGCCTCGACGCGGGCCTGAGTAACGACGCGCCCTCTATTCTCGGTTCTGGCGTCTGTGACTGAACGCTCGGGCACGCGACTGCGATTCAGCGGGACGCCGAGGCGGTGGCAACGCCCGGCGGTCGCGGGTCTCGCTCATGCTGTGAGAATGAGTGCCGGTGAGCGCGTCCGGGCCGAGCAACCCAGCGGGATCCGGCGGGCCGACGCTGCCCCTTCCCTTCCCTGAGGAGGGCTTGCGGTTCGACGACCTCGTGCTTCGTCCGCCGAACGCCAACGATCTGCAGGGTCTCGCGGCCGCCTTCGCCGATGGTGAGCTGAGCGAGGCGGACAACATTTCTCCTTTTAGCCGGGACGAACTTGCGACGGATGCCCGCGGGTTCGTTGCGAAGCGCGAGCTGGTACGGCTCGTCGTTGCGGACGTTCGCAACGGCGTGATCTTCGGTGGCGGAACCCTTCACCACCTTGACTCGGAGCGAGGAATCATCGAGATCGGCTACTGGCTCTATCCGCGCGCACGCGGTCGCGGGATTGCGACCAAAGTTGCGCGGGCGCTCGCTGAGTATGCGTTCACGCTGGGTGTCCAACGGGTGACGGCGCACGTCAGTGTGGGCAACCTCCAGTCGGAGCGGGTGCTTGAGCGAGCAGGTTTCACACGCGAGGGCGTCCTCCGCTCGATGCCGAGGCCGGACGGAGGCAGAGGCGACAAGACCATCTTCTCATTGCTCCCCGGCGAGTAGCTGAGGAGACGGCGATGGCGGGCCGACGGTCGCCGCGGCAGGCGACCCCTCTCGACATTCCGACGGATGATCGAGCGCAACGGTGGCCAGGCGTCGATGCGGCTCGGTTTCTAACGACTACACGGGACTGACTCGGCATCGGCCGGGTCTCTCGGCGGGTCACTTGTGGCTCGCAACTCCGTGTCGGATACCTGCTCGCATCTCCGTGGCGAAGTGCTCGCACTTCGTGTCGGAGCCCGGTCGCATCTCAGTGTCGCCCTACAGCTGAGAGGTCGGTCGAAGGCTGAGTGACGTCGAATCGTCAGTAGTGCTGGCCAGCAGGCGTAGTCAAGATGTGAGAAAGCCCCGGAAACGGGGGTTGCTCATGCTCAAAGCTTGGGTGGGATAAAGTCAAGGCCATGCGCCGTTGGGGGGCTGCGCTCGTGGTTGCGGTTGGGTTCGCGCTGATAGCGGCGGGGGCAACGTTCTTGGCGTATGCGCGCACGGGTAGCGAGCGGGTGGCTCGGCCGACGACCGTTGCGTCCGGTCGCTGGGACGGCGCGGTATGGAGGATGACAGCCGCAGATGACGCCCGCGGGGACTGGAACATCGACATCTCGCTCGGCGGTACTCCAGCAGTGGGAGGGGCTGGGTTGATCTACCCTTGGCGCCGCGCCTCAGCCGGCGACTCCTCACTCGGGATCAGCTTTCTTGGCCGTAGCGGTGTGCCGCTCCCTGACTACGTCATCGGCCCAGTTGTTGCACGAGCAACCGAGGTGGACATCACCTTGTCCAATGGGGCGACCATCCGTACCCCGACGATCGCGCCGCCGCCGGGTCTCGCTCGCGATATCGCGTTCTACGCCGCGCAGACCTCGTGTCGGGCGGCGCTCGTTTCTGTCGTTGGAATCGATGCGACCGGTCAGGTCGTCGCACAACTGGCGCTGCCCCGTGTGCAGCAGAACGCCGTTTTCCGACGAATCAAGGATGTGAGCTGCTAGGCGGGCTGCGATGGGCAACGCGTCGGTGTCGCACTCTGAGAGAAAAGCAGAGCCGCCGAAGACCGCAGCGAAACCGAACGTGGGAGGAGCGGCCGCGTGTGGGCCGCGTTCAGCGGATGGGCGTGTCCCCGATTCGAGCGTCAGGGATGCCGATCATCGGCTTGACGGCGAAGCTGGAGCGCGAGACTGGGGACAACGAAGGACGCGAGGAAGATCGGCAGAAAGCTCTTCCCGGTGCATCGGAAGGCGACGGTTTGGCCCTCGGCGGCATCGAAGCGCCGGGTTCGGCTTGAGTTGCGGCCGTTCCGAACTTGGAGTGTGTGACGTCCGAGCTCGACGGGTATCTCGAGTGTGTCGTTCATCTCTAGCGATCCGACACGCTGACCGTCAAGCACGATGTCGTACGCACCACGTCTGACCTCGACTCCGATTGCTTTATGCGTCAGCTTCAGCGTTGCAGGAATCGCCGATCTTCCCTTCTTCGTGGAAGGTGGGCAGCACGAAGCCGAGGGAACAAGCCCCCACCAGCCGTGCGCTCGTGCAGGGCCGCGTTTCGGTACCCACCCGAACTCATGACGTGACGGTCAGATCGGCGCTCACGTGTGCTTCGGCGTCGTAACCACAAACGTTGTATTCGTGCTTACCGTGCCGGCGTCACTCGTCACCACTGTGATGAGACCTGAACCGTTGGCTGGCGCGATCGCGACGATCACGCGGCTTGATTTAACCTTGAACTTGGCGTCGATGCCGCCAAACGTGACGAACTTCGCAGGCGCGAGGTTACGGCCGGTGATCGTCACGCGGACACCTTGCGGCCCCTGCTTCGGGCTGAAGTTCGAAATCCGAGCAGCCGTTGAGGCGGCAGTCGCGGACACGGTCCTGCCGGCGGCCATCGCACCAGTGACCGTCGCGGGGAAGAGGGCAACTCCGCCGGCGCACAGCCCGAACCAGGCTGCACGCCGCGCGATCACGGTGCGGTGGGTGCAAGTCATCGATGTCTCCTTTTCAGTGGCTTCGTCGCCGAGAAAGTCGTACCCGCAACCTTGTGAGCGCGAGCGTGTCACCGTACTCTACGAGGTGCTGCGAACCCTCGTGATCGGCCGGGGAACACGTTGCGCCGCATCCCGATCGACTTCGCATCAGACCATGGCGCCGCTTTCGGACCAGCAACTCGAGGTGTGCCCCCGGTGTTTGGCGCACGTTCCGAGCTCGGACGGCCCCGTGCACGCGTACGTGTCAAGCGCACCTGGCTGCTGGGCGACGTTCGGGCAGGTTCAGGCTGACGAGCTCGAGCGTTTTGGCTACCCGGCTGGGCATCGACTCGTCGTCGACGCGTACATGGCGCAGCATCCGGGAAACGGCCTCGACCGACGAGACCGCCAGTCGGTCTTTCTCCACCTGGTCGGGCTTTGTGCCGTGCTCGAACTCGGGTTCCCGGCGGAGCGGGTCGCGCCGTTGTTTCGCGCAATCTTGGGTCGACGCGCGGATTTCCCGCTCCTTCGGCGGGGCGGAGGGGCGGGCACGCTCACGATCACTCATATGCGCGGGGCCGAGGATCTCGCGGCGTACGGGGCGCGGGCGAGCGAGTGGGCGGGTGCCGTGTGGTCTTCCTGGGAAGACCACCACGGTTTGATCCGGGCCGAGCTCGCTACCGTCGTGCGCTAGCCGGGCCTGTTCAGCGCTCGCCGTCCCAGTAATCGAGCGGCTCCGCGTTGCGCAGCATGTAGTGGGTCTCGCCTAGCCAGATGCCGAGCTTCTTGCTGTCGGGATACTCGGCGATACCGATCTCGCTCTTCGTCGAGAGGACGGCGACGCGCGTCGGCTCGAGTCCCGCGTTCCCCACATGGTGGGCGCCGGCGGGTCCGGCGGGGAAACAGACAACATCGCCGGGCTCGAGCTCACGCTCGCCCTCCGGGGTGCGCAGCGTCGGATGCCCGTGAATCACGATCAGCCACTCCTCGTGCGTCCACTCGAAGTGGTACGGACAGATCGCCTGTCCAGGCGAAAGCTCGTAGACACTCATGCCCATTCGCGTCGCCCCGATCTTCGGTCCCACCCGTGCGACGCGATGGGCGTAGCCCGGTGGCCCGGTTCCGTCCGAATCGGTATCGGTCTGCCCGCTGAAGAGGTTGAAGCCGTCGATCGCGCAAGTATGGCTGCACGCCGTCCTCCGGTCACGCCGAGCCGGCGCTCCCGTCAGCCAGCAGCTAGCCGGCCAGCGCGAGCCGGTCGGGACGGCTCAGGCGCGGGCTTGGGCGTTCGGCCTAGAAGGCAATGGGCGCACGCAGCGCACCCAGCTCGCGATCGAGCCTCCGCGCAAGCTGCGAGACCTGCCCGAGCAGATTCTCGAGCAAACGACACTTGAGCTCGGGATTCGACGTCGTCAACGCATCGAACTTCGCCAACGAAAACACCTGGCACTCCGCGTCCGTGTCGGCCCAGACATCGGCGCTCCGCCCCTCTCGCGTGATCACCGAGAGCTCGCCGAGCACCATGCCGCCCGACACGGTCGCAAGGCGACGTCTGCCGGTTTCCGGCGCGCCCACCGCGACGCTGAGCTCGCCGTCGGTTACGAGCAGAATCTCGGCCGCGGCGTCTCCTTCTCTCAGCACGCGCTCACCCGCCGCGTAGCTTCGCGGCTCGAGCAGCGCCTCGACCTGAGCGAGCTGCTGGTCATCGAGGCCTCGGAGCAGCTCGTGTTCGGCGAGCGGAACCCGAGCGCGTGGCGCTGTTCCTGCTCGTTGGAGGACGAGGTTCTCGACGTGCTCGAGCGCGGCGTCTGGATCCTGGAAGAGCAGCGGGGCGCGGGTCGCGTCGGCGTTCAGCTCTGCGAGCAGCGCGACGACGAACGCGGGATGCCTTTGGGCTCCGACCAGGTCGAGGGTGGTCGCGCGCGCCTCGAGCGCGCGCACGAGATCGGCAAAGAGCGGCGCTGCCGCGGCATTCGCCCGCTCGACTCTGCCGAGGTCGACGAGCGCGTGCTCGAGCGGGTCTCGCGGTTCCCGAGCGTCCGTCATGAGCGTGCGGGCGAGCTGCTCGACCGCGACGAAGTCGAGCTCGCCCTGAAGTTCGATGACGACGGAAAGCTCGCCATGCAGGCGGAGCGCGTGCCGTTCGGCAACACCTCGCAGCCGTCTCGATGCGACGTCGGCCACCGAGTAGACGGATCTGATTGGCATCAGGGCGCTGCTCGAGCGATCGACGACGTGCAGCGTGAGCTCGCGGGAGAGGTGCGAGCAGACCGCGACACCGCGAACGCTGTTCCCGCTCGTGTCGACAAGGGGCGAGAAGACGCCGAGTCCGAGTCTGCCGGGCACCGGCGCGATGATGCCGCCAGAGACGCCGCTCTTTGCCGGCAGGCCGACGGCGTGCAGCCATTCGCCAGCCGAGTCGTACATGCCGCAGCTCGTCATCACGCTCAACACGGCCCGGACGACGGGCTCCGAGAACACCCGCTCGCCGCTTTCCGGGTGTACGCCTCCGTTCGCGAGGGTTGCGGCCATAAGCGCGAGATCCCGGCAGTCGACGAGCACCGAGCACTGTTCGAAGTACAGATCGGCGACGGTATCGGGATCGCCCGCGACGATGTCGAAGTTGCGCAGCAGGTTGACGATCGCGCGGTTGCGGAAGCCGGTCATCGCCTCCGAGCGGTGGACGTCCGGGTCGACCTCCAGCGGGCGCCCGGCAGCCCGTGAGAGGACCTCGCGGATCGCCTTATGCGGCTCGGACTCGTGGGCCGCGATCAGCCCGGTCATTGCGATGGCGCCGGCGTTGACCATTGGGTTGGGCGGCGCGCCGGTATCGGGAGCGAGGCGGATCGAGTTGAACGCGTCACCGGAAGGCTCGATACCGACGCAGCGGCGGACGGTCTCCTCGCCGTAGAGCTCGAGCGCGAGGCCGTAGACGAACGGTTTTGAGACCGATTGAATCGTGAATGGTTCCCGGCTGTCGCCCGTTTCGTAGACGGCACCGTCCGTGGTTGCTAGTGCGACGCCGAACCAGTCCCGGTTCGCTTGCGAAAGCTCGGGGATGTAGGTTGCGATCTCGCCCTCGTCGAGCGCGTCGTAGAGGTCGTGGAGCCGCGCGAGGTACGCGGGTACCGGCCCCGTTTCCGGGGCCATCCGCTCATTGCTCGTACGCGCCGATTCCGTGAGCCGGGGCGTTGACGATCTCATCAACCAACCTCCTGCTGTGGGCGATCGACGAATGAAGAAAGCCATCGGATCCAAGGATCCGCAGGCGGCGTCGCCCCAGACGGTCGCCCGCGCCGGCGCCGTCGTTCGGCAAGATACACGACCGCTCCGCCAGTCGAGACCGCTGTATCAGATAGTGAGAGTTAGTCTCACTATCTGATACAGTCGCCGGGATGCGGTACCGCTCGTTTCGCTTGTCCGGCCAGCTCACGCGGCTCGCTGCTCTCGGGATCGGGGTTGTATTGCTCGCCTCCGCCTGCGGCACCACCCCGGGTGCGCGCGGCCCGGACTCGTCTCGATTCCTCGTCGTTGCCGCGGAGAACTTCTGGGGCAGCATCGCGGCACAGCTCGCCGGCAACCGGGCCACCGTCGAGAGCATCATCGTCAACCCCGACACCGATCCGCACGCCTACGAACCTACGGCGGCCGACGCGCGCACGCTGGCAGTTTCGCGAATGGCGATCGTCAACGGCATCGGTTACGACAACTGGGCTTCCCAGTTGCTCGCCGCCGACGCTACGGGGCAACGGCGGGTGCTCGATGTCGGGACGGTGCTCGGCTTGGTCGATGGCGACAACCCGCACCAGTGGTATTCGCCAGGCTCGGTCACCCGTATCGTCGCCGCGATTGTCGCCGACTATGACAGCATCGAACCGTCCGGAAGGGCGTACTTCGCCGCCCGTGAACGGCACTTCGAGCGAGTCTCGCTCGCCCGCTACGACGCGCTGCGAGCACAGATCCGCGCGCGCTTCGCGGGAGTTGCAGTCGGGTACAGCGAGAGCATCTTCCAGCCGCTCGGGGCAAGTCTTGGGCTTCGACTCGCAACGCCCTACAGTTTTGCGAAATCGGTCGCAGAGGGCACCGATGTGAGCGCACAGGACGAGGAGACCGTTGAGCGGCAGGCGACGCACCGGCTGATCAAGGTCTGGGTCTACAACAGCCAGAACGTGACGCCAGTCGTCGAGCAGGTGACTGCCCTCGCGCGCGCGCACCGGATTCCGATCGTCACGATCACCGAGACGCTCACGCCCGAGCACGACAGTTTCGAAGAGTGGCAGGTGGCGGAGCTGAAGCGCCTACTCGCCGCACTCGAACTCGCGACCAGGACGTAGTACCGTGGTCGACGCCGCTACTTCTCGCTCCGAGTTTGGCCCGCGCGATGCGGTGCCCGTCGTCGAACTACGCGATGCTGCGATCCGGCTCGGCGCGGAGACGATCTGGGCGGATGTCTCGCTCACGATCGAACAGGGCGAGTTTGTCGCGATTCTCGGACCGAACGGTGCCGGGAAGTCGACCCTGCTCCGTGCGCTGCTCGGCCTCATCCGGCTCAGTGAGGGCACCCTCCGGGTGCTTGGCGGTGAGCCCGGGAGTCGCAACCGCGAGATCGGCTACCTACCGCAACGCCACGCTTTCGACGAAGGGACGCGCATTCGCGGCGTCGATCTCGTACGGCTCGGGCTCGACGGTGATCGCTGGGGGCTGCCGCTCCCGGGTCGGGATGCACCGCGCCGCCGGGTCGCCGAGGTGATTGAACTCGTCGATGCGAGTGGCTACGCGCGTCGCGCGATCGGTGAGTGTTCGGGAGGTGAGCAACAGCGCCTCCTGATCGCACAGGCACTCGTCGGGAATCCACGCGCCCTGTTTCTGGACGAGCCGCTCGACAGTCTCGATCTTCCGAACCAGGCAGCGGTTTCGGCGTTGCTCCGTCGCATCTGTCGCTCGCAGCGGGTGGCGGTGCTGCTCGTCGCGCACGACGTCAACCCGTTGCTCGCGCATCTCGACCGGGTGGTCTACGTCGCCGGAGGGCGGATCGTCAGCGGTCCGCCGGAGGAGGTCATTACGAGCGAGACGTTGAGCGCCCTCTACGGTGTGCCGGTCGAGGTGCTGCGCGCCTCCGACGGCAGGCTCGTCGTCGTCGGCCAGCCAGAGGCCCCGGCGCACCACACCGATCGCCACGCGCACTGAGGCTCTCATGAACCCTCAGCTCTCGTTCAACCTGTTTTCGGACATCGACCAGCTCTTCGCGTTTCCATTCATGGTCAACGCGCTCGAGGCGGGCACGATCGTCGCGGTGATGGCCGCGGTGGCCGGCTTTTTCATGGTGCTGCGGCGGGAGACGTTTGCGGGTCACACACTCGCCGTCATGTCGTTTCCGGGAGCGAGTGGCGCGGTGCTCGTCGGCCTCCCGCTCGCGACGGGCTACTTCGCGGCGTGCATCATCGCCGCCTGCGCGATTGCCGCGGGTGCACGCACCCACGGGGTCCGCAACCTGCAGCAGGAATCGGCGGTCGTCGGCACGGTCCAGGTGAGCGCCTTCGCGCTCGGCTTCCTCTTTCTGAGTCTCTACCACGGTGTCCTCGAGAACCTCGAGTCGCTGCTCTTCGGTTCGTTTCTCGGGATCACGGTCGGACAGGTCGAGTCATTGCTCGGCGTCGCCGTGGGCACGCTGCTTTTCTTCGCGCTCGTCGGTCGTCCGCTTCTCTACAGCTCACTCGACGAGGGCGTCGCCCAGGCGCGCGGTGTCCCGGTGCGGGCCCTGCATGTCGGCTTCTTGATCGTGCTCGGCTTCGCCGTCGCGTCGACCGCGCAGATCACCGGGGTGATGCTCGTCTTCGCCCTTCTCGTCGCGCCCGCGGCGGCCGCCCGCCAACTCACCGCGCGCGTGTCGATGGGCCTGGCGCTGTCGGTCGTCATCGCGCTCCTCGTCACCTGGCTCGGTCTCACGCTCTCCTATTTCACAAACGACTCGGTTGGCTTCTTCGTGACCTCCCTCGCATTCGGCGTCTACGCGCTTGCGTCCGCGCAAGCATGGCTGCGTCGCGGGCGGCACGGGTCACCATCGCGACTGCTTGCGGAGCCGGCGCGCTGATGTTCGCGCAACCGTTCATCCAGGACGCGTTGATCGCCGGATCTGCGGTCGCCGTCGTTTCGGCCGCGGTCGGCTACTTCGTGATCTTGCGCGCCCAGGTCTTCGCGGGCGATGCGCTCGGCCACGTTGCCTTCACGGGGGTGCTCGCAGCCGCGCTTGCCGGCGTCGACCTGCGTATCGGGCTCTTTGCCGCGACGGCGGTGATCGCTCTGCTCTTCGCCGGCCTCGGCGGGAGAACGCTCGCCGACGACGTCACGATCGGGGTCGTGTTCAGCTGGGTGCTCGGCCTCGGCGCGCTCTTCCTCGACCTCTTCAATGCGGGGGCGGGCGGAGGCAACGGCGTCATCGCCTCCCGAACGCTCTTCGGGTCGATCTTCAGCCTCACGCGCGGCGAGACCGGTGTCGCCGCGCTCGTCGCACTTGCGATCCTCCTCATCATCATCGCGATCGCGCGGCCCCTGCTCTTCGTCACCCTCGATCCGCAAGCGGCCGGCGCACGCGGCGTGCCCGTCAGAACGATCGGCGCGGTGTTTCTCGTCCTCGTCGGCGTCGACGCTGGGGAGGCGACGCAGGCGGTCGGCGCCCTGCTCCTGCTGGGGCTGCTTGCTGCGCCCGCCGGCGCAGCCCTCCGTCTGACCGCCAACCCCCTACTCGGCGTCGCTCTCGCGATCGGCTTTGGCCTGGCTTCGATCTGGCTCGGCATCACCGCGGCCTACCTCGATGCCTCCCTTCCACCGAGCACCGCGATCATCGGCGTCGCGGCGGGCCTCTATGCGCTCACGTATTTGCCCACGGGACTGCTTCCCGGGCGCAGGACGAGAGCCTAGATGTGCGGCAGTCTTGGCAGGAGCCGCGCAGGATGACGTCGTGGGCCGCGACCGCGTAGCCGGAGCCCTCTTCGAGGCGATGGATCGCCTTCTCGAGCGCCCGGTCCTCGAACGCCTCGACCTTGCCGCAGCGATCACAGACGAGGTGGTGATGATGATCACCCCCGGCCCGAACCGGCTCGTAGCGCGAAACGCCGGAGCCCAGGTCGATGCGTTGCACCAAGCCCTCCGACGTGAGCAGATCGAGGACGCGATAGATACTCGCGATTCCGACCGTACGGCCTGATGCGCGTAAGAGGTCGAACAGCTCCTGGGCGCTGAGGCAACAATCTTGCTCGGCGAGGACGTCGATCACCGCACGACGCGCTCCGCCGTTGCGCAGACCCTTGGCAAGGAGAGTGCGTACCGTGGATTCCGCCCACTCTCCGTGCTCCGATGCCACAACTAGATGGTAGCGGTTCTCATGAACGGGCAACTACGGAGTCGGCGACCGGCGAGAACAGAACAGCTCCGGTTCCACTGCTCACGAACCGGCTTCACGAGGGGTCTCAGTCGTCGGTCTGTGTCCGCCCCGTCGAACCTCGCTGATGCTCGGCCGGCTGGCTTGCCGTTCGCGGCGTGAGCGCGTCGACCACCACTACGCTGGGCACGCCGAACGACGGCGACGCGCCTGCGACTGGGTGCTCGCGGTGGTCGATCAGCGCCTCGGCGGGAACGAGGAGGCCTTGACCTGCCAAGCCGACCATGCGGTCGAGCACATGGAGGAACTCCGCGGCGAACTTGGGATCCCCCCGGAGCGCCCAGAGCACGCGTCCGCTCGCCCAGGCCGCATCCCGCGCCTTCGAGACGCCGAACATCGCCGCGGCATCGTCGACACGATCCAATCGGTGCAGGAGCCGATCGACGTGCGCAAGTGAACCCGAGAGGTACATGCCTTTCATCTGCTGCTCGACCTGGGCGAGCAAGAGGTTGACGCGCTCGAAATCGACGTGCTCAGGCGTCTCCTCGTGCAGATCGAGGTTCAGCTCATCGCAGATAGCGACAAGTGCGACCGGCAGATCGCGGTTGATGTGCGCGTTGATGCCCGCGAGCGCGAACTGCAGGTGGGTGATCCCCTCGCGCGAGCGCTCCTCGAAGAGGGGCGTCCAGGCGAGCGGGGTCGTCGAAGGGTCGCGCTCGTAGGCTTCGAGCGCGGTGAAGAACAAGTTCGCAAAGAGCACGTCGAGTCGCTCGAGAAACCGTCCGTCATCGAAATGCTGCCCGGCGAGGTCGGCGTTGACCTCCTCGGTGACCTGACGGTAGATACGCGCGAAGCACGCGACGCCATCAGAGGTCGAGTTGGCGCTCTCGATCGCGCGTAGTTGCGCGATCACGTCCGCAACGCTCTTCACTTCGGTAGCGCTCATCCGCCGAAACCTACGTGCTCGGCCGTCAGCCTTCAACGTGCAAGCGCGCGGGAGCTGTCACGGACACTGCTGAGAGGGCGCCTTGATTCAGCTGCAGTTGAGCGGGAAGTCAGTGCCGATCACTGCGAACGAGCTCTCCCCGTGCGACATCTGGAAGTAGCCCGCCTTGCTCAACGAGAGCCGCCAACCTTCGAACCGTGCAAGCTTGAGCACGGGCGTATGCCGGCCCGGTCCGTCACACCGGTAGAGCTTGGTGATGTTGTCGGCCTTGTACTCCCAGTGGCCGAGGTCGCGGACCAGCGGACAGGCAACAGCGGCGCTGACGTTCTTGAGGTCGATTGCTTCTTCGCCGGTCGTCATCGGTCGCTGGCATTCGACCTCCATACGGTTCTCGGAGGCCGCCGCCGGTAGGCCGGTGGCGGCGATCGCGACGATCGTCCCCAGCGCAACGACACACGAAAAGGCGACCAGCCTGCTCATCTACTGCCGAGCCTATGCGAATTTGAGGCTGCACGAGGCGTTCGAGCCAGGCTTGCCGAAGCCGGGCGCGCCGGGGAACCCTGCTGTGCGGCTGGCGTGGCAGCGACGGTGCATTGCATTCCGGCGGCGTCTGACGTCTGGCAACCTGGCCAATTGCGAGATGTCCACCACCGCCGGTCCGATCAGGCACCGGCCACTTCACGGCGGACGCGCACCGGGCTGGGTTTGCGTCTCGCATCGTCACCGACAGCAACCTCGGCAACAAGCAACGCGGCGATGGGCACCATCAGAAACACCCGCCCGACGAGGTCCAGGTACTGGGTGAGTTCACTCGACCTGCCCGGCGCGGTCAGTCCGATCGCGACGCTGATCGCCGCGATGACGAGTAGTAGCGAGGAGAGGCCGATCGCCCCGAGCACCCTCGCGGGTCGTTCCGGCGCGTGACCGTTCAGCGTCCGCGCGCGAAACAGGAACTGCCAGACCACCGGGTAGATCAATGCCAGGTAGACGAGCGAGCCGCCGCGCCAGTTCGCTGGCAGAAGCACACCCGGGTGACCGACGAGCGTGAACACGACGAGCGCCACGAGCATCGCGCGGGGGGCGACCCGGCGCTGGTGCCCAGTCCACCAGAGAAGGGCGCAGACCGCTACGGCCACCGTGACCGCAGTGTCGATCGTCGCGAGGCTCGTGTTGTTGAACGGCGGGAGTCTGTTGGTGACAAGCCCCCATGTCGTGTAGGCGGCGGCTGGCACGGCCCACGCCGCGAAGGCGAGCAGGAAGATGCCGCCCGGATGGTTCTTGCGCCGGCGCAGCAGCACCAGTCCGAGCAGCGGGGCGAGGTCGGCGGTCACGACGATCGGCCATGACTTCGACAGCTCCGGTGGCACCAGCCGGTTGGATGCTGTCTCGAGGTGGGCAGGGATCGAGATCCAGGGCCAGGGCAGCGTGATGTCGATCAGCAAGCCGATGATCGCGTAGGCGAGGTACGCAGCGCCGAGCCCGACCACGACCAGCGACACCCAGCCATCGAGCCTCCCTGTGGCGGGCGCTCCGCGTTTGCTGCCTCCGAGCAGCCAGAGCGAACCGAGCCCGACGGCGAGCACCGCGTAGCCCCAACCGAACCAGCCATCCTGGCCGCTCAACGTCCAGCTGCTGTTATCCCCGCCGAGCCAGCGGGGGAGCAAGCCCGTGTAGCCACCGACTATCCAGGTGAGCTTCGCAGCCAGGAGCACTGGCAAAAGCCATGGGAGCGCTCGTCCGATAGTTGCGATTGCCACGCCGTAATCGCGCCCAAGGCGAACCGACTCGACCGCTCCCCACAGGAACAGGAGCGCGACCGCGATGTCGAGGCCAAGCATGCTGCCGATCATCTGCGACGCGAGAATGTTTCGCGCTGCGAGGCCCGCGCTGCCG
This sequence comes from uncultured Solirubrobacteraceae bacterium, assembly GCA_963787765.1. Lineage (GTDB taxonomy): Bacteria > Actinomycetota > Thermoleophilia > Solirubrobacterales > Solirubrobacteraceae > Palsa-744. Next base: position 8,652 of record CAWBEF010000019.1, on the reverse strand, counting down.
GTCCCCGCAAAGGCGTAACACCCGAGCGCGAGCAGGAAGGGAGCTCCGCCGAGTAGCGCCGCTGCCTCGTGCCGTTTGCCAAAAGCCTTCGGAGGCAGCAGGACCGCAGCACAGGCACATGCCACCCCCGTCCAGCCGAGGATCCTGATCGCTTCGGGGTTGGCCGAACCGGAGCGGATCGCGTCACCCGACGTAACGCAGCCCGCGGCGATCGCGGCACCGATGAACCCCACGCACAGTCTGGCGACCGCCGGCAGGCGCCAGCCTTCGTGTCTCGCAGCGACTGCGACGACGCCCCCTATCGCCGCGAGTGCGAGGTAGGTGAACACGATCAGTACGAGTGGGACACGAACGTCGGCCTCGCCGCGGACGGCGTAGTCGAGACGGCCCCCGGGGACAGACCAGCCGAGCCCCAGCGCGAGGATGAAGCCGGCGGCTACCGCCGCGACCGCGAGCGCGACGAACGCCCAACGGCGCGCGGAGTCCGGAAGAAGCCCGGTGTGAAGGCGTTCCTCGCGCCAGCGCTCCTGAACCTTGCGGAGTCGCTTCTCGATCCGCTCGCTGAGGGTGCCAGACAAATCCGTGGTCGACGAGGAACTGTCGTTGGTCATGGGCGATCACCCTCGATTCCGCCCTGTGTCCTCAATGACCTGCAGCTGCGCTCCACCGGCGCATGATCGCAACAAACCGCCAGCGCCCCCGCGGAGCTCGATGACCGCATACTGTCCTCGGTGTTCAGTAACTTCGTAGCCTCGGGCGGTTAGCTCAGCTGGGAGAGCACCTGCCTTACAAGCAGGGGGTCGGGGGTTCGAACCCCTCACCGCCCACTAGGAATAGAGCCAGATCTGGGTTCTGCGTTTCTTGCAAACTGTTGCGTACGCTACGCTATGGAACGGATATGGAACTAACCGACTCGATCAAGTGGCCTGGTCTGGCGTCTCGCCGAGGAGTTCTCGGGCCCTCGCGAACTTCACGCGGAGGTCTTCGAGGCACGCTTCTCGAACCTCCTTGGTGACAATCGGAGACGTCATCGCTGGCTTTCACGCGGGAAGCCGAGTACTACCGCGACTACCTGCGCCTGAGCGACTCGCACCCTCTCGACAAGCGCGGCTTCCGCCCCCACGCCGAGCCACTAGGAAGGTCGGGTCAAGCCGGGCAGCGTGGGCAGCAGGGCATGACGGCGGCGAGCGGGCAGGTCACGTGCGCCTGGCGCAGGATCGTGTGGCAGGTGTCGGGTTCGACGCGGGGGCGCGACCGGCCTCGCCCCCAGGTGAAAAAGGCGTAGTCGACCCGTGCGGGATCGTCAGGGAAGAGGTCGCGTGCGTAGGAGGTGATGGTCTCGACTTGGGGCCAGTACGGGCCATCCTTCGGGATCTCGGGGATGATCCCCGCGGCGACGGCGAAGCGTGCGACGTGACGGTCGACCGGCACCATCAAGTCCGTCGGTGAAAGGTGATCCCAAAGACGGAGATCGGGTGATGGGCGCACGAGCCAACGCATGAGCATCTACATCTTCTTGCGTGTCTCCGCGGCCCCGCGACCCTGGTAGTAGATCGCCCTCGCGAGTTCTTGCACGATGTCTCCGGGCGACGAGAACTCACGTGCCCACCCGTCGAAGTCACCGGCAGCGCGTTCGTGAACAAACGTGTTTGTCTCCGCCAGGATCCTCGGCACCTCTCTCTTGGCCTGCCAGCCGAGGAGCCTGCCGAAGCGTTGCTCTCGATCGATGGTGGAGAGCACGAGGCCGGCGTCGTCGGCGCCGAGGTCGAACAGGCCGCGACCCTGCTCTTGGAGCTGGCGGTCGAGTGCGTCGAGGAAGGGCCGGATGTCGTTTGAGTTGACGCCCACGTCGATCGCGGCGGTCAACAGCAGGTAGCGGGAGAGGCCACCCATCCGCGTGACCGAAGGTAGCGGCGCAAGCACCGGGTCATCGCGGAAAGCTCAGATCGGCAAGACGCAAGCGCTCCACCGCCTCGACGAAGCGCCGAACCGAGTCGGGAGTTACACGGTCACTCGCATTCGTAGACATCAGGGACGTTTACGGGGTAGGTGAGTCACACTGGAAGCATGACGATGACCGAAAGCTCAAACCCCCAGACGTGGACGACCGCAGACTTGTGGCACGAACCGCGCCGTTACGAGGTACAGCTTCGCGCAGCAGGGTTGAAGGAGAACACGGTGCGCACCTACGTTGATCGCGCGTCGACCTTCCTGCGATGGATCGCGGGCGATTACACGCCACAAGGCCCGGTGAGTTGATCCGCACAGCCCGACTCGGCTGCCACGTTTCCTATCCGGAAGCGTCGGCTCGCCCGGCCCACGCCCGCTGGCGGCAGCGGCAGGAATCGAGCGGTCAGACCACACCTGCGCGGTACACTCATTCTCACGTAGCCACCTGACTTGTCGCGGCTTGGCATGGCTCCTGAGCGGCTCCCGTTGCGCGGTACGTACGGGATAGCCGCCGTCTAACAATTCAGACGATAAGGAGCAACATGCACTACAGGAACAAGATGCGGGAGCGGTTCACGACCTGGATCGAAGTCGGATGCCCGGACGTGGCCGTCGTTGAGGGCGACTACGAGGAGCACAACGTGCCCGCGGACGAGATGCGCTGCGAGATGATCCACTGCTCCGACCTGTTGCCTGGGAGCGTCGCGGATGACGTGATGGCCATCCTTGACCTCGGCCGGGACGAGTGGGAGCATACGTACGCGGACGCGGCACGTCGGCTCCTCGCCGCTCGAAGGAGAGCTGTGCGCGCCCCGACCACCTCGGGTTGCGTGGCATAGGGCGTACGCTGCCATGCGCCCGCGGTTGGTGCATCGCGCGCGGTGAGGGATTCGCCATAAGGACGCGAGTCGGCATCCGGTCTTCGCCGCTACCACGCCCTTCCTAGGAGAAGCAGGGAGCCGGCTAATGCGGCGCGTTAGGTGGCTCGACAGGCAGCCGGGCACAACGGCCGCAGGGGACGGGTCGTGTGCGCGTAGAGCAGGGCCTTGTCTGAGCGCAGGTCGTCTATGAGTGGGTTGATCGGAGCGAGGTGCGGGAGCCGAACACCCTCTTCCTGTGTGCGCCGGAACTCGGAGTCTCTCATCCGCCGATAGGGCATCGGCGGAGGCTAATGGGGCCGTGACTTTGCGAATGGCAAGTGCGCCGGGGCCGGTTGCAATGAACGGGTACGTATGGGAGAGTCTGGGTGGCCCTGCGTAGCGAGCGTCGGTGAGTGGAGGGAGAAGCTTGGCGGCATTTGGGCGCGTGAGCGCGTCTCTAGTGGCTCTCGAAGCCGCCGGAACGCTTGCTACTGGCTGCGGTGGAGGAAGGCGCTGATCAGCCGTGACGCGACGAGGCGATGAGAAACGTGCTGCACGTGAGGCGGATGAAGCGCGGCGGGAGGCAGTCCTCCGGGGCGTGGCCGATGCGATGGAGCCGTATCGTGCGCAGGCCGTAGTGGCGGAGCGGGAGGCGGCTGCTCGACCTCGGCAGCACGGCGGCCCGCAAGTTCAAACCGTCGGTGATCGAGGCCCGGCGCTCTGGGTCACCTTCGGCGTGATCGGGCTTATCGTGATCGGTGCGTTCGGCCCCTGGGCGACCGCGCTCGGGATCTCCGAGAGCGGCACAGCCGGATCAAATGACGGATGGCTTCTCGTTGGCGCTGCGGTTCTTTCGGCGCTCTTCACGTGGGGTTACCGAACCAACGGCTCTCGCGGGCTGTGCGTACTAATCGCACTCGCGGGGATCGGTGGTTTTGCGGTTGCCCTGCACGACCGGCACCATGTCGAGGGTTCTGGCTCCGCCCTGATTCAGGTCGGTTGGGGGTTGAACCTCGACCTCGTAGGGTCAGCAGTTCTTGTCGTTATGGCCGTTGTGCTCGCCTCACGCTCAAAGTTCGTCGATCAGGTCGGCGCGCCTACCGTTACCCCCGCCGTGGCGGTTGAGGCTCACCCACAGGTTGATGCACCAACAGTCGACTCCAAGGTGTGCCCGGATTGCGCTGAGACGATCGCCGCGGCGGCGAAGGTCTGTAAGTACTGCGGCTACCGGTACCAGGTGTGCCCCGACTGCGCTGAGCCGATTGCAGCCGAGGCGCGAGTGTGTAGACACTGCGGGCACCGCTTCGCGGAAGCACCCGGAACCTGATCTTCTCCACGCCAGAGCCGACTGCGAGCACAGGAATCGCCGGGCACCTCTGGCTCGCCTCGCCCAGAAAGCAGGTCATCGAACCAGCGCTACTCGCCCGACTCGGAAAGAAACTGGCGCACCTGACGCATCCCCGACACGCCGCCCACCAAGCCTCGGCTCGCTCCAATAGCGGGAAGGAGCCTCGAAGCGAACTCCTCGGCGATAGCCCGTTCTTCGTCGGAGGAGGCGAGGTCATCTGCCCCGCGAAGGCTCAATGCTGCCCTCAGTGTCGATTTTTCGCTCAGATGCCTCTCCGCCTGTCTCATTAATCCCCCGAAACTTGCTTCGCGTTCGTTGTCGGTGCGCAGATACGCGTCGGTACTCGATACCGGGGCGTCGCTGGGGCGTGATCTTCCCTCATCGGGGGACTCGGCTTCCGCGACCGGACGGCCGGGGCTGGGGAGCGTTGCAAGGCCTACGGCCGGGTTCCCGAAGACGTAACCGCAGTAGCGGCACTTTCGGGCGGCGGCCTGAATGCTCTCTGCGCAATCGGGGCATCGCTTCGTAGGAGAAGCAGCCGGAGCGGGCACGGGAGGTGGAGCGGTGGGCGGCGCAACCGGCGCGGCCTGGAAGGTCGTCACCTCGCGCCCACGATCAGAGAGGAAGGCGAGGATGATCACGGCAAGCCATCCGAAGACGAGCGTGATGAGCAGCCAGCCTGCTCGGTCTCGGTGTTTGTTCGTCGCCAACCTCCACGCGAGGTAGAGGGGAAGAACGATCAACACAACAAGCACGAGAAAAATGATCACGTGCACTGGCGACAGGAGCGCGGTCGAAGATGCCTCCATTCCGCGACTCTAGAACGTTCGGCGCTGTAAACGCAACTCACGCGGAAGCGCGAGTACTGCGGCAGTTGTTGCTGGGACTAGACGCCGTGGGTTAGTTGACACGGCCTCTTCCAAGCGAGACACTGCGAACGGTGAGGCATCACCGTAAGGGATCGGTTCTCCTTGGGGTACTTGCCGCCGCGGTCATCTGGGTTGCGCCAGTGGGTGCGCTCACTCCCGGCCAAACTTGAACTGGAACACGTGATGCCGAGGGGATGGCGCACATACTGGGGAGCCGACATCCAGGGCAACGCAGAAAGAGCGTCCCAGCGCGACATTCTCGTCGATACCCTCGGGAACCTCACGCTGGTGACCAAGAAGCTCAACTGCACGCTGTCCAATCGGCCGTGGCGGAACGAGGACGCCGCCACGGTTGCGACCACCGGCATCGACGCCGGTGTCGGCAAGCGGTCCCTACTGGGGCGATTCAGCATCCTCGTTCTCAACAAGGACATCGTCGATCCTCATGTTCTCGCCTGGACGGAGGACGATATTCGGGCACGGTCGAACACACTCACCGAGACCGTGATTGCGATCTGGCCCAGACCTACGAGGCCGCAAAACGGTGGTGTGCCCGAAGTCGGGGAAGCTTAGGAAGGAGTAATCGCGAGCCAGCAGATTGGAGGCCCCCCGTTTTCGTGGACAGGTGGTGGTTAGGTGATCAAGCGGCCTTCTGGTCTTCGTCGGTGTAATTGATATCGGGCCTTCCCGTCGACACCCCGTCATGGGCTTGCTCGTATTGGTCGGGTGAGAGGTAGCCGAGGCGGGAGTGGCGGCGGGCGGGGTTGTACCAGGCCTCGATCCAGTCGAAGATCGCGCTGCGGGCCTCTTGGCGGGTCTTGAAGGAGCGGCCGCGGAGGAGCTCCTTCTCGAGGGAGGCGTGGAAGCTCTCGCAGACGGCGTTATCGAAGCAGTCGCCCTTGGAGCCCATCGACTGCGAGATGCCGGCTTTGCGGAGCGTCTGGCCGAAGACGAGATCGACGTATTGCGACCCCTGGTCGCTGTGATGAATTAGCTGCCCTGTGGGTTGGCGGCGGCTTGATCAGCAAATGGGCGGTGCTCAAAGCGGTCGTGGATGCCTATCCTTCGCTGTCGGTCTTCATCGCCTTTGGCAGCGCCGCCACGCTGTTTTTCTGGGTCAAGTGGATGGGCAAACTGATACAAGTCGTCGGACCGGCTGAGCGGATAAAGAAAGAATTGGTTCTCGGCGAGGCCATTGCGCTTTACGGTTTGTCGGCGGCAACGGCTTTGGCCTGTCTGTTGTTTCCGCTCATTTCCTCCCATTTCATTGAACCGTACATCTACGCGGTTTATGGCCAGTCGGCCTCGCTGGGCGAGGGCAACGTCATCATCATGACGATCATGATGGCGATGGTCATGCTCTTCCCGCTCAGTTTCATGAACTACGGCCGAGGCGTGAAGGTGGTGGATGCTTATCTGGGCGGCGCGAACGTACACAGCAGCGTGCAATTCCGCAGCACCGCCGACAGCGTGCAGGCCGTGGCGATCGGCAACTACTATTTGCGCAACATTTTCAGTGAAGCCTGGCTTTCACGCTGGGGCGTGATCGGCTGCGCGGCGATGCTGACGGTGATGCTGGTGGTGGCATGTTTATGAAGAAAATCACCGGAAAAGTTTTGCAATTGGGTGGGGCCGACCTGCCGGTCGGCCAGGACGCGCAGCAGCGCGTCCCTGCCGTTTTGCATTTGTTTTGTATATGAGTCCCTGGATTCGAATTTTGATTTATCTGGTCGCGGCGCCCATCGTCGGCGGATTGCTGGCGGGCTGGGACCGCCGGATGGCGCGCATGCAGTCGCGGCGCGGCCCGCCCATCCGGCAGCCGTTCTACGACGTACAGAAACTGTGGTCGAAACAAAACATTGTCGTCCGCCGCTCGCAGAACTTTTACATCGGGTTCTTCCTGCTGATGGTCGTCTTCACCGGCGCGCTGTTCTTTGGCGGGTCGGATTTGTTGCTGGTGATTTTTGCGCTGACGCTGGCGGCCATTTTCTTCGTGCTCGGCGCGTACAAGGCCAGTTCGCCTTACAGCTTCATCGGCGCGGAACGCGAATTGATCCAGATGATGGCCTATGAACCGATGGTGCTGCTGACGGCCATCGGGATGTACATGGTTACCAAAAGCTTTGCCGTGAATGACATCGCCAATCATCCCACGCTGCTGGTGCTGGCGCTGCCGGGTATTTTCCTCGGCTTCCTTTACACGCTCGAAATCAAGTTCCGCAAATCGCCGTTCGACCTGTCCGCTGCACCACGCGCATCAGGAGCTGGTGCGCGGCATCACCACCGAATTTTCCGGACGCACGCTGGCCCTGATCGAAATCGCGCATTGGTACGAAAACGTGTTCCTGCTGGGCTGGGTCTATCTGTTCTTCGCCTCAATGCCGGTTTTGGGCGTGGCCATGTCGTTGTTCGTGTTTGTGTTCGTCATTCTGGTGGACAACGTGTTCGCCCGGCTCAAGTGGCAGACGGCCATCCGCAGCGCGTGGATTGTGGGGCCGTGTTCGGCTTCGGCAACATCCTCGTGCTCTCGCTTTTGTCCGCGAAACCGGCCATCCCCGCCGCCCCCGCTGCCGCCGTCACCCAACCCGCCGTGAGCGGGACGGTTCCTGCCGCGGCCGCGACGCCGGTCTTGAACAACGCCAACGCCATCGCCCGGAGGAATTGAATCATGTCCGGCCTTTCAAAATCACCCTGGATCATCCACTACGACGCCTCGAGCTGCAACGGCTGCGACATCGAGGTGCTGGCCTGTCTGACGCCGATTTTTGACGTCGAGCGCCTGGGCGTGGTCAACACCGGCAACCCGAAGCACGCCGACATTTTCCTGGTGACGGGCGCGGTCAACGAGCAGAGCAAGGATGTTATCCGCAACATTTACAACCAGATGCCGGAGCCGAAGGTGGTGGTGGCGGTGGGCATCGCGCGTCCAGCGGCGGCATCTTCCGCGAGTGCTACAACATCTCCGGCGGCGTGGACAGCGTGATTCCGGTGGATGTGTATGTGCCGGGCTGCGCCGCGCGGCCGGAAGCCATTGTGGACGGCGTGGTCAAGGCCCTCGGCGTGTTGGAACAAAAACACAAGGATACCCAGGCCGCCGTCAGCAACATGGACAACGTCCTTTACCAGCGGGCGGAAAAGAGCGACGCGCCGGAAATCCTCGCCCTGCAAAAGACCGCCGGCCAGTGCGAGGCGGAAGTTTACAACGACGAAAACCTGCCGGCTTTGCAGCAGACGTTCGAGGAACTCCAGAACGATTTTGACAAGGCGGTTTTCATCAAGGCCGTGGTCAACGGCAAGATCATCGCTCGGTGCGCGGCCAGGCCCGCGACGATACCGCGCTGGTGAGCGGCATCAGTGTCCATCCTTACTTCCAGCGCCGTGACATCGGCCGCCGTCTGGTGGAGGAGCTTGAAAAAACCTTTCCCCAGGCGAAACGCTTTGAGGCTTTCACCGGCCGAACAAACGCAGCCTGCATTTGCTGGGCCGGGCGGGTTATCAGGAATTCAAGACCGAGCCGTTCACGCCCGCCATCACGTGGGTCTATCTGCAAAAGGAACGTAAATGAGCCAGGAACAAATCGAGCTGATCACGATTGACGCGCTGCTGGAAAAGTCCGGGCCAAAAA
>CAWBEF010000018.1:0-6092 GCA_963787765.1 uncultured Solirubrobacteraceae bacterium | reverse complement strand
GGCCCACGCCCGCCCCGGCCGAGTCGGCGGCGATCTCGATCGCGCCGCCGACGATCGAGACGGCGACACCCAGGACGAAGATCACGCCGAAGGTCTGCCAGCCGTTGCCGCGGACGAGCTCACGGCTGCGCCGCAGGGCGCCCAGGCCGGGCGGACGCTCGAGCACCACGACGGGGGCCGCGACCGACCAGACCGTCAGCAGGATCAGGCCCGGGATGATCACCAGGATGAAGCCGATCACGATCCCGATCCCCGCGACGATGGCGATCAGCAGCAGCGATCCCAGGACCGGAGTGGCGGCTTTCAGCAGCTGCCCGGGCGTCGCGTCGCGCCGGCCGTCCTGAACGTCGGCGACGAGCTCGACGACCATCCCCGTGAAGAGCGTCGTCGCGATCACGCCGATCAGCGTCGCCACCAGGGCCAGGCCGGCGCTGGCGGCGATCAGGACCGTCGAGAGGATGCCGCTGAAGAGGAACACGACGGCCGCCGCGGGCATCAGCACCGACGCCTGGTCGACGTAGATGTCCAGCACCTTCCTGATCACGGCACCCGTGTCGAGGCGACCCTGCATCCCTAGCTCCTGTCCCCGCGACGGATTCTCCGCCGGCGGCTAGCCTGCGCAACACTAGGCGACGCCCCACGACGCCCCGCCGGGTGGCGGCTCAGGCGACGGCCGAGCCCGCGGGGGCGCCGCGCTCGGCGCGGCGCTGCTCGCGGATACGGCGCAGGATCCCCTTGCGGCCGTGTTCTTCGAGACCGCCGTAGAGGCGCGCGGATCTCCTTCAGGACCTCGTCGGCGACCGCCTGCTGCTGCTCGCGGGTCGGGTTCTCGACGGGCTCCCAGCAGATCGGCATCGCCGTACTGGACCGTGACCTTGGGGAACTGCAGGCGCTTCCAGTTGCGCACCTTCGAGGAGCCGTAGATCGCGATCGGGACGACCGGAGCGCCCGTCTCGAGCGCCAGGCGACCGATCCCCCGCTTGGCCTGCTCGGCGACCTTGCCGGTCCGCGAGCGGCCTCCCTCGCAGTACATCGTGATCGCGCCGCCGCGGGCCAGGATCGCCTTGGCGGTGATGAAGACGTCGTCGTCCTTGGCGCCGCGGCGGACGGGGAAGACGCCGCCGTGGGTGTAGATGAACTGCATCGGTTTTTTGAACAGCTGGGACTTGGCCATGAAGCGCACCTTGCGCCGGATGTAGGCGCCCATCAGGAAGTGGTCCATGAAGGAGAAGTGGTTGGGCGCCAGGATCACGGCGCCCGCGGCCGGGGACGTTCTCGACGGAGATCGCCCGCGCCCGCAGGAAGGTGTAGGAGTACAGCGAGGTGAGGACCCTGACCAGCTCGTAGACCCAATCCGGTTCACGCGTCCGGGCCCGCTCGTGGAAGCGGTCGAAGTACTCCTTCGGGCGAGGGTCCGTGTAGACCTGCTCGCGCATCGGTGACAACTCGCTCATCTAAGCGCTCTACCTCTCCGGAGCCTCAAGGTTACGCACCCCACGCTCACCGCGACGGCGGCCCGGGCGCCCGCGCGCGGCGCCGGGCGAGGTAGACCCGGTGAAGTCCAGCAGCTGGCGCCCCCGATGGGCGAACCCCTCGAGGTCCAGGCCGCTCTCGCGGTGGGAGAGATCGAGTTCGAACTCGACGCACGCCTGCCCGCCCGCACGGCGTCGATCGTCATCCCGATCTCCATGCCGAAGCCGTCGGCCAGCGGCAGGACGTCGCGCAGGGCGCCGAGGCTGAGCGCCCGCTGCCCGGAGATCGGCGCCCTCAGCTTCAGGCCGCAGCGACGGCCGATCGCCCAGCGGGCGAAGCCGCGAGCGACCCCCAGACCGCCGCCCGGTCGCGTCGCGAGAAGGCCGCGACGGCCAGCTCGCAGCGCGCCCCCGCGCGACGGCGTCGACGAGCGGGCCGAGCCGGATCGCCGAGCGCGCCGAGGTCCCCGTCGCAGAACAGGATCACCGGCTCGGGCCCCTGCGGGTCGAGCTCCGCTGGAGCGCCAGCAGCGCGGCCATCGTCACCGCCCGCCCCTTGCCCAGCGCGCTCGGCCCGTGCGACCTGCGCCCCCTGCTCGCGGGCGATCTCTGCCGGTCGCGTCGCTCGATCCGTCGTCGGCGAGCCAGATCCGCACGCCGGGAAAGCGCGCGGCTCAGAGCGGCGAGGGTCGCGCCGATCCGATCCTCCTCGTCGCGGGCCGCGACGAGCGCCAGCACGGGCGGGCCGGGCGTTCGGTCGGGGGCGCTATCTATTGTCACCTCGACGTGGTCCGCGATCGACGCCAGATGGAGGAGAGATGACGGATATAGAGGCTCATATCACCGGCACGGTATGGAAAATCGAGTGCGCCGTCGGCGACAAGATCGACGAGGGCGACACGGTCGCGATCCTCGAGTCGATGAAGATGGAGATGCCCGTCGAAGCCGAAGACGCCGGCACGGTGACCGAGATCCGCTGCGAGGAGGGCCAGGCCGTCAACGAGGGCGACACCCTCGTCGTGCTCGACTAGGCCGCACGCCGCTGCCTCGCCTGCCGCCCCGACCTGTCCCCACGCGAGCTGGCCGACGGCAAGCTGATCATCGACGAGCCCGGCGCGGGGGTCGTCCGCCTGACGATCTCCAACCCCGCCAAGCGCAACGCGCTCGATCACCCGATCCTCGATGCGATCAGCGCGACACTGACCGAGCTGGCCGCCGAGGGATCGCCGACCCGCTGCGTCGTCGTGACGGGCGCCCACGGCATGTTCTCGGCCGGCTATGACATCGGCGAGATCCCCGCCGAGGAGTTCGAGGAGCGGGCCGAGAGACTGGTGGCCCACCCGTTCACCGAAGCGATCGACGCGCTCGAAGCCTTCCCCTACCCGACGCTCGCGATGCTTCCCGGGCACACGATCGGCGGCGGCCTCGAGCTGGCGCTGTCGTGCGACATGAGGGTGGCCCTCGAGGGGATCCGGCTGGGGATGCCGCCGGCGAAGCTCGGCCTCGTCTACTCGCACACGGGGCTGCGGCGCTTCATCGACGCGATCGGCGTGCCCCGCACCCGAGAGCTGTTCCTGCTCGGCAAATACATCGACGCACCGACGGCGCTCGCCTGGGGCCTGGTCAACCGCCTCGCGCCGGCCGGTGAGCTCGAGCCGCTGACGCTCGAGCTGGCCGCCGAGCTGGCGGGCAACGCGCCGCTGGCCCAGCGCGGCAACAAGCGCGTCATCGCCGAGCTGCTGCGCGCCGAGAGCGAGCTGGCGGGCCCTTCGAGGCCGAGCTGATCGAGCTGCGCCAGGCCTCCTTCGCCTCGGAGGACATGCGCGAGGGGATGCGCGCCTTCGCCGAGAAACGGCCGGCCCGCTGGCGCGGGCGCTGAGCCCCGTTTAGCCGTCCGCCGCGCCTCATACGGTTTCCCGCAATGTCCGGAGAGCGGGGATCACTGATCACGCGCGAGGAGGCCCTGCGCCTCGGCGAGCTCGAGGACCACGACGCGATCGAAGCGCTGATCCGCCGCGCCTGGGAGGCACGGGTCGAGCGCTTCGGCGACTCGACCGACATGTGCTCCCTGGTCAACGCCAAGTCGGGCGGCTGCGCCGAGGACTGCGGCTTCTGCGCGCAGTCGCGGTTCGCGGATGCCGAGACGCCGATGCACGCGATGATGGAGCCCGAGCAGATCCTCGAGCACGCGCGTGCCGCCGAGGCCGCCGGCGCACACCGCTTCTGCATGGTCACCCAGGGCCAGGGCCTGTCCAAGCGGGACTTCGAGAACTACCTGGCCGGCGTCCGGCTGGTCTCCGAAAAGACGAACCTCAAGCGCTGCGCATCGGTCGGGCACATCTCCGCCGAGCGGGCCCGGGCGCTGAAGGATGCCGGCATCCAGCGGGTCCACCACAACGTCGAGACCTCCCGGAGCTACTACGACGAGGTCACCAGCACGGTCCGCTACGAGGGCCGGTTGCGGACGATCGACGCGGTCAAGGAGGCGGGCCTGGAGACCTGCGTGGGCGGGATCCTGAACCTCGGCGAGACGCGCGAGCAGCGCGTCGAGATGGCGTTCGAGCTGGCCGAGCTGAACCCGACGAGCGTCCCGATCAACATGCTCAACCCGCGCCCCGGGACGAAGTTCGGCGACCGCGAGTTCATGGACCCCTGGGAGGCCGTCAAGTGGATCGCGATCTTCCGGCTGATCCTTCCGGGAGCGCTCTTCCGTCTCTGTGGAGGGCGCGTCGAGAACCTCGGCGAGCTGCAGCAGCTGGCCGTCCAGGCGGGGATCAACGGCGTCATGATGGGCAACTTCCTGACGACGCTGGGCAACGAGCCGGAGACCGACAGGGCGATGTTCGAGGAGCTGGGGCTGAACGTCGCCCGCCAGCCCGACAACGCCGCCAACCCGCGGCCCGACAACCGCTCCGGCTGGCTCGAGGGCGAGACGCCGGATGTCGTCGAGGAGCTGCTCGGCGGCGGGCGCCCCGAGGGCCCGGCCGATCTTCAGGTCAGGCTGTGGGACCCCTCGACGCAGCTGCGCTTCCGCGCCAAGCGGGCGGTGCCGCCGCGCCCCGACGGCGCTCCAAACCGCGTACCGGTCGGCTGAGGAGCCCCCGTGGACGAGATCTCCGAGCGCCTGCAGGAGCTTGAGGGACTCGGTCTCGCCCGTCGCCTACGCCAGATCTCCGGGCCGCAGGGCCCGACGGTGCTGTTGGACGGCAAGCCCGTGCTGCTGCTGTGCTCGAACAACTACCTGGGCCTGGCCGACCATCCCCGGGTCCGCGAGGCAGCCGCCGAGGCGGCGATGCGCTGGGGCGTCGGCGCGGGCGCATCGCGGCTGGTGTCCGGCTCGATGACGATCCACCGGCGCCTCGAGGAGCGCCTGGCGGCGTTCGAGGGCAGCGAGGCCTGCCTCCTGTTCGGCTCGGGCTACCTGGCCAACCTGGGGGTGATCAGCGCGCTGGCGGGCGCCGGCGATGTGATCTTCTCCGATGAGCTCAACCACGCCTCGATCATCGACGGCTGCCGTCTCTCGCGGGCCGAGGTCGTCGTCTACCGCCACCGGGACATCGAGCACCTGGACTGGTCGATGCGCAAGCACGGCGAGCGCCGCGCGGGCAGGCTGATCGTGACCGACTCGGTCTTCTCGATGGACGGCGACATCGCGCCCCTGGCCCACATCGCCGAGCTGGCGAACATCTACGGCGCACGGATCGTCGTCGACGAGGCACACGCCACGGGCAACGTCGGACCGGATGGCCGCGGAGCCGTCGCCGCCGCGGGCCTCGAGGGCGAGATCGATGTCGTCATCGGCACCCTCGGCAAGGCCCTCGGCTCCTATGGCGCCTACGCCTGTGGGTCAAGCGAGCTGATCCAGTACCTGATCAACACGGCCCGCTCGATGATCTTCTCGACGGCGCCCGGGCCACCGGCCGTGGCGGGCGCGCTGGCAGCCCTGGAACTGCTCCAGGAACGCCCCCACCGGGTCGCGAGGCTGCGCCAGAACGCACGGGTCCTGCGCTCGGCCCTGGCACGCGAGGGCTTCCCCGTGTCCGAGGGCGAGATGCACATCATCCCGCTGGTCGTCGGCGAGGAGCGGGCCGCGATGCGCATCTGCCAGCAGGCCATCGAGCTGGGCGTCTTCGCCCAGGCGATCCGCCCGCCGACTGTCCCGGCGGGGACCTCGCGCCTGCGCCTCACGGCGATGGCCTCGCACACCGCGACGGAGCTGCGGATGGCCGCCGAGATCTTCGCCGAGGCCGCCCGGCGCCAGGGCCTCGAGCCGGGCGACTTCATCTCCACGGAGTCGGGGCCGGCCCAGGAGATCGAGGAGGTCGAGACGGCACTGGCGCGCTCCGAGCGCCTCGCCGCGGAAGCCGCCGCGGTCCCGCCGTTCGACGGTGAAGTCGAGCTCGACCGGGGCTCGACGCTCGCCGAGGAGCTGCAGGCCGTCTCCAGCGCGCCGTTTGACTTCGAGCGCGACAGCGCTCCCGCCCGAGCGGCCTAGACACCCCGCGGAGGCGTCATGCGCGGCCTGTTCGTGACGGGGACCGACACGGGCGCAGGCAAGAGCGTCCTGAGCGCCTGCCTGCTCGCCGCGATGGCGGCGGCCGGCGAGCCGGTGCGAGCCCA
>CAWBEF010000017.1:0-120149 GCA_963787765.1 uncultured Solirubrobacteraceae bacterium | reverse complement strand
CCTCAACGCATCAAGATGCGCTCGGGCAACCGTTTGACAATCCCCAGGTCACGGTTTGAGCTGGGCGCCTACGCGGCTGATGGCAGGGCTGTACGTCGGTCACGCCCTGCGGCCCAGAGTCGTCCGAGCGTGTATGACACCGCGCTGCCCGTTCCGACGAAGAACCCCACGGGGTAGTTCGTTTCGTAGGAGGCGGCGATCGCGATCCACACGATCGCCAGCGCGAACGCGACCGAGAGCGCCATGCGAGCAGCGGCCGGTCGGTGAATGAGCGGGCGGCGGCCGGTGCGCCGATCATCAGGCTGAAGATCAGCAGCGTCCCGACGACGGGGACCGTCATCGTCGTCGCGAGCGCGAGGACGGCCAGGAAGAGCATCTCCATGAGGAAGCTGCTGACGCCCGCTGCCTCTCCCACATCGGGCAGCAGCGAGGAGAGCATGAGCGGCCGGTACAGGGCTCCGACCGCCAGGATGCAGAGCGCCCCGAGGATCGCGGTCGGCGCGATCTCGTTGGGGCTGATCCCGAGGACCTCGCCGAAGAGCAGCGAGTAGACCTCGGGCGCGTACTCGCTGCTGAAGCTCAGGAACAGCGCTCCGAGGGCGAGCATCGCCACGAGCGCCAGGGCGGTCGCGACGTCGTGGCGGCCTCTGCGGCCGAGCAGGCCGATCGTCACCGCGCCGGCGAGCGAGAAGACGCCGAGCCCGAGCAGCGTGCTGGCGCCGATCAGGCTGGCGCCGGCGGCGCCGGCGAACGATCCGTTGGGGATCGCGTGCGCTGCGAACGCCGAACCGCGCATCACCGTGAAGAAGCCCACGACGCCGGCGACGACCGCGACGATGCTCGCGACCTCCCAGGCGTTGACCATGAAGCCGGAGAACATCCTGCGCCGCTAGCCCGCAGCCAGCGGCTGCAGCCGCGGGGGGCTCAGACGGGCTCCGCTCAGCCTGGCGGCGCCGTTTGGCCTCCGGCAGCCCCGAGAGCAGGTAGATGATGAACACGAACGTCACGACGAAGAAGCTCACGGGCCAGATGGAGTGGTGCGGCGGCCAGTAGTAGCTGTCGTAGGCCAGGACGATGCCGAGCCACATGGCGCCGATCCCGATCCCCGCCGCGGTCGAGCATCGCGCTCAGCGGGTCGCTTGGTGAGGCGCAGCGCGCTGGCGGCCGGCCCGACGATCAGGGCCGTCGAGAGGATCGTGCCGATCGTGATCGCCGCGAGCGCCGCGGCGAGCGCGAGCGCCAGCAGGTAGAGCACGCCCACGAGCCGCACGGGGATCCCGCGCGCCGATGCCATCTCGGCGCTGACCGAGCTGAGCAGCAGCGGCCGGCAGATGCGTGAGCGTGATCGCCAGCACGACGGCGCTGAGAGCCAGGATCAGCGGGATCGTCGTGCTGGAGATCGCGAACACCGACCCGAACAGGATCGTGACCGTCGCCCCGGTGGTGCTGTGCTGGGTGGTGTAGAGATGCAGGAACAGCGCCGCGAGCCCGATCCCGCCACCGAGCACGATCCCGGTCGCAAGGTCGCGCCCGCGTGCTCGCTGCACGCCGATCGCCTCCATCGCGCCGGCCGCGACCACGTTGCCCAGCACGAACCCCCACAGGGTCCCGACGCCCGACGAGGTAGGCCCCCGAGCCCCCGGTGGTCCCCAGGTCGCCGAACGCCTCGCCCGCGAATGACTGGCCGCGAATGACCGTGAACACGCCGACGACGCCGGTGACGAGCGCGACGAGCGCGCCCACGCCGAGGGCGATATGGACCGCTTCGCTTTCGAAGAAGCCAGAGGCGAAGATGGGTGACAGGAAGTGGCTCATGGGAGGACTCCGGCTCCGGGGAAGGAGACCTCGTGGCCCGCCAGATCGCTGTCCTCGCCGGCCCCCGCGACGATCAGCACGCGGCCGTGAACGTCCAGCACGTCCACGTGGTGGCCGTAGAGCTTGCTGAGCACATCGGCGCGCACCACCTCCTCGGTCCTCCCGCTGACGGCCCGCCCGCCGGCGAGGTAGACGATGCGGTCCATCACCGGCAGCAGCGGGTTGATCTCATGCGCGGAGATCAGCACCGCGATCTGCTGCTCGCGGGCGATCCGTGCGAGCAGCGCCACGACTTCGTGGGCGCTTCGCAGGTCAAGGTTGGCCAGCGGCTCATCGAGCAGCAGCAGCCGCGGCCTCGCGATCAGGGCGTGGGCGATCAGGATTCGCTGCTGCTCACCGCCCGAGAGCTTGCCGACCCGTGTGTCGGCGAAGCGCTCGGCGTCGACGGCTTGCAGCATCTCCTGCACCAGCGCCCGCCTCGAGCGGGACGGCAGCGGCAGGCCCAGCCGCTGGGCGTCGATCCCGAGCCCCACAAGGTCGCGTGCCCGCAGCGGCACGTCGGGATCGAGCAGGAACTTCTGCGGCACGTAGCCGATCAGACGATGACGGCGAGCGCGCTCACCCCCCGGCACGAGCACACGTCCCGCGCTGGCCGCCTGCAACCCGAGGATCACGCGGAACAGGGTCGTCTTACCCGCGCCGTTTGATCCGATCAGGCCCGTGAACTCGCCGGCCCCGATCCGGAAGCTGACATCGTCGAGGATCTTGCGCCCCGACAGCCGCACGCAGACGCCCGTCGACCGTCGAGGATGTCCCCGGTCTCGGCATCGTGCGCGTTCGCTCGATGGCACGGGCTTCTGCGTGGAGACGTTCTCCTTCGACGGCCTTTTCCAGCGCCTGGACCTCGGCGAGCATCCACGACTGGTAGTCATAGCCGGGGACCGGCATCGTCTCGTACACGCCGACCACCGGTACGCCTTCCTTCAGCGCAAGTTCCCTGAAGGAGTTGGTCAGCGAGTCGGTGACCTGCTGGTTGTAGACGAACACCTTGACCTTGTGCCCCGTGAACAGGCCGTTCTGCAGCGTCACGTCCTGAGGCGCCGGGTCGGTGCCGTTCATGATCGCCGCCTGCAGCGAGAACGGCGTCATGTTCTTCGTCTCGGTGGCTTCGAGCATGTAGTCGCCGACCGGCTCGGTCGTCGCGACCGGCGTGTCCGGGAAGCCGGCCTTGAACTTCGCGATCGCCGCGTACCACGGCTTCAGTGATTGCTTCGAACTTCGTCGGCGTTTTCCTGGAAGTACGCCGCGTGCGCGGGCTGAAGCGCGGAGAGGTCGCCGACCAGCGCCCTTGCCACCGCCGGCATCGTTTCCGGTTTGTACCAGAGGTGCGGGTTGGGCGTGGAGTCCGGGAGGCCCAGCAGATGCTGCACGTTGATGACCTTCCTCGACGAGCTCGGCGACGCGGACTCGATCTTTTCCATCCACGTGTCGTAGCCGACGCCGTTTTCGATCAGCAGACTCGCCGCGCTGACCGTCTCGGCGACACTGGGGCTCGCTTCGAAGGTATGCGGGTCGGTGTTCGGATTGCTCTCGATCGCGGTGACCTTCACGTACCTCCCGCCGATCTGTTCGATCACGTTCGCGTACTGGTTCTCCGCGCCGACCGCGCTGATGGTGGCACTCGAAGAGCCCGAGCGACGATCCCGAGCTGGTTGACCCGCACCCGGCGAGGAGCAGGCCCAGGACGGCCGCCGCTGCGGGCACCGCCAGCTTCGCTGGAGAGGGGATACGCGGACGGGCGAGCTTCATCAGCAACCTCGATCTGATCGGCTTGAGCGCAGGACCCGTGCAGGCCGCGGCGCTCGGTGACGAGGACCATACATCATTTTGAGTCTCAGTCTTAGTCTTGTCTTGGTGCCGTGGTGGGCACCCGTCCCGCGGCGGCCCGAGGGAAACGCGCCGGCCTACCCGGCGCAGGCACTGCAGTCGCCTCGCAGCACGACCTCGTGCCCGTTCGCGCTGAAGCCCAAACGCCGTGACAGGCGATCGATGGAGCGCTCCAGGTCGTCATCGTCGAACGGGATCACCGACCCACAGGAGTCACATAGCAGATGGTGATGATGCCCGCCGGCCGGATCGAGCCGCTCGAACCGCGCCGTCGAGTCGCCGAGCTCCAGGCGCGCCACCAGCCCCCGCTCCTGCAGCAGCTCGAGGACCCGGTAGACGCTCGCACGAGCCACGTGCCGCTCGCCGGCCCGCAGGCGATCCTCGATCTCCACCGCGCCGAGCGCACATGACTGCTCGGCCAGAAGGTCGATGATCGCATCCCGCGCCGCGCCCCTGTGATGGCCGCTCTGGCTCAGCACCGCACGCGCATGCTCTGCCCAGCTCGATCCCGTGACGACCTCCATCATCACCAGTCTACCCGCGAAAAGACGGTATTGAGACTGGTTCTTGCTTCAGGGAGGCCTCGCCGGTGAGCCGACGCAGGCTCGCCGGTCGGGAACCAGCGCTGTCCCTGATCCGGGACCGGCGGGCCAACCAGGCGCTCAGCGTCCCGTGCAGGCCGCGCGGGGTTCCCTCACCGACCCAGAGCGCCCCGTCGGATACCTGGGGTGCTTCCGCCATTTCACGACCCCGATCTCCGCTGGTTCCGGTCCTGAGCGTTGGTTCCAAAGCACGAATCGCCGCCTCATGACGGACCTCGATGGCGTATAAACTTCAGTAGGAAAGGGTCGTTCCCCGTGATCGAGCGCGGGAGCGGTCCGAGCCCGTCTCGGACGGTCGCCTGAATGCGCGTGGAGCGCCAACGGGGTCCCCGAGTTAGGCGCGCGGCGCTTATAAAGGCTTGATTCATTGATGACGAGGGGGCGGCAGTGATGATGGTGCGCCGGGAAACCGGCCAACGGCGTGCAAGCTGCGCGGACCGCCGCGGCCGGATGCACCGATGAGCGACGTGTACCCCGTCGACCCGGCTCCGGCTCCACAGACACCGGGCAAAGGGTCCGAGCGCCTGCGCATCGGGTGGAACCCGGCGCTTCCAAGCGGCGTGACGACGTTCCTGCTGACCGACATCGAGGGTTCGACGCGGCTGTGGGAGAGCCATCCCGAGGCCATGGCCGAAGCACTGATGCGCCATGACGCGATGATCGCCGCCGTCGTCGAGGCGCACGCCGGACATTTCGTCGCCGCCGGCGACGGCGACGCCACGACCTCGGTTTTCGAATCGGCGCCGCAGGCGGTGCGGGCGGCGATCGAGGTCGTCCAGACGGTGGCCGACGCCGCATGGCCCGAGGGCGCTCCGATCCGCGTGCGCTGCGGGCTGCACACGGGCGCGGCGGACAGCCGCTCCGGTGACTATTTCGGGACGCTCCCCAATACCGCCGCGCGTGTGCGCGGCGAGGCGCGCAGCGGGGAGATCCTGCTCTCGGAGCAGACCGCGGCGCTTGTGGGTGAGGACCTCCCGGCGGGGTTCACGGTCGTCGACCTCGGCCCTCACACGCTGCGCGGGATCGAACGTCCCGAGCGAATCAGTGCGGTCGCCGGGCCCGGCCTCGCAACTCCCGAGACCGCATCGAAATGCCCCTACCGCGGCCTGCTCTCGTTCCGCGCCAGCGACCGCGACATGTTCTTCGGGCGCGAGCGCGTCCTCGCGGAACTGCTCGAACGGCTCGCGCCGGGCAGGCTGCTGGCGCTCGTCGGGCCGTCAGGAAGCGGGAAGTCCTCGCTGCTGTGTGCCGGCGTGACCGCCGCCGTAGAGGGCGGCGAGGTCGCCTGCGCCCGCTCGGCACGCCTGATCACCCCCGGCCCCGAACCATCGCTCGAGCTGGGCGGCGATGACACCGAGCTCTTGATCGTCGATCAGTTCGAGGAGCTCTACACCCAGTGCAGCGACCCCGAGCGCCGCGCGCGCTTCGTCGATCGGCTGCTGTCCCGTCGCGGGCCTGTCGCGATCGGGGTGCGGGCCGACTTCTATGGCGAGATCAGTGGCGATTCCCGGCTGGCACGGGCAGTCGCGGCCAACCACGTGCTGCTCGGTCCGATGGGCGAGGACGAGCTCCGGGCCGCGATCGAGGAGCCCGCGCGATTGGCCGGCCTCGAGCTCGGGCCGGGCCTGGTTGAGCTGGTCCTGCGCGACGCAGCCGGCCAGCCGGGGGCGCTGCCGCTGATCTCCCATGCGCTGCGCGCAACCTGGGAGCGACGGGACGGCCGGACACTGTCGGTGGAGGCCTACCGCGAAACTGGAGGAGTCAGTTCGGCAATCGCGCAGACGGCCGAGACCATCGGTCAGCAGACGCCCGAGGACCAGCGGCCGTTGTTGCGGGCCATCTTCCTGCGACTTGCAGAGCTCGGCGACGGGGCGGAGGACACACGCAGGCGAGTGAGGAGTGACGACCTCGTCCCTCACGGGGTCTCCCCGCCCGAGGTGCGGGCGCTGCTCGAGCGGCTCGCCGAGGCCCGCCTGGTCACGCTGGACGAAGGCACAGTCGAGCTGGCCCACGAGGTTCTGATTCGCCGCTGGCCGCGGCTGCGTGGCTGGCTGGAGGAGGACCGCGAGGGCATCCTCCTCTACAGGCGGCTGTGCAACGCGGCCCGTAGCTGGGAGGCCGCGGGCCGCGAGCCGGGCGACCTCTACCGGGGCGGTCGCCTGGAGGCGGCACTGGAGTGGTCGCGCACCAACGGTGCGCTGCTCAACGAGACCGAGCGGGAGTTCCTCGACAGCTCTGCCCAGGAGTCCGCCAACGCGCTCCGGCGCCGGCAGATCGCAGACCGCCGGCTGCGCCGCTCGCTGGCGGCTGCCGCCGGGCTGCTCGTGGTGGCGCTCGGGCTGCTCGCCTTCGCGCTCGTCAGCCGACACGACGCCGTCGACGCCGAGGCCTCGGCGCGCTCCCAGGCGCTCGCGACGGAATCCAGGGCGCAGCTCGCACGCGACCCGCAGCTGGCGCTGCTGCTCGCACGCGCGGCGCTGGCCAAGGCCGCCACGCCCCAGGCGGAGCTGGCCGCATCTGAGGCGCTCGACGCCAACACCCTCCGTGCCCAGCTGCCCTCGCTCGGCGTGCAGGCCTGCTCGAGCTCTGATTACCTCATCCTGCTCGAAGGCGGCCGCACGGCTGCCGCCGACACCTGCCAGGGGAACGTCGTCTTCGCGGACCTCGTGCACCGCCGGATCCTGCGCACCGTGCACGTCGGCCCCACCACGACCGACATGGTCCTGGCGGCGGGCGGACACGCGCTGATAGTCGCCACCGGGCGCAACCTCGTGTCGGTCGAGCTGAGCAGCGGACAGACCCGGCAGCTCTACACCGCGCCGTTCGAAATCGAACAGCTCGCCGGGCCGCCCGGCCATTTCCTGGCGATCGCCGATCGCGAAACGATCGGACTGGTCGATCTGCGCCACGACACGCTGCGCGTCGTCGCGCATGCCGACGCGAGCACCAATGCCGTCAACGGGATGATGTCGGCCTCCCCGAACACGCTGCTGATCGCCTCGACCGGTATGACGCGTGGCCGAGGCGAACTGCTGCCGCTGTTGACGGCGCTGAACGTATCCACCGGGGCACGCTGGACGGTCCCGCTGCAGGCGCCGCCGCGGATCGCCTCGGCGATCTACCTGCGCGTCTCCCCGGACGGGCGCACGTGGTACGTGACCGGCTCGACGACCAACGCCGAACATGAGGAACAGACCGCGGCCACCTGGGCGATCGACCCGCGCACGCGCTCGGTCCGCTGGCTCTCAAACGGGCCCACGGGCACATATGCCAGCCCCGTGCAGGTCTCTCCCGATGGCAGTCTGGTGGCGGTCGGCTACGGCGACGGCGAGGCCGCGGTACTGGACGCCGCGACGGGGCACCTGGTCGCGCTCGACTCCAGTCACAGCACCGTCGCCTCGGGAGACCTCGCGATCGCCGCCGACGACAAGACGCTCGTGACGCTCTCACTCGACGGCCTGCTGCGCCTCTGGTCCGCCCAGGGCAGCGAACGGCTGCGGCTGCAGGCGCCTCCGGAAACGACAGTCAGCTTCACACCCCGGGGCAAAGATCTGGTCCTCGTCGGCAGCCACGGCGAGATCGTCAGCGACGCCGGACGGACCGTCCGCAGCTTCCCCGGTATCGCCGGCTTCACGACCTGCTCATCATGCTTCTCCGCAACCCCGGGGCTCGGCCTGCTGACCTACCTGGACCCGAACTCCAAGGAACCACGGGTGATCGAGATCGAAGGCCTCACCGGGCGCCAGGTGGCCGCCGTGAACGTCCAGCGACTGGAAGCCCAGGGCGTCGCCCCCGACGGGAACATCGCCGCCGACTACGTTGAAGACGACAGGCTCCAGGTGGAGCTGTTCAACCAGCACGACGGGTCGGTCCGGCAGTTCCAGACCGGCCCGACCGAGACGGGGTGCACCTCCGGGAAGCCGTCGTTCTCGGCCGATGGGTCGCTGATGGCGATCAGCGACGGCTGCGTACACGTGGATGTCTGGGGCGTCGCGACCGGGCGCCTGCTGCGCGCGATCACGCTGACCGAGCACGGCAGCAGCACGGCGATCATGACGCCCGACGGGCGCTATGTCCTCGTGCAGGTCGCCGTCGGTACGTTCGCACGGGCCGATCTGGCCACCGGCGCGGTCGAAGAGGTGCCCGGTGCCCAGGCGGCCAGCACGGCTCTGGCGATCTCCCCCGACGGCCGCTACTACGCGATCGGGCGCGAGGACGGCTCGGTCGACGAGTACGACGCCCGCACCCTGCGTCTGATTCGCCACCACGAACTCGACAGCCCGATCAAGAGCCTCGTCTTCTCCCCGGACAGCAGCGAATTGGCGGTCGAGGACACCGGCAACGTCGTGCGCGTCTGGGACTCCTGCGAATTCTGCGAGAACCCCACCGAGCTGGCCCGTCGCGCGGCGGCGGAGAGCGTAAGGTCGCTGACGCCGAGCGAGCGGGCGACGTTCGGTGTCAACTGAGCCGGCGCCGCGAAGCGCCTAGCTGGTCGGGGCGTCCTCGAGAAGGGTGATCCGTCGAGGGATCTTGTACGGCGCCAGGACCGCGGCGAGGGACTCTCGGATCGAGTGCTCGTCGAGGTGGATCGCATCGCGCGAGGTGACCACATAGGCCGCAATCAGTTCACCGCTGCGCGGATCGGGCTCGCCGGTGACCTTCGCATCGAGCACGCAGGGATCGCCCGCAGGGCCTCTTCGATCGGGCCCGGGTAGACGTGGTAGCCGGTGTTGATCATGTCGTCGAGCCGCCCGGCGAGGTGCAGATATCCGGCCTCGTCCAGGCGTGCCAGGTCGCCCAGCGCACACCACCCGGCCGGATCGGCGTACTCCTCGACGACCATCGGCGAGCGGGTGCACAGCTCGCCGACGCCGCCTGCCCGGCCTGCGACCGGTCGGATCATGAGCTCGACGGACGCCTGCACGGGACGTCCGCAACTGCTCCGCAGACTCTCCTCCCGGGCGAGGATCGCGCCGTGGTCGGACTGGTCGAGGATGCTCAGCGGCCAGCCGCCCTCGAGGCGCCCGTAGATCTGCACCAGCACCGGCCCCAGCACCGCCACGGCATGTCTCATCGCATCGGGCGCGAGCGGAGCGCCGCCGTAGAGCAGCCGCCGGAGCGTCCGGGGCCGCCCGGCCGGGGTCGGTCTTCTCGGCGACCCGGGCGAGCATGCCCGACGTCATCCCGGTCGTCGTCACAGCGAACCTGTCCAGCAGACCCGCCGACGGCGGGCGCGTCGAACTCGGCGACGACGACCTGTGGCAGGCCCATCCCAGAGAAACGGGAAGCTGCCCACGAGCGCCGGTCCCGTGCAACAGCTGCTGGAGCGTCAGCATCGTCTCCTCCCCGCTCCAGCCCGGGCCGTAGGCGCCTGAGCGATAGAGCTCGCAGTTGAGCTCGATGGTCGCCGCCCAGTTCCCGTAGGAGATGGGAACGCCGTGCAGGACGCCCCCCTGCACTCCACGCGGGTAGAGGTGAAGCGGCCTGCCGGCCGGTATGTCCGGCGGGGTGCCCGCGGCGGCCCCTCGCATGGAGCATCCTCGTCGTGCACCATCGGCGAGCGCTCGAGCAGGTCCGCGTGCGCGGCGTCGGCCACCGTCGCAAGAGCTCCTGCGGCCGCAAGGATCCGGTTCGCCTCCCCGGGCGCCGTACCGGGGTCGAGGACGATCCGGGTCGCACCGATCCACTCCACCGCGAGGTACGCCTCGAACGCGGCAATGCTGTTCGAATACCAGCACCCCCACCCGCCCGCCTGCCAGTCCGGCCGCCTCCAGGGCGCCCGCCAGCCGCTCGACACGCTCGACGAGTTCCCGGGCCGTGCGAATACGCCCGTGCTCGTCGAGCAGGATCGGGCGCTCGCCGCGTCCGATCAGCGTGTTCCTGAGACGCGCCGCGGCGCTCTGAGGCTCAGGCGCGCTCACGCCACCGGCTCGCCGGCCGCCAGCCGAGCGCGCAGGACATCGCGCTGCACCTTCGCGCCGCCGAGAACGGTTGGCAGCTCGCTGACGATCATCACCCGCGGCCGGGCGTGCTCGCTCAGGAGCCGCGCCGGCGAGGACCGCTATCTCGGCCGTGATCTGCTCCCCGTCCTCATACCCGGGCTTGAGCTCAACGGCGGCGATCACCTCCTGCTCGCCCGCCGGCCCGAGGCCGACAGCACCGCAGCCGGCGACCGCGGGGTGCCCCAGGACGGCGTTCTCGACCTCGTGTGGGTAGACGCTGCCGGCGGCCGTCTCGATCGCATCCTGGGCACGATCGATGTAGAACAGGAAGCCCTCGTCGTCCAGGTAGCCGAGATCGCGCGATCGAAACCATCCGCCGGGCAGATAGGCCGCGGCGCTCAGCTCGTCCTCGTGCCAGTAGGAGCTCGTGGACATCGCGCTCCGGACGACGATCTCCCCGGTCTGACCGCGGGCGAGGTCCCGGCCGGCGGCGTCGACGACCCTCAGTTCGAGCGACGGCGAAGCGGGCCGACCCACAGAGCCCAGGTGCGAGGCGTTCGCAACGGCCTCGGCGGCCGTCAGGCGTGTCGCCGGGGCACCCTGCTCGGTCGCCCCGTAGCCGTGACACCACACCGGCCCGAGCAGCTGACTCGCCCGGCCCAGCAGCTCAGGGGTCGCAAACAGCGTCACCAGCCGGCGCAGCCGGTGCTCGAAGTGCGGGCGTCCGGCGATCTCGTCGAGGACCATGTTCAGCATCGGCCCTGGGATCAGCACACCGGTGGCCTGCTCTGCCTCGATCGCGTCGGCGATCAGCGCCGGCTCGAACGACGCGTCGTCGACGAGCACGTTGGGAGCACCCCTGAGCAGGTACGGCAGCAGCGTCTGGGCGCCCGAGGCCCACTGGATCGCGTGTACGTGAAGGTTCGTGTCATCGCCGCCGAGCGCGCCGGCGGAGAGCGTGTCGAGGTGCTCGAGGTTGTGCGCCACGAGCGCCCGCCAGGAACGGTGTGAGACGACCCAGGGCTTCGGTCTCCCGGTCGTCCCGGTGGTGGGCTGGATGCAGACGGGCGAGTCCTCCTCGACGTCGAGGGCGGGAAACTCGCCGCTGCCGGCTGCGAGCAGCTCGCCGTACGGGCTGGCCCACTCCGGGCACGGCTCCCCCACGGCGATCAGGTGCTCGACCTCGGCGAGCTCGCCGCGGCAGCCCGCGATCTGCTCGCTGAAACGCGTGTCGAACAGGATCGCGCGCGCCCCGACGGCATGCACCAGCTCGACGTGGAGCGAGATGTCGAAGTGGCTGTGCAGCACGACCCGCACGAGGCCGGCGCGCTCGCAGGCAAGCCAGGCGACGACGAACTCCGTGCGGTTGTGGGCGAGCACGGCGACCCGCTCGCCCGGGCACACACCGATCCGGGCAAGCGAATCGGCGAGCGCGTTCGCCTCGTTGTCGAGCTCGCCGAACGTGAGCTCCCGGTTCCGGTCGCGCACGGCGAGGCGATCGCGAAAGCGTTCTGCGGCGATGATCTCTGGGGCTCCGGCGCGTACGAGCACTTCGTTCTCCCTCCGTCGTGGTCCGGGCCGCGAACGTAGAGGAGCGGAGGTGGGCCGTTCGGTCCCGGGCGGCGAGACGACGGTGGGCGTCAACAGAGCTGGCACGCTCAGTCAACTCAGCCCTTGCGCAACCCGCCTCTGAGCCTATGATCGAAACCGGGTGCAATCAGATGAACCTCGTCTTCTCGACCGCTGAGCTTCCCCCCGAGGAGCGCCTGGCCGCGCTTCACGAAGCAGTGTCGGAGGCCTTCCTGCCGCTGAGCGTCGCTCCGATCGGACAAGGCGCCGGCCCGCCCCCGATCGAGGGAACGGTGATGGCCCGCGAGTTCGACGGACTGCGGGTGGCACGCTTCACCGGCAGCTCCCTGACCGCTTCGAGGAGCAGGCGCCACATCGGGGCGTCGCAGACCGACGACTACCTGATCGCCCTGCATGTCAAGGGCATCGCCCGCGCCCGCCAGGACGGTCGCCAGGCCATCCTGAGGCCGGGCGATCTGGCGCTCCTTGACAGTACGCGGCCATATTCGATGGAGCTCCTCAACGCGGGTCCGTTCGAACACCTCGCCTACACCGTGCCGCGCGCGGCACTGGACGGGCGCACGAACGGACTGCCGCGGGCGCTCGCCGTGGCCGTCCCCGCGGGGAGCGACGCCGGCGGGCTCGCCTCACACCACCTGTGCGCCCTCGCTG
This sequence comes from uncultured Solirubrobacteraceae bacterium, assembly GCA_963787765.1. Taxonomy (GTDB): domain Bacteria; phylum Actinomycetota; class Thermoleophilia; order Solirubrobacterales; family Solirubrobacteraceae; genus Palsa-744. The sequence goes on along the minus strand of CAWBEF010000017.1, from coordinate 107,662 downwards.
CTCCGAGCTGGCGCACGCCGCCCTCCCAGTCGGCGCCGCTGGTCGACAGCGGGCTGGACATGCTCGTAGCCGCCCTGCGCGCCGCCGCCGGGATATCGGTCGAGGACAGCTCCCGGCAGACGCAGATGCTCGCATCGGTCAAGGGCTACGCGCTCTTGCGTCTGGGCGACCCCGACCTCTCGCCGGTGACGGTCGCGGCGGCGCTCTACATCTCCCCGCGCCAGCTGCACCGGCTGTTTGCCCGCGAGCAGACGACGTTCGGCCGCTGGCTGCGAGAGCAGAGGCTGCGCCGGAGCCGCCGCGACCTCGCCGACGAGCGGCTGCGCGAGCTGCCGATCGGGCAGATCGCGGGACGTTGTGGCTTCCGCAGCAACGCTCACTTCACGAGGTCATTCGCGGCGCGTTTCGGGGTCGCGCCACGGGACTTCCGCCGCGCCGCCCACGGCGCCCGCTGAAGGCCCCCCGGAGCCGGGCTTGCCGGTGAGCGACCGCCTGTTGACCAACAGCGCCGGCGCTGCGGCCGGCCTCTCGCCCGGTCCCCCGCGTCGCCTACGTTCGCTGCGATCGGTACATCGACGCCAGAGGACGGGAGAACGACCATGAGGACTGCCGAGATCATTGCCGCCCACCGCAACGCAGGACGCCACTTCGAAGCGGCCGGTGTCCGCAGCTTCGTCCGGGAAGAGGGCAGCGGCGAGGCCGTCGTCTGCAGCCACGGGATGTGGGGGTCCTCGTTCCTCTACCGGAAGGTCATCCATGAGCTCGCCCTGCGCGGCCTGCGCGGTGTCGCCTGGGATCTCCCCGGCTTCGGGCTTGCCGAGCGGCCCGGTGACTACGACTACAGCTGGAGCGGGCTCGGGCGCTTCGCGGCCCGCGCAGCCGATGAGCTCGGCCTCGAGCGTTTCCACCTGATCGTCCACGACATCGGCGGGCCGGTCGGCTTCGAGCTGGCGGCGGCGCATCGCGAGCGGATCGCCTCGATGACGATCCTCAACACGATGATCGACGTGACCCGCTTCAAGCCGCCCTGGTCGATGGCACCTTTCACGCACCGCGTGATCGGGGAGCTGTGGCAGGCCGGGATGAACAGGACGCTGTTCAGAACCCTGATGATGATGCAGGGCATCGGGGACCCCGCCAGTGTCTCCCGCGACGAGCTGGCGGCCTACCTCCAGTTGATGCGCGGCGACGACCGTGGCCGGGCATTCCTGAAGATCATGCGCAGCACCGAGCGCACCCCCGAGAAGGAGGCTCTCTACCGCTCCACGGTGCGTGACGTGCCATACCCCGTCCAGGTCATCTGGGCCGCCGACGACCCTGCCCTGAAGCTCTCCGGTACGGCGAGCAGGCCCGTGCCGCCGTCGGCCTGAAGACGCTCGACACGATCCCGGGAAAGCACTTCCCCCAGGAGGACCAGGCCCCGGCGATCGCCGAGCGCGTCGCCGCACTGGCGTTCGCAGACACGACCCCGGGCACGCACCAGGCGCCGGGCGCCCCCGCGCCGGTCGCCTCACCGTAGGCGGCTTCGGAGCCCCGCAGGGTTACCCTAGGCCAGAAAGTACAACTCCCGGCATCAGGATTTGCCGAGCGCGAGAGCGAACGCGACCGAAACTAGTCAGGCGGCTGACGGTTATCACGAGCAACCATGCCACCGACGAACTCGAAGGATCGGTTGATGAACTGATGCTCGACATCACTTCGCTTTATCTCCTGATTAGCCGTTGTGTACAGTCTCACCCGACCGGGGTGCTCTGATGGAACCGGATATCTGGTCCGCCGACCCGCTCGCCCAGGCCTCGCTGGTCTCGCGCGCCATCGACGACATAGACAAGAGCACCGAGGAAGAGATGGACGATCTGCTGGGGTCGCTGCTGTGCGCCGCCTGGGGATCGATCCACGCCCAGAATCAGTGAACTCCGCAGGGTGGGGTCCGGCATGCCGGACCCCCCTGATCCTCGCGCCCGGGCCACTGGCTGCTCGGGCGTCAAGCGGCGCCTGAGCAGGCGCTCGCCCGGCGCCCTTTCGCTCAGGACACCGCAGGAACCGGCTCACCGGCCGGCGGGACGCTGTCCCGATGACGCTCGAGGAACTCCGTGATGGTCCGGATCACGAGCTCGGAGTCGTCCCACATCGGCACGTGGCCGCAGCCCGGCAGCGTAACCGCATCGACGCCCGGGATCTCGCGCCTGAAGCGCGGGGCGTGCAGCTCCGGCGGCAGGATCCGGTCGAAGCGGGGCGTGGCCATCCGCACCGGGCAGGTGATCCTGTCCAGATCTCCCAGCATCAGATCCTCACGCTCGACCGCCAGCGCCGCGATCACCTCCTCGGCGACCGTGCATCGCAGCGAGGAGATCGCCAGGGCCAGGGCCTGCGCCGGCGGGACCAGCTCGCCATGGCGCATGATGTCGCGCAACGCCAGGCGCCGTGCCCCAGGGCGCCGGAGGATCATCCCCATGCGCGGGGCGGTCGCTCGGGTCAGGCGCAGCTGGCGGGCGAAGAAGCGCCCCAGCCGCTGCGCCTCGCCGTCGCCGAGGTTCCAGCCGCCGCCGGGGGCGAGGGCGACGACCGTCCGGGCACGGCCTCGCTTGGCGAGCTCCAGCGCCAGCGCGCCGCCCATCGAGTTGCCCACGACGTGGACGGTGCCGAGGCCCAGCTCGTCGAGGTGCGCTTCCAGCAGGTCGGTCGAGGAGGCGTAGTTGAGCGCCATCCCGGGCGGCAGCGGCCTGCCTCCGTCGTGTCCCGCGAGGGTGGGCGCGATGACCTCATAGCGAGCTGCCAGCTCACCGAGCAGCGGGCGCCAGTGCTGCCATGAGCCGGTGAAGCCGTGCAGCAGCAGCAGCGGCTCGCCGCTGCCCGCCCGGTAGAGGGCTGGTGAGATCTCGCCCATCGCTCCGCTCAGGCTACATCAGCACCCGCGCGCTGAGGTAGCCTCGCTGCGAGCGCACGATGCAAAAGCCCCAGCTCGATCCCGATCTTCCCATCGCCGCTCTGAGCGCCGAGGAGATCCCCGTCGCCCACACGCCGCCGGGCGGCTACGGCGCCACGATGCCCCCGCCGGTCCTCGAGGGTTGCGGCGAGCCGCTCATCGCGGGCGCTCCCGACCTGCGCGGGCTCTGGCGGGCCGTCGCCGTGGAGGTCGACGGCGCCCCCGCGCCCTCGGGGCACCCCGCGAGAGCTCACCTCCAGCGGATCGAGCAATGTGGCGATCGCATCGTCATCACGGCCGGCGGCGTGGTCCACGACATGCGCTGCGACGGCACACCGGAGAACGGCGTCAACGATGTCGCCGAGTTCGACTTCAAGACACCGATCACGGTCATCGCCACCTACGAGAACTCCGTCCACGTGCTGCGACCCGTCGGGTTCCCCCTCGAGGTGACGCGCCACCTCGAGGGCGGCCAGCTGGTCTTTGAATATCCTCAACTTCACCGCGCGGCTCGAGCGGATCGGCTGAAGAGGTGGCGGCGAAGGCACACACCGGGACGCGGCCCGGCCCTGCTGCGAGCGCCGCCCGAACGCCGCTGGATGACCCCTCAGCGCCGGGCGGAGCCGCCGACGGGCGGCGGGCGCGCGGCGATCGCAGCCGCCGGGCCGTACTTCGAGCGCTCCGTGCAGATGGCCTCTCGCGAAGGGCTCGAAGGGCTGACGATCGGCGCGCTGGCCGCCGAGCTCGGTGTTCACAAGAGCAACGTCTTCGCGCTCTTCGGGTCAAAGCAGGAGCTCCAGCTCGCCACGCTCGCGTCCGCCCGCGGGATGCTCGTCGAGCTGGTCATCAGGCCTGGCCTGCGCCAGCCGGCGGGGCTGGCCCGACTGGAGGCGATCGGGGAGGCCTGGTGCGACTACCTCGGCGCCGACGTCTTCGCGGGCGGCTGCTTTCTGTGTGCCGCCTCAGCCGAGATGGACGGCCGCCCGGGCCGTGTTCGCGATGCCCTGGAGGCCGTGATGCGCGAATGGCTCGCCGTCCTCGCCGCGAACATCGAGGCGGCCGTTGCGGCGAAGGAGCTCACCGCCGATACCGATGCTGCGGCGATGGCCTTCCGCCTGAACGCTCTGGGCATGGCGGCAAACTGGCAGCGACAGCTCCTCGGCGAGACCTCGGCGGTGGAGCTCGCACGTGAGGCCTGGCACGCCGAGCTCGCCCGCAGCCGGCGCTGAGGACGCCCACGGCCCATCCGTCACAGATCGTGGATGAGCGCGCGCTCGACATCGCCCAGGTAGGCCTCGACGCGGCCTGCTCGGTCCAGCACCCAGGGCGCCTGTGTCCGCAGCTGAGCCAGGCCGAGATAGGCACTGTAGGCGAGCATCGCGCGGTTCTGAGCCTCCTGCGGGGCGAGCCCCAGCTCGCTGAAGATCCGCTCGAGCAGCGATAGGCGCCCGTCAGCGCCGCGCGCGAGCGTAGCGGCGACGTCAGGGTCATCCGCCGCCGCCATCAGCCTGAGGATGATCGTCGGCTCCAGCTCGACGGTCGCGTGATGCAGCAGGCCTCGCAGGCGCCGCCGGGGATCGCCGATCGCGTCGAAGCGCGCCGCCAGAGCCGTCACGAACCGCTCCTCCCATAGCGCCAGCGCCGCGCGCAGCAGCGCTCGCCGGTCGGCGAAGTGGTGGTAGAAGCCGCCCTTGCTCACGCCCAGGCGACGGGCGACCGACTGCACGGCGAGCCCCTCGACGCCGTGCTCCTCGATCTCCCCGAGGGCGGCCTCGACCCACTGATCGGGCGTCGTCTGCAGCGGGCGCCCGGCGGCGCTCACGCGACGATGCTCGCCGCACCCCCGGCCTCCAGCCACAGCACGCGCTCGGCCAGTCCGCCGGGAGCCTCGGCAAGGGCCGCCTGCGCGGCCTCGCGGCCCTCGCGGAAATGCTTCCAGCCCTCGTAGTGGATCGGCACGATCGTCCGGGGAGCCAGCAGCCCGCATAGCTCCACGGCCTGCTCGCCCGTCATCGTGTAGCGCAGTGGCCCCGAGACGGGGAAGCGCACGCCCCCGAGGTGCACGACGGCGGTGCCCACATCCAGCCGCCGCGCCACCTCCCGGACGCCGTCGTAGAGGACGGTGTCGCCGGAGATCCAGAGCACCCCGTGCTGCTGGCCCTCCCACCTCAGCGCGAAGCCGATCACGTCCCCCACGATCGGCCTGCTCAGCGGCGGCCCGTGACGACAGGGCGTGGCGGTGATCTCGATCGGTCTGCGGCCGGCCTGCTCCAGCGTGCTCGACGCCCACGGCCTCAGCCCACGGGCGCCGTTGCCGAGCCGGCGCGCCCCGGCCTCCGTCGTCAGGACCGCGCCCGCCTGCGGGAGAAACGCCCGGCCGGCCGGGTCCAGGTTGTCGGCGTGATGGTCGTGGCTGAGGAGGACCGCGTCGATCGGGCCGAGCTCGGCGGCCTCGATCGCAGGTCCCGCCAGCTTGCGGGACATCGTGCCCCAGCCGAAGGAGTAGCGCCTGCCCGGCGGGTCGAACGTCGGATCCGTCAACAGCCGCCAGCCGTCGATCTCGATCAGCAGCGTCGGACCGCCGATATGGGTGATCCGAACGTCGCTCATCGCACTCCTCCTGACGGCTTTCGGGTGTGGACCACGGCATTATATACGGTGGCGCATACAATTGGCCGGCGGGCCCGGGGGCGGGGCGCGGTATCTACGTAACGGAGAGTTCGGATTGTCCCGGATGGGCACCACGGCACCGGGATCTAGCTTCAGTGCATGCCATCAACATCCTCCGCAGCCCACGAGCCGACGATCGCCCTCAAGCCCCAGCCCTGGCGCTGGAAGCACCCGCGGGTGCTCGTCGAGCATCCGGACGAGAAGCTCGGCATGGACATCGCCTCCGGCCTGCGCTACGCCGGGTATTCCGTTGCGATCTGCCCGGGCCCGCGTGGCCACGCGCGCTGCCCGCTGACGGGCCCCGCAGGCTGCGCGCCCGCGCATGACGCCGATGTCGTCGTCTCCTCGCTGGGTGTCGAGCAGGACTCGGCACGGGAGATCGTCCACGAGCTCCGGACCCGCTACCCCGAGACCCCCCTGCTGGTCGAGGTGCCGGCCGATGCGGACGCCGAGCTTCGGGCGCTGCTGGACGGCTGTCACCTGATGACGGCGCCGGTGACCCCCGAGCAGGTCGTGCTCACGGTGCAGAGAGTGGCGGGCGACCCGGTCGAGGAGGAGCCCCGTGCGTAGCCCGTTCGACAGCGAGCAGGAGGCGTTCCGCTTTGTCCTCGTCCTGATCGTGGCCCTGGCGGCGATCGCGCTCGCGATCGCGTTCGGCCCGTCGTGGCTCGCCTACGTCGTGGTCGCGATCCTCCCGGCCGCCGTAGCCGTCCACGCCACCCGGCTGCAGATGCGCAAACTGCGCGGCGAAGTCGTGCCCGTGAAGATGGCCCCACCCCACGTCGGCTCACCCGAGGAGCGCCGCGTCCTGGTCGTGGCCAACGACACGCTCGATGAGGAGTCGCTGCTGGCGGAGCTCGTCAGGCTCGGCTCGCAGCCCGATACCCACGTGCTGGTGCTGGCCCCCGCGATGATCAGCGGCCCCGCCCGCCTGGCGGGCGCCTTCCAGGGCCCCATGGACGAGGCCCGCACCCGTGTCAGGACCGCCCTTGAAAAGGTCGGTCGCGAGCGGGTGCTGGGCGGGGAGATAACCGAGGCACCCCCGCTCGAGGCGATCGAAGACGCATTCGCGACCTTCACGCCGGACGAGGTGATCATCGCGACCGGCTGGGAGCACGGCCACGGCGCGCTCGAACCGCAGCTCGCCGGGCACGTCCGGGAGCGCTTCGCGGTGCCGGTCCGCCACCTCGTCTTCGCCCCCGGCTCGGAGGCGCGGGAACCCAGCGCGGACACCGAGCAGCGCTACCGGCGGGAGTCCGGCGACCTGGCCGCCAAACGCTTCGGTCTCAGGGCGCTCGCCGGCGCGGGGATCGCGGCCGCCGTGCTGATGTCGGCGCTGGCCCTTGTCCACTCGAGCGAAAAGAACGAAGCCCACGCTGCATCACGCGCCGCCGCCGAACAGCTCGCGGCGCTGCCGGCGGCTGCCAAATCGGTCAGCCTCTACGTGGCTCCGGAATGGAAGCCCGGACCCGAAGGTGAAAAGCACGACGCCTTCAGCGTCACCGACTTCTACCTGCGCGCGGGCCAGCCTCAGCTGCTCAGAATCGAAAACAGGGACAACGTCCCGCACAGCATCACCGCCCCGGGAACCGGTGTGAACATCGTCGTCATGCCCGGAGTCCACACCTACACGCTGGACGTCAAGACACCGGGGCGCTACCTCTGGTTCTGCACATTCATCTGCGATGAATGGGCGATGGAGCACCCTGGCTACATGAGCGGCTACATCACCGTCAGCTGAGCGGGCCCGGCCCGAAGCGCTCGTAGAGCTCGGGCAGCAGGGATGCCAGGTTTGAGTACTCCTCGGTGCAGTGCCCGGCGAGGGCCCGTGGCACCCCCTCGGGGATGATCGCCCGGCGCACCCGGCGGTTGTTGAGCATCAGCTCGCCGACGGCGCCCAGCGGGCCGTAGGGCCGAATCGCCGCGCCGATCCAGAAGCGGCTGCGCAGCACAACGCCGGTCCCGTCGTTCAGGAACACGTGAACCATCACCGTGTGGCGCATATGCCGGGTGTCCTCGCCGGCAAAGCCGCCGACGACGGTCGCGCCGGCGGGCAGATCCGCGGCCATCCCCAGCTCGGTCGGGCGCTTGAACTCGATCCGCGCATGAACCATGCCGGTGCCGATGTCCTCGACGGGGTGGTGCACCGCGCCCCAGTGGGCCTTGGCCCCCGGCTCCGACGGTGCCTCGATCGAGTTGCTCCGGTGCGCCGCCGGGTGCCAGATCCGGTAGCGGATCGGCTCGCGGGGGTGCCAGTCGAACCACCAGTCCACCATCGCCGTGCTGACCTCCGGCATCGCGGTGCGCACGGCGACGTAGCCGACCCCGTCGGCCAGCGTGCACCAGCCGGTCTCGACGGGCAGCGGAGCCGGGTCGAGCAGGCGGTCGATATCCGCGAGCGGTAGCGCATCGGCGCCGGCGATCGGGCCGCCCGCGACGGCCGCGGCGGTCAGGTCATCGACCGGCGCCAGAGGGCGCTCGAGATACGCCTCGAGCCCGTCGCTCACGGCTGCGCCTCCCAGGGCCGGCCGAGCCATGGGTGGAACATCCCGTCGGGGTCGTAGGCGGCCCGGAGCTCGTCCAGGCGACGCAGCTTCTCGTCGCTGACGAAGCGGGCAGGTCGCCTGGCGAGGTTCTCGTCGGCGAGCTGGATCCCGCTCGCCAGCGGCTCGAGCTCCCGCATCCGCTCGGTCGACCATGCGGCGTTCACGGCGTCGCTGCCGGGGCCGGTCGATGCGGCGTAGCACGCGATGTAGGTCTGATCCTCGACGCTGTAGGCCATATCGGGGCGCTCCGGGCTCGTGCCCCAGTTCATCCACAGCATGTGCGACGGGGGACCGGGCAGCGTGTCGGCGATCCGCCGCAGGCCGGGCAGCAGCTCCCCGATCGGGGCGTGCGTCCACATGTTGTCCGTCACCCAGCGATGCCCGTCCGGGTAGATGACGGCGCTTGCGGCGAACATGTCCTCGAGCGTCATCGGGACGTTGGGCAGCGCGATCTTCGCCCGCTCGAGCACCGGGCAGCTCTCGAGCACAGCCAGCGCCTCGCGCGCCTCGGCCTCGCTCGCTGCCAGCACCGGGCCCGTGACTGCCAGCTCGATCTCGCCCTGATCGTCGTGGTGCAGGAGGACCATCAGCTCCATCGTCCGCGCGAGCAGCGGCCCGATCTCGTGCACCCAGGTGAACACCTCCTCGAGCAGCTCGACCGGGTAGGTGTAGATCCCCATCGCCGTGACTTTGGGCCGCGGATAGACCCGCACGTGGAAGCGCGTCACGACGCCGAAGAATCCGGGGCCCGAGCCACGGGCCGCCCAGTAGAGGTCGCTGTGGTGCTCGGCATCCGCCAGCAGGAGCTCGCCCGAGGCGGTGACGACCTCGATCGCCGTGACGCTCTCACAGGCCGGCCCGTGGACCCTCCCGTTCCAGCCGAAGCCGCCCTGGAGCAGGTAGCCGCCGAGCGCGACCCCGTTGCAGTGCCCGCCCGGGAAGAACAGGTCGTGCTCGGCAAGCTCGCGCAGCAGCCGCGTGCCGGGACAGCCCGGTTCGATCGATGCGCTCATCGCCAGGGGGTCGATGCTCGCCCCGGACATGGCCGAGAGATCCAGCAGCATGCCTCCGTCGCGGACGTGGTTGCCGGCCCAGCTGTGCCCGCCGGAGCGGACCGCGAGTTTCATCCCCCGGCTCCGCGCGAGCGCCACCGCGGCGATCACATCCTCGGCGTCGCCGGCCCTGACGATCAGGTCGGGGAACCGTTCGGGCGTGCGGGCGTTCCACATCGTGGCCCGTCGCGCCTGCTCGTAGCCGGGTTCCCCCCGCACGAGCGAGTGGTCCGTCAAGCGGGACAGTGGTGCCGTCATGCGGTCGGACTGTATGCGAGTCGCCGGAGGGCTGTCAAGACCCTGCCTGTCCGCCCATCGGACCAGAAGGCCCGTCCTGCGGGACCCGGCTGGTGTACCCTGCGGGCTGATGGGCACCCGCGTCCAGGCCGCCGATGGCGGCGTCCAGGTTCTCGGCAGGGCGGCCGCCGTGCTGCGGGCCCTGCATGGCCACCCCGAGGGCCTCAGCCTGTCCGAGATCGCCCACGAGGTCCAGCTGCCGCGTTCGACCGTCCATCGTCTGACCAGTGCGCTGACCCACGAGGGGCTCCTCGAGGCCGCCTCCCCGGGCGGGCGGCTGCGGATCGGACCGGAGGTCGAGCGCCTCGCGCGCGGCAGCCGCCCGGAGCTGCGCGAGCAGCTGCGCCCCTTCCTCGAGCTGCTCGCGGCGAGCCTCGGCGAGACCGTCGACTGCGCGGTTCTCGAGGGCGGGCAGATGCGTTTCATCGACCAGATCCCCGGACCCCACCGCCTGCGCGCCGTTTCCGCAGTCGGATCGAGCTTCCCCTTGCACTGCACGGCCAACGGCAAGGCTGCGCTCGCGTTGCTGGGTCCCGAGCGTGCGCTTGAGCTGCTCCCGGCCCGGCTGCAGCGTTTCACCGCAGCGACCATCACCCGCCGGGCGGACCTGCTCGCCGAGCTCGAGCTGATCGCCCGGAGCAGCGTGGCCTTCGACCGTGAGGAGCACTCCCCCGGGATCTGCGCCGCCGGCATCGCCGTCACGGACCTCGCCGGGCGGATCGCTGCCCTGTCGGTCCCGATTCCCTCGCAGCGCTTCGCCGGGCGCGAGCCCGAACTGGAGCGCGAGCTGGCCCGCGTCCGCTTGCAGGTCATCCGGGCGCTCGGCGGCGGGGCGGCCGAGGCAGCTTCATGAGCGCCCCATCGATCCACACAACGAGGAAAGGCGACCCGGACATGCCAACCAACCCCCGCCCCCCACGATGAGCGCGCCCGCCGAACGCCGCGTCGCGATCGTCGGCAGCGGAGCCTTCTACGTCGGTCCCGCGATCGCCCTGCTGCTGGCGGCCCGCGGGCACGACCTGGTGATCGGCGACGCACCGGACTCGCTGATCACGCGGCTCGAGTCCCTCGGCGCGGCCGTCGAGCCGGTTCCGGGCGTCTCGAATCTCGCCGAACCGGACTCCGCTCCGCGCCTGGCCCGGGCGGCACTCGAGCGGTTCGGGCGGATCGACTCGGCCGTCGCCTTCTCGGGCGCGATCGTCACGGGGCGCTTCATCAACTCGAGCCTCGAGGATCTGCGCTCGGTCCTGCACAGCTGCCTGGAGGCGCCCTACCACTTCCTCAAGGCGATCACCGCGCCGATGATCGAGGCCGGCGCCGGGCAGATACTGCTGATCACGAGCGCCTCCGGGGCCCGGCCGACGCCGGGAGCACCGCTCTACTCCGCGGCCCGGGCCGGCGCCACGATGCTCGCCCGCAACGTCGCCGGCGAAGTGGCTCGTGACGGCGTTCAGGTCAACGCGGTCGGCACCAACTTCATGGACTTCCCGGAGTTCATCCAAGCCAGCGGCGCCGAGGACCCAGCCGTCCGCGCGAAGCTCGAGGCGATGGTCCCGCTCGGCCGGCTCGGGACGATGGAGGAGTTCGCCTCGTTCTGCATGCCCTTCGTCGACGGATCGAGCCGGTTCACGACGGGGCAGTTCGTCGCCTACGCCGGGGGCTGGGCATGAGCGCCCCGGCGACCTACGAGCTGGCAGGCCCGATCGCCACGATCACGATGGACGACGGCAAGGTCAACGCACTGTCGATCGAGATGCTGAAGGCGTTGCACGTGGCGTTCGACCGGGCCCGGGAGGACCGGGCGGTCGTGCTCCTGAGCGGGCGCGAGGGCTTCCTGTCGGCCGGGTTCGACCTGAAGGTCTTCGCCGCCGGCGGCGAGGCGGTGCTCGAGATGCTGCGACTGGGGGCGACGCTCTACGAGCGGATGCTCGCATTCCCCACTCCCGTCGTCATCGCCTGCACCGGGCATGCCGTCGCGGCGGGCGCCTTCCTCACGCTCTCCGCCGACGCCCGGGTGGGGGCCGACGGCCCGTTTCAGATCGGCATGAACGAGGTCAGGATCGGCCTGACCGTCCCCTGGTTCGCGATCGAGGTCGGCGCGCCAGCGTCTGCATCCCGCGCACTTCGACCGCGGGCTCGTCGGCGCCGCCATGTACAGCCCGCGCGAGGCGATCGAGCCGGGGTTCCTCGATGAGGTCGTGGCCCCGGCCGAGGTGCGCGCCAGGGGCCGGGCGCTCGCCGAGGGGCTCGCAGAGCTCGACCAGAGGGCCCACGAGACCACGAAGCTACGGGTCCGCGAGGGTGCGCTGAAGGCGATTCGCGAGGCGATCGAGACCGAGCTGACCGCGGAGGCCCTGAACCTGGGCCAGCTGTAGAACCCGAGGCCGCCCGGCCGCGGCGGAGCGGGGCTCAGTCGCGCCGGCCCGCTCCCAGTCCACGCAGCAGCACCCGCGCGGAGTCCTTGAGGGCCGCGGTCTCGACGCCGAGCACGGCGCGGGCGCGAAGCAGGACCGGCGGGGCGATCGCGTTGAGGATGAACCCCGCGACGATCCGCTCATCGACGGCCGGCTCCAGCTCGTGGACCAGGGCAGCGATGTGCAGGAGCAGGGCCCCGTAGACGCGCGGCAGCGCATCCCCGGGCTGGGCCTCGGCCGCCAGGGCGTAGTGGAGGTGATCGGCCTGGCGCTGGATCAACTCGTCGACGAAGGCCTCGAGGCGCTCGGAGGGCGGCGCGCCCGGCCCGAGCGGCGGGGGGCCGTGCAGGAAGGCTTCCTGGAAATCCCTCATGTACTCGTCGAGCAGTGCCTGGGTCAGCCCGTCGCGGTCGCCGAAGCGGCGGAAGACGGTCCCCTTGCCGACGCCCGCGGCACTCGCGACCGCCTGCATCGTCAGCCCCTCCGGTCCCTGATCGGCCAGCAGCCCGCGGGCGGCACAGAGGATGCGCTCCCGATTCGCGGCGGCATCCCCGCGCTCGGCCCGGCTGCCGGCCATCGGCAGCTCAGGGCCCGAAGCGGCGGCAGGAGCGGATCGCGAGACTGAACGGACCATCGGTCCGCTTATGCTACCGTACCCGACATAAGCGGACCCAGGGTCCGGATCAAGCGATCGAGGAGGCAAAGTCCCGTGAACGCGACAGACAGCACCCAGGCCATCGAGGGGACCCTCTCACAGCTGCCGGCCGGCTCCTGGCGGGTCGTTCCCGCCGACAGCGAGCTGGGCTTCGCGACACGGATGTTCGGGCTGATACCGGTCCGCGGGCGCTACAGCGGCTATGCGGGGGATCTCACCGTGGAGAGCGACGGGAGCGCCAAGGGGAGCCTGCAGGTCGAGACCGCAACCGTCACGACGGGGATCAAGAAGCGCGACTCCCATCTGCGCTCGGATGACTTCTTCGCCTCCGCGGAGCACCCGTTGATGACGTTCGCGCTCGAGGGCATCGGTTCGCAGCCGACCGGAACGACGATCACGGGCACGCTGCAGATCCGAGACAGGACGATCCCGATCGCGGCGCCTGTCACGATCGCCGCCCACGGCCCCGATCGCCTGAGGATCCAAGCCGGCTTCGCGGTCGACCACGGCGCTGCGGGCCTTGCCTGGAAGCGGGTCCCCCAGTCGGTCCAGGTGGAGGCGTCGGTGACGCTCGAGCGGGTCGGCTGAGCTAGGCGCCGGGGAGGCGACCGATCAGGCGCGAGCGCTTGATCGCAGCCCCGCCGGGTGGGAGGCCGTAGAGATCGCCGTCCCTGGCGAGCCACATCGGCCCCTTGTAGCGCTCGGCGGCATCGGCCATGAAGACCTCCTCGAGACCCTTCAGCGGCAGCGGGGGGATCACGTGTGTGATCGCCAGCGCACCGACCCCGGCGTCGCGCGCCGCATCGGCCGCCCGCGGCGTGGAGGCGTGGTAATCGGGTACGTCGTCGAGGATCTTCTTGCGCAGCTGCATGCCCGCCCTGCCGGCCGCGTCCGCGACGAGCTTGAGCAGCTCGGGCGAGAGCGCATCGTGGACCAGGAGATCCGCACCCCGGGAGACCCGGACGAGCGTCGGCGAGTACACCGTGTCTCCGCTGATCACGGCGCTGCGGCCGCGGTAGTCGAAGCGGTAGCCGACCGCCGGCACGACGGGGGCGTGATCGACGATGAACGCGGTGACCTTCAGACCGTCCTCCTCGAGCACGACCAGCGAGTCCTCGCCCTCGGCGAAGGAGAACGGCTCGGCACGCATCCCGGCACCGGAGGGACGGACCACCTCGGGGCCGTGGTGGGCGATGCGGTAGCCGTTGTCGAGCGCGTAGGCCTCGTTGAATCCGGCGACGACCCGCTCGACCCCCGGCGGCCCGATGACCCGCAGCTGCTCCTCGGCGCCGTTTGCGACCCACCGCTGGAGGTTGACGGTGCCGAGGCCGCCGATGTGGTCGGAGTGGAAATGCGTCAGCAGCACGGCCGCGATGCGGTCGGGGGCGAGCTGCATCCTGCTCATCGTCTCCGCCGAGCGCTCACCGGCGTCGACGACGAACATCCGCCCGGCGGCGATCACGACCGCGCAGGGATTGCCCCTCCTTGCGTCGGTCAGCGGTGAGCCCGACCCGACGATCGCCACGTGCAGGCCCTCGCCAAGCTTCGCCACGGGATCACCGGCGACGAGTGCGGGCAGTCGCCGCGCCACCACAGCGAGTGCGAGGCGGGCGCGGAGCGAGTTCGCCATCGGGGCGATCCTATCCGTGTGAGCCGGCCGGGGATGCACGCCCCTAGACTTGGCCGGTGGCCACGCAACGGGGACAGGTCAGAGTGGAGCGCTCGAGTAAGCGCCTGCGTGTCTACCTCGCGGGGCGGCTGGTGGCCGAGACGCTCGCGCCGCTTTTGGTCTGGGAGGTCCCCTACTACCCGACCTACTACTTCCCGCTGAGCGACATCCGGGCACGGCTCGTGGAGGAACCGGGGGTCATCTCACACTCCCCCAGCAGGGGCGATGCGAGGACGTTCGCCCTCGAGCTGGACGAGGCTCGGGCGCCCGCCGCCGCACTCCGCTACGACAGCTCTCCGATCGAGGAGCTCAGGGATGCGGTGCGGATCGCCTGGGACTCGATGGACGCCTGGTTCGAGGAGGACGAGCAGGTCTACACCCATGCCCGCGATCCCTACACGCGGGTCGACGTGCTGGCCGGCTCCCGCCACGTGCAGGTGATCCTCCAGGGGCAGACGATCGCCGACTCGGACCGCCCGACGCTGCTGTTCGAGACCGGCCTCCCGCCACGCTTCTACCTGCCCCGGCCGGATGTTCGCATGGACCTGCTGGAGCTCTCACAGACGATCACGCACTGCCCCTACAAGGGCCAGGCCCAGAGCTTCAACGTGCGTGTCGGGGATCTGCTCGGCGAGGACCTCGCCTGGAGCTACCCGGCCCCGTTCGCCGAGAGCCAGAAGATCGCGGGTCTGATCGCCTTCTACAACGAGAAGCTCGACATCGTCCTCGACGGCACCCTCCAGGAGCGCCCCGTCACGAAGTTCTCCTAGCGGGCGCCCCGCGCGGCTCAGGCGGGCCTGCCGGCCGCCTGTGCGCCGCCCGCACGGCCTCGGCCGGGGACGCGCTCGCCAGGGCCCGTGCGAGTGGGTCTCCCCCTGGCGTCGCGCTGCTCGCGCCCGGCGGCCGGTCGCGTCCCGTTGGCCGCCGGCAGCCCGTTGGCCGGGCGCAGCTCGCCGGCCGGCGCCTCGCTGCTGATCGTGCGGGCAAGCGCCACGAGCTCGGCGGTCACGGCGCTACGCCTGCTGACGTGCCAGACGAGCGCGCAGTCCGCCGGCTCGGCGTCGATCAGCGGTCGCGAGACCAGGTCCGGAACGAGATCGACGATGGTCGCGGCGACGGGCGCCGCGAGCGTCGTGATCGCCGTCCCGGAGGCCATCGCGGCGACCAGCTCGAGCGTGTTCCCGGCCCGGTCTCCGGTGACCGTCGCGGGGACTGAGCCGCGCTCGCGATCGAGGTTCCAGAAGGCCGCCCAGGCCGGGGCGACGGACGGATGGCAGCCGTAGAAGGTCTCCCCCAGGATGTCCTCGACGCGCAGCTCCCGGCGGCCGGCCAGGGGATGGTCCCGGCGCAGGACGACCGCGCGTGGATCGCGGCGCAGGGTGAGGCACTCCACCCCCGGACCGGGCACGGGCGCATGGCAGAGGGCGACGTCGACATCGGCCAGCCAGCGGCCCGTCGATGCGCCCGGGAAACGCAGCTCGCGCGATGCGACCTCGACGTGAGGATTGACCCGGCCGAAGGCGTCGAGCAGGCCCGGTGCCATCAGCATCGGCGGGATGCTCAGGAAGCCGATCCGGATCGCCCCGCGCAGATCCCGCGCCAGCGAGGCCGCCGTCGCGGCCGCGTCGGCCTGAGCGTCCAGCGCGATCCGCGCCTTCTCGAGAAAGATGGCGCCCGCCGGGGTGAGGCTGACCCCGCGCGGGTGGCGCTCGAGCAGGCTCACGCCGATCTGTGCCTCGAGCTGGGTGATCGCCTGAGAGAGGGCGGGCTGAGCGATGTGGAGGGTCCGCGACGCCGCCGTTATCTGACCGGCTTCGGCAACCGTGACGAAGTAGTGCAGATGGCTGTGCTTCAGGACCATCTGGCACCTGGGGCGCGCCCCCGTGCGCCGGGATATCGAAGCGGCGTGCCGCCGGTGCGCCAGCGTGGCGGCGGGCGCCTGCGCATGCGCACCGCGGTCCGGACCCCCGCCGCATCACGGATCAGGACGGTCCGGTCCAATGGGCCCTCGAGCGAGAGGACCTCGCGCGGCCGGGAGACGAAGAAGCGCAGCCCCGGCTCCCCACCGCCGGGGTCACAGAGCGACACCTCGATCACCTCGCCGGCGATGTCGTAGGTGCAGGCGTGGAGCGACCAGCCGCGCTGCGGCGCGGAGGAATCCGGCGCGGCTGAATACTCCGTCGCCGCGCAGGGCAGCACCTCGATGCTCGTCCGGGCGCCGGCGGCCGCACCCGAGAGGGCCGCGAAGTAGCGGGGCCAGTCCGAACGTTCGACCTCGACTTCGCGCATGGCCCGGCTCCTTACGGTCCTTGGCGCCCCCGCCGGCGGCTGCCGGCGGGCCGCGTCGTCTGCTGTCCTCACTATCGCTCGGCGCCCGCCCCGGCTCTGCCCAATCCTGGCGGATCACTGTCCAATCCTGGACCGTTCGCCGGTGCCCTTCAGGCGGCGCGGGCGCGGATCGCGGCGGCGTCATGGAGGATCAGGCGGCGTCGTTCGGTCGTCAGCCAGCCCAGCTCGCGCATCGTCTGCAGCCCTGCCGCGACGCCGGCCCGGGAGGCGCCCGTCCAGCTGGCGAGCTCGTCCTGGGAGATCGGCATCGAGACGGCGATCCCCGTCTCCTGCGGCTCGCCGTAGCGGTCGGCCAGCTCGACGATCCGCGCCGCCAGGC
The DNA here is from genome assembly GCA_963787765.1 of uncultured Solirubrobacteraceae bacterium. Classification (GTDB taxonomy): domain Bacteria; phylum Actinomycetota; class Thermoleophilia; order Solirubrobacterales; family Solirubrobacteraceae; genus Palsa-744. Next base: position 90,765 of record CAWBEF010000017.1, on the reverse strand, counting down.
GCCCGAGCGTGTCCGAGGCCGCGAACTGCAGGCGCCTGACCGTCGACTCGCGGAACCGTACGGCGACGGCTTCCAGCAGGACGACCGCCACGCGCGGGGTGGTTTCCAGATGGGCCCTGAAGTCCCGCCCGGGAATCAGGACCGCCTCGACGGCTTCGAGTGCCGTGACGGTCGCCAGGCGAGGTCCCCCGTCGATGAAGGCGAGCTCCCCCATCAGCTCCCCCCGGTCGCGGATCGCCAGCAGCAGCTCATGCTCGCCGGCCGACGAGCGGGTCACCTTGACGCGTCCTTTGAGCAGCAGCAACAGATGCTCCTCGGTCTCGTCCTGGAACATCAGGACGGCGTCCCGGGGGTACCTGCGCAAGATGCCCAGCGCGATCAGCCGCTCACGCTCGCTCTCGGTGAGCCGCTCCAGGAACGTCGGCGGGTTGCTCATGGTGCAAGCGTGTCAGATCCATGACTCCCCCGGCACCGATGATGCCGACCGCATGGTCCGCCGCCGCTGCCGGCGTCAGGAGCGCGAGGAGCTCATGCCGCAGTCGATCGTGATCACCGCGCCGGTCCCTGTGGATTTATACGGTGTCCGGGAGGCGCCCGGGAGACGATGCGCGGTTATGGAGACAGCCGCCAACTCGAGCCGGCGGACGCGCCGCGCCCGATGATCCAGGCGATCCGGATCCGCGCCGGCCTGTTGCCGATGAGCGCCCTCCTGCGAGAGCGCGAGCGGAGCCTGCTGGGCATTGCGACGGGCCTGTTGATCGTGCTCGTCGCAGGCACCGGCGTCGAGGCCGTCCTGGGCCTCGGGGGGCAGTCTGCCGAACAGGCCCTGGCCGGCTGGGTGACCCCCGCGATCTACATCCTGGTGGGCGTGATCGTCGGCTGGCGGGCGCTGCGGAGCACCGAGGGACGGCGCTCATGGGTCGTCTTTGCGGCCGGGATCGCCCTTTATGGCCTCGGCAACATCGTCTGGACCCTGTGGTTCGAAGACCTCCCGAATCCGCCGATCCCTTCGATCTGCGACCCGATGTGGCTGGCGCTCTACCCCTGCTCCTATCTGGGCATCGCCGGGCTGGCCCGGATCACCGAGCGCGCAGTCCCGCCGCGCCTGTGGCTGGACGCGCTGATCGCCGGCCTGGGCGTGAGCGCGCTGGGTGCCACGGTCGTGCTGCACCCGGTCCTCGAGTCGGTCTCGGGCTCCACGGCGGCGGTGGCCACCGAGCTCGCCTATCCCGTGTGCGACGTGCTGCTCGCGGCCCTCGTGGTCGGCGTACTGGCCCTGCGCGGCTGGCGCATCGACCGGCTGTGGGGAATGTTGGGCGCCGGGTTCGGGGCCCTGGCCGTGGCCGACTGCCTGTACGCCGTCCAGGTCGCCGGTGGGGCCGCCGTGCCCAGCGGCCCGACGAACTTCGCCTATGACGCCGGGGTGCTCGCCCTGGCGCTGGCCTCCTGGCAGCGATCGGGCGCCGTGGCGGGCGAAGATCTCACCGGGACCCCCGTGCTGGCGATCCCGGCGGCGTTCACCTTCAGTGCGCTGGGGCTGTTGATCTACGACCACTTCCAGCGGCTGGACATGCCCGCCCTGGTGCTTGCGGTGGCGACGATCGCAGCGGCCTTCGCCCGTACCGGGATCGCCTTCCGCGATGCCCGCGCGCTCGCCGCCACCCGCCATGAGGCGCTGACCGACGATCTCACCTCGCTGCCCAACCGGCGGCACTTCCTGGGACGACTGCGGCGCGAGATCCTCGCGGCCGAAATGGGCGGCGGGCGGGTCGCGCTGATGATCGTCGACCTCGACCACTTCAAGGAGCTCAACGATACGCTCGGCCACGATGCCGGCGACCGCCTGCTGCGGGAGGTCGGCGTCCGGATGCGCGCCTGCCTGCGCAGCATCGACATCGCCGCTCGTCTGGGGGGCGACGAGTTCGGTGTCCTGCTCGCGGGTCCCGCGGCAGCTGCGCGCGCCGGTGAGGGCGTCGAGCTGGTTGCCAAGAAGATCCTGGCCGCAATCGGCGAGCCGATCCTGATCGACGATCTGAGCCTGCGCGTGACCGCCAGCATCGGCATCGCGGTGTTCCCCGAACATGCACGCAACGAGCGCCAGCTGATGCAGCACGCAGACGTCGCGATGTACGAGGCGAAGGCGGCGAGCTCGGGCTACGCCCTCTATGCGCGTGAGCGCGACATGCACTCCCCCGCCCGCCTGACGCTCGCCGGCGAGCTCTCCCACGCCCTGCAGGCCGGCGAGATCATGGCCTATTTCCAGCCCAAGGCCGACGCGGGCACTGGACGGATCGTCGGCCTGGAGGCGCTGGCCCGCTGGGAGCACCCCGTCCGCGGCCTGATCGGGCCGGACGAGTTCGTCGGTGTCGCCGAGCAGGCCGGGCTCGGGCGGGCACTGACGCGCAGGATGCTGGAGCTGGCGCTCACACAGCTCTCGATCTGGCGCGGCGAGGGGCTCGAGCTCCATGTCGCGGTCAACACGACCGTCGCCGACCTGCAGGACTGGCGCTTTCCCGGCGAGGTTGCGCAGCTGCTGGCGTCGCGCGGCCTGGAGCCGGCCTCGCTGATCCTTGAGGTGACCGAGAACGTCGTGCTGGCGGACCCTGTTCGGGTCGGCGACGTCCTGGCCCGGCTGGGCGAGCTGGGGGTCGGACTCGCGCTGGACGACTTCGGGACCGGCTTCTCCTCGCTTACCCACCTGAAGCTCCTGCCCGTCGGGGAGGTGAAGATCGACCGCTCCTTCGTCGCGCGGATGAGCGCCGACCCGGTCGATGCCGCGATCGTCATGGCGACGATCCAACTGGCTCACGAGATCGGTATCCGGGTCGTGGCCGAGGGCGTCGAGAACCGCCACACCTGGGACCTGCTGGACGCCGCCGGCTGCGAGCTGCTTCAGGGAGAGACGGTCTCCATGCCCCGCCCCGCGGGCGAGCTCGGCGAGCTGCTGGCGAGCGCGGTCCGCTGAGCGTCGTCACGGCCGCCTCGTAGCAGCGAGGCCACCGCGGCGATCGCCGAGAGCGCCGCGGCGACGCTGAACACGACGGTCAGGCCGTCGGCGAAGGGGCCGGCGATCAGGTGGGGAAAGAACGCGCGCCCGGTCAGGGTCTGCTGAGCGTGGGCGGGCAGCGAGGCCAGCGCCCCGCTCGCGCTCAGCAGATGCCCCAGCGGGTTGACGCCGAGGACGGCCGCGAACAGCGAGGAGACGGGCGGCAGTCCCGCGAGGTGGTGAGCGAGAGCCGGCGCGACCCCCTCGCCGCGCAGTCCGGCGCCGAGCGTCTGCGGCAGGCTGCCCGCGAGCCCGGCGATCATCAGCGAGAAGAAGACCCCGATCGAGACGGCCGTGCCGGAGTTCTGGAAGGTCGCCCGCATCCCCGAGGCGACACCCCGCTGGCGGGCCGGGACGCTGCCCATGATCGAGGAGGAGTTGGGCGAGGCGAACATTCCCGAGCCGATCCCGTTGGCGGCGATCAGCAGGGCGAAGGCCGGGTAGGGGAAGTCGACGGGAAGCGCCATCAGGCCGATGAAGCTGGCGCCGAACAGCAGTGCGCCGGCGGTCGCGAAGCCGCGCGCCCCGAACTTGTCCGAGAGCGTTCCCGCGATCGGCCCGGAGACCAGGAAGCCCGCCGTCAGCGGCAGCAGGAAGATGCCCGCCCAGAGTGGCGTTTCGCTGAAGTCATATCCGTGCAGCGGAAGCCAGATCCCCTGCAGCCAGATGATCAGCATGAACTGCAGCCCGCCGCGGGCGAGCGAGACGGCCAGGCCGGCGATGTTGCCGGCCGTGAAGGCCCTGATCCGGAACAGGCCGAGCTCGATCATCGGCTCGGCGATCCGGCTCTCGATCACGACGAAGACCGCCAGCATCGCCAGACCGCCGGCCAGCAGGCCGACGACGAGCGGGTTGGACCAGCCCATCGTGTGATGGCCGTAGGGCCGGATGCCGTCGGTCACCGCAATCAGGACGGCGCCGAGACCGATGGCGAAGGTCAGGTTGCCCCACCAGTCGATCCGCCCGCGATGGCGCTCGCCGTCGTCACGCAGCTTGCGGTAGGCCCAGACCGTGCCGAACACGCCGACGGGGACGTTGACCCAGAACACGGCCCGCCAGTCGATCACCGCCAGCAGCCCGCCGGCGACGAGCCCGATGAACTGCCCCGCCAGCGCCGCGACCTGGTTGGTTCCCAGCGCGAAGCCCCGGCGCTCGGCGGGGAAGGCGTCGGTCAGGATGGCGGCGGAGTTGGCCGTCAGCATCGAGCCGCCCGTTGCCTGCAGAACCCGCCAGCCGATCAGCCACTCGGCTCCCGAGGGGCCCTGGAAGGGGTCGAAGGACAGCAGGATCGAGGCGAAGGTGAACACGGCGAAGCCCGCGTTGTAGATCTTGACGCGGCCGAACATGTCGCCGAAGCGCCCCACGTTGACGACCAGGACCGCCTGGACGAGGCGGTAGCCCATGATCATCCACAGCAGGTAGATGACGTTCCCCGAAGCGAGCGGGTCCAGGTGGATGCCGCGGAAGATCGCCGGCAGGGCGATCAGGACGATCGAGCCGTCGAGGGCCGACATGAAGACGGCCATGGTCGTGTTCGACAGGGCGATCCAGCGGTAGCGCCGATCCTCGCCGGCCGGGCCGACGGTGTTCGCCGCAGCGCCCATCAGATCTCCTGGCCGAGCCGTTCGAGCAGCGGGAGGAGCTCGGTGAGCTGCTCGAGCTCGGCCTCCGTGAAGGCCCCCCGCAGGGCGGCGGCGAGATGGGCGACGGTCTCGTTGCGCCTGTCTCGGAGTGCCCGCAGGCCGGCCTTTGTCACAGACATCAGGATGCGCCGGCCGTCGCCCGGGTCGGGCGCGCGGGCGACCATCCCGCGCGCCTCGAGGCCGGCCAGGGTCGCGCCGATCGACTGCGGGCTGATCTGCTCGAGCTTGGCCATGGCCGCTGCGGTCATCGGCCCGCCGCGCTCCAGGCGGGCGAGGGCCGAGCTCTCGGGGATCGTCAGCTCGCCCTGCTCCTTGACCTGGCGCAGGCGCCGGACGATCAGGCCGATGTTCAGACGCAGGCCCGCAGCCAGCTGATCGATCTCGGCCCGCGAGGACATTTCATCAGCCTAGACTGATAAGTCTGTCCTTTCAACTTTGCCTGTCAGGGAAGCGACAGACCTGCCTGGGCGAGGGCGAGCTCGAGGTCCTCGATCCTGTCCTGGCCCCAGAACAGCTCATCGCCGAAGGCGAAGACGGGGACGCCCCAGTGGCCGAGATCGCCCAGTGCCCGGGTGTTGGCCTCGACCCGCGCGAGCATCGCGGGGTCATCGAGCGCGGCGCGAGCGTCGGCCCAGCTCAGGCCGGCCCGCTCGCAGACCCCACGGAGCCCCGCGTCGGTGGCGACATCTACGGCTTCGCCCCAGATCGCCCTGCTGGCGCCGAGCACGAACTCCCGCTCCCGGCCGACGTCGACGGCGTGCTCGGAGACGACGAGGCAGCGGATCGCGCCCGCTCCGAGGGGGTCGTGAATGCGCCCGAATGCCATCCCCAGGCGATCGGCCTCGCGGGCCACGTCGCGCAGCGTGTGCAGGCCCTTCTCGCGGGGAACCTTCTGTCCGCGCATGACCATGGGGATGACGCCCCGGAAGGCCAGCTCGATGTCGAAGCGCTCGGGCAGGGCAAATGCCCGCGGGCCGGCCAGGTAGGAGTAGGGGCTGCGGAAGGAGAAGAAGAACTCGACTCGCCCGGCGGGCATCAGGCGGCCCTCCAGCCCAGCTCGTCGAGCCATTCGCCGATCTGGCCGAGCCGGTCGTGGGCGAAATACCAGCGGCCATGGACCCAGGCGGCGGGCACGTCGTAGGGGCCGCGGCGCGACATCAGGCGCTCGTTGGCGCTGACGCTCTCGGCGCCGCCCACCGGCGGCGCGCTGGCGAGCTGCTCGCGCCAGAGCGACTCGAGGGCCGCCCGCTCTACGGGGCCCTCGCCGGAGAACCAGAGCGCTCGCATGGCCGCCACGCAGAAGCGCTCGAGCGCGGGCTGGGGCGGCGAGGCCGCCACCCACTCGGCCAGGTAGCCGATCTCCTCGGCCGCGAGTGGCTGTGAGCGGGCCAGCTCCAGCCCGCTGCGCCGAGCCAGCCGGCGGGCGTCCTCGATGGCGTAGCGGCGCTTGTCCTCGACCGCCGGGTCACCGGGGATTCCCCGCCGCAGGACGGGCCGCAGGCGCAGCTCGACCGAGCGTCCCGTGAGGCGCTCGGAGAGCTCGATCAGCGCGACGGCGCTGCAGGGATCATCGAAGGCGAAGAACAGTTCCACCTCGCCGGGCAGGCCGCGGCGCCGGCGTAGAGCCGCAGCCGTCCGGGCGGGCAGGGTGATGCGGGAGACGGCGACGACGAGCCGGGGCCCGACGCGCCGTTCGAGCCGCTCGCGTGCCCTGCTCACTGCTCACGGGGCAGCGTCGGTGTGAGCGTGCCGCTCTCGCTGCAGAGCTCGGCGAGCCGCTCGGCCAGGCGGCGGCGTTCGCCCTCGTGGGAGCGCTCGCGCGGGCGCCCGCTGTTGCGGTCGAGCAGATTGCGGACCTCGAGCGGGTCGCGCTCGAGGTCATACATCTCGTATTCGGGCGCCGCCCGGCGGGCGGGGTCCAGGTAGACGGCGTACTTCCAGCGCTCGTCGCGGACGGCCCGGATCCGGTTGGGCTGCCCGGCGCCGTCCTGCAGCGCGGTCCCGGCCTGATGGTCGTCATAGGTGAACAGGACGGCGTCCCTGACCGCGGAGGTCTCCCCGCGCAGCAGCGGGCCCAGGTCGTGTCCGTCCAGCGGCTCGGGGCCCGCGCTCGCGCCGGCCAGGCCGAGGAAGGTCGGGACGACATCCAACAGCGACGTGAGCGCATCGCTGTGGCGCGCCGCGGGGAACATGCGCGGGTTCGACACGACCATCGGGACCCGGATCGTCTCCTCGTAGGCGTTGAAGATCTTCTGGCGCAGTCCGCCGTGTGAGAGGCCCATCTCGCCGTGGTCGGAGGTCCGCAGGATGACGCTTCGCGAGCGCAGCGAGTTCGGGTCCTCGGGCGAGCCGAGGGCATCCAGGAGCCGCCCGATCTTCTTGTCCACGACGCCGTGCAGGTAGGCGTAGAAGTCGACGTAGTCCTGCTTTGCAGCCCGGTCGGGGAGGGCGCCGAGGTAGTTGTCCATGCCCAGCCTGGAGAGCGCCTGGACGGCAGGCTTCTCGCGCAGATCCTCCTCCAGCGTCGGCGGCAGGGGGACGCCGAGACCGCGGAACTCGTGCAGGTCGAAGCCGCCGCGGGCATAGGAGGCGGGGAAGCCCAGCACGTCGTGGGGGTTGACCAGCGAGAAGATCAGGCAGAAGGGCTCGGGCAGCTCCGAGCGCCCCAGCCAGGCCTCCATCTGGCGCGTGTAGTCCTCATCGAAACCCATCCCGCTGGCGCCGGCGATCCCGCCGCCGAAGTTCTCGGCCTTGGTGTCCCCGCCGGCGTCGGGCGGCTCCCATTCGGCGAAGCCGTAGTCGCGCTCGACCCGCTCGGGGTCGCCCGGGCCCCAGTGCTCGCCGTCGATCGGCTTGCTCAGATGCCACTTGCCCTTCATCGCCACGTGGTAGCCCTCGCGGCGCAGCAGTGTGGCGAGCGTCGTGATCCCCGGCGGCAGTTCGGGCTCGTTGCCGCTCTTGGGGCCGAGTCGCAGGACGCTGCGGGTGACGCTCCGGGCGAGCCGCCCGCGCGGGACCTCGCCGCTGCGGACGAGCTCGGCGACCGACCGCAGAGCGCCGGCCGCGTGCGATCGGTCGGGCCACAGATCGCCCTCGGTCATCGTCAGCGTGACGCCGTGGCGGGAGGGCCGTTTGCCGGTCATCAGGCTCGCCCGGCTGGGCGAGCACATCGCCGAGGCGGTGAACGCGTGGGTGAACGTCAGGCCGGTCCGGCGCAGCTCGGCGTCGTTGGGCGCCAGCTGCTCGAGCCAACCAGGGTCCTCGGGCCAGTGCTGTGGCTGGCGCTGCTGGTCGGTCAGCAGCAGGATCAGGTTGGGTCGCTGCGCTGTCCCCTCCACGGGCGGGGAAGCTACAGCAAGCGGCGCCGGGGCCCCGCCACCCCTACGGCGCGAGCCTGGCCGTGAAGAACGAGATGATCTCGTCCCGCGCAGCGAGCGTCGGCTGTCCGGCCTCGTCGATCAGGTGCGCGGTGAGAACGCTGTGCGGGCTTGCGACGACGTGCTCGAAGAAGGGCGTCGTCTCGGGATTGGCCGCACTGTCCTCGAGGACATGCCCGATGAAGCGCTCCCCCAGCGCCTCCCGATAGGCGGCGAAGCGCTCGGCCCGGCAGAACTTGTCCCCGGCGAAGCGGTAGGCCATGACGGTCAGATCCTCCCGCTCCAGGCGCTCGCGGACCGCGGCCAGCTCCGCAGCGGAGATCTCCAGGCCGGCCGGCTCATCGAGCGGCAGCGAGGGCTGGGAGAGGACCGGGGCCAGGACGGCCGGCTCGAGCGTCATCGTCAGCGCGAAGTTGCCCGTGAAGCACATCCCGATCGCCCCCACCCCGGGCCCGCCGGACTCCTCGTGGGCGAGCCTTGCGAGCGCTCGCAGCCAGCGCGTGACGGGGCTCGAGCGGTTGGCGCCGAAGGCCCGGAACTCGGCGCTGATGCAGGCTCGCCGGAAGACCTCGGTGCCGGCCTCGACCTCGGGCACGGCACCGTCGCGCCCGAACAGCGAGGGCATGTAGACGGTGAAGGCGCCGTCGCGCACCCAGCGCGCGAAGCGTGCCACGTGCGGGCTGATCCCCGGCATCTCGGCCATCACGATCACCGCCGGCCCCGTGCCCGAGACGTGGACGAGCCTGCCCACTCCCTCGAGTTCGATCCGGCGCTGCTCGAAGTCCTCCAGCGGGTCGTCTGTGCTGGTCCTCGCCTCGGCCATCCCCTGCTCCTCTCGCTACGGGTTCGCGAGGAAAGATAGACGATCGTCTATCTATATAGATGTTCCCGCGCCGGCGCCTCAGGGGTCCTCGAGGACCTCGATGCCCAGCGTCTGGGCCCAGAGCCCGGCCAGCTCGACCACGGCCGGCCACTCGAAGGCCGCGCCGCGCAGGCTCTCCGCGCCCTGCAGACCCGTCAGCGTGCAACGGCGGAACTCGCAGCGGCGCATGCGGGCACCCCGCAGATCGGCGCCGTCGAGCTGACAGCCGGTGAAGCAGACCGACTCCAGCTGCGCCTCGAGGAAGTCGGCCTGGGCGAGGATGCAGTCCTCGAACAGGACCCGCTGCAGGCGAGCCCCGGCGAACGAGGCGAGGTCGATGCGACACCCGCTGAACGAGACATCGTGCAGGCCCGCGGCCTGGAGCGTGATCCCCGTCAGGCGGCAGCGCTCGACCGACAGGCGCGAGAGATGGGCGGCACGGGCGTGAACGTTCGCCAGGTTGCAGTCGCGCAGGCTCGCCGAGGCGATCCGCAGATGCTCGAGGCGCGAGCTCGACAGGTCAGCCCCCTCCAGGCGCGAGGAGGTGATCGAGACGCCCCGCGCGCTCTGCTCCGGCGCCGCGCCGCTCAGCGCGCCCTCCTCGATGCTCTCGTCGTGGCTGAGCGCCACCAGGGCGATCTCCTGGAGCTGCTCGGGCAGCTCCGGCGCTGTGGGGTGCTGGGCCACCTTTCGGCTCACCCCCCGGACGCTAGCGTCGCGCGGCTGCCTTGCGCTTGGCAAGCAGCACCCCGGAGAGCTCCTCGAGGGCCTCGCCCAGGTAGATCGCGAGGCGCTGCAGGTGGGGCAGCGTGTCGCGGGCGCCGATCAGGCCGAAGTTGAGCGTCCCCGCGTAGCTGACGCAGGTGATGTTCAGGGCCGTCCCGTGCAGGAGCAGCGAGACCGGGTAGATCGCGTCCAGGCGCGAGCCGTTGAAGTACAGCGGCTCGGCCGGCCCGGGGACGTTGGAGATCGCGACGCTGCCGGGGATCGGCGCGCGGCCCTCGAGGCCCGCCAGCAGCCCGAGGATGTAGGGGGCGTTGATCACGACCGCCTGCATCGCCAGCGCCTCGTGCGGCAGTGCCCCGAGCTGCCCCTTGGCGGCGACCGTCGAGCGCTTGATCGCCTCGAGGCGCTCGCGGGGGTCGGCCACGTTCGTGGCCAGGTCGGCGATCATGATCCCGATAGCAGTGCCGGTGCGGTTGTCCTCGGCCGTGCGCAGGCTGACGGGGATGCTGGCCGTGAGCGACCTCGCGGGCAGGCGGGCGTGCTCGGAGAGGTAGCGCCGCAGGGCGGTGGCGCAGAGATAGAGGACGATGTCGTTGAGCGTTCCCTCGCCGGCCTTGGCCAGCGCTTTGATCCGTGCCAGCTCGTACTGCTGGGTCGCGAACCGCCGCTGGCCCTCGATGGTCCCGCCCAGCGCGGACGGGGGTGCCGTGAAGGGCGCCCGCAGCGGCCCGTCGCCGAGCACCGCACCGGCCATGTCGAGCGCTGTGCGCCCGAGCCCCGCGGCCGTCGCGGCTCCTGCGCGGGCGGCGCCGAGCAGCCCCGCCAGCGGTCCGCCGCCGTCGGGACGCTCGGCGCGGCCCTGCGGCCCGACCATCCAGAAGGCCGGCGTCTCCCGGTCCTCCGGGTCGCTCGAGAGCGCCCTCAGGATCAGTCGCATGCCGCTGACCCCGTCGACGAGGCTGTGGTGGATCTTCAGGTAGATCGCAAAGCGATCCCGTTCCAGGCCCTCGATCACATGGACCTCCCACAGCGGGCGGTGCAGGTCGAGCTGGTGTCCGTGCAGGCGCGAGACGAGGACGCCCAGCTCGCGCTGGCCACCGGGAGCGGGCAGCGCCGAGTGGCGGACGTGAAGATCGAGATCGACGTCGGCGACCGTCTGCATCAGCGGCAGGCGCTCGCCGAGCAGCGGCGCGCCCACCAGGCGGAGGTTCCAGGGCGAGGGCAGCGTCCGCGAGGCCCGCATCCGCTCGAGCTGCCGGCCGAGGTAGTCGGGCGGCGCGCCCTTGGGCCGCGTGAATTCCATCAGCGCGCCGACGTGCATCGGCGTGTCGCGGGACTCGAGCAGGAGCCACGCCTCATCCACCGGTGAGACCCGCACGATGGACACAGCCCCCACCTCCCCCTGCTTGGTTTGAACGCCCGCCCGGCGCCCCATCCCCGGCGGCCGGCTGCGCCGGAGCCTACCAGTGGAGCCCTGCCGGGCGGTTCAGGCCTCCGAGTCGGTGCCGGGAGCGGCGGCGGCGTCCGAGCGCCCGGCGGCCATGCTGCTCACATGGCGCCCGCGGAGGTTGCCGATCAGCAGCGCCACGACCGTCACCAGGTAGAGCTGGCCGGCGACGCCCTCGAGGATCGACAGGCCGCGGCCGATCCCGAGCGCGGGCGTGTAATCGCCGTAGCCGACCGTCGAGAGGGTGATGAAGGAGAAGTAGACGTCTTCGCTCGGCGCGGCGTGGGCGTGCCCCACGAAATACGGGCTCGAGGCGAGCTCGGAGACCCCGGCCACGGCGAACGCGAAGAACAGGCCGATCAGCATGTAGATCGCAAGCGCCCCGGCCACGACGTGCATGTCGACGCCCTCGTCGAGCACCTGGCGCAGGAGCCCGCGGAAGATGACCAACGGCGCGAGCACGACGAACGCGCCGCTGCCCAGCGAGATCAGCCCCCGTGTCAGGTCCCCGCCCCCTGTGATCGTGGCGATCACGGCACCGAGGAGCACCAGGCCGGCTGACAGCCGGACGAGGCGCTGCGCGGCGCCGCTCGCACCTGCCGCATGGAGCGCCGCCACCGCGCTGGCGACCGCCAGCGCCGCCGAGAGGAGCCGCGAGAGCTCACCCGAGGGGGTGACCGCGATCACCAGGATGTTGACCACGACCAGCCCCAGGACGACCCCGTAGCGCCGGTTTGCCACCGGATCCACCCCTCTCTCCATTGCCCCGCTCCACTCTCGGCCGCCTGTGAGGCAGGGATGATGACATGGTGAACGGCCTGCTCGAAGCGTTGCCGTGGGCTCTCGCCGCCGCGATCTCGCGGCCGATCGCCTTCCTCGCCGGCGTCCTGCTCTACGCCCAGCCCTCGTGACCGCCATCGCCGCGCCGGGCTGAGCGCGGCTATCCCTCCGGGCCCGTCGCAGGCGGCTGTTCGTTGAGCTCCCGCGCCGCCTCCACGACGTTCCCGATCTGCCATTGGTCGACGGCCAGCAGGGTCGGGACGCGGTGGCGCTCGCTCGCGCACGTGCGGGCGTGGGCGACGAGCGTGGCCGGTTCGTTGAGGCTCGCGGCGGTCTTCGTCGAGGGAGTCGAGGCCTCGATGAAGTCGTTGATCAGGAACAGCGGCGCGGTGCTGGGGCCACGGTTGGGCTTGCAGCCTTCGGGGCCGAGCAGTTCGTCGCTGCTCTTGAAGTCGTAGGGGGTCTCCTGGGTGATCTCGAACTGCTTGTGCAGCCAGGGCACATCGCCGGGGTTCACCTCGACCATGAACAGCACCCGCTGGCCCGCTTCGACCATCTGCCCCAGGGTCGGAAGGGGCTCGACGGGGCCCTGCCAGACGAGGTCCAGGAGCCCGCTCTGCTTGACGACTTCGGCGAAGGACTGCGGCGAGGCGTCATCCTCGACGCTGATCACCAGGACCGCTTCCGGATGGGTGACGAGGAATTCCCGGATCGAGGTGAACTGGGTCAGTGCCAATGTCGCGCCGATCTCACAGAAGGCGTGGCAGAGGTAGACCTGCGGCGAGCCGCCACCGCGATAGCCGATCTGCGCGCGCACCGTTTCCGCGGTCGCCGTCGCCTGCGGCCCGATGGTTTCGTCGAGCTTGCTGCGCGACTTCTCGTCTTCGGGCAGGACCGTGTAGACGCCCTTGGGCGTCTTGACGCCGGGGTGGGTGTCGATCAACAGGCCGCGGATCCCGCCGGCGAGCTGGGCGTCGATGCCCGAGCGCTGGTTGGCGAACAGGAACCCCTGCTGGGCGGCCGAGAAGGAGTTGTGGGTGGCCGGAAATATGACCTGGTCCAGGCGCCGGGCGCACAGCGCCTTCAGGCCGTTGCACTGATCCGTAGGCGCAGCCGGGGCGAGCGTCGCCTGGCGGGTCCACAGTCCCACCGCCAGCAGCAGGAGCAGCGCCAGGGCGCCGGCGCGCGCGACGCGCCGCAGGTCCAGGTGCGTACGCGCTGCGGCGATCGCCTCGCGCGGGTCAAGGCGGCCCTCGCCGCCCAGCTCGATCAGCGACCGGGCGAGCAGTTCCAGGCCGAAGAGCATCAGCGCCGCGCCTACCACGGCGAGCGCCGCCAGACCCACGGCCCGCGGGTCGATCAGCAGCCCGAGCCCGAGGGCGCCGGCGATCAGACCCAGCAGAGCTCGAGTCGCGCTGCCGCGCCACGCGGCCCCCACCAGCCCGCGGGCCAGCAGGTCAAGCCGCTGCTCTTCGATGACGCTGCGGGCACACACGCCGGCGATCGCTGCCGCGAGGGCGATCCCGATGTTCAGGCGAACCGCCGGGCCGAGCACGCTGGCAAGCAGCGCCCCGGCGGCTTCGCGGGCGCCCGCCCCGCTCAGGCCGACCGGCAACAGCACGATCGCAAGCGCAAACAGGCCCGCGGCCAGCAGCGCGGCTGCGGCCAGCGCGAATCCGGCCCGTTGAACGGTCCGCGGGCGATCCTCGGCCAGCGCGAGCGCGACCGCCGCCAGCGCCAGCGCGAGGCCGATCGCCACCCACATCGCCGTGCCCAGCTGCTCGGCGAGATGAGCGATGTCGTTGATCGCCGCACCCGCTCCCCCGGACTCCAGTGAGACGAGCTGCACGGCCAGGTTGTTCGGCACGTGGCCCGCCAGTTCGGGGCGCAGCGCCGTCAGCGCCTGGGTGACGAACACGGCCATGTTGGCGAGGACAAGGGCTCCGGCGTTACGGTCGCCGCCGATCACGATCTTGTGGAACTGCCCTGCCGCGACCCTGGCCAGCGCCCGCACGGGCGTGGTGCGCGCCACAGCCGAGATGGCCGAGGAGAGCAGCGGTTCGACGCCCTGCAGGCCCGGCCGGGCATTGACCAGCGCTGCCGCGGTCCGCTCCCCGACGAAGCGGTCGACGGCCGGCTTGGAGAGCGAGGACGCGACGGCGTCCGAGAAGCGGTGATTGTCGAGGACCGTGAAGCGCAGCCCACCGAGCAGCAGCGCGATCACAGCGAACAGCGCCGCCGCGAGAAGCGCGCTCCTCGCCAGGCGGGGAGAACGGGGCGCCGCGGGGCGCCTCATTCAGGCCGCCGGAGTTGGCGCGGCCGGCACGCCCGGCGAGCGCTCGGCCGCGATCTGGCGGCGCAGCGCCAGCAGCCCGACGAGCGCAAGCACCAGCTCGATGAGCAGCGGCAGCACCTGACCGGGGGTCCGCGTGGGCGCCAGCGAAGCGACCGCAAGCAGCACCGCGACCAGCCCACCGGCGAACCAGGCCGGGTGGGACTCGAGCGGCCCGGCGATCATGCGCCGCAGCGCCACGGCCCAGCGCATCGGCCCGGCCAGCGAGCCCGCGAACAGGACCAGCACGCCGGTCCCGAGCAGCCACGCGGCGCGGCTGACCCAGCCGGAGGTCGAGATCGCCAGGACTTCGTGGACAGCGGGGCGCAGCGCGACGTCGTGGACGAGGCTGTCGACGACATAGGACTCGATCCAGCGGCGCAGGACGATTGCCAGGAGGGACGTCAGGACGATTCCCGCGCCGATCTCCAGCAGCACCCGCCGGCGCCGGCCCGCTGCGATCGCAAGCGAGGCGATGTACATCAGGATCACCAGCAGCGGCAGGATGAAGGACAGGTGGCGCAGCGTTTTTACGCCGTTCTGGGCGAGCTTCAGCTGCCCTGACCGGAACAGCACGAGAGTACGCAGGTGGGGCGGGAGCTTGGTGGCGATTTCGCTGCCGACGCCGAGCCTCGTGCCGAGCTTCGCGAGCAGGCTCCCGAGGTTGATCGTCACGACCCCGCCGGCCGTCGTCAACGCGCCGCTGCCGCCGTTGAGCAGCTTCATCACGAGACCGTGGGCCTCACGGCTCGCGTTGCCCCAGAGTTCCTGCACGGCCGGCGCGGCGAGCGCGCGTTCGACGGCGTCGGGCACGACCTGGGCGGCGGCCGTCGAGAGGATCCCGGCCAGCGGCTGGAGGGCATGGGGCAGCTTTTCGGCGGCGAGCTGGCGGCTGTCGATCGCCGTCACGATCCTTTCGGAGAGGGCGCTGGAGACGGTCTGGCGGATCCTCGTGTTGGCGAGCAGTTCCACGCTCGTCCTCGTCCAGCCGTTGGTGTCGATCACCTCGGCGCGGATCCAGGTGGCGAGGATCGAGAAGAACAAGAGGACGCTCGCGAGCACGACGAGTACGCGCGCACCGATCAGGCCCTTCGGCTTGCCCTTCATGTCAGACCCCCATGCGGTGCGTCGTCAACGGTTTTGGGCCGGTCCCGGCGCTCCCGAGGCGCCCGGGGCGATCCCGGATCGTTCCAACCGTACTAGGGCGCGCGGTCATGCCGCCGCTGCGGGAGGCCCGCGCGTCGGCGCCGGCTCGGTGGGCAGGCTGCGCGTCGCCGGGATCGCCGCGCAGACGAGCAGTGCCGCGAGCAGCAGGCCGGTCTTCAGCGCCCTCAGCTGGGCTTCGCCGTAACCCTGCACGATCGCATCGGTTGTCGGCTGATCCAGCTTGGCCTCCGTCGCGGCGGCCCGGACCGCGTCGGTGGAGACGAAGCTGACACCGCCCTCGAGATGGACGCCGACCAGCGCTTTGGCCTGTGCGGAGATCCGGGGGTCGTGCTGGACGTTGCTCGAGAACGCGCTCAGCAGCCCGCTGATCACGACCGCCCCGATCACCGCCGTGCCGAGCGCCGCGCCGAGCTGCTGCGAGGTGAACTGCAGGCCGCCCGCCTCGCTGCGGTCCTCCTCCCCGATCGAGGACTGCACGACGTTGCCGAGCTGGCTGACGATCAGCCCCATGCCGATCCCCAGCACCGCCATCCCGCTCGCAAAGGACACGCCGGCCAGATGCGGCTTGATCGTCGCCAGCAGGATCAGGCAGGCCGCGAGCAGCAGGCCGAGACCGATGCGGACGATCGTCCGCGGCGCGAGGCGCGAACCCAGGCGCGAGCCGGCGAGCGCCGTCAGCAAGAGGGTGATCGAGACGGGCAGCATCCGGACGCCGGTCTGAAACGCGCCCAGACCCTGGACGACCTGCAGGTAGAGCGGGATCGCAAAGAAGATGCCCATCAGGATCAGGTTCTGAGCGAGGAACGCTGAGAGCCCGCCCCGCAGGGCCCGCACGCCGAACAGGCGGAAGTGCACGAGCGGCTCCAGGCCGCCGGCCTCCCGGCGGCGCTCCCACTCCCGGAACAGGACCAGCAGGCCGCCGCCGGCGGCAACCACGAAGGGGGTCAGCGAGAAGCCGAAGGGCTCCACCGGCGAGTTGCGCGGCTGGAGCCAGCCCCAGGTCCCGGCCTCGAGCGCGCCGAGCACGATCAGGGCCAGCCCGGAGCCGCACAGGAGCGCCCCGAGACGATCGAGCCGGGCGCCGGGGCGGCCCTCCTCGGAGGGCAGGTAGCGTACGCCGGCGAGGATCGCGAGGACCAGCACGACCTCCCCGGCGAACACGTAGCGCCAGGAGAGGTTGCTCGTCATCCAGCCGCCGAGGATCGGCCCGACGGCGATCCCCGCTCCCGAGACCCCGCCGAGCACCCCGTAGGCGAGCGCACGGGCCGGGCCCTCGAAGCTGCGGGCCGTCAGCGCCACGAGCGCGGGCAGCACGAGCGCGGCGCCGATCCCCTCCAGCAGCGACCAGCCCAGCACCAGCACGGGCACGCTTCCGGAGACGGTCGTGATCAGCGACCCGCTCCCGTAGATCAGGAGGCCTGCGGTGAAAGCCCGCCGGCGACCCCAGATGTCCCCCATCTTGCCGCCGGCGATCATCAGGACGGCCATCACGAGCGAGTAGAGGGCAATCACGGCCTGGATCGTCGTGACGTCCGTGTGGAAGTCCGCGACCAGCTGGGAGATCGAGACGTTCATGACGGCCTGGTCGAGGACCATCAGGAACTGGGCCGTCGCAAGGACGGCGAGGATCCGCCGCCCGGCCGGTGTCATCGCAGGCCGCTCATCGTGATGACACCGGTCCGGGCCGAGCGTTCGGGCTCAGGCTGCGCCGAGCGCCTGCTGCTTGATCTTGTCGAACTCGGCCTGGTTGATCGCACCGCTGTCCAGCAGCGACTTGGCCTTGGCGATCTGCTCGGCCGGGTCGCTCTTGGCGCCGGCCGCCTGGATGAACTGCTCGAACTGCGCCTGGTTCTGTTTCTGGCGCTCGAGCGTCCGCGCCGTCATGCCGTCGTGCTGACTGATGACGTAGATGAAGACGCCCAGGTAGGGCAGCACGATGATCACGATGATCCAGAGCACCTTCGCGAAGCCCGACGTGTCGTGGCGACGGAAGAGGTCGCCGATCACAGAGAACAGGATCGACAGCCAGATCACGAAGCCGAAGAAGATCAGGATCGTCCAGAAGATGTTGAGCAGCGGGTAGCTTGTTGCGATGACCATCTAGGTGGTCCTTTCGGTTGTAGAAGAGAGCGCTCCGCGCCTACCGCTTCCCCGCGGGCGCAGATGTCAGGGCTGCGACATTACCCAACCGGTCAGCCGAGTCCCTCGGTGGTCTCCACGGATACGCGCCCAGTTGCTAGGGCTTGGGTCCCATGACCGGGGTGGCGCTCTGCTGTGAAGGCCGCGTGCCGGCGGGCGGATCGCGGTCCACGCCCGCGGTGAAGCCGGGCAGCACCATCACGAGTTGGGCGCCCCCCTCCGGCGACTCGCCTGCCGTGACCTCGCCGCCGTGGGCGCGGGCGATCGCCTGCACGATCGCCAGCCCCAGGCCGGCTCCGCCGGAGAGCCGGTCACGGGAGGGATCGGTGCGGTGGAAGCGATCGAAGATCCGCTCACGCTCGGCTGCGGGGATCCCCGGCCCGTCGTCCTCGACGACGAATCGCAGCGCCTGGTCCTCGTCGGGCTCGACCCGCAGCCGCACGATCCCGTCCGGTTCGGCCGTGTGCTTGATCGCGTTGGTCAACAGGTTTCGCAGCGCCTGTGCCACCCGGTCGGGGTCGGCGCGGAGCAGCCCCGGCGGGATCTCGCCGATCTCGAACTGGCGGTTCGCAAGCATCGTCGTCGTCTGCCACAGCTCGCTCAGGAAGGGCCTCAGCGCGAGCTCCTCGGGCTGCAGGAACTCCGGCTGCTCGACCTGTGCCAGCAGGAGCAGGTCGTCCACGAGCCGGTCGATCCGCGTCACCTCGGCGAGCAGGAGCCGCTGCACGCGGCGGACCTCATCGGCTGTCGGGGCGGCGCTTTCGGAGAGGACTTCGAGCTGGCCGCGGATCACCGTGAGCGGCGTGCGAAGCTCATGCGAGGCATCGGCGACGAATGCCCGCTGGCCGGCGAAGGCGGCCGTCAGGCGGTCGAGCATGTGGTTGAACGCGGCGGCGAGGACGGCGACCTCGGCCGCCGCACCGGGCGGCGGGTGGATCCGCGGCTGCAGCTCGCCTGCGTCGATCCGCTCGGCGACGGCGGCCATGCGCCGCAGGGGCCGCGAGGTCCGGCTGCCGAGCACGAGGCCGCCGAGCAGGGCGCCGAGGACCGCGAGGACACCGCCGAGGACGAACGCCCGGGCGACCCCGTCCTGGGCCTCGCCGACGCTCGCCAGGGGCTCCCCGACGCCCGTCCGGACCGCGATCGGGGCGCCGGCACGCGACCGGACCGTGAGCGTTCGGGTCAGCACCCGCAGGTTTCCTACATCGGGCAGCAAAAGCGTCGAGAAGCCCGGGTGGGCCACGAGCAACGAGGCCGAGAGGCGGTTCTCGGCTTCCTGCTCGGCCACCGTCTCTCCGTTGTCCGGCTGGTCGGCTTTGAAGAGCTCGGGCCGGTTGGTGCTCGTGCCCTGGCCCGCGACGGTCACGAACATGAGCGTCGAGCTCGAGCTGAACGGACGGTTGCGCACGTAGGCGGTCGCAACCGCCGAGAGCCTCGCCGGGGAGCGGGCGCCCGAGGCCGTCAGCGCCTGGGTGAGATCGCTCGAATCGCCCTTGATCTCGCCGTCAATCTGACCGCGCAGCTGGCTGGCTGTGCCGCGGTAGACGGCCACGAAGGCCAGTCCCAGGCAGACGAGGATCACCGCCACTGCCCAGGCCGCGATCCGCCAGCGCAGGCCGACCGACGAGAGCCGCCGTCCCATTGCGCTGCGCTCAGCCCGCGTCGCCGAGGCGGTAGCCCACCCCGCGGACCGTGTGGATCGGCGCCGGGTTTCCCGGCAGCGCGAGCTTCTTGCGCAGGTAGCCGATGTAGACGTCGACGTTGTTCGTCGCCGTGTCGTGGTTGTAACCCCACACCGAGCTGAGGATCTGCTGGCGGCTCAGCACGCTGCCACGGTGGCGCAGCAGGAACAGGACGAGATCGAACTCCGTGCTCGAGAGGTTCACCGGGGCGCCCTCGCGAAGAACCCGGCGGGTGACCAGGTTGGCTTCGATGCCGGCCCCGCTGACGACGGTTTCCGAGACCCGCGCCGAGGCACGCAGCTGGGCGCGAAGCCGCGCGACGAGCTCCGGCATCGCGAACGGCTTGACGAGGTAGTCGATCGCCCCGGCTTCGAGCGCGCCGACGCGGTCGGCGACGCTGCCCCGGGCAGTCAGGACGATAACCGGGACATTCGGTTTGGACTCACGCACCGCAGCCAGGACCTTTAGGCCGCTGCGACCGGGGAGCATCAGATCGAGGACGATCGCGTCGAAGGTCTCGGCGAGCGCGACGCGCTCGCCGCTCAGACCGTCCGCGGCCGTCGTCGTCAGAAAGCCCGCGTTCGCGAGTCCGCGGGCGAGGAAGTCCCTGATCCCGGGCTCGTCCTCCACCACGAGTACGCGCAGCTCGTCGATCGCGGTCCCGTCCCCGTCGCGGGGCTCGGCGCCGCTCACGCCGGGCGGAGGTTCGCTGGTGTTCAACATCGCAGTCGCTCAAGGTTAGGGGCCTGGGCAGTCGCAAACTGCAGGGGTTTTCATTCCATGAGGTTTCTCATGGCCGGGTTAGGGGCTGCTTGATGCCCGATCCGACACTGATCGCGATGTCTGGCTCATCCTCCACGACCTTCGCGACCTCCCGGCCGACCGTCCACCGGTCGCGCGTCCGGACCGGGGGCGCCGACGGCAACGAGCTGCTGACGACGTTCACCGGGGCGCTGCTGATCGTGCTCCTCGCGGTGATCGGCCTGACGATCGTCGCGTTGCACAGGCTTCTGTCCGTGCACCTGTTCGTCGGCCTCGTGCTGGTCGGGCCGCTGTTGCTGAAGCTCGGCAGCACCGGCTACCGCTTTGCCCGCTACTACACGGGTAGCGCCCCATACGTCGCCAAGGGCCCCCCGCCCACCCCGCTCCGTCTGATCGCCCCGATCGTCGTGATCTCGACCGTCGCCGTCATGGCCAGCGGGATATGGCTGCTGTTCGCCGGGCCCTCGGCGCGAGACGCGGTCCTGCCGATCCACAAGGTCAGCTTCATCGTCTGGGTCGTCTTCACCGCGATCCACGTGCTCGGGCACCTGCCGGGCCTCGCGGGCGTCCTGCGGATCGATGTCGCCGGTGTCGCCCCGGCTCCCACCGTCCGGGACGGAGGCGTGGGGAGGACTCTCTCCCTGTTGGGGGTACTGGTAGGTGGCGTCGTTCTGGCAATACTGCTGATACCCCAATATGGAGCGTGGCTCAACCACCTCCAGGGCTTCCACCACTAGATGTCGCTCCGATCACATCTGCGTCACTCGAGCTCGGGCCGCGATGCCGCGCTTGCCAGGCTGCGCTGGATCAACCGCTCGATCATCGCGGGCAGCGTCGCGCTGACGGGGATCTTCGCCGACACCGCAGCCAACACGTTTGCCGGCGGTACACCGCACGCCGGCCGGGCGGATCACGGCCGGGCGGCCTCCGCGAAACACTCGAGTTCCACCGGCGCCGCGACACCGCTGGCGCCGCCGCGCGAAGCACCACAGCAGGCCACCTCGCCGCAGCACGAACCCGAACCGGAACCGACTCCGACCCAGGAACAGGCGCCCAAGACGAGCGAAGCGGCCCCGCAGGCCGAACAGCCCGCCGAAGCACAGCACACCGAAGCGCCTCCGGCCGAAAGCGCGCCGGCACCCGCACAGAGCACGCCGGAACCGGCCCGCGAAGAAGCCCCGGTCATATCCGGAGCCTCCTGATGGCAGGCGCCCAGGCCCCGAAGACCCGGGTCTGCTGGGAGGCGTTCGCCACCACGGTGGTGCTCGAGGTGACGCCTGCCGCCGCGGCACGGGCGGCCGAGCGAGCGGTCAGAGCCGAGCTCGAGGCGATCGACGAGGCCTGCAGTCGCTTCCGCACCGACTCCGAGCTCTCGCGGCTTAACGCACGCGCAGGGCGCCCGACGGCGGTCGGGCCGCTGCTGCTCGAGGCCCTCGAGCTGGCCCTGCGCGCCGCCGCGCTGACCGGCGGCGCGGTCGACCCGACGGTCGGCGAGAGCCTGCGGCTGGCCGGTTATGACCGCGACTGGTCGCTGCTGGCGCCCGATCCCGGCGGGCAGCCGGGGCCAGTGCCCGAGCTCCGGCTGCGCCGCGTGGCGGGCTGGCGGGCGGTGAGCCTCGACCCCGAGAGCGGGACGGTTCTGATCCCGGCGGGGATCAGCATCGACCTCGGGGCGACCGCCAAAGCCTGGGCCGCCGACCGGGCGGCGGCGGCGGCGCTCGCCGCCGGCGCGCGCGGCGCGCTGGTCTCGATCGGCGGCGACCTGGCCGTGTCGGGCGAGCCCCCCGCCGGCGGCTGGCCGGTCCGCGTGACCGACGATCACCGCGCCGCTCCGGACGCTCCCGGCCAGACGATCACCGTCCGCGACGGCGGCCTTGCGACCTCGGGCACGACCGTCCGTCGCTGGCGCCGCGGCGACTCGGAGATGCATCACATCATCGACCCTGAGACAGGCGCCCCGGCGAACACACCCTGGCGGACCGCCAGTGTCGCCGCCGCAAGTTGCGCCGAGGCGAACATCGCCGCCACGGCAGCGCTCGTCAAAGGGGCCGGCGCGGCCGAATGGCTGCGCGCCCAGCGACTCCCGGCGCGGCTCGTGGCCCACGACGGGCAGGTCCTGTGCCTGGCCGGCTGGCCTGCGCAAGCCGAGGCCGCCGCATGATGCTGCCGCTCGCCAGCGGGAGCGTCAGCTGGTATCTGACCCGCTCCACGGGGGCCGTCGCGCTGATCCTCCTGACCGCTTCGGTGGCCCTCGGGGTCGCCGACGTCAAGCGGCTGAGCAGCGAGCGCTGGCCGCGCTTCATGATCGACGCCCTGCATCGGAACGTGGCGCTGCTGTCGATCTGCTTCCTCGCCGTCCACATCATCACGGCGGTGCTCGATTCGTTCACCTCGATCCCGCTGGTCGATGCGATCGTGCCGTTCATCGGTTCCTACCGGCCCTTCTGGCTGGGCCTCGGCGCGGTGTCCTTCGACCTGCTGCTTGCGGTCACGATCACCAGCCTCCTGCGCCAGCGGCTCGGCTACGGAACCTGGCGGGCGGTCCACTGGCTCTCCTATGCCAGCTGGCCGATCGCACTGGTGCACGGCCTCGGCACGGGCAGCGACACCAAAGGGACCTGGATGCTGACGCTCGACCTGCTCTGCCTGGTGGCGGTCCTGGCTGCAATCGGCAGTCGCGTCGGCGCCATCTGGTCGGAGCACCCCGAGCGTGGCCGCCTGACGCTCGGCGGTGCCGGTGTCTTCCTCGTCTTCCTCGCCTTCTGGGTGCCCAGCGGCCCCCTGGCCGCAGACTGGGCCAAGCGAGCGGGGACCCCCACCGCGAACCTCCACCACCTTCCGAGCTCCGCCAAGCGATGAACCCCGCCCAGACGCTCGACGAGCATCGGCGCATGGCCGAGGCCGGGACCGGCCGGCCTGCCCCGCCTGCTCAGCTCGACGGCCCTTCACCGTGCCCTGACGCTCGACGAGCATTTGGCCCTGCACGGGGAGCTGCCCCCGGGCCGGCGCCGTGGGCGGGAGACGGGCCTGATCACCGAGATCGAGCAGGCGGGCCTGCGCGGCCGGGGCGGCGCGGGCTTCCCGACTGCCCGCAAGCTCCGCGCCGTCGCCGCCTCCCGGCGCAGGCCGATCGTCGTCTTGAACGCCACCGAGGGCGAGCCCGCGAGCCTCAAGGACGCGACCCTGGCCACGACGGTCCCGCACCTGGTGCTGGACGGCGCGGTCCTCGCGGCCCGCGCCCTGGGAGCGGACCAGGTGCTTGTTGCCGTCTGCGAGGCGGCCCCCGACAGTGTCGAGGCGCTCGCTCAGGCGATCGACGAACGGGGCCGGGGGCGCCGTGAGCCGAAGCTCGAGCTGCGCCCGATCGCACCCGGCTATCTGACCGGTCAGGAGTCGGCGTTGATCAGCCGGCTCGACGGTGGCTCGGGGCTGCCGCAGTTCACCCCGCCGATGCCCTTCGAACGCGGCGTCGGCGGGCGCCCGACGTTCCTGAGCAACGCCGAGACCTACGCCCACATGGCGCTCATCTGCCGCCACGGCGCCGGGTGGTTCCGCGAGCTCGGCACGGCCGCCGAGCCCGGATCGGCGCTCGTGACGATCTCCGGCTCGATCGCCGACCCGGGGGTCTATGAGATCGAGTGGGGAACCGGGCTGCGTGATCTCGTGCGTGCCGCCGGCGGGCTCACCGCCGCGCCGAGGGCCGCGCTGTTGGGAGGGTACGGGGGCAACTGGATCGGGGCGGAGCACCTGGCCGAGCTGGCCCTCAGCGACGAGGCACTGGCGTCGCACCGGGCCTCGCTGGGCGCCGGCGTGATCTTTCTGCTCGACGGGGCGGCCTGCCCGATCGCCGAGACCGCGCGGGTGGCACGCTGGATGGCCGATCAGAGCGCGCACCAGTGCGGTCCCTGCCGCCACGGCCTGCCGGCGCTGGCCGACGAGCTGGAGCAGCTGACCCACGGTGCCTCGGCGCCCGCCGGCCCGCAGCGGGTCGCAGAGCTCGCCACACTCGTGCGAGGCCGCGGCGCCTGCGCACACCCGGACGGTGTCACGCGTCTGGCGATGAGCGCCCTGCGGACATTCCCCGACGAGTTCCACGACCACGCGGCCCATGGCCGTTGCGAGGCCTGCGCGGCGCCGTCACGGCTGCCGCTGCCGGCGATCCGGCGATGAACTACCGGCTGCGCGTCAACCCGATCACCTGCGAGGCCCACGGGATGTGCCACGAGCTGCTGCCCGAGCGGATCGACCTGGACGAGTGGGGCTACCCGATGTTCGACTCGCGGCCGCTGGAGCCCGAGCTCGTCGACCATGCCCGTCGTGCAGCCCAGGCCTGCCCGACGTTCGCGCTGCTCTTGGAGCGTGAGAGGAAGGCCGGCGGGGGCTGAGCCGGCCGGCGGACGGTCCGTGGAAAACCCGCTGGCCGGACCGTAGATCGCGCCGCAGGTCCGTGGCGCAGAGCCGATGGGACGAGGCTCGTGTGCGACGAGGATGAACTCATCGCCCGCTTGCCCCCTTCGGATACCCCCGCCGCACCCGTGGCGGGGTCAGACAGCGTCCTCGATGCGCAGCTGCGCGACGGTCGCCGTGTCGCGGTCCGGCGCCTGACGGGCGCCGATGAGGAGCGGCTGTGCCAGTTCATCGCCGGCCTGGGCCCGGAGGCGAGGCGGCTGCGCTTCTTCTCCGGCGGTGTCGATATCGAGCGCATGGCGCACAGCGTGGCCGCGACAGGGGCGGGCAGGCTCGGCCTGCTGGCGCTCGCCGAGGACGGGACGATCGTCGGGCACGCGGTCGCGATCGAGCTGGCACCCGATCGCGCCGAAGTCGCAGTCGAGGTGGCAGACGAGATGCACGGAGAGGGCCTCGGGACGATCCTCATCGAGCGTCTCGCCGAGCTCGCCGAGGGGCTTGGCATCGAGACGTTCGTCGCCCAGGTACTGCCCGACAACCGAGCGATGCTGGACGTCTTCCGCGAGGGTTTCGACGCGCACGTCCGCTGGCGCGAGGGCGTCGACTTCGTCGAGTTCCCGACCGCGGCGTGGCGGCTCGCCCGGGAGCGCTTTCCCGCCGCCGCGGGGCCGCCCGCGCGGGCCTAGTCCTTGCGTGCGGCCGGGTCGATCAGGCCGCGCTCGAGCGCGTAGCCGACGAGCTCGGCGCGAGTTGAGAGCCTGAGCTTCTGCTGGATGTGAGAGCGGTGCGTCTCGACGGTCCTGACGGACAGGAAGAGCTGTTCGGCGATCTCGGCGTTGGTGTGGCCGAGGGCGATCAGGCGCAGCACCTCGACCTCGCGCTGGGAGAGGTCGTCCGGAGGGCCCGGGGGCGGCTCGGAGGCGATCCGCGCGCCGAGGCGCGGGTTGAGGTAGCTCTGCCCGGCGGCGGCGTTGCGGACCGCTTCCACGAGCTCGTTGTCGGCGGCCTCCTTGAGCACGTAGCCCAGGGCGCCCGCGCCGAGCGCCTCACGCGCGAAGGCCGGCTCCTGTTGCATCGTCAGCACGACGATCTGGGTGTCAGGCGACTCCGCGCGGATCAGCGGGATCGCCTCGAGGCTCGAGCCGCCCGGCATGTTCAGGTCCAACACCAGGACGGCCGGGTGATGACCCCGCACATAGCGGCGCGCCGCTTCGACATCGCTGGCCTCGGCGACGACTTCGAAGCCCTCCTCGCCGTCTAGCAGCAGGCGCAGTCCGCTACGCACGACCTGGTGGTCATCCGCGAGAACGATCCGGATCGAGCCCTCCGACGAGGTCGGCTCGGGGTCCGTGGCTTCTACTGCCTCCTTGTCCATCGCGTGGGACGGTAGCGACTGTCGCGGTCGTCTGCCGGCCCGCTGCGAGCCGAGCGGAGGAGTCAGGCGGAGACCGCCGCGGAGGCGGCCTGCCCCCCCGGCTGGTCGGCCGGCTTGGCATGGGCAGTTCCACGGGGCAGAATCAGCAGCGGTCCGCGCGCGTGGCGCTGAAGGTGGTTGGAGGTGCTGCCGACCATCAGGCGCCGCGCCGGGCCGTAGTTGCGCGAACCGACGATCAGCAGGTCGACCTCGCCGCTGAAGGCCGCCAGCTCCTCGCCGGCCAGCCCGTATTCGGCGCGGCCCTCGACACCGGGGAGGGCTTTCATCTCGGCGTCGGCGGATTTGACGATCTCGTCGATCCCGCCACCGGACGGCGCCATCATGCCCATGTACTCGTAGTAGGAGACCGACACCACCCGCAGTGCGAGCACCGAGGCGTCGGTGGCCCCGGCGAGGTCCCGGGCAGCCGCCAGCGCGGCGAGGCTCTCCGGCGAGCCGTCGTAGGCGACGCCGATCTTGCGGATCGGCGCGGCGTTGTCGCGGTAGCCCGCGGGCGCGATCGCGACGGCGCTCGGCGCCCCGTTGAGGGCGGCGCGTGTGTCATCGCCGAGCAGGACCCGCTTGAAGGCGCCCCGCCGGGACGATCCGACGACGATCAGGTCGGCGCCCAGTTCCTCTGCCGCCAGGTGCAGTCCTTCACCGGCCGTCATCGCGTCGACGGGCAGAAGCTCCGCCTCGACACCGGCGCCTGCGCGCGTCTCCTCGAGCACCTTCCGGGCCCGGGCCCGGTCCTCCTCGACCATTCCGGGGGTGACCGCATCGATCGGCCGCGCCGCGCCGCTGAACACGTTGACCAGCGTCAGCTTCCCGCCGCTCTCGATCACACGCGAGGCGAGCGCAACCGCATCGCGACCGTGGGGGCCGCCTTCTACGCCGACCAGAACATTCTTGAACATCGCGAGTCTCCTTTGATCGGACGGGATGCAGATCTCAATCTATGGGACGGGAGGGGCCCCGCGATCCGGGGAAGCCGCTCCGCCGGTTGCGGGTTTTCCCGGAGGGCTCTCGGTTGCGGCGCCGGGTCAGCCCGCCGGCACCGACGCGCGCGCCGCACGCCCGGGGATCCGCGGCCGGCGCGGGGCAGCCCGCCGGGCCGCAGCGCCGGGGCCGGCCAGTTCGATGATGCGATCGCATCCCTCGGCCAGCAAGCGGTCGTGGGTGATCACGAGCAGCGCCTGCTCCGGACGGGAGCGAGCGAGGATCCGCCGGGCGATCCGCAGCGCGAGATCATCCTCGAGGTGCGCCGTCGGCTCGTCGAGGATCAGGAAGCGTGCCTTTGAGAGCAGCGCCCGGGCGAGGGCCAGTCGCTGGCGCTGCCCGCCTGAGAGCTCGGAGCCCTCGGCGCCGACCCGGGTGTCAAGGCCCCGCGGCAGGACCGTCACCCAGTCGGCAAGCTCCACGGTCCTGAGCGCCTCGAGCAGCTCCTCCGAGGAAGCGTCGCGCCGACCGATCAGCAGGTTCTCGCGGATCGTCGTGTTGAACAGGTGGGCATCCTGCCCGCACAGCAGGACCGCCCGGCGAAGCTCGGCCTGGGCGATGTCGCGGAGGTCGAGGCCGTCGAGCGTGATCCTGCCCCGCTCCGGGTCGCGGAAGCGAACGAGCAGCTCGGCCAGCGTGCTCTTGCCGATCCCGCTCGGCCCAAGGACGGCCACCCGCTCGCCGGGTGAGAGGCTCAGGTCGAGGCCCTCGATCAGCCATGGATCGCCCTCGCCGTAGCGGAAGCAGACACCCTCGAGCGCCAGCCTCCCGACGGCGTCCGCACTGCGCGGCGCAGCGGGCTCCGTGACAGTGGGGATCAGCTCGCAGACCTCCTGGACGCGAACGGCGGCCTGGCCACACACCCGCAGGCTGCGCGCGGCCGCGGGGAGCGGGGTGATGGCCTCGTAGGAGGCCAGGTAGAGAAACGCGAGCGCCGCCAGCAGAACGCCCGCGAGGGCTCCGTGCTGGACGCCCTGGATGCCGACGAGCAGGACGGCAAGCAGGCCGGCCGCGGTGATCAGACCTCCGAGCCCCTCCGCCACCGCGACGGCGATCCCGTCGCGGCGGGCGAGCCCAGTCAGCTCCGCGTCGAGCTGCTCAAGGCGCTCGATCTGCGCCTCGGCGCGGCCGCACATGATCAGCTCCTCGGCGCCGTCGATCGACTGCACGAGCTCGGCCGCCAGCGCCGCCCGGAGGGCTCCCTGGCGGCGGTCGGAGCGGCTGCCGACGAGCGTCGTCAGCCAGGGCACCGCGATCGCGGCCGCCATCAGGGCGCTCAGTGTGGCGAGGCCCGCGCCGGGCAGGATCAGCCATGCGGCGAACGCCGCCCCGGCGATCACGCAGAGCGCCACGGCCGTCGGGATCAGGGCCCGCAGATAGAGGTCTGAGAGCGTGTCCACGTCGGCCACGAAGCGTGCCAGCAGCTCCCCCTGGCGGCGGCGGAGCTGGCCCGGGACGAGCGGGACGAGGCGCTCGTAGAAGCGGACCCGCAGCCTGGCCAGCTGGCGCAGCGCCAGGTCGTGGGAGGCCAGACGTTCGCAGTAGCGCAGCAGGGCGCGCAGCAGCCCGAGCGCCCGGACGGCGACGATCACGACCATCAGCTCGAGGATCTGGGGCCGCTGGGCGGCGCGGGAGATCAGATACCCGGAGCATGCAAGCAGGCCGATCGCGGCCGCCATCGCTCCGGCCGCCAGCGCGACCGCGAGGGCCAGGCGGCGTCGCTCGGTCGCGGGGAGCGCGCCGAGCCGCCACAGCGCCCTTGCTCCCGGAGCGCTCATGCGGGCACCAGCGCCGGGGCGCCGTCCACAGGGCCTTGCCCGCCGGCCCGGACGGGCAGCCGGAGGATCCGGTCGGCCTGCTCGGCGAGCGCCGGGTGGTGAACGATCAGCAGTGTCGTCCGGCCCGCCCCGATACCGGCCAGCGAGCCGGCGATCCGCCCAGTGTTCGCGTCGTCCAGATGTGCGGTCGGCTCGTCGAGGATCAGCAGCGGAGCGTCGCGCAGCAGGGCCCTGGCCAATGCGAGCCGCTGGCGCTGGCCGACCGACAGGCGCCTGCCCCCCTCCCCGACGGGCGTCCGCAGGCCTTCGGGCAGCTGTTCGACGAACTCCTCGGCGCCCGCCTCGCGCAGCGCCCGTGCCAGGCGCCGGCGGTCAACCTCGGCCTCGCCCAGCAGCAGGTTCTGCTCGACCGTTCCCGTGAACAGCTCCGGGCGCTGGGGCACCCAGGCGATCCGGCTGCGCCAGCCGTGCAGGTCCATCTCGCGCAGATCCACGCCACCGCAGCGGACCGCGCCTGCGGTCGGCTCGGCGAGCCGCATCAGCAGCCGCGCAACCGTGCTCTTGCCGCAACCGCTCGGCCCGAGCAGGGCCGTGATCTGCCCGGGCGCAAGGTCGAGGTCGAGATCCTCGAGGACCGGCTCGGGCCGGCCCGGGTAGGTGTAGCTGACCCGGTCCAGTGAGAGCACCTCCCGGCTGGGGTCTGCGAGCCGGCGCGGCGGCGAGGAGCGCTTCGAGGTGACCGCCGGGGGGCGCTCGAGCGCCGTGAAGATCCGCTCGGCCGCTCCTGTCCCATCGAGCGCGGCATGGAACTGCTGGCCGACCTGACGCAGCGGCCCGTACAGCTCGGGGGCAAGCAACAGGACGGTCAGACCGGCGGTCAGGCCGAGGTAGCCCGCCCGCGAGCTGGATGCCGATCGCCGCGGCGGCCATCGCGGTGCCGATCATCGCACACAGCTCAAGGACGAACGCGGACAGGAACGCGACCCGCAGCGTGGCGATCGTTTCGGCGCGGTAGCGCTCACCGACACCCGCCAGGATCTCGGCCTGCGCCTCCTCCCTGCCGTATGCCCGCAACGTCGAGAGCCCCTTGACGACATCCAGGAAGTGGGCGCTCAGCAGCGCCAGGGCGCCCCAGCGCCGTCCGGCCTGCTCGCGCGCACCCTTGCCCACGAGGACCATGAAGAGGATCAGGATCGGGATCGTGAAGGCGAGAATGCCCGCGGCGATCGGGTCGGCCAGCACCGCCCATCCGAGCACTGCAACGGGCACGGCCGTGGCCAGGACCAGCTGGGGAAGGTACCCCGCGAAGTAGGCCTGCAGGGCGTCGACTCCCTGCACCGCGGCGGCGGCCAGATCCCCCGTCCGCAGCTCGTCCCCGGCGGCGACGGCCCCGTCGCGCAGGATGTGGCGCGAGAGCCTGCGCCGCAGTTCGGACATCGCTCCGGCAGCGCCGAGCCGTGCGGAGAGCTCGAAGGCGCACGTGATCGCTGCGCGTGCCGCCAGCACGGCGGCGAGAGCGAGCAGCGGACCTTCGAGCGCTGCGATCGAGGCATGGTGCAGGGCGGCCCGGTCGATGATCCCGGCGAGCAGGACGGCCTGGGCGACGATCACCGCCGCGGCGGCCACTCCGAGCGCCCCGGCGATCGACAGATGCCGTCTCGCCGCCCGGCTCTCGCGCAGCAGGCGCCGGTCCAGCGGGCCGGGCACCTCAGGCGGTGCTGGTCGGTTCGGCCCCGGCCCCGTCGGGACCGCCGTCGCCGTGGTGGCCCAGCGAGGCGATCACGGCGACCGGTGTGAGGGGACCCTCGAAGTTGTCGCGGCCCAGCCGGTGGCGGAAGACCCAGTAGGTCCAGCCCTGGTAGGCCAGCACGATCGGCACGAAGAGCACCGCGACGACCGTCATGACGCTCTGGGTGTAGTGGCTCGAGGAGGCCGCGGCGAGCGTCAGGTCGAAGGCGTGGTTGGTCGTCGAGGGGAGCGCCAGCGGGTAGGCCTCGACAAACAGGCTCGCGAAGAACAGCGCGATCACCCCGGCGCTCAGCCCGAAGGCGATGCCGTCACGCCGTTTGCTCAGATACGCCGGCGCACAGGCGGCCGCGGCGATCGCCGCGACGGCCAGGAGCTGCGCGAAGCCCTTCACTCCGCCTTTGCTCTGGTCGATCGCTGTCCAGACCAGGAAGCCGGTCATCAGGACGACCGTGGCGAGCGAGGCCCGCACCGCGACGGCGCGGGCTCGGCGCGACCATCTGCCCCGCTCGTGCGCAGCGCCAGGAAGATCGCGCCGTGGGAGAGGAACAGGGTGAGGGTCACGAGGCCGCCCAGCAGGCCGTAGGGGTTCAGCAGGTCCCACAGCTGCGCGGTCACGTTGTGCTGCGCATTCATCGGGACGCCGTGAATGATGTTGGCCCAGCCGACCCCCCACAGAAGCGCGGCCAGGGCGCTGCCGATGACGGCCGTCCACTCCCATGTCGCACGCCAGCGCGGCGAGTCTTCCTTGCCCCAGAACTCGAACGAGACGCCGCGGAGGATCAGCGAGACGAGGATCAAAAAGAGGGCCAGGTAGAAGCCCGAGAAGAGGCTCGCATACCACCCCGGGAAGGCTGCGAAGGTCGCACCGCCGGCGGTCAGCAGCCACACCTCGTTACCGTCCCAGACGGGCCCGATCGTGTGGATGATCATGCGCTTGTCGGTGTCGTCGCGGCTCAGGAAGCGCAGCAGCATGCCGACGCCGAAATCAAAGCCCTCGAGCACGAAGTAGCCGATCCACAGCACGCCGATCAGCAGGAACCAGAGGGTCTGCAGGAAGTTGGGGTCGCGCACGTCAGGCTCCGTTCTCAGTAGGCGAGGATCAGCTCGTCGCGGGCGGGACGCTCGGGCTCCGGCGCGGCGGAGCGGTCGGGCCTGGGTTCGGGGCCCTCGGCGATGTCTTTCAGGAACAGTTTCCCGCCGACCAGGAGCAGGATCCCGTAGAGCAGGGTGTAGCCGACGACCGTGATGATGATCGAGGCGGAGCCGACCAGGGGCGATCGTGCTTCGTTCGTTCGAAGCAGCCCGTAGACGACCCACGGCTGGCGTCCCATCTCGGTGAAGATCCAACCCGTCAGGTTCGCGATGATCGGCAGGGAGATGCCGGCCACCGCGGTGCGCAGGTACCAGCGGCTGCGCTCAAGCCTGCCTTTGCTGAGCAGCAGCAGCCCGATCAGCGGAATCAGCAGCAGCAGCACGCCGGCCCCCGCCATCAGGCGGAAGGTCCAGTAGGTCACGCCGATGATCGGCACGTAGTCGCCGGGACCGAATTTTTCCTGCTCTTCGCGGTTGACCTGGTTGATCCCCTTGACTTCTCCGTTCCATGAGGCCGTGCCGATGATCGACAGCAGGTGCGGGATCCGGATGTCGGTGTTCAGGTGTTCGGGGTGGCGTTCGAACGGGCCGACGGCGAAGATCGAGAGGCTGGCCCCTTTGGTCGAGGTGTAGAGCGCCTCGGCGGCGGCCATCTTCATCGGCTGCTGTTTCTCCATCAGGGTCCCCTGGGCGTGGCCGAAGGCGGCCGTGCCGATGGCGGCGGCCAGCGTGAAGGGCAGGACCCTGCGGATCGAGCGCCGGTAGACATCGATGCTGCGCCCGCGCAGCAGGCCGTACGCCGAGATGCCCAGCACGAGCATGCCCGCGGTCAGCATCGCCCCGAGGACGGTGTGCGGGAAGGCCAGCAGGAGCGTCGAGTTGGTCAGCACCTTCCAGATGCTCGTCAGTTCGGCCTTGTGCAGCACCGGGTTGAGGCGGTAGCCGACGGGGTGCTGCATCCACGAGTTGGCCGCCAGGATGAAGTAGGCCGAGAGGACCGTCCCGAAGGCCGTCAGCCAGATCGTCGCGAGATGGAGCTTGGGCGAGAGCTTGTTCCAGCCGAACAGCCACAGGCCGATGAACGTCGACTCAAGGAAGAAGGCCATCAGGCCCTCCATCGCCAGCGGGCGCGCCGAAGATGTCGCCGACGTAGCGCGAGTACTGCGACCAGTTCATGCCGAACTGGAACTCCTGGACGATCCCCGTGACGACGCCGATCGCCAGCGAGATCAGCATCAATTTGCCCCAGAAGCGTGTCATCCGCAGGTAGAGCTCGTCGCCCGTGCGGTAATAGCGGGTCTGGCAGAAGGCCACCCAGGTCGCCAGCCCGATCGACATCGGGACGAAGATGAAATGGAAGACCGTCGTGATCCCGAACTGCAGGCGGGCGAGTTCAAGCGTGTTCATCGCCGCCCAATCTATGGGCGCCGTGACAGCCCAGGGTCAGGACTGCGCACCTGTCTTCTTACGGGAAACTACGTGTTGGCGGGAGGCCCTGGCGTGAGTGGACCGAGGCCGGCCGCCGGCCGCCGCCGCGGTCACTGACCGGCGAGGTCCCGGCGCTCGAACGCGCCGAGTGCGAGCAGGCCGCCCGCGAGAGCGACGGCGATCATGACTGCCGCCGCAGCGAGCCGAAACGGCTGTGCGGGCACAAGCGCGACGTGCTGGAAGGGCGTCGCCTGAACGATCCAATGGGGTGCGCCGAGCAGCGACCCGAACAGCTCCCACACGAATGCGACCGAGACCAGGCCGTAGGCGAGCCCACCTGCCGCCCTGGGCGCGCATGCGAAGGCGAGAAAGCCCAGGGCGCCGAACATCAGCGCCACGGGCAGGCAGTTGAGTGCCGCCTCCAGCATCCTCCACAGCGGCACGCCGGCGCCCGCGGCGGCCGCACCGGCCCAGGTCGTGATCCCGGCGGTGAGCGCCACCGCAGCCGTTCCGCCACAGGTGATCACCAGACGCCCCGCCAGCCAGCGCAGGCGCCCGAACGGCTGCGCCAGCAGTGTCTCCAGGCGGCCTTCTGCCTCCTCGCGCCGCGCCGCGGCCACCTGGCCGCAGGTGAACAGGCATGCGGCCAGGGTGAAGAACAGGAAGTAGAAGCCCAGTGCCCCGGCCGGCGTGGTGATCGAGGCCGCGCCCAGCTTGTGCAGCTCGCGCTGCAGTGCGGTCGGTATGTCGGTCGAGTTCAGGCTGGTGGAGAGCGCCCCCACGATCGCACCGTAGACAGCGATCGCGCTCAGCCAGATCGCGAGGCTGACGCGCTCTTCGCGCAGGGCCAGTGCCAGCGGCGAGGCGAGTCCCCGCAGCCGCGGGCGGCGGCTGTCGGGCGCCCGCAGGAGACCGCTGCCGATGTCGCGGCGCCGGGCCG
Organism: uncultured Solirubrobacteraceae bacterium; assembly: GCA_963787765.1. GTDB lineage: Bacteria > Actinomycetota > Thermoleophilia > Solirubrobacterales > Solirubrobacteraceae > Palsa-744. The sequence goes on along the minus strand of CAWBEF010000017.1, from coordinate 56,995 downwards.
GCCCCGCGGCGAGGGCGAGCAGTGCACCGGCGGCGGCGAGCGGGAGGAGCAGGACGACCGGCCGGGCGCCGGTGAAGGCCCGCATCTCCTCGGTCCAGCCGAGCGGCGTCAGCCAGCGCAGCCAGCCGAGCCCGGAGGCGGTGTCGGCGAGGATCCGCAAGAGCAGCGCGAGCGCGAGCAGCGCCGAGGCGAGCTCCACCGCGACCCGCCGCGAGGCCGCGAGCTGGGCGGCGAGCGCCCCGACGCCGAGGAACGTGATCGCGGGGCTGAGCGTGGCCAGCGCAGCGAAGGCCGATTCGCCGGCCGGCAGCGAGCTTGCGAGCAGTCCCGCGAACATCGCCAGCCAGATCGCGCAGCCGCCCGCCAGCACGGCGAGGAGGGTCGCGGTGAACGCCGGGCCGCGGCCGATCGGCCCTGCGAGGACGAGTTCGGTGCGCCCGGCGTCCTCCTCCCCGCGCAGCGCCGCGACCGAGGCCGTCAGGCCCCAGACGGCGGCGATGATCGAAAAGAAGCCGACGATCCGCCAGGCCGAGTAGCCGCCGACGGTCAACAGGTCGCGTGGGACGCCGTAGAAGAGCCGGAACACGGCGTTGTCCGCGAAGCTGCGGGCGAAGCCGAGACGGGCCTTGAGCGTCGGGTAGGCGCTCGCGTAGCCGGCCGCGTTGGCGTAGGCGACGAGCCCGAAGAGCAGTGCGAAGGAGCCCGTCCGGGTCCGCCCGTCGCGCAGTACCCGCCCGGCGATCGCCCTAGCTGCCGCGGGCGACATCGAGACCGTCGTAATGGTGCAGGAAGATCTCCTCGAGCGACGGTTCGCTGCTCGTCAGCGCGAGGACGGGGTGCTGGGCCAGAAACCCCAGGAGCGGTCCGATCGTTCCCGCCAGCTCCAGACGCAGGCTGTTCTCGCCCGCCTGCACAGCGCTGACGCCCTCCAGCTTCGGCAGCTCCGGAGGGGGCCCGTCGAAGGTCACCTCGACCGTCCGCGCGCTGAGGTGGCGCAACTCGGCCAGGGTCCCCTGATCGACCAGGCGCCCCTCGCGGAGGATCCCGACCCGGTCGCAGAGAGCCTCGACCTCGCTGAGGATGTGCGAGGAGAGAAAGACGGTCTGCCCGCGCGCGGAGGCCTCCTGGACGGACTCGCGGAAGGCGACCTCCATCAGCGGATCCAGGCCGCTCGTCGGCTCGTCGAGGATCAGCAGGTCGGCTCGCGTGGCGAGCGCAGCGATCAGCTGGACCTTCTGGCGGTTGCCCTTGGACAGGGCCCGGATCTTCTTCGCGTCCTCGAGCCGGAAGCGCTCGACGAGCTGATCCCGGTAGGCGACGTCCGTCGTCCCGTGGACCCTGGCCATGAACTCGAATGTCTCGGCCGCGGTCAACGCGGGCCACAGCGAAGGCTCACCCGCGACGTAGGCGACCCGGCGGCGGGCGCTTGCGCCCTCGCGCCAGGAGTCGAGCCCGAACAGCCGGGCCTCTCCGGAGCTCGCCCGGTGGAGCCCGAGCAACAGGCGGATGGTCGTCGTCTTGCCGGCTCCGTTAGGCCCCAGATAGCCGTACACCTCGCCCGGGGCGATCGACAGGTCGAGATCCTCCAGGGCAATCGTCTCGCCGTAGTGCTTGCACAGGCCGCGCGTCCTGATCGCCGCGGGCTCCCCGCCGGGCGTGTCCCCCTCGGCTTCGACTCCGCGCGCACTGTGCATCTCAGGAGGATCGCTGCGCTCACCGGCCTCGCCATCCGGGCTTTTCCCTGAGTCCGCTGCGCTATTCTCGCGCAGATTTGACAGCGGGAAACCTATCGGTACTTATCCGCAAGCGGCGTCGGCCTACTGCTGATGGCGCGTCCCCGCGGCGGGCATACCGTCGCATCATGTTCGCGAGGATCGTGCTCGGCTACGCCGGCGACCGGGCAGGACGGGACGCCGCCGTGCTCGCCGCGGAGCTGACCCGGAGGATGGGCGCGAAGCTCACCGTCGTCTTCCCCTACCACCCACTGCTCGCGACCGTCTCGGCCGAGATCGCCGAGGAGCGCGTGCGCGATGAGCTGGCGGCGCTGCTCGGCGGCGACGGCGTGGTCGCGGAGGCGGAGTACCACTGGAGCAACGCATCCTGGCCGACGCAGGCGCTCCACGAGCTCGCCGAGTTCGGCGCGGCGGAGCTGATCGTCATCGGAGCGGCGCCCGAGCGCCTCGAGCGCCGTCAGCCGGGGCTGATGGGACGGATCGTCCACGGGGCCCCCTGCGCGATCGCGGTGGCACCCGACGGCTACGTGGAGAGCCCATCGGGCGAGCTGCGAAAGGTCGGGGTCGGCTTCGCGGACTCGGCGGAGGCACGCGCGGCCCTCGAGCTCGGCGCGGAGCTGGCCCGCTCCTCGGGCGGCGAGCTGCGGCTGATCGCCGGTGGCGGGATCGGTCCGGCCCTGGCCGGCTACGCGTTCTCCTCACCATCGCTGCCGCTGATCGAAGACGAGCTCTATGACGAGACGAAGGCCCTGGCCGAGCGTGCCGCAGCTGAGCTCGCGCCCGGGGGGAGCGTCCACCTGGACGTCCGCCGGGGCGACCCCTGCCGGGTGCTGGTCGATGCCTCCCGGGACCTCGACCTGCTCCTGCTCGGCTCGCGTGCCTATGGCCCGGTCCGTCATGCCCTGCTCGGCGGTGTCTCGGCGGCGGTCATGCGGGAGGCCCACTGCCCGGTCCTGGTCCTGCCGCGCTGTGCGACCCACGGCAGGGCGAAAGCCACGAGCCTCACCGCAACGCGGTCCGCGAGCGATGCCTGAGCAGGTCCCCTCCGTCGGGCTTCTCGCATCCGGGTCCGTCCTTTACCACCTGCGATCCGCACATTTTCACGGTGGCCGCCACATGTGCAGGGGTCTAGCTTGAGCGAAATGGCATCGAACCCTCGACTCCACCTTGCCCCCCTCCCCGCCCCGAGTGAGACGCCGCCCGCCGCGGAGCCGCTGATCAGCGTCGTCCTCGCCGACGACCACGGCCTGATGCGCCGCAGCCTGCGCCTCGTGCTGGACGGCGAGGATGCCATCGACGTCGTCGCCGAAGCCGATGACCTGGCGAGCGTCGAACGCCACATCCACGGGCACCAGCCCAGCGTGCTGGTGCTCGATCTGGGCATGTCCGACGGCTCGGGCCTGCCGGCGATCGGCAATCTGCGCCGCAGCGTCCCGGACACGCAGATCGTGGTCATCACGATGGAGGACAACCCCGGCTTCGCGCAGCGGGCGCTCGCCGCCGGTGCGACGGGCTTCGTGCTCAAGGACCGCGCCGAGGAGGAGCTGGCGGGCGCAGTCAAGATGGCGGCCCGCGGGGAGACGTTCGTCACGCCGAAGGTCGCCACGCGCCTGGCCGCGCTGCGGGGTGCACTGACCGACGAGCACCTCAGCCCACGTGAGGCCGAGGTGCTCCAGCTGATCGCCTTCGGTCACACGAGCGTGGAAATCGCCCGCATGCTGAAGCTCTCGCCTCGCACCGTCGAGACCCACCGGGCCAGGATCCATCAGAAGCTCGGGCTGCGCACGCGCGCCGAACTGGTCCGCTACGCGCTAGCCCGCGGCCTGCTGTCGGGCTGAGGCGGCGCTGCGGGCACTCGGTTCGGGCAGGGTCGCGCTGACCGTGGTGCCCCCGTCGCCGGATTCGATCGAGAGCGTCCCGCCTGCGAGGACGACCCGCTCGCGCATGCCGGCAAGCCCGAAGCCGTCGGTCAAGCTCCGGGTATCGAAGCCGTGGCCGTCGTCGGCCACCTCGATCGCGATCCGACCGTCCTCGCGCCGGACGCTGACGTTCACGGCTCCCGCCCGCGCATGCTTGGCGACGTTCGTCAGGGCCTCCTGGACGAGCCGGTAGACCGCTGTCTCGAGCTCCGCGTCGAGACCGGGGCGCCCGTCCTGGGTGTCGAGCTCGATCGTCGCGTCGATGAGCAGGCCGCTCTGTTCGCGGTGGCGATCGAGGAGCGCCTCGATCGCGGTCGCCAGACCGAGCTCGTCGAGCGCCGCGGGGCGAAGCTCGGTGATGATCGCACGCAGGTTCTCGATCTCCTGCTCGATGTGGCCGATCGCCTCGCGCATCGCCTGCTCGCCGCGCTCGGGATCGGCGCTGCGCAGGGCCGAGGAGAGCAGCAGGCGCAGCCCACCGAGACCCTGGAGCGTCTCGTCGTGGAGCTCCCGCGCCCAGCGGCGGCGCTCCGCGTCGGCCGCGGCGAGCGAGGCACGCAGCCGGTCGCTCTGAACGCTCTGGGCCAGCGCGACAGCGGTCGCCGCGCTGGCGGCGAAGGTCTTCAGCATCTGCTCGTCGTCCTCGCTGAAGACCCCGCCCTTCTCGCCGTGGTCGAATGCCGCGAGGATCCCCACCCCCTGCCCGCGGTAGAGCATCGGGACGAGCATCGCGGTCTGCGCGTCGGGCACACCGAACTCGCGCGGGGCGATCCGCAGACGCGAGGAGACGTCGCTGATCCGCTCGGGCTGGCCGCGTTCGAGCACCTGCCCCGAGGTGGAGCCGGCGATCGGCAGACGCACGTCGCGGACGGCTTCGGCGTGGCCGGCGCTCGAGTGGACGGCGAGCGAGTCACCGTCGCGCAGCATGATCACCAGGCTGCGGGCGCCGACCAGCGCGCGGCCCCGCTTGACGATCAGCTCGAGGACATGCTCCAGGCCGATCTCGCCGCCGATCGCTACCGCGACGTCGCGCGTCGCCTCGAGGCCACGCAGAGCTTTTTCGAGCTCGGCCCGGCGCGCCTGGCTCGTCTCGTAAAGGCGGGCATTCTCGATTGCGATCGCCGCCCATTGGGCGAGGATCGTGGCGGCCTCCTCATCGGATGCCGTGAACTCCCCGCCCTGCTTCTCGGTCAGATAGAGGTTGCCCCAGGCCTCTCCGCGGATCAGGATCGGAACGCCGAGGAAGCTGTGCATCGTCGGATGACCGGCGGGGAACCCGTAGCTGCTGGGACTCTCCCCCACCTCGGCGAGGCGCAGCGGCACGGGATGCTCGATCAGCACGCCGAGCACGCCCCGCCCGCGGGGCAGGTCGCCGATCGCCCTGTGCGCGTCCTGGTCCAAGCCCGAGGTGAGAAACCTGGCCAGTTCCGAGCGATCCTCGTTGAGGACTCCCAGCGCCGCGTAGCGGGCCCCGGTCAGCTCGCGGGCCGTTTCCAGGACGCGGTCGAGAACGACGGTCTCGTCCAGGTCCGCCATCAGCGTCCGGCCCACCTCGAGCAGGCGCCGACTCCATGCCTCGGTTTGCGACTCGCTCATCTTCGGGCTCAGAGACTACTCCCCGCGGAGATGACAGCTGTGCGGCTTTTTACCGACTGTTCGAACTTCTGCCCCTCCTAACTTGGATTCCGGACCCCGTCGCGGCAGCCCCGCCCGCGTCGGGGCCAATCGAATCCACGGCATGCAAAGGACCTGATGAACGTTCCCCGTCCCGCCGCGACCCTGCGATGCCACCACTGCGGTGACGTCCTGGGGGCATACGAGCCGATCGTCGCGCTGGTCGGCGGAAGGCCGCACGACGCAAGGCGCGCGGCGATTCAGGACGGCGAGCTGGACGCGGGCGAGTGCTACCACGAGGCCTGTTTCGCAAACGCCCGCCCGAACCCGCGTGCTACGTAGTTATCCGTCGCAAGAGGCGGACTTCCGCGGCCCCGCACGAAGGCGCTTGGGAGTAGATTCGTTCCCATGAGCGATCAGAGCACCAACACCTCCGAGAAGCTGCGCGTCCTCGTCGTCGGCGGGGGGGTCGCCGCGATCGAGACGATCCTCGCCCTGCACGACCTCGCTCCCGACCGGGTCGCGCTGAGCGTCCTTGCTCCGAACAGCGAGTTCGTCTACCGGCCGCTGACGGTCCGGGAGCCGTTCGCCTACGCGCGTGCAAGCCGTTACGAGCTCGCGCCGATCGTCGGCCACGCGGGCGCCGAGCTGATCGTCGGCGAGCTCGGCTGGGTCGACCGCGACGCGCAGATCGTCCATACGGCCGACGAGCGGGAGCTCCCCTACGACGCCCTCGTTCTGGCCCTCGGTGCGCGCGTCACGCCTCGCTACACGAACTGCGTGACGATCGACGACCGCCACATGGACGAGGCGCTCCACGGGCTGATCCAGGACATCGAGGGCGGCTACGTGGACAGCATCGCGTTCGTCGCACCGGCTCGCATGGCGTGGCCCTTCCCGCTGTATGAGCTGGCCCTGATGACGGCCGGGCGGGCCTACGACATGGAGGTCGAGCTCGAGACGACGATCATCACCTCCGAGGACAGCCCGCTGGCGATCTTCGGCAGCGAGGTCAGCAAGGGCGTCGCCGATCTCCTCGAGCAGGCCAAGATCAAAACGATCGCCAACGCCTACGTCGAAATCCCCGCAACGGGATCGCTGGTGATCAATCCCGGCGACCGCCGGATGCACGTCAAGCGGATCGTGGCGCTGCCCGAGCTGTACGGTCCGTCCGTGCGGGGCGTGCCCGTCTCCGAGCACGGCTTCATCCGCGTCAACCGCTTCGGGCGTGTACCCGATGCCGGCCCCATCTATGCCGCCGGCGACGCGATCGACTTCCCGATCAAGCAGGGCGGCCTCGGCTCCCAGCAGGCCGACGTGGTGGCCGAATCGATCGCCGCCCTGGCCGGTGTCGAGATCGAGCCCCAGCCCTTCAAGCCGGTCATCCGCGGCGTGCTCCTGACGGACGGCAAGCCCCGCTACATGGGAGCCAGGATCGTCGGCGGGCAGGGGGAGAGCTCGTACTTCAGCGAGACCCCGCCCGATGGCAACGAGCAGAAGATCAGCGCGCGCTACCTGACCCCCTACCTTGCCGCGCTCGACGGCAACGAGACTACCGCGTGAGCCCCGCTCCGGCCAAGCGGAAACCCGCCCCCAAACGCGCGGCCAAGCCATCCTCGCCCGCGCGTAAGACCGCCGCCCGGGCCAAGCCGGCGGCAACCGCCAAGGGGCGGCCGAAAGCGAAAGGCGCCACCCGCAAACGGGCCGCCGGCGCAACGGCCGCAGCCGCCGCCAAGGGCCCCTGCCTGGTCGTCGGCTATGACGGCAGCGCGAGCGCCAGAGCCGCTGTCGAGTGGGCCGCCGAGGTGCTCCCGCTCGCCGGACGGATCGTGCTGGTCTACTCCTGCAGGCCGCTCCATGCGCCCAGCTCGCCGCTGGCGTCGGCCGGAGAGCGGCGCCGGCTCGGCAGGGCGGTGATCGACGAGCTGCTGCTCGAGGGGCCGAAGCACCTGCTGGAGCGGGAGGTGACCGCGGAGATCTCAGATCGCGACCCCGTCCGTGCGCTGACCGCCGCGGCCCGTCGCCACGGAGCGCGTGGGATCGTCGTCGGCACCGAGCGCCACTCCCGTCTGCACAAGGCGCTCGGGACCGTCACCAGCGAGCTGTTGAAGTCCTCGCCGGTACCGGTCACCGCCGTGCCGAACGCCGGCTGAGCAGACGCCCATCCCCGGCGCTTCGGGCACCGGGCCGTTGCTAGCTTGAGGCCATGCGCCGGCTGCTCCCGCTCGTCTCACTGCTGGTCCTCGTCGACACGATGCTCTACGCCGCGCTGACACCGATGCTGCCTCGCTTCGCCCGCGAACTCCACCTCTCAAAGGCCGGTGCCGGGATACTCGTAGCGGCCTACGCCGCGGGCGCGCTGGCGGCCGGGCTGCCGGCCGGTCGCGCCACTGTCCGCTTCGGCCCGCGGCGGGCCGTGCTCTGTGGCCTCGCACTGATGGGAACCGCGAGCCTCGGCTTCGCGCTGGCGCATGGCTTCCCGGCGCTGCTGGGGGCGCGGGTCCTTCAGGGCGCAGGCAGCGCGTTCACGTGGGCCGGGTCCTTCGCCTGGCTCTTGCACGCGGCCGGGAAGCGCCGCGGCGAGCTGATCGGCAAAGCGATGGGTGCGGCCGTCGTCGGCGCGCTGCTCGGCCCGGTCGTCGGGACGGCTGCGGTCCTGTTGGGGCGCGGGGCCGTGTTCGCGGGCCTGGCGGGCCTGGCACTGGTGCTGGCCTGCGCGACACTGAGCGTCGAGGCGCCGATTGTCGCACCCTCGCGAACGGCGCTCGCCGGAGCTCTCCGGGAGCGGCGGATCCGGGCCGGGCTTGCGACCTTGATGATCGCCGCGATGCTCGGCGGCCTGCTCTCGGTGCTCGCTCCCCTGCGGCTCGCCGCCGCCGGCTGGGGCACCGTTGCGATCGGCGCCATGTGGCTGATCAGCGCAGCCCTGGAGGCCCTCGAGTCGCCGCTCGTCGGGCGCATCAGCGACCGCCACGGCGCGCTCCGGCCGATCAGCTTGGCGCTGATGGCCGGGACCGTCGTGTCGCTTGCCCTGGCGACGCGGGCGACGCCTGCGATCTACGCCCCGCTGGTGGTGCTGGCGGCGCTCTCCTACGGGGCGCTGTACACGCCGTCCTTTGCCCTGATCTCCGAGGGTGCCGAGCGTTCGGGTCTGGCACAGGGGATCGCCTTCGGGCTGATGAACGGCGCCTGGGCGACGGGCGCGATGGCAGGACCGGCCCTCGGCGGCGCGATCGCCGGCGCGGTGGGCGATACGATCCCGTTCCTGCTCGCGGGGCTGCTCTGCCTCGCTGCGGTTGGAGCGATCAGATCACCGGTCGGGATGCGGCGCACACCGTCGCCGCTCAAGGAGAACGCGGATGCTGCTCTATGACTCGGCCGTGTCGGGCAACTGTTACAAGGTCCGGCTGCTGCTGGCCCAGCTCGGCATCGAAACGGACCGGCGCGAGGTCGACGTCGTGCACCGCACCGGGCGCCTGGAGCTGCTCGGCGAGCTGAACCCGGCACTCAAGGTGCCGACGCTGGTGCTCGACGACGGGCGCGCGCTGGCGGAGTCCGGGGCGATCCTGAACTACTTCGCCGAAGGCAGCCCCTACCTCCCCGAGGAGCGCTTCCTGCGCGCCCAGGTGCTGCAGTGGATGTTCTTCGAGCAGTATTCGCACGAGCCCTACATCGCGGTGGTCCGCTTCTGGGTGGCCTTCTCGGCAGACCCGCCGCCCGAGGCCGAGATCGAGGCCCGGCGCCGGCCCGGCTATGCGGCGCTCGAGGCGATGGAGCGCCACCTCGCGGAGCGCAGCTTCCTGGTCGGCGAGCGCTACACGATCGCGGACATCGCGCTCTACGCCTACACCCACGTCGCCCATGAGGGTGGCTTCGAGCTCGCCCGCTTCCCGGCGATCGGGGCCTGGCTGGAGCGGGTGGCGGCACAGCCGGGACACATACCGATCACGGCCTGAGTCCCGGCTCACGCGGCGGGCGAGTGACGCATTGGACACCCGATGAGCGAGTGGCGTCTGATAGACCTCGCGGAAAGGTGACCGGCGGACTGGGCCGCAGGTCGGCAAGCGGGAGGACACGGGATGTCAAGGCTCACGTCGCTCACCATCGCGCTGCTGGCGACGATCGCCGCGCTCGCGCTGGCCGCCGGCCCGGCTCTGGGCGCGGGCAACGTCACGACGGCCGCCTACAACAACCTGCGCGACAACTGGGATCCCGGCGAGCCCGCGCTGAGCCCGGCGGAGGTCCAGTCCTCGACGTTCGGGCAGCTCTTTTCGACGAAGCTGAAGGGCGCGGTCTACGCACAGCCGCTCGTCTACGACAACACGGTGATCGTCACCACCGAGGAGGCCTACGCCTACGGCATCAACCCCGCCACGGGCGCGATCGTCTGGAGCCGCTCGTTCGGCAAGCCCTTCAAGGCCTCGACGATCGGCTGCTCGGATCTGCAGCCGTATATCGGCTCGACCTCGACCCCCGTGATCGACTCGGAAACGGGGACGGTCTATCTGACGACCCGCCTGCAGACCGGCAAGGGACTGGCCGGCGGGCACTGGTACCTGCAGGCCCTCTCCGCGACGACCGGCGCAGAGAAGCCTGGCTTCCCCGTGCCGATCCAGGGCACCCCCTACAACACCCCGGGTGTCCCGTTCAACGAAAGCTTCCAGATGCAGCGCCCGGCGCTGCTGCTCCTGAACGGCGTCGTCTACGTGGCGTTCGCCTCCGACTGCGACATCACCCCCTATCGCGGCATCGTCGTCGGCATGAGCGCCGAAAGCGGGGCGATAACGACGATGTGGAGCGACGAGTCGGGGGTCGGCACCGAAGAAAACTCACAGGCCGGCATCTGGCAGAGCGGCGGCGGGCTCGTCTCTGACATACCCGGGCGGATCATCCTGGCGACCGGCAACGGGGTATCCCCCTCCCCGGCACCGTCGAACAAACCGCCGGCGACGCTCTCCGAGTCGGTCCTCGGACTGACGGTCGCCGGCAACGGGCAGATCTCGCCGAGCCAGTTCTTCGCGCCCAGTGACGCACCGGAACTCGATCACAACGACGAGGACCTCGGGTCCGGCGGGCCGATCGCGCTGCCGACCGAAACATTTGGCACCAAAGCTCACCCGCACCTCGTCGTCGAGGTCGGCAAGGACGGGCGGATCTTCCTGATCGACGCCGACAACATGGGCGGCTATCAACAGGGCCCGGGGGGCGGCAACGCGGTGTTGCAGGAACTCGGGCCGTTCAACGGCGTCTGGGGCCATCCGGCCGCCTACGGCGGCCAGGGCGGATGGGTGTATGTGCTCGAGAGCTCCGGCGGCGGCTACCTGCGGGCGCTCAGCTACGGGCTCAGCGGCAGCGGCCTGCCGCAGCTGAGCTCGGCGGGGACGAGCTCCGAATCGTTCGGGTACACCTCGGGCTCGCCGCTGGTCACCTCCAACGGCACGACGCCGGGCAGCGCGGTGGTCTGGGTCGTATATGCGAGCGGCTCGACCGAAAGCGGCGCGGGCGGGCAGCTGCGCGCCTACAGCGCCACGCCGACCGAAGGCAACCTGGCGCTGCTGTGGTCGGGGAAGATCGGCAAGAGCTCCAAGTTCGCGGTCCCGACCGCCTACGAAGGCCGGGTCTACGTCGGCACGCGCAACGGGCGCCTGCTTGCGTTCGGCTCCTCCGCGGACGCGCCCGTGCTCGCCCAACCGGTGGCGCTGGGGGCGGTCCCGGTCGGCGAGAGCCGGACACTCGAAGTCCCGATCTCGACACTCCGCAGGCTCAGCTTCACGGCCGCCGTGAGCGCACAGGGGGTCGAACGTGTGCCGGGTCCCGCGCAGGCCGTCGCGCTGGCGCTGGCGAAGGGTTCGCACACGGCCGGCCCGTCGGTGATCGAGCCCTCGGGCACCTCACCGCTGGCGCACGGGGTGATCACGATCCACCAGCCACTGCTCGGCCGTGCCCTGCCTGCCGGGGCGACGGTCCGGGTGAAGCTCTCCTTCACACCGGCCCATGCCGGCCCCGTCGTCGGCGAGCTGACGATTCCGACGAGCGCCGGCGAGCGGGCCGTGCCGATCTCCGGTTACGGCACGAGCCCGGGCCTGATCGCCTCGGCCCCGCCGCTCGACTTCGACACGATCCAGACGGATGCCGGAGGCAGGCGGCTGAGCATCACGTTCGCCAACTCCTGGAGCAGGCCGGAGCGGCTGACGAGCTTCGCGCTGCCGCGGGGCCCCTACGCGGTCAGCGGACTGCCTGCCGCCGGGACGGTGCTGGCGCCGCGCCAGTCGGTGACCGTCTCGGTCTGGTTCAACCCCCGGCGAGCCGGTACCTACCCGGCCCGGCTGACGGTCACGACCGACCACGGCGCGCTGTCGGTGGCGATATCCGGCGCGGCTCAGACCGGCGTGGCGCACCTGTCGGTCAGCGCGCGGAGGCTCGATTTCGGCGCCGTCGCCGTCGGCCACACGAAGCTCGCCACGCTGACCGTCTCCAACACCGGGACGGTACCGCTGACGATCACCCGCGCGATCGCCCCGCTCGAACCCTTCTACGCGCCCGTCCAGCTGCCCGAGGGGATCAGCCTGGCCCCCGGGGAAAAGGCCCACATCAGGGTCGCCTTCAGGCCGAGCTCCAGCGGGACCGCGCTGGGGACCTATCGCTTCAACAGCACCGACGGCCGCGGCCCGATCGCGGTGACGCTCTCGGGCCGGGGCGTCTGAGCCTCAGCCGGCGGGCGGCGCCTGGGCGTACATCAGTGAGCCGGGCGTCGTGAGCGATTCGCCCGTCTCGAGCAGTGTCTTCAGGCCCGAGAGGATCATCGGCCAGCCGCCGAACAGTTCGTCGTTGGCGCCCTCATGCAGTTGATCGTGGATCACGAGCAGCCGGCAGGAGTCCCCGACGGGCTCGATCTCCCAGGTCACCCTTGAGGTTCCTTCGCGCTCGACGTCCTCGCTCCATTTGGCGAGGAAGCTCTGCACGAGCCTCCGGGGCGGCTCGACCTCGAGGTTCTCACCTGCCATGATCACCGCGCCCGAGGCCAGGTGCCTGGCCTCGTAGGGCGAGCCCGTGCTCCAGTCGCTGAGCGCCGCGACGCCGAAGCTGAAGCGTGCCCGCTGCTCGGGGTCGGTGATCGCCTCCCACAGCCGCTCGGGCGTCGTTTTGATGTAGATCTCGAACACCTTTTCCATCTGCTGATCCTCGATTCTCCGCTTGAGCCCGACCAGCGTCTCGGCCCATGGCTCGGTGTATTTGCTCACCCACCGGTCGTGGACGAGCCTGATCGGGACGGGGTTCAGGAAGTGCAGCTTCTCCCTGCCGCGGCGCCGGCTCACGACCAGGCCGGCCTCCTCGAGCACGCGGAGATGCTTCATCACCCCGAAACGGGTCATCGGCAGCCGCTGCTCGAGCGCGCTGAGCGTCTGTCCGTCCTCTCGGAACAGCTCATCCAGCAGGCCACGCCGCGTCGGGTCGGCCAGCGCCTTGAACACCTCATCCACGCGGCGCAGCATAGGTGACTATTTGGTCACTTGTCAAGCGCGGGACGCTGCCGGCGACGCCTCGCCGGCGGCCTCGTTGTAGAGCTGCTCGCGGGTCCTGCGGTGGGGCCCCGGTTGCCCGAGCGCAGCCCGGCGCGGTGCCCAGAGGAGAGCCCGCGCAGTGAGCTCAGCCCGCCGCCTGCCCGACCGGGGAGGCGCAGAAGGCGCACTTGCGTGCCTCGCGCGGGATCTCGCTGAGGCATTCCGGGCAGGGGACGGTCTCGGCGTCCGCGTCGGGATGGGTGTGGCGGCGAGCCATCAGCGCATTCATCGGCTGCACGACGAAGAAGAACACCGCGGTTGCGATCGAGATGAAGGCCAGCAGCGCGTTGAGGAAGCTGCCGTACTTGAAGACGCTGCCGTTGATCTTGAAGGTCAGCTCAGAGAAGTCCGGCTTGCCGATGATGGCGGCGATGATCGGTGTGATCAGGTCGGCGACCAGCGCCGTCACGACGGCGCCGAAGGCCGCCCCGATCACCAGCCCGACGGCCAGGTCGACGACGTTTCCGCGCAGCAGGAAGGTCTTGAAGTCCTTGATCATCGTTCCCCTGAGGTCGGGCCCATCATTGGGCGGTGTGCGGCGATCCTAGGCCACCGTTCGGCTGGTACGGTCATCGCATGCTCGGCCCGATCGACCACGTCGGCTACCTCGCCGCGGACCTCGATTCCGCGGTCGAGGCGATGGTTGGGAAGCTCGGCCTGCCCGTCGTGCGGCGCTTCGAGCGGCCCCAGTTCGAGCTGCTGGGCGTCTACCTCGGCGAGGGGCATCCGGGTGTCGAGATCTTCACGTTCAGCGACCCGGGCCTGACTGCCCGGCGCCTGGCCGGCCGCGGCGAGCTGATACTCGACCACGTCGCCTACACGGTCACCGACCTCGAGCGGGTCTGCGAGGTACTGCGCTCCCGTGGCGTGCGCTTCTGCGGCCCGGACATCCGCGAGGAGCTCCCCGGCCCGGTCGACCTCGGCGGGGTCCTGCACATCTGGACGGTGCCCGAGACCAGCTGCGGCCAGGCTCTGCAGCTGATGCAGCTGCCGGCTGCTCCCGAGGCCTAGCGGCAACCGTCTCGACAGGGCCCCCGGCGCGCGAAGTGCCTCAGGCGACCTTGCAGGCCAGCGCCGCCAGCTCGTCGCGGACCGCTTCGAGCGCCACCAGGTCGCGCCGCGCCCGAGACAGCAGCAGCGCGCCCTCGATCGCCGAGAGCACCAGCAGGGCCCGTCGGGCCGCCTGCCCGCTGTCCAGGCCGTCGGCCCTCAGGCCCTCTTGGAGGGCTCCGAGCCAAGCGGCGAAGACCCGCTCGGCCGCCAGCCGAACGGTCTCCGATGACCCGGATGCCTCCAGCGTGATCGTCGCGATCGGGCAGCCATCGCGAAAGCCGGACGCCTCGAGGCCGGCGCCCAGCCCGTCGATCAGAGCGCTCAGCGATTCCGAGGCCCGCGGGTAGGCTGCGACGACCGCGGCGATCGCCGCGCGGAGATCCTCGCCGGTGCGCTCCATCGCCGCGGCCGCCAGCTCCTCCTTGCCGCCGGGAAAATGGAAGTAGAGCGAGCCCCTCGGCGCACCGCTGGCGCTGACTATCTCGCTGAGACCCGTCGCCGCGTAGCCCTGGCGGCGCAGCAGCCGTCCGGTCGCGGTGATGAACGCCTCCCTCGATGCCCGGCCGGGTGCGCGTGTTCGCGGCGTTTGCTCCACAGAGTTATTATATCGACCGGTCTACAGAACAACTCTTGGAGGGGCGATGCAGCAGCTCAACTATGTCGGCACCAGGATGCTCGAGTGGCGCGAGGCCCCGGAGCCGCGCCTGAGCTCCGACGCGGGCGCCCTCGTGCGACCGGTGGCCGTCGCAACGTGCGACCTGGACGCGCTGATCGTCGAAGGTAGCTCCCCCTTCCCCCCGCCGTTCGCACTCGGCCATGAGTGCGTCGCCGAGATCCTCGAACTGGGGGACGCCGCGGGCGAGGGCCTGGCACCCGGCATGCTCGTCAGCGTCCCTTTCCAGATCTCCTGCGGCAGCTGTCCGCAATGTCTGCGGGGGCGCTCCTCGAACTGCTCGGCGGTCCCCTTCATGTCGACATACGGCTTCGGGCCGGCGGTCGCCGAGTGGGGCGGATTTCTCTCGGACGTCGTCAGCGTCCCATACGCACGGCAGATGCTCGTGGCGCTCCCCGACGGTCTGGCGCCCGCAGCGGTGGCGAGCGCCTCGGACAACATCGCCGATGCCTACCGAGCGGTGGCCCCGGGACTCCAGGCCGACCCCGGAGCGCCTGTGCTCGTCGTCGGCGGTGCGGCGGCGGGATCGATCGGCCTCTACGCCGCCGGCCTCGCCCGCTCGCTGGGCTCGGAGTGGGTCCTCTACGTCGATCGCGACGAGTCCCGTCGGGCTCGAGCCGAAGCGCTGGGGGCCCAGACGATGGCGGAGGTCCCCAAGCGCCTGGGCCCGTTCCCGATCACGGTCGACGCCAGCGCCGACCCCGCTGGGCTGGCGCTGGCGCTGCGCTCGACCGCCCCGGACGGCACCTGCACGAGCTGCGCGATCTACTTCGGCGAGGAACCGGCGATGCCGCTGCTCGAGATGTACACGAAGGGCATCACGTTCCACACCGGGCGCGCCAACGCCCGCGAGGCGATCCCGCATGTGCTCGAGCTCACCGCCCGCGGGGCACTCCGGCCCGAGAAGGTCACGAGCCTCACCGTACCCTGGGATCAGGCGCCCGAGGCGCTCGCCGAGGGCGGCTGGACGAAGCTCGTCATCGAGCGCTGAGGCTCGCCCCGGGCGGGCTCAGTCGCCCTGGCCCCGAGCCTCCCGCAGCGCCCGGGCCAGGGCCGCCCGGCCATCGTGCAGAACGGGCTCGCCGTGGGAGACCAGGAGCAGCTCGACTGGCAGCTCGAGCAGTGGCCCCATCAGCCGGGCCAGGCCGGCACGGTCGACCCGGACATCGCTCAGCCAGCTCTCCGGGCAGACGCGGACCTCACCGGGCGAGGCGCCGATCAGCGTGTCGCCGAACACCAGGGCATGGGCCCCGGGCAGCCAGTAGATCGTCTCCCCTCCCCCGCGAACGGGCTTGGCCACGACCCCCGGCGGGATCGCGTTCCAGGCTCGCGTGGAGTTGGCCCGGTAACGCTCTGCGAGCAGCTCCCGGTCACGCCGGTGCCAGCGGACGGTCGTGAGGATGCTGACCGCCCGCCCGGCGACCCGCTCGTCGAGCAGGCTCAAGAAGCTCGCCCGGCCGACCACCGGAAGCAGCGGGTCGAACAGGACAACCGTGTCCCCCGACTCGTAGAGCACCGACCCGACGTCCTCCTGCCAATCTGCGGAGCTCCCGGGCTCCGCGCCCGGCTTCCATTCGGGGTGGGGCGCCGTCCAGCGCATCAGCCCACGGGCGATCTCGACCGCAGCCATCGCCCTAGACGCCCCTCAGCGAGGAGCGAGCCGGGCGCTGGGCACCGAGCCGTCTCAGGCCACGCCGGCCGCGGCGTCGCAGCCGTAGAGGTGTTCGCGAAGCTGGTCGCAGCTCTCGGCCGACCACCGCTCGCTCGTCTCCAGGGACTCGATCAGCTCCTCGGCGGTCCGCAGCAGGGCGCGACTCTCGGGCTCGTCGAACAGCAGCGCGTCGGCGGCCGACAGCAGCTGTTCGCGCTCCTTGGTGTGCAGCTTCGTCGCCCCCTGGCGTTCGATCGTCTCGAGCAGCGAGGTGTAATGGGCGGCGTTGGCGGCGGTGGGCTCGGTTCCTGTCATGGGGTATCCAGGTTAGCCGGGTTTTGACGGAAGCCGAGTGCCTGCCCTGGCCCCGGCCGTTTGAACGGACCCGGCCCCCTCAGTGAGGGTGAGCGAGGGGACTCGAACCCCCGACCGCCTGGACCACAACCAGGAGCTCTACCAACTGAGCTACGCCCACCATGCGATGCGAGGCAAAGTCTAGCGGCGCATCATCCGGCCGGGCCGCTGCCGCCGGCGAGCTCCCGTTCGGCCAGGGCCAGGCTCTCGCTGGGCGCCAGGCCCGAGCTGCGCGACGCGACGGCTCTCCAGGCCGCCAGCAGGCGGCCGGCCTCGGGCCCCAGCAGGCCGGCCAGCTCGACCCCGAGCGCCAGCGGGTCGCCGGCGGGCGCAGCCGCGCCGGCGGGAGATCCGTTCGGTGGGGCGGCCGCCGTCGCCGGCGCCCGCAGGGCTTCGCGTGCTTCCTGGAGGACCCGCTTGGTCACGTCCTCGCCCTCCCGCTGCGCCGTCGTCCAGCCGCGGCCCATCGAAAGGCGCTCGACCGGGATCGCCGGGCCCTCGAGGATGATCAGGGTCGCCTCGGCCGGGCTCCATTTCTGATCGTCCAGCGTCAGCATGCGCTCCTGCGCCCAGGTCATCGCGATCGCCCCGAGCTGGGGCCCGTGAGGTTGAACCGGGTGTAGTTGCGCGGGAACTGGCGCAGCTCGATGTGGTAGGAGGCCATCGGGCCCCCGAGTCTATGCCCGAACGCCGGGCCGGGTCGCGGCGTCACCCGGCACGGCTGCGCCGAGTCGCGCTCGCATGATTCTGACGGCCTCGGGGTTCGAGTCGATCAGGACGTAGTGGCGGCCCAGCGCCGCCGCCACCGCGCCGAGCGTGCCGCTGCCGGCGAAGAAGTCCAGGCACCAGTCTCCGGGGCGCGTGGAAGCCTGGACCATCCGCCGCACGATCCCCTCCGGCTTCTGCGTCGGGTAGCCCGTCCGCTCATGCCCGGAGGTGGGGACGATCGTGTGCCACCAGACGTCCGTCGGCAGCTTGCCCCGGGCGGCCTTCTCAGCGGTCACGAGGCCGGGAGCCATGTAAGGCTCGCGGTCGACCTGCTCGGAGTCGAAGTGGTAGCGATCGGGATCCTTCACGTAGACGAGGATCGTGTCGTGCTTGGCGGGCCAGCGGCGCTTGGAGCGTCCGCCGTAGTCGTAGGCCCAGATCAGCTCGTTCAGAAAGCAGTCGCGGCCGAAGATCTCGTCGAGCAGCAGCTTGCAGTAGTGGGCCTCCCGGTAGTCGATGTGGAAGTAGAGGGTCCCCTGCTCATTGAGCAGACGACGCGCCTCGAGCAGGCGCGGCTCGAGGAACGCGAGATAGTCCTCGAAGCTGTCGCCGTAGCTGTGACTTCGAGAGCTGCTCGCTGCGGTAGCGCCGGCCCTGGAAGCCGGTGCGTCCGCCCTCGCTCGTCGCTGATGACCCGCAGCGCTGTGTGCGTTCGCCGAGCGCCCGTGTTGAAGGGCGGGTCGATGTAGATGAGCTGAAAGCTCGCATCCTCGAGGCCCGCCAGCAGCTCGAGGTTCTCCCCCAGCAGGATCCGGCTGTCCGGGTCGGTCTCGGCCTGCGAGTGCACCGCCCGCAGGCTACGGGCGCCACCCGATGGGTCCGGCTCAGGCGCCGGCGTCCGGAGCCTGCCCCTCTCCCCGCCCTCCGCGAGCGGCGCATCGCGTACGCCGTCATGGACGATCAGCACGGGGACCGGGCTGTGGTCGAGCAGGAAATGACTCACGCTCCCGAGCAGGGCGGACCGCACCGCTCCCCTGCCCCGCGAGCCCATCACCACGAGATCATGGCCCCCCGACTCGACCTGATGCAGGAGCGTCTGGCGAACCGGCTCGCCTCCCTGCACGGTGGTCACCGAGACACCATCGGGGACACGCTGCACAGCCTCCCTCAGGAGCTTTCCGGCCTCCGCCTCCGCTTCGACGGCAATCGTCGCCGCGACCCCGGCGCCGCCGCCCATGTAGGCCGTCGACGGCGGGCCCACCGCGGCGCTGAAGATCGTCAGCCGGGCGTGCTGGGTGCTGGCCAGGTCGATCGCCTGCCCGAGTGCCTCCTCGGCGTCCGGCGAGCCGTCGATCGCGACGAGGATGTTGTGAAACATGTCGGCTCCTTTGGCTGGTCTGTGGAACTGGATGCTCCCGCATTGCGCTCCTCCCCGTCCCGCCCCCGACAACGCATCACCGCCGGCTCGCCGTGCGCGCAGCCGCACGGCGAGCTCACACAGGACGTCCGCGGTCGCGGAGATGCCCCCGGCTGGACTCGAACCAGCAACCCCCGGCTTAGAAGGCCGGCGCTCTATCCAGTTGAGCTACAGGGGCTCGCCCCCATCTTCGCTCCTCGCGCTGCGAGCAGAAGCCAGGGACGGATCGGCGCTTGCGACTCGCGCGGCGTTTACTTAGGCGCTCTTGAGCAGAAACCTGTAAAAGTTCCTGCCATGAGCCAGGCGAAGCGACGAGGAAGACCTGACCCGCAAGCAGCGCCGCGAGCAGGCGCGGGCGCAGCGCAAAGCCGCCGAGGAGGCCGGCCGCGGGCGACGCCGCAAGACGCAAGCGGCTGGCCCAGCTCGGCGGAGCTCTCGCCGTGGTGGTCGTCGCAATCGTCGTCATCCTGATCGCCACGGGCGGAGGAGGAAAAGGCAAAGTCGCGGCCCCGACCAGCCCGCAGGCCCAGTCCCAGGTGGCCGCCGTGACCAGCCTGCTTGCCGGGACGACCCAGAAAGGCAACGTCCTCGGCAGCCCCACGGCGCCCGTAACGCTTCAGTACTTCGGCGATCTGGAGTGCCCGATCTGCCGCGAGTTCACGCTCGGCGCGCTGCCGGCGATCATCCAGAAGTGGGTCAAGACGGGCAAGCTGAAGATCGAATACCGCTCGCTCGAGACGGCCACCCGCGAACCTGAAACCTTCCGCACCCAGCAGGTCGCTGCGCTGGCCGCCGGCAAGCAGGACAAGGCCTGGGACTTCATCGAGCTCTTCTACCACGAGCAGGGCGAAGAGGACAGCGGCTATGTCACCGAAAGCTTCCTCCAGGGCCTCGCCCAGCAGGTACCCGGCCTGAACCTCGCCAAATGGACAACCGACCGCGGCGACCAGGCGCTCCTGGCGCAGATCGCCACCGACACCCAGGAAGCGAACAACAACAACTTCACCGGCACCCCCTCGTTCCTGATCGGCAAGACCGGCGGGACTCTGAAAAAGTACGAATACAGCTCGCTGACCGATCCCTCCGGGTTCGACGAAGCGATCGAAGCCGCGCTCAAGAGCTAGGCCGACATGAGCGCGCGGACGCTGCGGATCACCCTGATCGTGCTGAGCGTGATCGGTGTCGCGCTGGCCGGCTACCTGACCTACATCCATTACACGGGCATCGAACCGCCGTGCTCGATCAAGGGCAACCCCTGCAGCCAGGTGCAGAAATCGATCTACTCCGAGCTCGCCGGAATACCTGTCGCGCTGATGGGCCTGATCGGCTACATCGCGATCCTCGCCACCCTGCTGGCGCCTGAAGTCGAGAGATCCCGGCTGGCCACGGCCGTGATCGCGCTGGGCGGCTTCGGCTTCAGCATGTACCTGACCTACCGCGAGATCTTCACGCTGAAAAAAATCTGCGAGTGGTGCGTCGGAAGCGCCACGCTGATGACGATCATCATGCTCCTGTCGGTCTGGCGCTTCCTGCGCGGCAGCGGCGCGGAGCCGCCAGCCGCCGCCCCGCCCTCCTCGGCCGGCGCAGAGCAGACGAAGCCCCTCGCCACAGCCTCCTGAAACCTCCGCGCCGGCGCGCGGCAGCGCTCGCTCGCGCTGCTCCGCTATGCGGAGGTTCGGCTCGTCAATCCGTCCAATAGCCGCCGCCGGCGCCCTGCAAGGACGGCCCACGGCCGAGGGGTTCCTACCGATGGACGCGGATCAGATCAGCATGCCCGGCGCGCCTGGGCGGAGCCCCGGGGCCGGCCAGGAGTCCGGTATCGCGAGGCTGTTCGAGATGACCAGCGACCTGCTCGCAACGCTCTCGCTCGACGGCCGCTTCACGCTGTTGAACCCGGCCTGGGAGCACCTGCTCGGCTGGACCCGGGAGGAGCTGCTCTCGCGGCCCGTAGCGGACTTCGTGCACCCCGAGGACGCGGAGCAGCTGCTCGGGCCGATGCGCAGCCGGCAGCGGGCACCCGGCCGAGGTCGAAAACTTCACCACCCGAGCCCGGCACCGCGACGGCTCATGGCACTGGCTGTTGTGGAGCGCCCGCCGCGACGGGGACACCTGGTACGCCGCAGCCAAGGACGTGACCGACCGCATGTGGCTGGAGCGCCAGGCCCTCCACGACCCGCTCACGCGGCTGCCCAACCGGATGCTGCTGATGGACCGCGCCCACCAGGCCGTCGCCCGCCTGGACCGCTCCGACGGCGTCCTGGCGATGCTGTTCATCGATCTGGACAAGTTCAAGGCCGTCAACGACAACCTCGGCCACGACGCCGGCGACAAGCTCCTCGTCTCGGTCTCCGAGCGCCTCGCAGAGCTGATGCGAGACAGCGACACGATCGCCCGGCTGGGCGGCGACGAGTTCGTCATCCTGGCGGAGGAAATCGAGAGTGAGGGCGAGGCGATGGCGCTTGCCGGGCGGGTTCTCGACGCGCTCGAGCAGCCCTTCGCGCTGGGGAGCTCCGAAGTGGCCATGCTGGCGAGCGTCGGGGTCGCCGTCTCACGCAACGCCGACTGCGACCCCGAGGCGATGCTCCGCGAGGCCGACCTCGCCATGTACAAGGCCAAGGGCGCCGGCGGACGGCGCCTGGAGCTGTTCGATGCGGGCCTGCGCGAGGAACTGAGCACGAACATCGAGATCGAGAGCCTGCTGCGCCACGCGCTGCCCCGTCAGGAGCTGATGCTCGCCTACCAGCCGATCGTGCCGCTGTCCGGGGGCCACGCCGTCGGGATCGAGGCGCTCGTCCGCTGGAACCCCACCGGGGACGGCGTCAGGGCCGGCAGCGAAATGCTGCCCGGCAGCTTCCTCGGGCCGGCCCAGGACTCCGAGCTGATCGTCCAGATCGGCAAGTGGGTACTTCATGCCGCCTGCGCCCAGGCCGAGGCCTGGCGCCGCGCGGGGATCCAGATCCCGATCTCGGTGAACATCTCCGCCCGTGAGCTGACCGAGCTCGACCTCGCCGAGCGCGTCCGCGAG
This sequence comes from uncultured Solirubrobacteraceae bacterium, assembly GCA_963787765.1. Taxonomy (GTDB): domain Bacteria; phylum Actinomycetota; class Thermoleophilia; order Solirubrobacterales; family Solirubrobacteraceae; genus Palsa-744. The sequence goes on along the minus strand of CAWBEF010000017.1, from coordinate 35,286 downwards.
GAGCTGGCCTACTGCCGCCTGCCCGGCCGGGCCCTGTGCCTGGAGGTCAGCGAGGAGGCCGTCCTGCGTGATCCCGAGCGGGCCCGCGAGGCACTCAACGACGTCAAGCGCCTGGGCGTCTCGATCGCCCTCGACAAATTCGGCTCGGGCGAGTTCTCGCTCGGGCTGCCCCGCAACCTCCCGCTCGACATCGTCAAGCTGGACCGCGGCCTGACGGGCAGCTTCGATCGCGACAAGGAGCGGCGAGCAATGTTCGCAGCGACGATCGCCCTCGCCAAGGAGGCCCGCGTGACCGCCGTCGCCGTGGGCATCGAGACGAACCGCCAGCTTGCCCTCGCACGCGAGCTGCACTGCTCGATCGGGCAGGGTTTCCTGCTGCACAGCCCCGCGGCACCCGGCAGCGTTCGCCTCAAGGACCCGGGCGGGCCTGTAACGTCCGCCCCATGGCGTCCTCTGGTGCGACTGAGCGGCACGGACAGCCGCCGCTGAACGACGCGGATCCCCGCGCGGCGGAGAAGGCCGAAGCGGCCCGCGCAGCCGCCGAGCTGATCGAGGACGGGATGCGGGTCGGGCTGGGAACCGGCTCGACGGTCGCCCACCTGCTGGACGCCATCGCAGCGCGCGGTCTGGGAGGGCTGCGCTGTGTGGCGACCTCGCCCGCAACCGAGCGGGCCGCGCTCGACCTCGGCCTGGCCATCGAGGAGCTCGACGAGCTCGGCGAGCTCGACATCGCGATCGACGGCGCCGATCAGGTGGACCCCGCCGGGTGGCTGATCAAGGGCGGCGGCGGGGCCCACACGCGAGAGAAGATCGTGGCGTCCCACGCGCGCCTGTTCGTCGTCATCGCCTCCGCCGAGAAGGCAGTCGCAGGCACTGCGCGCCCCGGTCCCCCTCGAGCTGATCCCGTTCGCCGTGCAGAGCACGCTCAGGGCGCTCGCGCCCGCGCGCCTGCGCGATGTCCCGCGGAGCCCCGACGGGGGAGTGATCGCCGACTACCTGGGAGCGATCGAGGAGCCGGCCGAGCTCTCTGCCCGGCTCGCCGGAACACCGGGAGTGGTCGAGCACGGCCTGTTCGAGCCGGCGCTCACCGGCCTGATCCTGATCGGCACCGGCGCCGGCGTGGAGCGCCGCGTCCCTGGGGCGAGCGACTAGCTCTCCTCGCCCGCCGGGGGGCGAAGCTCTTCCTCGGAGGACATCGGGTGGCGTGCCAGCACCCCGTCGGCGCCTACAACGTAGGCGCCCATTCGCAGCAGCGGCGGAGAGTAGACGTGGATCGTCACCGCCGGCTCGGTGCCGGCGTGCCTGACGCGATGGATGTCGACGGGCGAGAAGTGAAAGCTCCTGCCGGCAGCGAAGCGGCGCTCCCGGGGCGGGCCATCGATCGTCAGCCGCTCCTCACGAACGCTCCCGCTGACGACCGCCACGGCCCCGGCGGAGATGTCGTGGTCGTGAAACCCGGTGTCGTGGTCGTCCATCCAGCAGATCAGCCAGGCGGTGAGGTGATCGTCGCTCAGCAGCTCCTCGTAGGAGCGCTGGGTCGCGTCATGGCGGATGCGCTCGATCCACAGCTCCGGCCGGTCGGCCACCTCGTTCACGAACGCCTCGAGCTCCGGACCGCTGAGGTCGCGTCCGCGGGGGCGAGGGACCCCGGCGAGCACGTCGGGGCGAACTGGCTCGGGGAGTGCCCTCAGCTGCGCGGGGGCACTCATCGCGCCACCGCCCGCAGCGCCGCGGCCGGCTCGCCCATGGCGCGCACGGTCGCCTCGTCCAACAGGTCCCAGTCCAGGCGCGCCCGGGCTCCCTCGCGGCTCGGGTCGAGCACCGGGCGATCAGAGCCGTAGAGGATCTGGCTCGATCCCACGACGGACTCGACCGCGCCGGCCGCGAGCGGGCCGTAGGAGGAGGTCTCGTAGAAGGTCAGAGGGTCCTCGGCCGCGGGACCCGGCCCGCCGCGTGCCGCCAGACGCTCGGACTGCAGTGGCGCCAGGCCGGCCAGCATCGAGAAGATGACCCGGAGCCTCGGGTGATCGGCCCGGCCGGCGGCCGGAAGGCGAGCCAGGCGGATTGCAGACCTGCGACGTAGCCGGTCAGGGCCGGCCACCAGAGCGGGGTCGCGAAGGACGCGCACCCATGTATGCCCTCCGTGACGCCGGGACCGGGATGGACGAACAGCGGGGCGCCCAACGCTTCCAGGCGCTCGAGGACCGGCGCAAGTCGACCCAGCTCCTCGATCCCGGCGAGCGAGCCTGCCGGCAGCGAGATCCCGACGCAACCGCGCTCCAGTGCCCGGTCGACGTCCTGCGGGTCCGGCCGGTCGAGGGCGAGTGCCCCCCAGACGCCGAACGGCCCACCGAGCCCGAGGGCGCCCTCGTGGTAGGCCTCGAGCAGCGGCATCGCCTGCTCGCGGGACAGGCACTCGATCCCGATCGGGCTGGAGAGGCACAGAAGTGCCCGGTCGAGCCCGTCACGGTCGACCAGCTCGGCGCGGCGCGCCGGGTCCTCCCCGTGGCGGTCGATCACGTACGGGCGCTCGCCTGCCAGATACAGGACGCTCAGGCCGCGCTCGAGCCGGACGAAGGGCAGCTCGCGACGGCTCGCCAGCTGCTCGATCAGAGGCTCGCTCCAGAGGTGTTGATGGACATCGGTAGGCATCGTTCCAAGATATTATCAGGTTTGTCGATCTGATTTATGCGGATTGCACCGGCTCTTGCAAGAAAACGGGCGCGGTCTAGTCTGCAGCAGCGATGCCCGAGACAACGCAGACAGACGGTGTGATGAGCTGCGAGGACGGCGTGAAGCGCTGCACGTGGGCCTGCTCGACACCCGACTACCACGCCTACCACGACACCGAATGGGGCTTTCCCGTCGCCTCGGATGTGCGGCTGTTCGAGAAGCTGAGCCTCGAGGGCTTCCAGGCGGGACTGTCCTGGCTGACGATCCTGCGCAAGCGAGAAGCGTTCCGCTCGGCCTTCGCCGGGTTCGACCACGAGCAGGTCGCGCGGTTCGGCGAGCGGGACGTCGAGCGGCTCCTCGGCGACGCGGCGATCGTGCGTCACCGAGGCAAGATCGAAGCCGTCATCAACAACGCCAGGCGGGCGCTCGAGCTGGTCCGGTCAGAGGGCTCGATCGCGCACTACGTCTGGAGCTTCGAGCCCTCCGCCCCGCGCCACGCGACCGGCGACGGCGGGCAGCTGCCATCGACGACGCCCGAGTCGATCGCGCTCGCCCGTGAGCTCAAGCGTCGCGGCTGGAAGTTCGTCGGCCCGACGACCGTCTACGCCTTCATGCAGGCGATGGGCCTCGTCAACGATCATCGCGAGGGCTGCGATGCCCGCGCGCAGGCCGCGCGGGCGCGGGAGCGTTTCAGCCGGCCCTGAGCTCAGGCCGACGGAGACACCTGCGAGGGTCGGCCCCCGGACGTCGCGGCCGCCCGACGCGCCATTATCATCGGCCACCGGCTGAGCTGTCCTCCAGCAGCTCGGGGTTGCGATCATCCACCGCGTCATGACCGACCGACCGCATCACCTGAACCCGGCGCCTGCCGCCCCCCGGGGGCCCGGCGATGTATGACGCCCCGCTGTGGCACGACTACTTCGTGATGGTCGGCGGCGGCGGAGCGGCGCTGACCGGATTGGTGTTCGTAGCGATGTCGATGCACCTCGCGGACATCGTCACCAATCCCACCCACCGCCACCGGGCCCGGACGATCCTGATCGCACTGACGGCGGTGTTCGTTCGCTGCGGGCTCGTCCTGATGGGCGGCCAGACGGCACGTGCCGTGGGGATCGAGCTGTTCGTCGTGCTCCTCGGCGTCGAGGTGATCGTGTTCCGGAGCCTCGAGAACGCGCTCCGCGAGGCCGACGGTGCCCAGCGGGACGTTCTGATCAGAAGCCTCAGCGAAGCCCTCCGCAGCGGGGGCGCCGCGCAGCACGGGGTTCTGTTCCGGACACTGGGTTACGGGGTCTGCCTGATCATCGAGCAGGTCGGCGCCGTGATCCTGTTCTTCGGACACGAATGGGGCCTCTACACCGTCGGGGTGGGAATGATGGCGTCGTTCCTGTTCATCGTCTCCGGGGCCTGGCTGTTGCTCGTCGGCGTCGAAACGCCGCCCGAGCGGCCGACCCCCTAGACCCCTGTCGTGCTCGTCCGACTGGCTGGTTCACGGCACCGGGTCGAGCTCGGCGACTAGCGCGCGGACTCGTCGCTGAACCTCCTCGCGCGTCGCCCTGACGTGCTCGAGCGGCTGGCCCTTTGGATCCGGGAGCTCCCAGTCGACGTAGCGCTTGCCAGGTATGTAGGGGCAGGCATCGCCGCAACCCATCGTCACAACCACGTCCGCCTGCTCAGCGAGCTCGACCGTCAGTGCTTGCGGGACACGGTCGGACAGGTCGATTCCCAGCTCGCGCATGACCTCGATCACCTCTGGGTGGACCTGCTCAGCGGGGGTTGTGCCTGCCGATAGAGCGATGTGTCGCCCCTCGGCCGCCCGTTCGAACAGCGCCTGGCTCATCTGTGAGCGCCCGGCGTTGTGCAGACATACGAACAGCGCCGTCGCCAACTAGCCGCCGATCGCCTGTTGGACAGCTTGTTCGTGGTGGGGAAGGACCAGCTCGGACGCCTCTGCCGGCGTCACGTCCGGATAGAGGACGCGGATCACGAGGATCGCGCACGCGCCGCCAACGAGCTGCGCAAGGATGAACGTGGGCACCGAGGCAGGCGCTATGCCGGCGAAGGTGTTGGAGAACATGCGCCCGACGGTGATCGCGGGGTTCGCGAAGCTGGCCGAGCTCGTGAAGAAGTAGGCGGCGCCGATGTAGGCGCCGACGGCGGCCGGAGCGGCGTTCAGCCGTTTTGTGCGGGCGAGGGAGAAGATGACCAGCAGGAGGCCGGCGGTCGCGATCGCCTCTGAGAACAGGTGCGGGCCGGTGGCCCGGTGGTGGGTTGAGATGCTGACGGCGGCCAGGGCGAACATACCGTTCGCGCCGATCGCACCGAGAGTGCAGCCGGCTACCTGGGCCGGTACGTAGGCGAGCGCGTCGCGCCATGCGATACCGCCGAACGCCGCGTCGGCCAGCGAGACGACAGGGTTGAAGTGAGCGCCCGAGACGGGGCCGAACATGAGGATGATCGTCGCGAGGCCCATCGCTGTCGCGGCGGCGTTCTCGAGCAGCTCCAGCCCGACGTCGTTCGGGGAGAGCGTCTGCGCCGCGATCCCCGAGCCAACCACGACAGCCGCGAGGAATGCCGAGCCCATCAGCTCTGCGAACAGGCGTCGCGCGATCGGGGGTTCGGGCATAGCCAGGATCGTATTACATCGACAGACGTGAGTGTTATTGATATAAGTAGATCGATGCCCGTCGAATTGGAGCTCTTGCCCAAGCAGAAGCGCGCCAACGGCTCGCCCTGCTGTGAGCCCGTCGTCTACCCCGATGTGGACCGCGAGGAGGCGCTGCGGATGGCCGAGGTCGCGAAGGCTCTGGGCGACCCGATCCGCTTGCAGCTCGTGGACGTGCTGCGCAAGCACGCCGGCAAGGTCTGCGTCTGCGAGCTCGTGCCGCTCTTCGACATATCCCAGTCCACCCTCTCCCACCACCTCGGCAAGCTCCGGGCGGCCGGGATCGTGGACTCCGAGCGCAAGGGCCTGTGGGCCTACTACTACGTACTCCCCGACGCTCTGGAGGAGCTCTCAGCATGGCTGAACTGAACGCGCCCGAGACACACACGGCCGATGCGTGCTGCGCCCCCGAGCAGCAGGCGAGCTGCTGTGAGCCGAGCGCCAAGTCCGACTGCTGCGGCCACGTTGACGGCTGCGGCTGCGCCGCCGGCAGCGACAGGACCGAGCCGACCGACGTCCGCGAGCGGGTGCGGGAGCGCTACGCCGCCGCCGCAGTCCAGGTCACGACGACCGACCCCGACGCGGGATGCTGCGCGCCGAGCGACACATTCGGTGGCGGCAGCGAGGTCTTCGGCGCCGCGCTTTACGCACTGGGCGAGCACGAACAGCTACCAGACACAGCGACGCTGGCTTCTCTCGGCTGCGGCAACCCGACCGCCGTCGCCGAACTCCACGAGGGGGAGACCGTCCTGGACCTCGGCTCAGGCGGCGGCATCGACGTCCTGCTCTCCGCCCGCAGAGTCGGACGCACCGGGAAAGCCCACGGCCTCGATATGACCGACGAGATGCTCGCCCTCGCCCGCGAGAATGCACGCAAGGCCGGGGTCGAGAACGTCGAGTTCCACAAGGGCTACATCGAGGACATACCGCTCCCCGACGCAAGCGTTGACGTGGTGATCTCCAACTGCGTCATCAACCTCTCAGGCGACAAGCCCAAGGTGCTGCGCGAGGTCGCCAGGGTCCTTCGCCCCGGTGGGCGCTTCGCCGTCTCCGACGTGATCGCCGACGAGAAGATGGACGAGAGCACGCGCGCAGACATGCAGGCATACACCGGCTGCATCGCGGGGGCGCTCACCGACGCACAGTTCACCCGGGCGCTCACAGACGCGGGCCTGGTGGATGTTGAGATACGCGAGACCCACCGCGTCCACACGCATGCCGCCTCAGCGATCGTGCGCGCCCGCAAGCCGGCCGACCCGGCATGACCGAGAGGACCCACGAGGTACATCTGCACGATCCCCAGACGCTCTACCGCCACTGGGAGGAGAGCCAGTGGAATCCCTGGGACATCGACCTGTCCGTCGACCAACGGCAGTGGGCCGATCTGGAGGACCGGTCGCTCGTCTCGTTCGTGCTTGGCTCGCTTATGGTCGCCGAGGAGCGCATCACCACGAAGTTCTCCGGGCTCGTCGGCGCTGAGGGCAGCGAGGAGGAAGTCACGTTCCTCGCGACCCAGCAGGTCGATGAGGCCCGGCACATGCAGTTCTACGCACGTTTTCAAGACGAGGTCGTCGCAGAGCCCACCGTCATCGCCGCCCACGTCCAGCGCGCCCGAGCGCTGGTCTCCCCCGCCTTTCAGACGATCTTCGACGACAAGCTCGTCGCCGCCCACGAACGCCTCCGCGCCAACCCCAGCGACCTTGGCGCGAAGATCGCCTTCGTCACCATCTACCACCTCATCCTCGAGGGCACCCTCGGTCTGACGACATTCGAGTTCGCGACCCGCTTCATGACCCGCGAAGGCCTGCTGCCGGGGTTCGTCGCCGGCTACAGCAAGATCCACCACGACGAGCATCGCCACATCGGCTACGGCATCTGGTTCCTGCGCAAAGCCGTCCTGGAAGACGACAGCATGGGAGACGTAGTCCGCGGAACCCTGCGCGACCTACTTCCAGCCGTCGCCGAGTCCTTGGCCCCGCCCCCCGGCGCAGACGCCTCCGCGCTCGGAGCGTCGGCCGACGAGCTCAGAGCCTTCGCCTTGGACGGGCTCACCCGAAGGCTGACGATCATCGGCGTGCCCCTCAACACCCTCTGAGGTCCCTCAGGAGCGCGGACGGTCCGAGCCAGGGCCGAACGAAACGCGATGGTGTCGAGGGGGTCCCGGGGGGCGGGCGAGACACCGCAATGTTGAACAATCCTGCACCCCAGGACGACAAAAGCCCGCAGTTTGCGGGCTCTTGAAGGAGCGGGGGACCGAGGAGTCGAACCTCGCGTTGCGGTTTTGGAGACCACCGTGTTACCGATACACCAGTCCCCCGGGGCGGCGAATTGTACGTTCTCCCCGCCGATGCCCCCGCCGCGGGCGCCGTAGGCCTCTCAGGCCAACGCCCCACCGGCCCCCGCGGATGCCCGAAAGAGCCTCGAGGGCCCCGAAATCAAGGCGCCGAGGCAGCCGGCCGGCGCTCAAGCAGCGTCTGGCGAATGCCGACAGGTTCCTAGGTCCAGGACCCTCTCGTATCAATGCGCACTTTCCTTGGAATGACCTTGCCGACACGTCACCGTCACGGGCACCGCCTCGCCGCGGCCCTCGGTGCACGCCTGCGCGCCTGCAATCCCCGCCGCCAGGAGGGCTTCCTGCTCGTCGAGGTGATGATCAGCGCGCTGCTTGTCGCGCTGATCGTCACGGCCACGTTCAACGGCCTCGACGTGGCAACGCGGATCAGCAAGGACCAACGCCACCACGACCAGGCCGCGATCCTCGCCGCCCAGTCCCAGGAGCAGCTGCGCAGCGAGCCCGCCAGCGCCCTGGACCTGCTCGAGACCTCCCCCCACAAATACACGACGGCGATCGGCGGGGAGACCTACACGATCACCCAGGAAGCCAAGCCGGTCAGCGCCTCGGGCAACACGACCGGGTGCAACGCCACCGAATCGACCGCCCAGACGGGAGCGAACATCCTGGTCATCTCCAGGGTCAGCTGGCCCCAGCAGGTCAGCGCGAACCGCCCCGAAGTCAAACAGGCCAGCCTGATCACCCCGCCGACCGGTTCCGCGATCGAGGTCGACGTGCTCAACGGCGAAGGGGGCGGCGTCTCCGGCATCACCGCACGGGCCAAATTCATCCCCAACGAAGCCGGCTCCTACAACACCGTCGAAGGGATGACGAGCGCCAACGGCTGCGTCGTCCTGACCGGCATCCAGGCAACCAAAGCCACCGTCGAAATCGTCGAAAAGGCCGGCTATGTGACGGCCACCGGCGCGCTCAAAGTCGCCCCCAAAGAACTGACGATCGCGCCCAACATCACGACCCACTACGTCGTCAAGTACGCCGAAGCGGGCCACATCGCCGCGCAGTACACCTACGAAGGCTCCACGACCTATGGCGGCAAAGAAGTCAAGGGCGACACCTTCGTCGCCTTCAACTCCGAAACGGGCCTCAAACCGGAATACGAAGTCGGCTCGACCGCATTTGAATACGAAAAATCCTCCGAAGAAGACTACCGCGCGCTGACCGGGACCTACAGCGGCAGCTCCTACACGGCGACAGGGTCCAAATACTCAATCGGCAGGCTGTTCCCCTTCAAAGCCGGCTGGACCGTCTACGCGGGCGACTGCCCCGCCAACAACGTCGGCAAAGAAGATGAAGTCGGCGGCGTCGTCATCAAAGCGGGAACCACGACAAACGTCAAAATCCCGCTCTCCTACACCAAACTGAGCATCTACACGGGCTCCTCCGCGAGCCTTGAAAAAGGCGAACTCACCAAAGAAACCAGCGGCGGGAACGTCAAGATCATCAACACCAGCTGCTCGGGGGCCGAAGAACCGCTGAACGCCTACACCCCGGTCTACACGCACGAACAGAAAGAAACGCTCACCGAAGGCCGGCTCGAAAACCCCTTCCAGCCGTTCGGCAACTTCCAGGTCTGCGTGGACTGGAAGAAAGCAAAGGCCTACACGGTCAGCTACACGAACAGCAAAGCCTCCGGCTCCTCGCCGACGATCTACCTCGGCCAGAAGACCGTGGCTGAAAAAACGGCGGAAGCGACCGCCGAAGCGACCGCCAAAACGAAACGCGAAAAAGAAGAATCGGAAGCGACGGCCGCGAAAGAAAAACGGGCCAAAGAAGAAACCGAAGGCACCGCCGCGAAGAAAAAACGCGAAGAAGAAGAAACGGCCCAGACGACCGCCAAGACCGCGCGTGAAAAAAAAGAAAAAGAAGAACGCGAAAAATGGACCAAAGAAGAAACCGAAAAAAAACGCACCAAAGCGGAACGCGAATCTAAAGAAAAATCGCAGAAAGAAGCCCGCGAAAAAACCGAAAAAGAAGAAAAAACCGCCAAAGAAAAACGGGCCAGCGAAGAAACGGCCCTGACGACGGCCAAGGAAAAACGCGCATCCGAAGAAACCGCTGCGAAAGCGCCCAAGGAAAAACGCGAAAAAGAAGAAGCTGAAGCCAAAGTGTCCAAAGAAAACCGCGAAAAACGCGAAACGGCCGAAGCGGCCAACGGCGTGACCGTGGAAGCGAAAGCCTCATGCTGAGCCTGCTGCCATTCGTGCGGCGGCTGCGCGGCCAGCGAGGTTTCACGCTGGTCGAAACGCTCGTCGCGATGCTGACCGGGATCGTCGTCACGGGCGCCCTGTTCGCGATCCTTGAATTCTCGGTCCGCCAGACCTCCTACATCTCCCAGACCGCCCAGGCGACCCAGGTCAGCCGCGGCGCGATGACGCACATCACCGACGAGCTGCACTCCGCCTGTCTGTCAAACGGCTTCTCCCCCGTCCAGGCGGGGAGCTCCCCCACGAAGCTGATCGTCCAGAACGGCTACAGCGAAGAAGCCGAAGTCCCCGGCACATACACCGCCAAAGGCGCCACGAGCGGCAAATCCGAAGGCGTCCGCCAGGACACGATCGAATGGAACGAAGGGACCGGCTACCTGACCGACGGCGTAGAACTGGGGACGGCCGCCGAAGAAAGCGGTAAGTACACGCACTTCGGCGTGAAGACCACGGTGCGCCTGGCGACGAACGTCAGCGAGGGCGGGGAAAAACTGCCGATTTTCCGCTACTACAAGTACGCGGGGTCCGCGAGCACCAGCACCACCGCGGCCGCCTCGACCCTGACCGAAATGCCGCTCGCGACCGGGAAATCGCTGACCGCGGCCGAAGCCGAAGAAGTCGCGTCGGTCGAAGTCCGCTTCAAGACCGGCTCATACACCAAAGAAGTCAAGGTCAGCAAAGCCCAGGAAGCGACGATCCCCAGCGAACTCCAGAGCCAGACGACCTTCGCCTTCAGCGCGCCCAACTCTGAATCCACGATCCAAGCGGGGCCCTGCGAATGATCTCCAAGCTCCGCCACAACCGCGTGCTCGAGACCGAGGGCGGCTTCACGATGATCATCGCCATCGGCGTGATGTTCGTCACGAGCCTGATCCTCGTTGCCGCCTTCACCGTCGCCAACGGGGACGTTCAGAACTCGCATGTCAACGCGGCGCAGAAGCAGGCCTACTACGCGGCGCTGGCGGGCGTACAGCAGTATGAGTACCTGCTGCAGGCCAACCCCGACTACTGGCAGACCTGCGGGCAGCCCGAAAGCAAACTCCCCGAAGAAGCCGAAGAGCGCTACGTCGTGACCCCGCTCGTGGCGAGCACGGCGCCCGTAGGGACGAAAGCCTGCAGCACCGAAAACCCGTTCGGGACGATGATCGAGACCAAAGGGACGATCGCCAACACGTTCCGCATCAAGTCCACCGGCTACGCCGGCGGATCGACGAAGTCGACGGGTGCCGTCCGCTCGGTGATCGCGACCTTCCGCGTGACCGGCTTCCTGGACTACGTCTTCTACACCAACTTCGAAACGGTTGACCCGAACCTCTATTCGTCGAGTGAAAAATCGACGGCGGAAAAATGCGCCAACAAGTACTACAGCGAATGGTCTAAAGAAGGCCTCAAATGCTCGGTCATCGAATTCGGCGAAGGGGACGAGATCGAAGGCCCGATGCACACCAACGACGCCGCCGACGTGACCGGCGACACGAGGTTCGGGCGTGAAGGCCACGTGCCGACCGATGTCGTGGAAATCAACGGCGGAACCTACGGCTCGCAGGCCGGCTGCTCGAGCACAGCCAAATACTTCACGGCGACGAAATGCTACATCAAAGGCCCCACGCTGACCCCGCCACCGGATGACACCAGCCTCGCCCAGTACGTCGAATCGGCCTACGAGTACGTCGGACAGACGTGGATCGAACTCAAAGGCGAAGAAATGGAAGTTACGACCTACAACCAGTCGACGGGCGTGGCGGAAACCAAAAAAGGCGTCAAACTGCCGCCCAACGGCCTGATCTACGTGACTGCGGGCAGTGGCACCTGCAACTCCAGCTTCAACTCTGAAAGCGCCGACAGCGCCACCGAACAGTCCGAAACGAGGGGCTGCGCGACCGTCTACGTGAAAGGCGCCTACAAGAAGTCGCTGACCGTCGCGGGCGAAAAAGACGTAGTCGTCACGGGCAGCCTCTATCCCTCGAGCGTCGAAGGCAAACTCGGCACCGAACCCGAAAACACCGCGACGAAACCGACCGGAACCGCCGTGCTGGGCCTGATCGCCAGTCGCTATGTCCGTGTCTATCACCCCTGTTCGAGCAATACCAACCAGAGCGGCTCGTTCGAAAACCCGTGGATCTACGCGGCGATCCTCGCGACCTCGCAGTCCTGGATCGCCGACAACCCGGGCTGTGGGGCCCGCGAGGGACACCTGAACGTCTACGGCGCGATCGGGCAGAACTACCGCGGGATCGTTCTGCACAACAACGGTGGCTACATCAAGAACTACGAATACGACGACCGCCTGGCGACCGACGAGCCGCCCTACTTCCTGGCACCGCTGAAGGCCGGCTGGAAAGTCGTCCGCGAGACGGCCCCCGCCCCGGGCTAGAGGCCACGCCGCTCAGGCGGGCGACGCTGCCCGCCGATAAGACCGGCAGGTGACCTTGTCCGCCCTGACACGCCACGGCACTCCCCCGGCGCGGGTCGACCGCGAGAGCCTCGGCCTGTTGCTGAGGGTTCTCGACGAGCACGACCCGGGGATCATCGAGGACCTCAACCGCGTCGGGCACCTGGCCCGTGACACCGCTCAGGCGATGGGCCTGCCCGAGGACGAGGTCGAGCGGATCGAGCTGGCCGGGAGGCTGCACGATGTCGGCAAGCTCGCGATTCCCGACACGATCCTCCAGAAGCGGGGACCCCTGGACGCGGCCGAGTGGGTCACGATGCGCACCCACACCCTGATCGGCGCCCGGATCGTCGCCTCGGCACCCTCGCTGGCCCCGATCGAGTCGCTGATCCGCTCCAACCACGAGCACTACGACGGGACGGGCTACCCGGATCGGATCGCCGGCGATGCGGTACCGCTGGGCGCCTACATCGTCGGCACCGCGGCGGCTTTCGTGGCGATGATGAAGCACCGGCCCTACAGCGACGCGATCACCGTCGAGGCGGCCCTGGGCGAGCTGCGCCGGTGTTCGGGCTCGCAGTTCCATCCGGCCGTCGTCGAGGCCTTCACGCGCGTCTTCGAGGGCGTCTAGTCCGAGCGCGCCCGGGCGCGCTCGAGACGGGGAAAGGCGCCCGGGGGGGCGAGTAGCATCGTGCGCCGGAATCGCGCCGAGCCCTGCCGGGCGCGGAGCGCGATCGCCCCGTTCGTCTACCGAAAGGCCCACGATGACATACCCGCTAAGTCGCAAGCTGGCCGTCGAGTTCATCGGCATGTTCATGTTCGTCTTCACGGTCGGCATGGCAACGGAGTCCGCCAACAAGTCCGGGGCGATCCTGGCGCCGCTGGCGATCGGCTCGGTTCTGATGGTGCTCGTATTCGCCGGCGGCCACGTCTCGGGAGGCCACTACAACCCGGCGGTCAGCACCGCGGTGTTCCTGCGCGGGAAGATCCAGTCCAACGAATACTTCGCCTACATCGCCACCCAGTTCATCGCGGCGGCGCTGGGCGGGCTGCTGGTCACCGCGATCGGCGGCGAACAGACGGCCGGCGTGATGGCATCAACGGGCAAGATGCTGGTCGTCGAGTTCCTGTTCACGTTCACGCTCGCCTACGTAGTCCTGAACGTCGCGACCGCCAAGGGCACCGAGGGGAACTCCTTCTACGGCCTGGCGATCGGGTTCATCGTCGTCGTCGGCGCGATCTCCGTCGGGTGGGTCTCCGGCGGAGCCTTCAACCCCGCGATCGCCCTCGGTGCGACGATCCTGGGCGCCTTCAAGTGGTCGAACATCTGGATCTATCTGGTGGCCGACTTCCTCGGCGGCGCCGCCGCGGCGGGCGCCTTCCTGTTCATCCAGGGCGAGCACGCGAACGCCGAGTGAGGACAACGATGTGCGGGGTCAGGCCCGACCCGGGAGGCTGATCTGAACGACGAACAGCCTCCGCCCGCGCTGCCGCGCCAACGCAGGATCTCTTGCAGCAGAGCCCGTCGCGGCGGGCTGCCGTCGTATATCCGTCCGGCGGCGAAAAGGGGCGTTGGCGTTGGAGGTGCTCGACCCGAGGCGGAGTCATGGACCCGACTCTGTCGAGCCGCGCGCCCGCATCGGGCGCCGCCCGCGATGACCCCTTCCATGTGCGCCGCTCCGGCCCGCGTGACGCGCAGCGTCCGCGGCGCCGGCGCACCGACCAGCGCCACCCCGACCCGCAGCCGCTGCCGATCGGCGAGGCGCTCCTGGCCGCGGGGCTGATCGAGCGCGAGACGCTCGGCTGGGCCCTGCGCCGACAGGCCGAGACGGGCGAGCGGATCGGGCAGATCCTCTTGGCAGCCGGGCTCGTACACCGCCTGGATCTGCAACGAGCCCTGGGCGAGCAGTGGCAACTCCCCTTCATCGACCTTCTCAACGAAGAGATCGACGAGGAACTCGTCCGCGGGTTCGACCCGGAGATCCTGCTCGCCGAGGGCTGGGTCCCGGTTCATCAGGAAGGCAACCGCACGGTCGTCGCGACCTGCGAGCCGCCCACGGCGGCGCTGCGTGAACGGATCTGCAACAGCCTCGGGCCGGGCGCCAAAATCAACCTCCGGACCACGACGCCGCTGGATATCGAGCGCACGATCATCCTCTGCTTTCGCGAGCACATCGTGCGGCGCTCGACGGGCGAGCTGATGGCACGGCGCCCCGACCTCTCCGCAGCCGGAGGGTGGTCAACAGGGCAGAAGCGTGTCGTTGGCCTGATCGGAGCGCTGACCCTGATCGGCCTGGTCCTGCAGTGGCAGCTGACCATCGCGCTGTTCGTGGCGGGGGCGAACGTCGTCTTCCTCGCGGCTGTCCTCTTCAAGCTCATCGCCTGCCTCGTCGGGGTCTGGACGGGAGCCCGCGTCACCGATGCCCCGGCCGAGCGCGACGACACCCGGCTCCCGCGCTACACCGTCCTCGTGCCCGTCTATCGCGAGGCCAACGTGATCGGCGAGCTGATGACGAACCTCGGCCGGCTCGACTATCCGGCCGAGAAGCTCGAGGTTCTCGTCCTGCTCGAGTCAGACGACACCGAGACGATCGAGGCCGCCCGGGCCGCGCAGCCCCCGGCGACGGTGCGCCTGGTCGTCGTCCCCGATGCGATGCCCAAGACGAAGCCCAAGGCCTGCAACGTGGGCCTGTTCCTGGCCCGCGGCGACCTGCTGGTCATCTATGACGCCGAGGACCGGCCCGAGCCCCAGCAGCTGCGCAAGGCCGTCGCGGCTTTCGAGCAGGCCGGGCCGAAGACGATCTGCATGCAGGCGAGGCTGCGCTACTGGAACTACTCGACCAATCTGCTGACCCGGATGTTCAGCCTCGAGTACGGGTACTGGTTCGGCACGATGCTCCCGGGCCTCGACCGGATGGCCCTGCCGATCCCGCTGGGCGGCACCTCGAACCACTTCCGCGTCCCCGAGCTGCGGTCGCTGATCGGCTGGGACCCCCACAACGTCACCGAGGACGCCGACCTGGGACTGCGCGCAGCTGTCGAGGGCTACCGCGTCGGCGTGATCGACTCAGATACCGAGGAGGAGGCCTGCGCGGAGATCCGGCCCTGGATCCGCCAGCGCACAAGGTGGATCAAGGGCTACATGCAGACGGCCCTCGTGCATCTGCGCTCGCCGCGCCATCTCGTCGCCCAGGTCGGGGTCGTCGATGCGCTCGCCTTCCTACTGTTGATCGCCGGAACCCCCCTGACCTTCCTGCTCGCGCCGGTCATGTGGGCCGGAACGGCGGCCTGGTACGGCTTCGGGGAGCCCCACCTCCCGCTGCTCGACTCGGGGACGTTCTGGCTGATCGCACTGATCAACCTCGTCCTGGGCAACGGGGTGATGATCGCGCTGAACCTGCTGGCCGCGATGCGCGGCCACGGCTGGCGCTCGGCTCCCTACGCGCTACTGAACCCGCTCTACTGGGTCCTGCACTCGATTGCCGCCTGGCGAGCGCTCGTGCAGCTGATCCGCAACCCCTTCTACTGGGAGAAGACCCCCCACGGCCTGGGCCAGGCCTCGCGCGTCGTGAGCCACAATCCGGGCGCGCCCCCGGTGCTCGCCCGCGAGCTCTCCGGCTGAGCCGGCGATCCGGGCACTGATACGTTGCGCGGATGGAGGATCCGCATCCCGCGCCCGAGCACGAGGTCGTGGTCATCGGTGCCGGCTTCTCGGGCATCGGGGCGGCCATCGGGCTGGCCAAGGCCGGCATCGATGATTTCATCATCGTCGAGGACGGCGACGGGGTCGGCGGCGCCTGGCACTGGAACACCTACCCGGGTGTCGCAGTCGACATTCCCTCCTTCAGCTATCAGTTCTCCTACGAGCAGTCCTCCGGCTGGTCGCGCGTCTACGCGCCGGGCAACGAGCTGAAGGACTACGCCGAGCACTGCGTGAGCCGCTACGGACTGGCGGACCGTCTGCGGCTGAACACGCGGGTGACCGGCGCGGAGTTCGACGACGAGCGCCACCTCTGGCGGCTGGACACCGAGAACGGGGAGACGATCACCGCGCGTCACGTCATCGGCGCGACGGGCATCCTGACCAAGCCCAAGCCGCCGGCGATCGCCGGCGTCGAGGACTTCGAGGGCGTGACGGTCCACACGGCACGCTGGGAGCACTCCCTCGAGCTGCACGGCAAGCGGGTCGCGGTCATCGGCACAGGCGCCTCGGCGGTGCAGCTCGTGCCGACGATCGCGCCCGAGGTCCGCTCGCTGGCGGTCTTCCAGCGCACCCCCATCTGGTGCCTGCCCAAGCCCGACGCGCCGATGCCGGGCGCCGCCCGGGGCCTGCTGCGGTTCGTGCCCGGAGCGTCCTGGGCGCTGCGGGCGATAAGCCAGGCCTACGTCGAGCTGACCTTCACGCTGGTCGCCAACTTCTCGCGCCAGTTCCCGCTCGCCAAGCTCGGCGAAAAAGCCGGCCACAGGCATCTGCGCGAACAGGTCGAGGACCCCCGCGTGCGCGAGCAGCTGACCCCCGGTTACTCGCTCGGCTGCAAGCGCCCGGGCTTCTCGAACGACTACCTGGCGACCTTCAACCGCCCCAACGTCCAGCTGCACACGACCCCGATTGAACGCATCACCCCGGAGGGCGTCGAAACCAGCGACGGCGTCGTCCATGAGATCGACGTGCTCGTGCTCGCGACGGGCTTCAAGGTCTTCGAGGCGGGCAACCTGCCTCCGTTCCCCGTGCGGGGCTCGGAAGGGCTCGACCTCGACGAGTTCTGGCGGGAGAATCGCTTCCAGGCATACCAGGGCGTCAGCGTCCCGCGGTTCCCCAACTACTTCACGATCCTCGGCCCCTACGGCTTCAACGGCGCCTCCTACTTCACCCTGATCGAGAACCAGACCCGCCACATCGTCAGGGCTCTCAGCCATGCCCGGCGGGAGGGCGCCACGCGGGTCGAGGCCACGGCCGAGGCGAACGCCCGCTACTTCGCCAAGATGCTCGGCCGGCGGCGCAACCAGGTGTTCTTCCAAGGTGGCTGCGGGACGGCAAACAGCTACTACTTCGACGTTCACGGGGATGCCCCGTTCCGTGCCTCCACGACACCCGAGGTGATGTGGACGAGCGCACGCTACGACCTGGCCGACTACTCCTTCCAGAGCCTCGGGGCCTGACGCTGCAGCCTTCCGGACTGAGCTGCGCTCGCGGCCGTGAGGGCGCCGGGGCTTTCGCGGCGGCGCCCCCTACGCACTTCTTCTGTCCGTCGTCACGTCTTCGGCCGACGATGCCGAATAGAGAGCGATGAGTATCTCCCCGATAGGGGCCTCACCTGCAGGCCCGGGCGCGGCCACCGGCACCGCAGCGCTCTCGAGCAAGGTTGCAACGGCGCTCGCCGGCGGAGCTGCCCTGGGCGGAGCGCACGGCGCGGCGCCGACCCGGCGCGGGCATCACTCAGGCCACGGCCATGGGGGCGGCTCCGGAGGCGCCGGCAAGGCGAGCCTCGCCGAACAGCTCAAGGAAGCCGAAGAAGCGCAGTCCAGGACGCCGCTCAGCGCCGGCTATGACCGGAGCGGGAACTCCTCCGCCAACGGATCCCCACGCTTCGGCGCCGCATTCGAACAGTACGCCTGACGCAGCCGCGCAACGACGTCACCCGGCGGGGCACCCGTAAGGGGGTGCTGCGAGCAACTAAGGCCTCAATCCGTCCGATCGGCTGCGAATACCCGATGTGAGCAGCGTCTGTCTGAGCGACCCTGCTGTTCATGGTAAGCGGACAGGAGGCGAACGATGGATGGTCCAGCGAGACTTCTGATCGAGGCGGAGAGACTGAGGGGCGCGGAGATCGGCCGCGCCGCCGAGCAGGCGCGCGGTCATGAGCACCCGTCCGGCCCCGGTCTCCTCAGGCGGCTCGCCGAGCGATACTGGGCACGTGGGAACGCGCGTAACGAGCAACCGGCTCGTCGGCCGAGCTGGGGAGCTCGCAGAATGTGAGGCGGCGATGCGCGAAGCGGCCGACGGCCGTCCGTCGGTGATCGCGCTCAGCGGCGAGTCGGGTGTGGGCAAGACACGTCTGATCGCCGAGTTCGAGGAGCGGATCGTGCCTGGGGCCCACGTGCTGCATGGAGAGTGCGTGGATCTCAGTGAGGGCGAACTCCCCTACGCTCCGCTGGTCGGCGCGCTGCGCGAACTTGCGCGCTGCGCGGATCCCGTCTTTGACTCGCTCAGCGTCGAAGCCCGCGCGTCGCTGCGAGCGCTGCTGCCCAGCCTCGGCGATGGCAGGAGCGTCGAACGGGAGGACGAGTTCGCCCAGCTGCGCCTGTTCGAGGCTCTGCTGGAGCTGCTCGAGACGCTCGGCGAGGAGCGGCCCGTCGCACTGGTGATCGAGGATCTGCACTGGGCGGACCGCTCGACCCGCGCATTCACCGCGTTTCTGTGCCGCAGCCTCCGGCGCGAGCGGGTGCTCTTCCTGTTCACCTACCGCGACGATGAGCTGCACCGGCGCCATCCGCTTCTGCCGCTGCTCAGTGAGCTCGAACACGGCGAGCGCCTGAGGCGGATCTCGCTCTCGCCGTGGGGTCACTCCGAGCTCGAGGAGGCACTGACGGACATCCTCGGGGCGCGGCCGAGCACGGAGATCGCCGCGCGCCTGTTCGAGCGCGCCCAGGGCAACCCGCTCTACACGGAGGAGCTCCTGGCGGCGGGGCTCGACGGTCGCGGCGCAGCGCCCCAGTCACTGCGCGACGCCTTCCTCTTGCGGCTCGACCGCCTCTCCCCCGACGCGCAGCAGACACTGCGCGTGCTCGCGGTGGCGCGCCGGGCCGAGGAGGCGGTGCTGGGCCCTGCCAGCGGCCTCACCCAGGCGCGCCTGAACGCGGCGCTACGGGAGGCAGTCGACGCAAACGTGATCGCCGCCGATGCCCCGGGGGTGTTCGCCTTTCGCCACGCACTGCTCGGCGAGGTCGCATATGAGGATCTCCTGCCCGGAGAGCGAGCCAACCTCCATCTGGAGATCGCCGCCGTCCTTCAGCAGCGGTGCACCGGCAATGAGCGCGAGGATGCTGCCGCCGCGGCGCAGATCGCGGCGCATGCCCAGGCCGCCGGCGACCAGGCGCTTGCGCTACGAACGGCGATTGCGGCCGCCGGCGCCGCGTCCGCGATCCACGCCCACGGCGAGGCCGCCGAGCTGCTCGAGCGGGCGCTGCAGGGATGGGGCCGGGTACCCGACGCCGAGTCGGTCGCCGGCATCGACCACGTGGAGCTGCTCCTGCGCGCAGCCGCCGAGCATGACCACGACGAACGGCGCACCCGGGCCGAGGCGATGTTGGAGTCCGCCCTGGAGGAGCTCGACAAGCAGGCTGAGCCGGTCAGGTCTGCGATCGCCCTCGAGCTGCTCTCGCGCGTACAGTGGGGCCTTGCCAAGGGCGACGCGGCACTGGCCGCCGCGCACGGCGCACTGGATGCGCTCGCCGGCGCCGAGGCGCCTGCCGAGCGAGCCAGCGCGCTGGCCTGGCTCGCTCGCATCACCCTCCTGCGGGGCCGCTACGGGGAGGCGGTGCCGGCCGCCGAGGAGGCGCTGGAGCTGGTGCGCGCCAGCAGTGCCGGGCCGCGCCTGGAGTCCCAGGTCATGAACACCCTCGGGATGGCCCTGGCGGGCCGCGGCGCAGTTGCCGAGGGCGTCGCTGCGCTGCGCGAGGCGCTCGAGCTGGCCCGGCGCAGCGGCGACTCGATCGGCCAGGCATACGCCCACACCAATCTCTCCGACGTCCTGCTCGCGACGGGCAACACACGCGAGGCTCTTGCGGTGGCGCTCGAGGGGTTGGAGCGCGTGCCGCCCAACCTGCGCGGAAGCCGCATGTGGTTGGCCGCGAACGTGGCCGAGTGCGCCTTTGCGGGCGGAGACTGGAGCCTCGCCTCAAAGAGCATCGATCAGGAGATCTACTCGCTGGAGGGCCGTTGGCTGATCAACATCGGCCTGCGCCGGGCCGAGCTGGCGCTCGGCATCGGCGAGACCGAGGAGGCAGCGCTCGCGCTCGAGCAGGTCGCGGCGCTGGTCGAGCGCACGATCGAGCCGCAGTTCCAGGCCGCCTATGGCCTCGCCCGTGCCGAGCTCGAGCGGCGCGCCGGATCGCTGGAGGGCGCGCGGGAGGCACTGGAACGCGCGTTGGACCGGATCGAGACCTGCACCGACGATGCCAGGCGTGTGACCGCGATCGGCGCCGCCGGAATCGCCGTCGAGGCGCAGATCGCCCAGCGCGCCCGCGACCGTGGCGAAGACGAGGTCCTGCGCGACGCAACGTTGCGAGGCGAGTTTCACCTGGCCCGGGTGCGGGCCGGCGCGGAGAGCTCGGGCCCGGTCGAGGCCGTCTGGCTGGTCACCGCTGAGGCGGAGCATCAGCGCATGCTCGGGACGGACACAGCGGATATGTGGGCGCATGCGGCGCTCGCATGGGAGGGGATCGACAGGCCCTATCTCGCGGCGCGGGTGCGTCTCCGGGAGGCCGAGGCCCACATCGCAGCCGGCGATCGCGCCGCCGCGGCCGATGTCCTCGCAGGCGCGCGCGCCGCCGCGGAACGACTCGGTGCGAGCTGGCTGCTCGAGGAGTTCGACGGCCTTTCAGCGCGGGCCAGGCTTCCGCGGCCGACGCCCAAGCCTGCCGAGTCCCGGCCCCGGGACGTTCCCTTCGGCCTCACGCCGCGCGAGCTGGAAGTGCTGGTGCTGGTCGGGCAGGGACAGACGAACCGCGAGATCGGCGAGCGGCTGTTCATGGCCGAAAAGACCGCCAGCGTCCATGTTTCGCGGATCCTCACCAAGCTCGGCGTCAAAACCCGCACCCAGGCAGCCGCCGTCGCGCACCGCGTCGGGCTGACTGACGGAGCGATCTCAGCCGGCGATGAGATCAGGGCGCGGTGAGCTCGGCCGGCCCAACCGCTCGAGCCGCTCGACCGCGCCGGCGACGTTGGTCAGGTATCGCTTGAGCGCATCCTGCACGGCGGGCTCAGCGGCATGCTCGGGCAGAGCTCGCACCACGTTCAACCGGCTTGCGGCGACCCATCCCGAGATGTCGGGCTCGCGCAGCCAGCGCGCTTCGGTCTTCCACGTGCGGCTGACCATCCGCGGCCAGTCCTCGATGCTGCTCGGGTACGGGTTCGGTGGGCAGAGCCGGTTCTTCTCCGTGTCGTCCTCCCGATGGGCCTCGACGAAGGCGACGAGGGCCGCGTTGAAACAGGGAGACAGGTGGCGCGCCTGCTGCAGCACGATTCGACCCGGCTGGAACATCGGCGTCGGGGGCGCGCCGGCCAGGCCGAGCGCCGTGCAGTCCACGTGAACCGCCTGCGGGCTGGTGGGGATCTCGCCACGCTCCAGGACGATCCGGTCCGCCTCGACGCTTCGCACCAGTCCGAGCCTCACGACATCCACGATCCGACGCAGCGCGTCGAGCTCGATAGAGCTCAGCATGGTGCCGCGGAACATCGTTGCGGGGTGTGAGGGGTCGATGCGGCTCACCCGCCCGGAGGCCTCGAGCTGCTCGAAGAGCCCGTCGATGCTCTCGGCCACGGCGCCGGCCTCGACATCCAGGGCCAACCCCTCGATGGTCGAAGCGACGTGCTCCAGCGGCTGGAAGTGACGCCGGTCGTAGAACCACGCGTCCCGGGGGCGAACCCAGCGGATCCGGTCGGGCTCGACATCGTTGTCGAGCAGCCAGATGCACGCGTCTGCGGCCGTCTTTCCCGAACCTAGGATGACGAAACGATCTGCCGCCGGCACGGCCGCCGCCAGGTCGTTGACAGGGATCACCCGGGCGCTCGGCGCCACCTCAAACGGCACCGTGTGTGTTGCCGGGATCGACCCCTCCAGGTACCGAGCATCCACCACCCTGCGTCGTACCGCCACATCGTGGACTGCTCCGGTGCCCAGGTCCTTGACCTGCTCACCCGTGCTGGCGGAGCCCAGGTGCTCGTGGCGGGTGAGAATCCTGACCCGGCCCGTGTCGGTGAGACGCCGGGCCGCCTCGGCGAAGTAGCCGAAGACCTCCGCGCCACTCGCCCGCTCGTAGTACCCGGCGTTCTCTCCCACCTGGTCGACGCGGTCTTCGCCGAGCGCGAGCGAGCTCACG
Source organism: uncultured Solirubrobacteraceae bacterium (assembly GCA_963787765.1). Taxonomy (GTDB): domain Bacteria; phylum Actinomycetota; class Thermoleophilia; order Solirubrobacterales; family Solirubrobacteraceae; genus Palsa-744. The sequence goes on along the minus strand of CAWBEF010000017.1, from coordinate 12,901 downwards.
CCGTAGTACGCGGAGGGACTGTGCAGGCGGACGAACGGATACGCATCCGTCCAGTGGCCCCCCACCCCAGCCCGTCGGTCGATCAGCGTCACATCGACGTCTGCCTCGGTCGCCAGCGCATCGGCGAAGGCAAGGCCGCTTGCCCCCGCACCGATGACCAGGTAGTCGGTGTCGATTAGCATCAGAGAACCTCGGCGATCATCGCGGCCGCGCGCGCGGCCCCGTCCGAGGTGACCGGCCGGTACTCGACCTCGCGGCCGAGCTCGGAGGCGATCGCCGCTGCGATCGCGTCCGGAGGCGAGTCCTCGAACTCCATCCGGCGCCCGGCGCCGTAGCGACACAGCCGATGGTGGACGTGGAAGCTCTGCTCGAAGTGGTGCTTGAGGGGGAAGTAGATGAACGGGCGCTGGTTGGCGGTCAGCTCCATCGCGGTCGTCAGCCCGCCCTGGACGACCGCGAGGTCGCAGGCGGCGAGGTGCCGATACAGGTCCCGCACGTACGCGCGGACCTCGAGCCCGTCACACGCCGGGAGCGAATCGGGATCGATCCGCGGTCCGGCGACGGCGATCATGCGCAGCTCCGGGACCAGGCGCTTGGCCTGCGGGAAGCTCGCAATGACCCTGCGCAGGAGGTCTCCTCCGACGCCCGAGCCCCCGACGGTCACGACGCAGACGCGCTCGCCGGGGCGGTAGCCGAGCTCGGCGCGCAGCGCTTCACGGTCGCCGAACGCGGCCGGGTCAAAGCCGGTGACGTAACCCGCGAAGTCGTAGTGCTCCTCGGTCCACTCGCGAATCGCGGGCAGCTCGGGGCCGAAGCGCTCCGGGACGATGTCCTCGGGGTCGCCAACGAACACAGCGCGGTCGCGCACGCGGGGGTAGCGCGCGATCTGCTCGATCATCTCGGCGTTGTAGTCGGCGGTCAGGAACGCCTCGTGCGGGCCGCCATCGGTCATCGGCAGCCATCCGACGAAGTCGGTCAGCCACACGTACGCGGCGCTCTTTAGCTCCGGGTTCTCGTGCAGGAAGTAATCGAGCTCCCATGCCTCGTCGCCGATCCACACGTCGTACTGCTCTGCCGCGACGAGGTCGTGGAAGACCATGAAGTTTGCCAGCAGGATCTCGTCCATCCGCCGCCATGCCTGAAAACAGTGCAGGTCGTGCTCGGCCGACTCGGACTCCATGTGGTGGGACTCGTTGGCGAGCTCCCTGCTTGCGGGATGTATCCGCTCGCCGTGCCCCTCGAGCACCGTGGTCACCGGATGCTGCGCCAGCCAGTCGATCTCGAGGTCGGGGTGGAGCCTGCGCAGCTCGTCGGCTATCGCGATGTCGCGTTGCGCGTGGCCAAGGCCGATCGGCGAGCAGACGTAGAGCGCGCGCCGCCGACGCGCACGTGCGCGCCTCCAAGCGGACGTCGCACCCCGCCGGCCGTCGAGGAACTCGCGCAGCAGCAGGTTGACCCTCACCGGGTCGCGCGCCGAGGGGATATGGCCTGAGCGCTCCAGCGTGACCAGCTCGCCCCCGGTCGCCTCGGCGAGCGCAGCGCCCTGGGCATGCGGTCGGACAAGGTCCGCGTCACCGTGGATCACGAGTGTCGGGCAGCGAACACGTGAGCAGATGTCTTTGAAGCTCTCGGTGCTGCAGCGCAGACCGATCCCACGGGTGGTGTCGGCGAGCGTCTCCGGGTCGGTCTCGAGCGCCCAGCCGATGCAGTCCTCGATCTGCTTGCTCGAGTGCGGCTCGTTGAAGCACTTGGCGAAGAAGAACTCGAGGAACCCCAGATAGTCGCGCTGCCAGTAGTAGCTGTTGTACTTGGCCCACCCCTCGTCGCTCTCGAGGGGCTCGTCGAAGGGCACATCGCGCTCCGGATGACCGGGTGCGAGCCCGACCGCGGGGCCGATGTAGGCGACACTGTCGACCCGCTCGGGGTGCTCAGCGGCGAGGATCGTCGCCCACAGAGCCCCGCACGAGAGCGCTACCAGTGCCGCACGCTCGGTGGCGGTCGCATCCATCACCGCGAGCGCGTCAGCCGCGAACTCATCCGGGACATACGCCTCCCCCCCCACCGGCCGGCCCGAACGGCCGTTTCCGCGCCCGTCAAAGGTCACGACTCGGAAGTGACGCGAGAGGTACGGGATCTGCGCCCTCCAGAAGCGCGAGTGGATGATCGACCAGGTCGGCAGCAGCAGGAGCGCCTGATCGCCCGACCCGTACACCTCGTAGTAGAGACGCACGCCGTCGCGATCGGCATAGCCGGTCTCATCCGGATAGCGCGCCCGCGTCTGCTCCCGCGCCAGGGCGCCCGCGAGGTCCGCGGGCGCCGCCGTCTCTTCAGGAACGATGCTCACAGGCGAGCCTCGAAGACGAGGTTGAAGGGCGTCTCCGCCACCCGGCGAAAGCGGCTCAGGCCGCCCGTCTTGACCACGTCGCCGATCCGCGCCTCGCCCGCCTGCGCGCCAAGCGCGAGACCCACCTCCTGCGACAGTGACGCGGGCGTGCACAGGAGCGTCGAGAACCCGTAGTAGGCCCGCCCCACGGGATTGAGGTTCTCCTCGACGCGATCGCCGGCATTTGGCTCGACGATCATCCAGGTTCCCTCACCGTTGAGTGTCGAGCGCACATGACGAGCGGCGCCCACCGGATCCCCCATGTCATGCAGGCAGTCGAACATCGTCACGAGGTCATAGTCGCTGCCAGTGTACGCCGCCGCCGGTGCGACCTCGAAGCTCACGCGCTCGGCGACACCGGCCTCGCTCGCCCGCTCCCGCGCCGTCACTATCGAGCCCTCGTGGCAGTCGGAGCCGACGAACGTCGAGTTCGGGAACGCCGTTGCCATCAGGATCGTCGAGGCGCCGTGGCCGCAGCCGACATCCGCGACCAGCGCGCCTCGCTCCAACTTCTCCACGACACCGTCAAGGGCGGGCAGCCACTCGGCGACGAGGTGGGCGTTGTAGCCGGGGCGGAAGAACCGCTCGCAACCCTCGTGCACGTCGTGGACGTGCTCGTGCCAGCCGAGCCCGTCGCCGCCGCGGGCCTTCTCGACGATCTTCGGCGAGTCGATCACCGATCCGAGCGCGATCTGGAAGAAGCCGGGCAGGTAGGCGGGGCTCGACTCGTCGGTCAGCGCGACGCTCTGCTCGGGCGGTAGCGAATAGAGGCCGCTGTCGGGGTCATAGGCAACGAAGCCGCCCGCGGCCTGGGCGTTCAGCCACTCCCGCACGTAGCGCTCGGCAGTGCCCGTGCGCTCCGCGAGCTCGGCCGGCGACAGGCCGCCCGTCCCGACGAGCGCGCGGTAGAGGCCGAGCTTGTCCCCCATCACGACCAAGGCCGCGTTCAGCGTCGCCCCGACCTCGTCGACAGCCCGGAACACGAACTGCATCAGCTTCTCGCCATCGACCGCGGCGGCTTCGGTTGTTGTGCTCATCAGAGATCTCCTCGTTGGTTGGCTCGCCGATGACCGTACGCCGGGGGTGTCGTGGCTCGCTTCCGGGGGGCACCTAGTCTTCGCCGCCGTGACCCCAGGTGCCAGAATCGGCCGATGCTGGTCGGGCGCGAGCGTGAGCGGGGTGAGATCGAGCGCGCACTCGACCGCGCACGATCGGGCGAGAGCGCAACGCTGGCGCTCGTCGGCGAGCCGGGTATCGGCAAGAGCGCGCTGCTCGAGCATGCCGCCGGCCACGCCGGCTCGATGCAACTGCTGCGAGCCCGCGGGGTGGAGTCCGAGGCACAGATCCCGTTCGCGTCGCTGCTCGAGCTCCTGCGCCCGGCGCTAGGGATGCTCGAGAGCATCCCGGAGCCTCAGGCGCTCGCGCTCGAGGGCGCGCTGGCGCTGAGGCCGGCGCGGGCGCGAGAGCGCTTCGCAGTCGGTGCCGCGACGCTCAGCCTGTTGGCCGCCTACGCCGAGCAGGGCCCGGTGACAGTCCTGATTGACGACGCTCAGTGGCTGGATCGCGCCAGCGCGGAGGCGCTGTTGTTTGCGATCCGGCGCCTGGTGGCGGATCCGATCGCCGTTCTGCTTGCGGTGCGCGATGGCGAGCCCTCGTTGCTCGACGGCGCCGACCTGCCGACGGTGTGGATCGGAGGACTCAGCCGCGAGGAGACCGCGTCGCTGCTACCCACACTCTTGCCCGAGACGGCAGCGCAACTGCACGAGGCGACCGCCGGCAATCCGCTCGGCCTACTCGAGCTCGCCGGCGAGCAAGATGAGCTGGCGCTCGCTCCGGGCGGGGCACCACTGCTGGTATCCGCCCGAATCTCGCGCGCCTTCCTGCGGCGAACGGGCGAGCTCGATGCGCGCGAGCGCCAGGCGCTGCTGCTCGCAGCGACGAGCGACAGCGGCGACCTCGCGGTCCTCGAGCGCGCAGCCAAGCGCCTGGACATCGAGCTCTCGGCACTGGCCGCCGTGGAGCGAACCGGGCTCATCACCGTGCAGGCCGGTTCGGTCGAGTTCCGACATCCGCTTGCACGCTCGGCGATCTACGCCGACGCGTCACCCGAGGCAAGGCGCGCCGCCCACAGGGCGCTTGCCTCCGCGCTGCCCGATCGCGACGGTGACCGGCGCGCCTGGCATCTGGCTGCCGCAGCCGTCGGCATCGATGAGCAGGCGTCCGCGGCACTCGAGCAGGCCGGGAAGCGCGCACGGGACCGGAGCGCCTACGCGAGCGCTGCACTCGCCTTTGAGCGAGCCGGACGGCTGACCTCCGACGACAACCGCCGCGCGCGGCTGGTCTTCGCCGCGGCGCAGGAAAGCTGGCATGCGGGCTTCGCTCGTCGGGCCGTCACATTGCTCGAGGAGGCCCGCGCATCGGCCGTCGACGCCGCGAGCTCGCTCGACATCGACCAGCTGGCAGGCCACATCGCGGTCCGCCAGGGCCCGGTCATGCGAGGGCATGCAATCCTCACTACGGCAGCCGAGCATGCTGAGCCCGAGCGTGCGGTCAGCATGCTCGCCGAGGCGAGCGCCGCCTGCTTCTACGCCGGCGATCCCGCCGAGATGCTTGCCGTTGCGGAGCGAGCGTGGAACCTCGGGGCGCAATGCACCTCGGTCCGCGCGCGCTTTCTGGCCTCGATCGCGATCGGCATGGCACGCGTCGCCGGAGGCGATGCCGCGGCCGGGTCGGGAAAGATCCAGGAAGCCGTCGATCTCGCCAACCACGCACCGGAGCTGCTCTCGGATCTGCCTCTGCTCCCCTGGCTCGCGACTGCGCCGATCTTCCTGCGCGAGGCCGACAGCGGGCGAGCTCTGCTGGACCACGCGCTCGCGGGCGCGCGCAGCCGCTCGGCGATCGGGGCGCTCCCGCTCGTGCTCAGCCTGGTTGCCCTCGACCACGCGACGACCGACCGCTGGGCGGTGGCGGAGGCCACGTACCTGGAGGCGATCGGCCTCGCTCGGGAGATGGGGCAACTGACAGACCTCGTATTCGGGCTCTCGGGTCTCGCACGGCTGCAGGCTCGCCGAGGCCGTGCAGAGGAGTGCCGGGCCAACGTCGCAGAGGCACTCCAGCTCTGTGAGAGCGTCGGCACGCGACTGCACGAGGTGTGGGCGATCGAGGCGCTCGGCATGCTCGCGCTGGGTCTGGGCGAAACCGAGCGCGCCGTCGAGCATCTGGAACACCAGAGACGACTCGTCGATGAGCTCGGGATCACGGACCCCGACCTCTCGCCGGCGCCCGAGCTGATCGACGCCGCCACCAGGCGGGGCCGGCACGACGAGGCACGCCGATTGGCAGATGAGTTCGGCGCCGCAGCTGACGCCAAGGGACAGCCGTGGTCGCTCGCTCGCGCTCTCCGGGTGCGTGCCCTCCTCGCCGAGGAGGATTCGTTCGCGTCGCTGTTCGAGGAAGCCCTGGCGCGACACGCCGCGACGCCCGATGCGTTCGAGAACGCGCGCACGCAGCTCGCGTACGGAGAACGCCTGCGACGAGCGCGCAACCGCAGGCTGGCTCGCGAGCAGCTACGCGGCGCGCTCGCGACGTTCGAGCTGCTGGACGCACGCCCATGGACCGACCGCGCCCGCGCCGAGCTCGAGGCAACCGGCGAGCGGCTCCGGCGCCGGGACCCGAGCACGATCGACGAGCTGACACCACAGGAGCTCCAGATCGCATTGCTGCTGGCCGGCGGGAAGACCACCCGTGAAGCCGCGGCGACGATGTTCCTTTCTCCGAAGACGATCGAGTACCACCTGCGCCACGTCTATCTCAAGCTCGACATCCACTCGCGCGAGGAGTTGACCCCGGCGCTGAGCACACGAGCACGGGCCGATGGGGGCACTTAGGCAGGCACGCGCCTCGTGCTCTCGCTCCCACCAGCGATCCTCGCACGTCATATCGCTGCGGCCAAGACTAGGTGCCCCCCGGAAGCGAGCCTCGGCCTCTCCACCTACGTTGACTCGCATGCAGATCCGTCCATGCTCCAGCGGCCTGAGGAGGCTCGCACGATGACGGAGACGGGCAACGTCGTGACAACGCTCATCCAGGCGCAGGGTGCGCACGAGGTCGCGGCGGCAAACGAGGAGGCCGTGCGTGCTTGGGACACGGTGCTGTACGAGCGATGGAAGTCGAACCGCACGGTATTCGTGGATGCCCTCACGCAGGTCACCGAGGAGGTCTTCGAGCAATTCGCACCGCCCAGAGGTGGTCGCTGCATCGATATCGGGTGCGGTTTTGGTGAGACGACCCGGCGGCTGGCCGAGCTGGTCGGGCCGGAAGGTCTCGCGCTCGGCGTTGATTCCTCGCCGCGGTTCATCGAAGACGCCCGCCGCGAGGCCACAGAGGCCGGGGTCCACAACGTCGCGTTTGAGACGACCGATGCGCAGACGGCTGAGTGGGAGCCGGTCTACGACTACGCGTTCTCGAGAATGGGGACGCAGTTCTTCGCCGCGCCGGTTCAGGCGATGCGTGCGATCCGCGGCGCGCTCAGGCCGGGAGGCAGGCTCGCCAAGCTGTGCTGGCGCCGCAAGGCCGAGAGCCCGCTGTGGGCGGAGACCGAGAAGGTTGTCGAGCGGTACCTGTCGCGCCCTGAGGTGTACGAGGCCGATACCTGCGGGCCCGGGCCATTCTCGCTCGGTAACCCCGAAACGACCCATGGGATTCTCGCCGCGGCCGGGTTCGACGCGATCGAGCTGCAGCAGCGCGACTTCGACTACGTCATGGGCGCCGACATGGACGAGGCGGTCGACTCCCTGCTCGCGATTGGCCCCGGCGCAGAGCTGATCCGCCTGAATGGTGACTACGGTGAGAGCCGTCGCGGCGAGATCGCCGAGGCCCTGCGGGATCACTATGCAGGCTGGCAGAGACCCGATGGTTCGATAGTCAGCAGGGGATCGGTCTGGATCGTCTCGGGCACGAACCCCGGATAGCGGCACCTGCGGCGGCTCCGGCTCCTCGTGTGTGTGTCTGCGTATGTGTGTGTGAGAGAGAAAGAGAGGAAGAGAGAGAATGAGCCAAGATGAGAAGACCTTCGAAGGGCAGTGCTACTGCGGTGCCGTCAGGATTGCGGTAACGGGCGACCCGGAGGGTGCCGGCTACTGCCACTGCGCGTCCTGCCGGAGCTGGTCCGCCGGCCCCGTCAACGCATTCACGCTCTGGAAGCCCGAGGCGGTCTCGGTTACCCAGGGAGAAGACCAGATCGGCGAGTATCACAAGAACGCGGGGAGCTTTCGCCAGTGGTGCAAGGTCTGCGGCGGGCATTTGCTGACCCGGCACCCCGAGTGGGATCTGGTTGATGTCTACGCGGCGACGATTCCCTCATTTCCCTTTGCGCCTGGAGTGCATGTGAACTACGAGTCGACCGTTTTGCCAATGAGCGATGGCCTGCCCAAGCTGAAGGACTTCCCCGCAGAGCTGGGCGGCTCCGGCGAGACGCTGGCCGAGTAGCGTCCCCAGGAACACCAGGATCCAACGAGAGCATCGAGCAAGCGACTGGTTCGCCGAGCGCTCGCTCCGATCCAGGTCCCCAGGTAAGGTTCGAGTCACGATGGCCCTCTTCATGGACCGCCACGAGATCCCCGGAGCGAGCGCCGCTGACATCGCCGCAGCGCATGTGAAAGACCTCGGCGTCCAGGCAAGGTTCGGCGTGCGATTCCTCACCTATTGGTTCGAGGACCACTCCGATCTGGGCTTCTGCCTGATCGAGGGCCCGGACCGGGAGGCCGTAGAAGCAGCACACCGCGAGGCTCACGGTCTCATGCCATCGGAGGTCATCGAGGTCGACGAGACTGTTGTGCGCGGGTTCTTCGGCCGCCTGAACACCCATCCCCCGGGCGAGGCGTACACCGACAGCGCCTTCAGGGCGGTTCTCTTCACCGACATCGTCGACTCGACCCGTCTCACTCAGGAGCTCGGCGATCTGGCTGTCGATGCAGCTGCTGCGCGAGCACGACACGGCCGTCCGGGCGGGCCTTGCGCATTTTGGAGGTAGCGAGGTCAAGCACACCGGCGATGGCATCATGGCCGCGTTTGACTCCGCGTCGCGCGCGGTCGGCGCGGCAACACACATCCAGCGTGCACTCAAGGAGGGGGCCGGGGCTGACAAGCGCCTGCGCGTGCGGATCGGCGTCGCCGCCGGTGAGCCGGTGACCGCGCATGACGACCTCTTCGGGGCCGTTGTCCAGCAGGCGGCCCGTCTCTGCCAGTGCGCGCAGCCTGACTGCATCGTCGTCTCCTCAGGCGTGCACGACCTCTGCCGCGGCAAGGGGATCGCTTTCTCCGATCGCCGGTCGGTGGACGCGAAGGGCTTTGACGGCCCGATCGAGGCCTACGAGGTTGACTGGCACCGCGAATAGCGCGCCGCCGCCGGCCGATTCCATATCCACCGCGACCCACGGACACGAGGCCGAAGCCCTTCCGGCTCGCGGTTCGCCGAACGACGAACACTCGTTTCAATTGGGTACGTCTGGATCACGTGTCCGAGTCTTGGTGGCGGTGTGGCACGATCTCACCCGTGACCGGCACAAGCTCCCACGCGCATCACCTGCGGGATCTCGCGCGGCTCCGCGGCGTTCGGGACCGGATCGATCGGGAGTACGCGCAGCCGCTTGACGTCGAGGCGCTTGCGCGGGGCGCGCACATGTCGGCCGGCCACCTCAGTCGCGAGTTCCGCCTTGCCTACGGCGAGTCGCCCTATGGCTATCTGATGACGCGCCGCATCGAGCGTGCAATGGCGCTGCTTCGCGGCGGCGATGTCAGCGTCACCGAGGCCTGTTTTGCGGTTGGCTACTCGTCGCTGGGGACCTTCAGCACGCGCTTCACCGAACTGGTCGGTGTCCCGCCCAGCGAGTACAAACGTCGCGGCATGCGCGCGGCAGCGGAAATGCCGTCCTGTGTGGCCAAGCAGGTGACGAAACCGGTCAGGAATCGAGAAGCGCGAGTCGGTGCGGTCACTTAGGGTGGCCACCATGAACCTAACCATTCACTGGAGTTTCCTCCCGCACCACGACCCAGACGCATCGCTCGCCTTCTATCGCGACACCCTGGGTTTCGAGATTCGCAACGACGTTGGATACGGCGGCATGCGGTGGATCACGGTTGGCCCCGCGGACCAGCCCGCCACGTCCATCGTTCTGGAGCCGCCAGCTGCCAACCCCGACATCAGCGAGGACGAGCGACACACGATCGACGAGATGATGGCCAAGGGCACCTATGCCCGCATCGTGCTGGCCACGACAGACCTCGATGGCACGTTCGAGCGGCTGCAGGCCAGCGGAGCGGACATCGTCCAAGAGCCAACCGACCAGCCGCACGGCATCCGCGATTGTGCCATCCGCGATCCCGCAGGCAACCTGATCCGCATCAACCAGGTGCCCTAACGCCGTCCCCGGCCGACGTGCCCCAGCTCTAGCGTGATGACTGACCCGTGGTCACCAAAGCGACCGTCTCGCTGACCCGCGCGTCGGTCTATCCGCGCCTTGGATTCCGACCGCTGCTTTCGAGCGGCCCCCGGCCTTCGACCAGCCCGCTATCGGGCCTATCCGGTGCTCACCTGGTGGTCCCAGATACCGTCGCCAAGACGCTTTAGCTCATTGGCTCCCTCGTCGCCGAGCAGGTTGGCGGCCTCGGCCTGTGCGGTGTCCCACGCCGGCTTTGCCTCACGGAGCTTCTGTAGCCCGTCGGCCGTTAGTCGAAGTACTCGCCCGTTGCCCCGTTCGGCGCGCTCGATCGTGATCCATCCCTCTTTCTCCATGATGTGCGCGTTCCGGCTAAGGGTCGAGATCTCCATCGCCAGAAGGTCGGCCGCTCGGCCCGCCGGGACGGGCTCTGCGATCTCGATCACGCATAGCAGGTTCAGCTGGGCGACGGTGAGCCCCAGCGGACGCAGCGCCCCGTCGTAGAGGCGGCTGAGCCGGCGACTGAGCAGGCGTACGCGAACGGCAAGGCACTGCTCGGCCATCTCGGTGCCGCGTGGTCCGGTCGCGGTGGGGGCGGTGCTGCTCATATGGAGATTGTAGCTACAAGTCCTGCCAGGTTCGTGTTATCTTGCAGCTACAAGAATGCCAGCGAAAGGAGCACCAGCCGTGGACACGATCCAAACGATTCACGAGCGCAACAGGCAGTTTGCCGCCGGGGAGTTCAAGAGCGGACTGGCGATGGCTCCCCATCTCAAGGCGATGGTCATCGGCTGCGCGGACCCACGTGTGGACCCGGCCGAGGTGCTGGGCCTGGAGCTGGGGGACGCTGCCGTCATCCGCAACGTCGGGGGTCGGATCACGCCCGCGACGCTGCAGACGATGGCGATGCTGCGCCTGGTCGCTTCCGCGGAGCCGGGGGGACCCCCGGGAGCAGGCTGGAACCTGATCCTCCTGCACCACACCGACTGCGGGATCAACCACCTCACGCAGTACCCAGACTTGCTCGCCGAGCACCTCGGGGTCGAGGTGGCAGACCTCGAGGACAAGCACATCACCGACCCGTGGGCGTCCGTCAGAGCCGACACTGCCCTGCTGAAAAGTAATCCGTTCCTGCCGGCCGAGTTCCTCGTATCAGGCCTCGTCTACGACGTCGAGACCGGCCTGATCGAGCAGGTCGTCGGACCCGAGCTCCTGCGCGAGGAAACCGACACCGCAGCCTGAGAAGCGCCCAGCTCCAACACTAAAGGACATTGCAATGGCTACTGAAAAGACAACCGACATGAGCAGCATCGTGTCCGCTGCCGACTGGTTCGCCGGCGGCACCCGCAGGCCCTACAACCCATCGACGAAGACAGTCCTGGGCGCCGACCAAGACGGTCTCCCCCACGTGTTCGAGCGAGTGGAGAACGCCCCGAGTCCCGGCAGCGACCAGCGCTGGATGACCTTCCTGCCAGGATTCCCCGACGGCTCGTTCGGCTACTCGAGGGTTAACGAGCTCCTGAGCGACATGCAATCGCCGCGACTGTTCGTCGAGTACCTCGGCCAGGGCGACTCGGACAAGCCGGCGCGCTACGCGTATTCGGTCGTCGAGAGGGCCGACCTGGTCGAAGCGCTCTGGGGCGCACACCGAGTCAAGAACACGTTCGTCGTGACCTTTGACTTCTCATCGCTCGTGCTGCTCGAGCTGCTCGCGCGCCAGGACGAACGCAGACAGGTGGGCGAACGCTCGAAGACACGCATCGAGGAGGTCCTGATCGTCAACGGCGGCCTGTTCGCCGACTCGCACTCGCACCCATGGCAGTCGACGCCGCTGCTCAAGACCCCGCTAGGGCGCATGAGCATGGTCCTCACACAGCGCTCACCCTTCATGTTCGGCCAGATCATGAAGTCATCCGGCCTCTTCGCCAAGGACTATCCCGTCTCGGCAGCGGAGCTACGCGAGGCATACAACGCGATCTCCCGCCGCAACGGCGCAGCCTTCCTGCACCACGGCTCGCGCTTCGTCGATGAGCACCGCGCAAACGGCGAACGCTGGGACCTGGCACGCATCTTCAAAGCCACCCGCGAGTCAGTCACATTCCACCTCGCGGGCAGCGCCGACGACCCCTTCGAGCCAAAGCAGCTCCTCGCCGCCAGCGAGAGGCTCCAACCGGATGCCCCAGACATCGTGACGCTCCCCGGCGGCCACATGACCACCTCAGAACACCCCGACCTCCTCGCCGCACTCATCGACGGCCTCACCATCGCCCCAACCGTCGTCCCCATCACCACATGACGCAGCGCCGGACACAAACAACCACCGGGATCGCCCGCCAAGACCTCAACGACGGGCGACCGCGGCTGGGTCCCCGCTCGAGTGCGGGGACGGGTTCGGGTCCGGCGCGGCCGTTCGCTCGCTTGGTCTCGCTAGATCCCGAGCATCAACGCGAGGGCGTCGTCGACCGCCTGAAGCTCCTCCGCGTCGAGACGGCCGCTTGAGCGTCCCAGCCGCTCCGGGTCAACGACGGTGGTCTGCTCGACCAGCACGCGGGTGACGGTGCCGTCGAGGGTGATTTCTGGACGGAAGCTCGCGGCGCGCGCGCGGGTCGAAGTGGGTGATACGAGCACCGTGCTCAGAGCTAGGAACTCATCTGCTTGAACAACGACGGCGTGCCGTGCGCCACGTTGCTCGTGACCGGCTGCGCCGCGCGGGGGCGGCAGACGAAAGATCTCGCCGCGGACCACTTCAGTCGCCGGGCTCCGGTGCCAGATCTGACAGCTGGTCGCGGATGATCCGCATCTCCTGGCGGTCATCGGCGTCGGTCATAAGGCGCTGAACCTCTGCGGCGATCGACGAGCGTGTTCGCCTGCGAGATGCCGCCTCTCGCAACGCCGTCCGAACCGCTTCGGAGTCGCTCATGCCCTCGCCACGCACGACTCGCAGGGCCTCGGCGGAGCTGTCGTCTAGGCGCACGTGCAGGGACCGACTCACGGCCGGAGCGTAGCACAGATCATGCTACACCCTGGTGGGCGCGGGCGTCTGCTTCATCGAAGCGAGAGCCCCCGCAGGTCTTGACCTTCA
>CAWBEF010000016.1:0-75017 GCA_963787765.1 uncultured Solirubrobacteraceae bacterium | reverse complement strand
AACAGGCGGGCAGCCCAGGCGCGGAAGACGGCTCGCCCTCGCTCGCCCAGCGCCGGCGCGAGCACGACCCGGGTGCCAGCAGCAGGTAGAAGCAGGCTGAGCATCGCTGCCATCAGAAGGCGAAGCGCCGATGTGAGCCGAGCAGCAGCACCATGCCGAGCGCGCCGACGGCGATCAGCAGCAGGCCCGCCGACCCGTGCCATCGTCCGCCAGTCGGTCCGAAACTCCGCCTCCGCGGCGGTCGGCCAGGGCAGTTGGTCGCTTCGCCGTGCCGCAGAGCTCGCGCAGCAGCGATCCCTCGTCGTTGATCGAGTTCCGCTGCGGGGCCGTTGCTGGGCAGCGCCAGGAAAAGCGCGCCGTTGGTCCGCTTCCCGTAGCAGGCGGGCGCTGTGTTCGCCGGCTCACCGCAGGGCCGGGCCGGCGCGCCTCCGAGCAGCCGCCCGGAGCAGACCACGCTGCGGCGAACTCTTCGCCGGCGATCTTCAGCCCGGCTTGCTTTAGCCCGCGGTCGAGCCGCGTGGGGTCGCGACACCACTGGACGTTGCCGAACTCCAGATAACACCACGGCCCTTCGACCGTCGCCGCGAACACGCCTGCCATGCTCCACGCCGAGCGCTCGCGCGGAGCGACAGGGTGTGCCCTCGAGCGGCGACGGCCAGGGTGCCCCAGGCCGGCCTGGTTGGCCCAGTTGCTCGAGGCGCCGACGGTTCCCGCCGGGTTCCGGATCACCCACAGGCCTGCTCGCGATCATGCCAGGACCACGAGGGCCTGTCCAGCGACTCGGCCACCCGGCGCCGAACAAGGCCCTCGTAGAGCGAGCAGCACGGCGGCGAGCGAGAGCGCGAGCGGGAGCCACGGGCTGGTCAGGTACTCAGTCTCGCACGCCGCCAGTGCCGACCCCGACCGCCGTCGCCCTTTCGAGCAGATGAGCGTGAAGCACCACTCGAGCATCACGACCAGCGCATGGACGACCCAGACGAGCGCCATCCAGACCGGCGTCACGATCAGGTCCTGGACGGTGCTGAGGAGGCCGCCGTAGCTGAGGCCGAAGCAGCCCGGTGTCGATGTGGACGTCGATCCCGTAGTTGCCGGTCGGGTCGGCAGACGCGACGAAACCCGACGTTTCGCAGTTCCTCCGGCCGCCGGGGTCAGTTCCCCCGCGAGCGCTCGAGCTGCAGGAGGGGCTCCCGAGGCCGTTGCTGACCAGCGGATCGACTTTTCCGGCCGGAGAGCTCGCTCCCGGCGCTTCTTGCCGCCGGTGCGGTCTGGCTCGGCCGGATACCAGCGGTGGAGCCTGAGGGAGCGCGGGCGCCCGCCCCGTCCGCGATGCCGACTGTGGCGCGTCCGCACGAGCGGCTCTCGCCGCGACACTGCGCGCGGCCGTGCCTGGCACGAGCAGCATCGTCCAGATCAGCACGCCGGCCAGCTGAAGGCCGAAAGCCCGCGGCAACGACCCGATGAGCCCCGCCTCAACCGGGCCGGGGTGCGTCGAGAAGGCCCTCAGCAGGACGGGATCAACCAACTCGATCTGTACCGCCTCGACCCGCCCACGGTGGTCCCGGAAGAAGCAGCGGCCGGCTTCGAGCTCCAGCAGTCGCTCGCGCATCGCCGGTCCTCTGGATCGAGGCCGAGGAGGGAAGCGACCTGGCCGCCTCCTGCTGCGATCGAACCCCGAACACGAAGGTCGCCCCGATCAGATTCTGAAGCGACTCACCGTCTCCGATTACGGTGTCGTTGACCTGCTGCGTGCTGATGATCGGCACGGCAAGCTCCGATCGCCCCATCCGCTGCAAAGACGCGAGCAGCATGCGGCCGATCGGATCCCCCAGCAGCCGCCATCCCTCGTCGAACGAGAAGACCTTCAGGCGGCTTCGTTCGGCGCTCATCAAATGAAGCGCGAACATCGCGATCAGACGCACGATCTGCTCACCGACCCGCTCGGCCTGCGAGTAATCCGAGCGTGCAGCACCGGGGGGAGGACCGGGCAGATCCCGGATCGGCAGATATGTCACCTGGTGGCCTCCGACCGCCGGGAGAGGGACATTCGAGTCTGCAAATCCCAGTTGGGTGAGACCCGTGCGCGAGTAGACCTCAAGCGTTCGGCCCGCCTGCCCCTCGGTTTCGTCGCCTTCCTTCAGCGCTCGGACGACCTCGCTGCAGGTGGGCTCCCGCGCGCGGCTGAGCACGCGATCCACGGCGCTACGATCGCTGTCTCCCAGTTCGGTTCCGCTCGAGCAGGAAGAGATCTCGCAGGAATGAGACCGCGGCGTCCTGGCGGAGTTGCGGCGGCGCAACCCAGGGGATCCAGCATTCCGCGCAGTGCGGGATCGGGAGAAGCGTCATGCACTCGACATGCGGCGCGACATCTTCCAGCAGGTGAAAACGATGGTCTCCCTTCGGATCGCAGTCGATTACACGGGCGCCCTGCAGAAACGCCTCGTACTGCAGCTTCTGGGCGAGTGTCGTCTTACCCGACCCGAGCGCACCGACGCTCAGGATCGTCGTGTTGCTGTCGCTGTTCCGACCCCTCCCGGAGGTTGAACAGGACGGGCCTACGCGACCCCGAGAGCGTGTGCCCGAGAAGAAGCCGCGGCGAGCGCCGGCACCATGCGTCGCGGTCGGCATCATCGCCGCCACCTGTTCGGTCGTGAGGGTGTCCGATAGCCGGCGACCGCCGTTCTCTGCCCCGGCAGGTGTTGGGTGAACAGCCTCAGTTGATCACCCAGCGGCCTGTGCAGACGCACCTCCCCATAGGCACGTTTGACCATCTCCACTCGTCTCTCGAGCTCCCCGGGTCGGCCGCTCCGATCGCGATTGCGATTGTGGCACTGAGTAGAGGGGGCTTGCTCGAAGCCTGCAGATAGGACAGAAGGTCACGCGCCTCTTGGGTCCGCTCGTAGCCTTGATCGGAGACGCCCTGGTCGCCTGCCGACTCGGCGCGGAGGATCTGGTCGGCATCCTGGATCCGGCGCCGTGCCAGGCGTAGCGCCAACTCACTCGGAAGAAATCGGGCACACATGGCGATGTCGATCCCGAACGGGAGACTTTCTGGCGGATCGAACATCAGCTCTGCCCCGGCGCCCGGGAAGGTCACCCGCTCCGGAAGCGCCCCCAGAACCAGCTCGGCCTGCCAGCTTGTCCCGAGCTCGGACTCCACCCGCAAGAACCTGCCGCGATGCTCGATCTCGCTCTCCGCCCACCGGAGCACATCCCCTTCGAGCGGAGCCAGCACGGCCTCGCCATTGCGCTCGAAGGCGAGCGCTCGGGGTTCGTGGAGCCCGTCGACGACCGGCTCGCCCAGTCCGCGGCAGAACGCTCGCCGCACGAGCCATTGGAGCTCTACCCCACTCACCGCCCGCACGGGGAGGAAACCTTCCAAGCGTGCATGAACGCGATCGGCGCGAACGCGGGCGAACTCGAGCTCGCTCGCTCGCAGCAGACGACGGTCTCGCACCGAGAGGTTCTCTCTGAGAGCTCTCCACCACCGGAGGGACCCTGTGCGGCGAGGGCCGACACATGGCTCGCGACATCTCGGTCGGGTTCACTCAGACTGACTACGACGAACAGTCTCGGGTCGGCCGCCGGCAGCGAGCCCCCCGTCGCTGTGCCTGAATGTAGGCCGTTCTTGCCCGCTCCCGGCCCGTCCGATCCTCTGCCTGGTCACCGACCCGAGGTCGGACTGCCGAAGCTCCATCTCCCGGTCCCGCTGACCCGGATGATCTGAACGTCCGCTTCGACCGACTCGAGCGCGCCGAGGAGGATAGAGGAATCGGGCACGCTTGGCATCGAGTTCCAACCAGGCGTAGGAGGCCAGCTCGACCGCGAACGCCGCCCACCCGTCGTCGGGACCAGACGCAAAGATGCAGTTGCCGTAGGTGAACGCGATCGGAGGCCTCAACTGGCGCTGCCGCGCCGGCTCGACCAACAGCCGCCCGCCCGTTCCAGGACGACCACCTTGCCCCGCGAGACCCGTCCACCTGCCGGGCGCGTCGGGACCCGCACGTCGCGTCCGGGGGGCAAGCCGACGCGTCCGCGCTCGGATTCTCCCATACGGGTTGCTGACCTGCACGAGCACAGCGCCCGGACCCCTGTAGCGGAGTCTCCTCAAGCGGGCTCGGCGCCGTCCGGGAACATCGTCAACTCCGGTGGCACCGGCGTGACCTACCCGGACCCCCGCCGAGCCCCGAGATCGAGTGGAGCCTCATCATCACCAGGAGCACCCCGGCGCCGCGAGATGGAAGTCCGTCCGTCGACCCTGATCAAGCTCAGAAGGGCCGCCGATGATGCGGGGAAGCACAAGGTCACGCAGGAACCAGGGACAGCCCGCGACAGGCGCCGACCAGAGGCATCGCGGTGACAGCGACGATCAGCGCAAGGGCTGCGAGGAAGTAGAGGACTCCTCGAACCGGGATCCCTCGCGGGTTCAGCCGGAATCGGTCGACGCTGTAGATCCGGCGCTCCAGATCGAACACCCGCCGATATGAGCGAATCTCGATCACTGCGAGCCGAACAGCGAGGTGACGGTGTCGCGCAACAGGCTCATCCCTGAGGGCGTCGCAAAGAGGATCGCGACGATGCCCACGGCGAATACTCCGGCCGCCTCCTTGAAGTCTCTCCGGAAGGCAAGGACCGTTGCCGCCACGGCGAGAGCGAGGCCGATCAGGCTCATCGCGACCGCGCGGCCCGTGTTGCCGGCCTTCGCGGCCGCAGCTTCGAGCGTCCCGCCACCTGGT
This sequence comes from uncultured Solirubrobacteraceae bacterium, assembly GCA_963787765.1. GTDB lineage: Bacteria > Actinomycetota > Thermoleophilia > Solirubrobacterales > Solirubrobacteraceae > Palsa-744. The sequence continues at coordinate 70,284 of CAWBEF010000016.1, read as the reverse complement.
TCGCTGCTTCGGGCGCTTGCCGCCGCCGGGCTCGCCGTGGTGACCGCCGCGTGCGCCGGCGCCGCCGTGCCGCCGAGCCCGGCGAGCGCGAGGATCACGGCCATGGTGAGTCCTATCCGCTTTCGTCTCACTGCCTCTCCTGTCTCCCCGGGTCAGCTCCGGGGGTCTGTTTGTATGGCTGATATCTCCCACCGCCCGTGCACCCGGACGACATCCAGTTCGTAGGTCAGCGAGTACCGGACGTCCCTTGTGTCACTCGCCTGGACAGAGACCTCCACTGCGCTGCCCTCCGTCCAGGTCGGATGCCCGATCGCGTCGAGCGTCAGTGGATTGGTGGGAAGCGAAACCTCTGCACCCGCCGCGAGGTCGGCGGCCAGCTCTGACGCGGAAGCCGAGATGTAGTTCCCCAGCGCGCGCCGGACGACGACTTCCAGGGCCGGTTCGCCCACCGCCGGACCCGGCGCAGCGGCTGGAGCCGGAGCCGACGCCGGCGGCCCGACGAACGCGGGATAGCCGGCGAGCGCAAGCACCCCCGAAGACATTCGGGTCACTCCGACGGTCAGATAGAGCAGCCCGCCGGAACTCGTCTGCGCAGCCACCGTGTAGACGTGGTGCCCCACCAGCGGTTCACGCGCCTGCACGATTTCAGCCCAAGCACGTTCTGAACCACGCCGGGTGGGACCACGAGTCCGGCGTCGCTTTCCATGGCTCCGCCCGTGAACGATTCAAGATCGGCAGCCGCTGCGGATTCCGTCCCGCTCCAGGTGAGATAACGGCGTGCGAAGAGCACCGCATATGCTTCGGCACCCCGGTCCGGCGCACCGGAGAGACTCCGTACGGAGCCGGTACCGGCGGGCCGAGGCGGATCGATCGCGTACCGGGCGCTGGCTGCGATACCGAACAGCGATACGGCCATCAGCACGTACCGTGGCGCCCCGGCTGCAGGCGCAGCCGCCATGTTCGATATGCACGCACCGACACGTGGGCCTGAGGACTCACGGCGCGATCCGCCGCTCGAAGCTGAACTCGCCGGTGCCGGGTTGCGCCACCGTGTCGGCCGGACGGTAGGGGGCCGATTCCACGGGCTGTGGCTCGAATACCCGGCCGTCGTCCTGTCTTGGCGGAAGGCGACGGCAGCGGGCCGCGCCGGGCCTCGAGTGTCCCCTCCGGCCGAGGCCTCGCCTGCCGGAGCGACCGCGACGCCCCGAACCGGAGGCCGCAGCCGAAGCCGAGGGACGGGGATTCGTCTGGCTGCGGGTGCGTCCGCGGCGGATGGCGTCAACAGCATCAAGCGCCAGTCCCCCGGCCGCGAGCACGGCCAGGACGATCAGCGCCGCTGCGAGCAGCCGGGCGCGCCCGGGTTCCTGGGCCGGCCGTGCCCGGGCGGTGACGGGACCGCGGGATGGCAGCTCCTCGGTCGAGCGCTCCGTCTCTGCGGGAGAGGAGCGCCCGAGGAACTCGTCCTCCTCATAGACCCGGTAGACCTGCCTCTGAGAACGTCGCGGGATCCTCATCGAGGAGTGTCGCCTTCGCCCGCACGGACGACCGGCACCCGACTCTGGTCGCTCTGCGGGTGCCGGCCGCCAACGCGCGGATCGGGTCCGCCGGCCGGTCGTGCGTGAGACCGACCTCCGGCGTCCCGGGGGACACGCCTATGAGTGGGGGGAGTACAGGTCATAGGTTGGTCCCTGGGTCCCGATCCGACCCGGACGGCCGAGCCGGGACAGCCTGTTCTTGATCCATCAGCGATTTGAGGCGGGCCCGGCCCCTTTGCGCGACCTTGCGGTACTTCTCCGGGCTCCAGCGATGGATCCTGCAGAACTCCTCACAGCCCATGCCGAGACTCAGCTGGCAGGCCAGGACCAGGCGTTGGTCCTCGGTCAGTCGCGAGGCGTGGGCCTGGAGGCGTTTCAGCTCTTCGCGCAGCATCAGGACGCGTTCGGGCTCCGATCGACGGTCTTCGATCTCGATCGGGGCCTCCTCGCCGTCGAGTGCTATCGCGCTCTCCATCGCCGCCTGCGACGGGCTTCGCCCCGACACGGCCCGACGGCGGTCGCGAACCCGGGAGAGGAATCGCAGCTCGATCGCGTTTGCGATGTGCGCCCGCGTGGCGAATGATCTGCCGGCGCGCGCCGAGACGAGCAGCTCGAGTGTTGCCTGGCTGTAGCAGTCCTCGAGGTCCTCGCGTCGCAGCCGGAAGCGATGTACGGCGAGCATCAACTCCCGCCGCGCCAGGGCCACCTGCGCAACCTCCTCTGCGGGGTCCCGGCGGGCGGACCGCAACGGCGCGGGCCGATCCCGGTCGTTCGTCGTCCCGCTCTGGCCGTTGGATCGGGTAGACACACGGGTATGTCGATCCCCGTGACCTACCGGCCCCCCTCGGAATTTCTACGGATAGCCAGCTTCCCCGCAGGCACTGATCGCTTGGGGAGGCCGGCGTGAGCCTGACCGATCGCCTTCACGCCCTGGACCGGCGCCAGCAGTCCCACCCCCGCGTCAGCTTCGTCGCGGCCGTGATCAAGAAGTTCGGTGACGACCAGGGCAGCCAGCTGGCCGCGCTGATCGCCTACTACGGCTTCGTATCGCTGTTTCCGCTGCTGCTGGTCTTCGTCAGCATCCTCGGCTTCGTCCTGCAGGGGGACCCGTCCGAGCAGCAGAAACTGCTGAACGGCGCCCTCGGGCAGTTCCCGATAATCAGCACCCAGCTCGAACTGCACTCGCTCAAAGGCAGCAACGCCGGCCTGGCGATCGGGATCGTCGGCTCGCTGTTGGCGGGCCTGGGCATCACGGGCGCAACCCAGACCGCCTTCAACCGGATCTGGACCGTCCCCTTCAAGGACCGGCCCAATTTCATCTTCTCGCGCCTGCGGGGCATCGGCATGCTCGCCCTGCTGGGGACGCTGTCGGTCCTCTCGACCGCCGCCGCCGGCTTCGTCGGCGCTGCAAGCCACTCCGCCGCCGCGGTCGTGGCGGGGATCCTGCTGGCCTTCGCACTGAACCTGGTCCTCTTCCTGATCGCCTTCAAACTGCTGACCGCCGTCCAGCTGACGATCCGCCAGCTGGCCCCGGGGGTCGTCTTCGCGACGATCGGCTGGCAGCTGCTCCAGCACCTCGGCGGCTTCTACCTCGACCACGTCCTGAAGCGCACCGCCCCCCTCTACGGCATCTTCGCGCTGGTCCTGGGGCTGCTCGCCTGGCTGGCCCTCGGGGCCCAGATCGTCGTCATCGCGGCCGAGGTCAACGTCGTCAAAGCCCGGCGCCTGTGGCCGCGCAGCTTCTTCGCCGACCCTCTGCTCGAGGCCGACCGGCGGGCATTGACCGACTCCGCCGAGGCCCAGGAGCGCCACGAGGAGCAGAACGTCGAGGTCAGCTTCGACGAGCCGGGACCGTCAGCCTGAGGGTCGATTCGGCTCTGGAATGCGCAATTCCGGCATCACTTCGAAGTACTTGCGCACGCAACAACCCCGCGCTATACTAACTACACTTTCGTAAGCTCATATGGAGCAATAACTGATGCCGACTCCCCCCGCAGACCACCCAGAGTTCCAGCCCTCAGCTCCCAAGCCCAGGCTCCGGCTGATCCCCCTTGACGACACAGTCGTCTTCCCCAACATGGGCATCACCCTGACGATCGACGTCGGTGAGGACAAGCGCGTCGTGCTCGTCCCCCGCCACGAGAACGAGTTTCTCGAGGTCGGCACGATCGCCGAAGTCTCCGAGCAGATCCGCCTTCCCGGCGGCGGCCGTGCGGTCGCCCTCTCCGGCGAGCACCGCGCCCTGATCGGCGCGGCTCAGAGCGGCCCCGAAGGAGAGCTGCGCGTCGACGTCGACGAGCGGCCCGACGAGGTCCCCGTCGACGGGCGCACCCGCGAGCTCGAAAGGGAGTACCGGGCAACCGTCGAGGAGATCCTCGAGCTGCGCGGCGACGACGGGCGCATCTCCGCGTTCCTGCGCGCCATCGCAGAGCCCGGCTCGCTGGCCGACTCGGCCGGCTACTCACCCAGCCTCAGCTACGAGCAGAAGGTGGAGCTGCTACGGACGATCAACGTGACCGACCGTCTCGAGCTGGCCGTCAAGCTCCAGCGCGAGAGCCTGGCCGAGCTGCAGGTCCGAAAGAGGATTCGCGAGGACGTCCAGGAGGGCGCCGAGAAGCAGCAGCGCGAGTACTTCCTGCGCAAGCAGATGGACTCGATCCGCAAGGAGCTCGGCGACGACGACGCCTCGGTCGCGGAGGAGTACCGGACCAAGATCGAGGACTCCGCGATGCCCGAGGACGTAAAGACCCAGGCGCTCAAAGAGCTCGCGAGGCTCGAGCGGATGGGCGAGCAGACGGGCGAGTCGAGCATGATCCGCACCTATCTGGACTGGCTGATCGCCGTCCCGTGGGGCAAGCGCTCGGAGGAGCACCTCGACCCCGTCGCGGCACGGGCGGTGCTTGATGCCGACCACGCAGGCCTCGAGGACGTCAAGGACCGCATCACCGAGTACCTGGCCGTGCGCAAGCTCCGCCAGGACCGCGGGATCGAGGCCGACCCCAAGTCGGGCGCGATCCTGACCCTGATCGGCCCTCCCGGGACCGGCAAGACCTCGATCGGCGAGTCGATCGCCAAGGCCACCGGACGTGAGTTCGTCCGGATGTCACTTGGCGGCGTGCGCGACGAGGCCGAGATCCGCGGTCACCGCCGTACCTACATCGGCGCCCTCCCGGGGCGGCTGGTGCGGGCGCTCAGAGACGCCGGGACGATGAACCCGGTGATCCTGCTGGACGAGGTCGACAAGGTCGGCGCCGACTGGCGGGGTGACCCCTCCGCGGCGCTGCTCGAGGTCCTCGACCCGGCTCAGAACCACTCGTTCCGCGATCACTACCTCGACGTCGAGCTGGACCTCAGCCAGGTCATGTTCCTGGCCACGGCCAACGTCGCCGACACGATCCCCGGCCCGCTGCTCGACCGGATGGAGGTCATCCACTTCGACGGCTACACCTCCGAGGAGAAGCTGGCGATCGCAAAGGGCTACCTGTGGCCGCGCCAGCGCGACCGCAACGGGCTGCGCGAGGACGAGGTGGAGATCTCCGACGATGTCCTGCGGACGATCATCTCCGAGTACACCCGCGAGGCCGGCGTTCGCAACCTGGAGCGCAGCCTCGGCACCGTCCTGCGCAAGACGGCAACGAAGATCGCCTCGGCCCAGGCCGTGGCGGAGGCCGAGGCCGGCAAGGACACGCCCGCGGAGGTCAAGCCGGAGGAGATCGCGCCCACCAACGGCGCGGTCAAGCCCGCCAAGAAGGCCAAGGTTCCCAAGACCCCCAAGGCCAAGCGTGTGAAGATCGACCTGGAGGCCGTCCGCGACGCGCTCGGCCGCCAGAAGGTCTTCCAGGAGTCCGCCGCGCGGACGGCGACGCCCGGCGTGGCGACGGGCCTGGCCGTGACGGGCGCGGGCGGAGACGTCCTGTTCGTCGAGGCCACCGGGATGAAAACCGGCAAGGGAGGCCTCGTTCTGACCGGCCAGCTGGGTGACGTGATGAAGGAGTCCGCGCAGATCGCCCTGTCCTACGTCCGCGGCCACGCCGAGGAGCTGGGCATCGACGAGCGGGACTTCGAGGGACGCGAGTTCCATGTCCACGTCCCCGCCGGCGCGATCCCCAAGGACGGCCCCAGCGCTGGCGTCACGATGGTCACGGCTCTGGCCTCCCTGCTCTCTGGCAGGCCGGTCAAGCACACCGTCGGGATGACCGGCGAGGTGACGCTCCAGGGCCGGGTCCTGCCGATCGGCGGACTCAAGCAGAAGGTCCTGGCGGCCCACGCGGCCGGCCTGACCGACGTGATCCTGCCCGAGCGCAACAGGGGCGACCTGGATGACATTCCCGAGGAGGTCCGCGAGCAGATGACCTTCCACCCGGTGATGACCGTCCAGGAGGTTCTCGACCGCGCACTGGAGCCGGCTCGCGATGTCGCGCACGTCTCGTAGATGTGAGCCCGTGCCACAGGAGGTCCGCGCCACCGCGGACCTCCTGGAGCGGCGCTGGCAGCTGTCGATCCTCTACGCGGCCCTGACGGGCGCACTGCGCTTCAACGAATTCGCCGAGGCCGTGGCGGGCATCTCCCCCAGGATGCTCGCCGAGCGCCTGCGCGACCTCGAGGCCGCAGGGCTCGTCCAGCGGACCGTCATCCCCTCGAGCCCGCCGTATGTCGAGTACCGCCTGACCGAGCGCGGCCGGCGGCTGGGGCCGATCATCGAGGCGATGCGCGAGTACGCCCGCCAGCCGGCCTAGAGGCCCACTCCAGAAACCCTCGGGTGGGCCGCAGCGCCTGCGGCCCACCCGTCGAGCTTCTCAATCCCAGCCTGCGGCGCTCAGGGTTTCGTGGTCAGCCAGGGCGTGTAGGCGACGGTGCCCGTAACCGACTCGCATTTTCCGGCGCCGGTCGGCCCTGCGGCACAGCCCCACCAGTTGTTCTGGGCGTTCACCACCGTGCCCGGTTCGCCCGCCGCACCGGCCGTGTCGGACTGGATCGTGTTGTTCGAGGCGTTGACCGTTGCCTGGCCACCGGCCGGCTGTTCGGGGCTCGGGTTGGTCTGGGTCACGAACATCCCGGTACCGAAGTGCTCGATCGTGTTCCCCGACAACGTCGCGTTCAGGTCCCCGTAGCCGTAGCCGAGTAGATCGGTCGTCAGATACGCGCCGTAGGTACCGCCCGGTTCGGTGCTGCTCGCCCCGGTCCCGTCGACCTTGTTGCCCAGAAACGTCGGGCCCTGGCCGGAGACCTGGCTGCCAAATGCGGCCAGGCCCACAGCACAGCCGCTCACCGTGTTGTCGGAGACCGTCGCGGAGACGTAGGGGGCGAAGACGAAGATCCCGTAGCCGTTGACCGAGCAGGCGGAGATCTTGTTGCCCTGGATCAGGTCGGCCGTGCCGCCGGAGCCACCGTTGTTGTCGGTGTGGATCCCGCTGCCCGAATCGCTGATCTTGTTGTCCAGGAACTGGGTTCCCTTCGACCAGTTGGCCGAGATCGCATCGTTTGCCTTCGTGACCGTGTCGTGGGAGACCACCCCGGCCCCTTCGAAGTCGAAGATGGCAATCGATTCTTCGGAGCCCTCGACGTTTTCGACAGCGTCATGGGTGAAGTCGAAGGTCCCGCCCGAGGAGGCGTAGATGCCGCGCAGGTAAACGTCTGCGACCGTCACCTTGGAGACCGTCAGGTTGTTGTAGGTGCCCAGCAGGTGGTTGGTGATGATCCCGTTGCGCGCGTCGATTTCCTTGCCGTTGCGGATCACGCCGCTGGTCAGTTTCGGGTTGTCACCCTCCAGCTTCATGCCGCTGATCGTGACGTTGTCGGCCTGAACCAGGATGATGTTGCTGGCGGCCCCTTCACACAACGAGCCGGGCCCGCAGACGGGGTTCGCGACGGCCGGCTCGATAATCGTGCCCGGCCCTGAGCCCTTCAACGTCACCGGCTTGGTGACGACGACATTTTCGAGATAGGTGCCCGCCGCGATCGTGATCGTCGCGCCCGGAGATGATTCTTCGATCGCCGTCTGGATCGAACTGAACGCACAGCCGCTTCCGCAGACCGTCCGCGGCGCAGCGAGCGCCGGGCCCGCGAACACCAGGCCGGCCACGACCACTCCTGCAGCTGCCAGGGCTCCAATGCTACGTCTCATGAGTCCGTCCTCCCTCGCCGTTATCCCCCCCTCCAAGGTGGGCTCGCTGGATCGTACGGCCTATCGGAACTCCGCGCCACTCAGGCCGACGTCGTGGCCTGCGGGCTGCTGACCCCAACCAGCTGCCCGGCGGCGCAGTCGGCCGCACTGATCTGCGCCTTCGGGTTGCGGATCCCCGCCGCGCCGATCAGTCCGCCGATCGCCACGAGGCCCGCCGCGATCGCCATGCCCAGATGGAAGCTGTGCAGCGAGGCGGCTTCGGCCGCCACACTCACCGCGTGAGCCTGCCGGGGCGCGACGCCGTGCACGTCGGGGCGTCCCAGGGGTAGCTTCTTTGCTTCCCGGACCGCGGCGAGGGCCGGCGCCCCGAGCCGCACGCCGGCCAGGCGGCTGTCGATCGAGGACGCGAAGGACCCGGCGATCGCGGCTCCCACGGCCGCGGTTCCCAGCAGGCCGGCGACGCGGGCGATCGCGTTGTTGACCCCCGAGGCGATCCCCGCCTCTCGCTCCGCACCCGCCAGTACGGCCGCCGTCAGCGGCGCGACGGTCATCGACAGGCCCAGCGAGAAGATCAAGAGCGCCGGCAGGACTTCCGAGAGGTAGTCGACCTTCACGCCGGCGTTCTGGAACAGCAGCAGGCCGCCGGCCGCCACGAGCGGCCCCGCCCCCATGAAGATCCGCGGCCCGTAGCGGTCGGCCAGCGCGCCGAAGCGCCGCGACAGGGAGAACATGACGAACGTCACCGGCAGCGTCGCCAGGCCGCTCTTCAGCGGTGTGTAGCCGCCGATCTGCTGCAGGAAGAGGACCAGGAAGAAGAACAGGATCGAGAGACCCGCATACATCGCGAACGTCTCGACGTTCCCCGCAGAGAAGTTCCGCCGGCGGAACAGGCCCAGGGGCAGCATCGGATCCTCCGTCCTCGCCTCACATGCCAGGAAGAGGATCAGCAGCACGGCGCCGGCGGCGAGCGGCCCGATCACGGCCGGGGATGACCAGCCCAGCCGGGGCTGCTCGATCAATGCGAAGACCGGGCCCGCAAGGCCTGCGGCACCCAGAGCCGCACCGAGGAAGTCGATCCGCCGGGCACCAGCCTCACGTGGGGCGCTCGCCGGGATCACCGTCAGGATCAACGCGACGCAGGCGATCACGAAGGGGACGTTGATGAGGAAGATCCAGCGCCAGGAGGCGAGCGCCAACAGCTCGCCACCGGCCAGCGGCCCCAGCACGCCTGCGATCGCCCCCCAGGCCGTCCACGTGCCGATCGCCGCGCCGCGCTCTTCGGCGGGGAAGGTGTTGACGATCACAGCCAGCGAGCTGGGTACCAACAGCGCCCCCGCGATCCCCTGCAGGGCGCGGGCGCCGACCAGGAAGCCGATGCTCGGAGCGGCCGCGCAGAGCACCGACGCGAGACCGAAGCCGCAGACCCCGATCGCGAAGATCCGCCGCTCGCCGAACAGATCACCCAGCGAGCCGCCGATCAGGATCAGCGAGCCCAGCGTCAGCAGGTAGCCGTTGATGATCCACTGCTGCGCCGCAAGACCCCCGCCCAGGGCCCGCTGGATCGTCGGCAGGGCGACATTCACGACGGTCCCGTCGAGCAGCACGATCCCCGAGCCCATGATGCAGGCCACTAGGGTCAGGCGCTTCACCGCGGCGTCGCTGCGCTGGGTCATGGAGAGACCGTACCCCCACGACCGGTGCTTGTCCGAGATCCGCGCACCGCTCGCCGGGGGCGTTGACGCCGGCCACGCGCGCGACTATCGTCGAGGCCGGAGGGGGTAGAGCGAGAGAGGAGCGCGAGATGCGAGCTGTGATGAGGGTGGCGATCCTCGTGGTCGCGTTGCTGGCGATCGGCACGGTCACGGCCTCGGCAGCCTCGGCGTCCGAACCCGCCTTCTTCGAATGCGCCAAGCTCAGCGGCGGCGTCTACAAGGACAAGCTCTGCTCCGAACCGGGTGGCGCCAAGGGGAAGTACGAACTGCAGGAAGCCCTCGGCGCGGCCCACGAAGTCACGGGCAAGATCAACACGATCCACCTCGACGGCGAAGGGGCCGAATCGGCCTTCGAAGTCGGCTGCGAAAAGTCACGGGTCCTCGGCGGCCGGCTCACGAGCCCGACGAGCTTCGGCGGGGTGGAGATCGAACTCGCCAACTGCGATACCGGGGACCTCGACTGCGGTGCGCTGATCGGACACCACATGCACGTGATCGACCTCGGCCCTCTGGCCGGGCCGATCGGCTACATCTCGCGCGGGTCGCACACCGTCGGCGTGGATCTGGGGCCGGAATCCGGCAGCACGCTCGCCGAATTCCGCTGCGGCGGGACCGGCGCGCCGGAATACCGCCTCAAGGGCTCGATCTTCGGGACGCTCGGTGGCGACACGAACACCTTCAGTAAAGGCCTTCAGATCACCTTGGGTGGCGCGCTCGGCTTCGAAGGCGGCGAACCGAACCGGCTCTCGGTGGAAGAAATCTCCACCACGGCAACCGAAGACCTCGCCCTGTCCGGCACCCCCTGGTCACTCAAGACCAAGTCGGCACTGGAGCTCAAAGCCTGACCGGTAGACCCACCCGCGCTCAGGCCGAGACGCCCAGCGGCGGGCCCGCCCCGGGCGCCCGCACGAGGCATGAGGGGTCGAGCTGGGCGATCGTCGTCGAGCCGCTGAGGGCCAGGTTCAGCTCGAGGTCGGCCAGCAGGCAGCGCAGGACGTGTTCGACGCCCGCCTGCCCCCCAGGCCGAGACCCCACACGTAGGGGCGCCCCAGACAGACGGCGTCCGCGCCCAGCGCCAGCGCCTTGAGCACGTCAGAGCCTGTCCTGATGCCGCTGTCCAGCAGCACCGTGAAGTCAGGCCCGACGGCCTCGCGGACCCACTGCAGCGCATCGAGGGCGCCGATCGCGCCGTCGACCTGGCGGCCGCCGTGGTTTGAGACGATCAGCCCGTCCGCGCCCGCCTGGACCGCCCGGGCGGCATCCTCGGCGTGGAGGATCCCCTTCAGGACGATCGGCAGGTCGGTCTGCTCGCGCAGCCAGGCCAGGTCATCCCACGTGACACTCGGGTTGGAGAACTGGTAGGCCCACTGGCCGATCGCCGCCTCGAAGTTCTCCTCGACGGGGCCCGGCAGCGCCGCCTGGAAGACGGGATCGGAGAAGTAGTTGGCGACCCCCTCCCCTTTGAGGAACGGCAGGTAGGCGTTCTGCAGGTCGCGCGGGCGCCAGCCCAGGATCCAGGTGTCGAGCGTCACGACGATCGCTTCATAGCCCGCCGCCACGGCCCGCGCGACGAAGCTCGCCGCGAGCTCTCGCTCCCGCGGCCAGTAGAGCTGATACCAGCGCGGCGAGGAGCCGGCCGCTGCGGCGACGTCCTCGATCGTGTTCGAGGCGGCCGTCGAGAGGATCGCCGCGAGGCCCTGGGCGGCGGCGGCGCGCGTCACCGCGAGCTCGGCATCGGGGTGGACGATCGACTGGACCCCTACCGGGGCCAGCAGGACGGGCGCCGCGAGGCTCGTGCCGAGGACCGTCGTGGCCAGGTCGCGGACCGAGACGTCGCGGAGCATCCGCGGAACGATCTGCCAGTGCTCGAAGGCCTGCAGGTTCGCGGCCATCGTCAGCTCCGAGCCCGCGCCGCCGGCGACGTAGCCGAAGGCCTCGGGGGTCAGCTGCTCGCGGGCGGCCTGTTCGAGCGCCCCGGCAGCGACGGGCAGCCGTGGTGTCTCGCCCGAGAGGCCGACGCCGTAGATCTCGTACTGGAAGTTGGCGAAGGGCTGTGCGGGCTCTGCGGTCGGGTCGCTCATCGCCCGGACCCTACCGGCGCCGGGCCGGCCGCGCTCGCGCAAGCCCGATCAGGCGAGCGCCGGCTCGCCGAGCGCCAGCGGGCCGCCACAGACCCGGTTGCGCCCGCCGCGCTTGGCCTCGTAGAGGGCCTCGTCGGCCTCGGCGCACACCCGCTCGTAGTTGAAACTCGATTCGCTGTGCGACGCCGAGACGCCGAAGCTCATCGTCACCCGCAGCCCACCGCCGACGGTGTCCGCCTCGATGCCCCGCCGCAGCCGCTCGGCCATCGCGGCACTCTGCTCGAGGTTGGCCCCCGGCAGCAGCACCAGGAACTCCTCGCCCCCGATCCGGTAGGCGAGATCGAACGCCCGCAGCTGCTTGCGCAGCAGGTAGGCGACGTCCTGCAGCACCGCATCGCCGGTGGCGTGCCCGTGGGTGTCGTTGACGTCCTTGAAGTGATCGAGGTCACCGACGATCAGGCCGACCGGCTGGCCCGTTCGCTCGGACTGGTGGGCCAGCTCGAAGGTCCGGTCTTTGAGCGAGTTGCGGTTGAGCATCCCCGTCAGCGGGTCGATCACGGCTTCGCTGCGGTGTGTTACATCGGAGTGCATCAGCGCCGTCGAGAGGATCGCCACGGCGATCGTCAGCGCCAGCGGCATGATCAAGAGCGGCGGGTCATCGACGACCGCGCTCGCGTCGACACCGAAGGCGACGGCCACCATCATCACGACCGTCACCGCTACTCCAAGCCCAACGCCACGGGCCGGGAAGCGCGCGCTGAGGGTGACGATCGGGATCGCGAACCAGGCCATCGCCGGGGAGCGCGGCCCGCCCGTCAGGGCCACCGCCACCTCGATCATCAGCTCCGAGGCGGCCCAGGCTCCGAACAGCAGGTACTCGGGGGTCCGCAGGCGCTCGATCGTGCCGTCGGCCAGGCGGAAGAAGACCGCCGCCACCGCCAGCGGGGCGAGTGTCCACCAGCCCAGCCAGGGACCGCAGATCAAAAGCGCCAGCGCGATCACGACGAAGGACCGCTGGCGCACCGGCGCGACCAGCCGGTCCATCTCGATCATCCGCTCGCGGCTCATCGCGTCGCCGATCAGCCACGTGGCCGGAGCGCTCGCCGCCTCGCCCGCGCCGCGCGCGGCCTGGAAGCCCATCAGCGCCGTCTCGCTCTCGCGCCCTCGCGCCTTGGTAGGACGGCTGATCGCCCGGGCCGCCTGATCGCTCATGGGCGGGCTATCGGTCGCCCCTATCACAACCGGAGCCGTCCACCGGGGAACTCGACGAATAGGCACTCCGGCGGTGCCGGCGCCGGGTTGCCGGGTCGTTCAGCCCAGGACCAGCTCGGCGGCGCTCCGCAGCGTGGCGGCATCGCCGGAGATCAGCAGGGTCGTCACGATCGACTCCCGCCAGCGCTCGAGATCGTCGCGGATCTTCTCCTTCGAGCCGATCAGCGACATGTCCTCGATCAGCTTGCGCGGCACCTTCGCGGCGGCCTCGTCCTTCTTGCCCTGCAGGTAGAGCTCGGCGATCTCGTCGACCTCGGCCTCGTAGCCCATCCTGATCGCCACGTTGGCGTGGAAGTTCGTTCCTTTGGCGCCCATCCCGCCGAAGTAGAGCGCGTAGAACGGGCGCAGCGCGTCGGCCGCAGCGTCGATGTCATCGGAGACGATCAGTGGCACCGTCGCGTTGACCTGGAAGTCCGCGGCGCTGCGGCGGGCGCTGGGACGCGCGAAACCCTCGGCCAGAGCCTCGACATAGGGCTGCTGGTGTTCGGGCGCGAAGAGCATCGCCAGCCACCCGTCGCACAGCTCGCCGCAGAGGGCGATGTTCTTGGGCCCCTCGGCACCGAGGAAGATCGGGATGTCCTCGCGCAGCGGGTGGATCGAGGACTTCAGCGGCTTGGCCAGGCCCGTCCCGCCCGGGAGCGGCAGCTTGTAGTGCTCGCCGTCGGCCGTCACCGGGCCCTTGCGCGCCCAGATGTCGCGGAGGATTCCGATGTACTCGCGTGTCCGCGCCAGGGGCTTTGCGAACGGCATCCCGTACCAGCCCTCGACGACCTGCGGGCCCGAGACGCCCAGGCCGAGCTGGAAGCGCCCGCCGGAGAGGATGTCCATCGTCATCGCCGCCATCGCCGTAGCGGCGGGCTGGCGCGCGGACATCTGCACGATCGCCGTGCCCAGCTTGATCCGCTCGGTCGAGGCGCCCCACCAGGCCAGCGGCGTCAGGCAGTCCGAGCCGTAGGCCTCGGCAGTCCACATCGAGTCGAATCCCAGTCGCTCGGCCTCGGCGATCGCCTCGGTCACGCCGGGCGGCGGACCGCCCGCCCAGTAGCCCGTGTTCAGACCCAGTTTCAGCTCCCTCGCCATGCGGGCGGGACTATAGTGAACACCCCGAGCGAGGAGGAGACATGGCTGTATCCGTTGGGGTTCTCAGCGAGACCCGTCGCAGGACGCTGGAGGCTGTCTGTGACACGTTCGCGCCCTCTCTCCAGCACGGCAGCGGCGAGTCAGAGCGCGCCTTCTACGCACGTTCAGCCGCCGACCTGGGGGTGGCCGGGCAGATCGAGGGTCTCCTCGCCCAGACCGCCCTGGCCGAGGACATCGAGGCATTGGGCGGGCTGCTCGACGCGATCGCCGCGCAGGGGTTCGACGAGCTCGAGCTCGCCGCCCGGACGGCGATGCTTCACGCGATCGCCGACTCGGCGCCCGAGGCCAAGCTCGGCCTGCGCCAGCTGCGAGCCCTGACGTTCCTGTTCTTCTACGGCCTCCCCGACGAGCAGGGCCAGAACCCCAACTGGGAGGCGATCGGCTACCCCGGCCCGCTGAGCGCCCCGCCGGCTCCCGAGCAGGCGCCCAAGACGATCGCCGTGGAGCAGATCTCCGGCGAGCGGGCGACCTTGACCGCGGATGTCTGCGTCGTCGGCTCGGGGGCGGGCGGCGGCGTGATCGCCGCCGAGCTGGCCCGCGCCGGGCGCTCGATCGTCGTCCTGGAGATGGGCGCCTATCGCAACGAGTCCGATTTCAAGCAGCTCGAGCTGCCCGGGATGTTCGAGCTCTACCTCGGCGGCGGCCTGGCCGCCTCGGAGGACGGCTCGATGGCGATCCTCGCCGGCTCCACGCTCGGCGGCGGGACGGTCGTCAACTACATGAACTGCATCCGCACGCCCGCCCACATCCGCCGCGAGTGGGCCGAGCACGGCATCGAGGGGATCGACCAGCCCTCCTACGAGGAGCACATCGACGCCGTCTGGCAGCGGCTCGGGGTCAACGACACCGCCACCTCACAGAACAGGACCCACAAACGGATGCTCGCCGGCTGTGAGGAGCTGGGCTACTCGCACCGGCCCCTGACCCGCAACGCCGACGTCAGCTGCGAGGACCCCGGCGCCTGCGGCTACTGCTACGCCGGCTGCCAGAACGGCTGCAAGCAGTCGACGATGAAGACCTACCTGCAGGACGCCTCCGACGCGGGCGCCCGCTTCGTCGTCGGGGCCCGCGCCGAGCGGATCCTGACCGAGGACGGGCACGCCGTCGGCGTCAGCGCCACCGTCACCCACCCCGACGGCTCGTCGAGCTCACTCGAGGTTCGCGCAGGGACCGTCGTCGTGGCCGCCGGGTCGATCGAGTCGCCCGCCCTGCTGCTGCGCTCGGGAATCGGCGGACCGGCCGCCGGGCGCCACCTGCGCCTGCACCCCGCGGCGCTCGTCGGCGGCTTCTACGAGTCCCCCGTCGAGGGCTGGATCGGCCAGATCCAGTCGGCCCTCTCAGACCAGTTCGCCGGCTGTGAGGGCGACTGGGGCTTCCTGATCGAGGCGACAACGGTCGCGCCGGCGATCGTCGCCATGTCGCTGCCCTGGGAGGACGGCGAGTCCCACAAGCGGACCCTCACCCGGCTGGCCCACATCGCACCGTTCGTCTCCGTCGCCCGCGACCACGGTGAGGGCCGGGTCGTGATCGACGAGCACGGCCGGGCCGTGACGCGCTGGTCCTTCAAGGACGAGATCGACGCCCGCATGTTCCGCCGCGCAATCGTCGAGCTGGCCAAGCTCCACCGCGCCGCGGGCGCCGAGGAGATCCTGACCTTCTATCAGCGCCCCTCGCTGAGCTGGCGCGAGGGCGAGAACTTCGATGCCTTCCTGGCCGAGATCGATCGGGGCTCGCTGGCGGCCAACGACGTGGCGGCCTTCAGCGCACACCAGATGGGCTCCTGCCGGATGGGCTCGGACCCCGGGGACTCGGTCGCCGACGGGCGCGGGGAGCTGCACGACACCGCCGGGGTCTGGATCGGCGACGCCTCGGCCTTCCCGACCGCACCGGGGGTCAACCCGATGATCTCGATCATGGCCCTCGCCCACCGCACCGCCGCCAACATCCTCGCCGGCTGAGCGCCGGGCTCAGGGCTCAAGCAGCGCCAGGACGAAGCCGTCGTAGCCCTTGCTGCCGACGGTCTGGATCGTCGTCGCGGTGATCCGCGGCTCGGCCGCCGCGAGCTCGAGGAAGCGGCGCATCCCCTGCGCGCCCGGATCCTCGCTCGCGGGGTCCACCACGGCGCCGTCGCGGACCACGTTGTCGACCAGGATCAGCCCGCCCGGGCGGCACAGCTCGAGCGCCAGCTCGAAGTACTCCGGCGTGCTCTGCTTGTCGGCGTCGATGAAGATCAGATCAAACCGCTCGGCCCCCTCCTGCAGCAGCGCCCGCAGCGAGTCCGCCGCCGGGCCGACCCGGACCTGGACGCGCTCGGCCAGGCCCGCCCGGGCAATGCTCGCCGTGGCGACCGCGGCGTAGGCGGGGTCCAGCTCGAGCGTCACCAGCCGGCCATCCTGCGGCAGCGCCCGGGCCATCCAGATCGTGCTGTAGCCGCCCAGCGTGCCCAGCTCGAGGATCCGCGAGGCGCCGTGGATCCGCACCAGCAGGTACAGCAGCTTGCCCTGGTTCGGCGACACGGCGATCGGCGGCAGGCCGGCCTCGGTGCTCGCGGCCAGCGCCTGATCGAGGATCTCATCCTCACCCACCAGCATCCCCGCCGTGTAGCGGTCGACCTCGTCCCACAGCTCCCAGCTCATCTCACACCTCCTCCGCGCGGCTCATCAGCGCGATCGGCACGGCCAGTCCGGCCGAGCGCCTCAGCGTCGAGATACGACGCCCCTGCTGTACCGCCGCCCGCGCCGGGGGCGCGTGCGGAGCCAGCTGCTCCACGGTCCCGTCCAGGTCATCGACCAGCAGCGCAAGACCCCAGAAGCGAACGGGCCGCCCGGCGCCGCCGTCGCGCTCGACGATCTCCTCGGGCTCCTGGACCAGCTCGAGGATCTCATCGCCCAGGCGGAAGAAGGCCTGGCGCGGCGCACCCGCCGGCGTCGGCTCCTCACGCACCCGGCGCAGATCGAGGCCCGCACGCTCGAGCGCCGCGACGCTGCGTGGAAAGTCTGGCGAGATCGCCACGACGTGGTCGATCGCGAGCACGCCGTTGGGGTGCACCGGCGCCGCGGGACGTACCGGCGCAGCGGAGCGGGATGTCGCCAGGCCGTCGAGCTGCACGCCTGTCAGCTCGCGCAGCGACCAGCCCGTGATCCCCTCGCCCGCCGAGCGCCCGGCGAGCCGCAGCCGCACACCGGCGATCTCGCAGCAGCTGTCATCGACCCGGAACCCCAGTCCGGCCCAGTTTCCCGGCTCGTCCGCGATCGTGATCTCGTCGATTGTCGGCATCTGACTCGCGCAGCCCCGGCGCGCCCTGCGACCGGCTGCGTCCACACCGTAGCGACCGCCGCGCACCGCGGGTCCTCCCACGAGGGCCTAGGATCGAGAGGAGCAGATGCAAAGCCCAGCCCCGACCGAGCCGATCAGCCCCAGCCAGTCCACCGGCGCCGCCCGCGAGCAGGACGGCCCGCAGGACGGCCCCCGCAGCGCCTGGCTGATGAGCGTGATCCGCTACGTCCTGCCGGCGGCCGTCGTCATCGCCGGCATAGTCGTGATGGCACTGGGCAGCGAATCCGACCTCGAGGGCGGCGGCGGGATCGTCAGCGCGGGCCTCGCGATCTTCTTCATCAACTGGCTCTTCCGCACCGGCGCAGCCGGGGACCACGAGCGCGAGGCCGAGGAGCGGGCACGCGAGTACTTCGACCTCCACGGCCACTGGCCCGACTGAGTGTCCGCGACCCGCGGCGACGCGCCGGCACCCTCGGAGGGCTCGACGCCCCCTACGACAGCTGACGGGACAGGGGAGCCCCCGTTCCGCCAGCCGTCCAAGGCGAAACGGAAGGCCCGCCGCGAGAATCCCGTGGTGAGCTCGCCCGCCGAGACGGCCCCCCCGATCGACTACCAGCCCCAGGCTCCGTTCCTCGACGAGCTCTTCGAACCGAACGGAGAGCCCCGGCCGACCGCCGCGGCACTGGTCCGCGAGCTGGGCCGGCTCGGCCGCGACGGCCTGGTCGAGGCCGGACGGCGGCGGGACGCCCTGTTTATGCAGCAGGGGATCACGTTCGAGACGACCGCCGGTGGTGCCTCACACGAACGGCCATTCCCGCTCGACCTCGTCCCGCGGGTCCTCAGCGGCGAGGAATGGCGCGCCATCAAGCGCGGCCTGGCGCAGCGGATCCGGGCGCTGAACCACTTCGTCGACGACGTCTATCACGCCCGCGAGATCGTCCGCGAGGGCCTCGTCCCCTGGCGGCTGGTCGCCTCCTGCTCGCACTTCGCCCGCGCCGTCCACGGCATCCGCCCGCCGGGCGGCGTCTACTGCCATGTCGCCGGCTGCGACCTGGTCCGCCACAGCGACGGCACCTGGAAGGTCATCGAGGACAACGTCCGGATCCCCTCGGGGATCTCCTACGTGCTCGAGAACCGTGCCGCAATGGCCCGCCTGGTCCCCGAGCTGTTCTCCTCCTACAGGGTCCGCCCCGTCGAGCACTACCCCCAGCTGCTGCTGCGGGCCCTGCGCTCGGTCGCCCCGTCTGCTGAGAGCGAGGCGACCGTCGTCGTCTGGACCCCCGGACCGGCGAACCCGGCCTATTTCGAGCACGCCTTCCTGGCGCGCCAGATGGGCGTCGAGCTGGTCGAGGCCTCAGACCTGGTCGTCCGTGACGACGTCCTCTACATGCGCACCACACGGGGCCTGAGCGCGCCCATGCCGTCTATCGCCGCCTCGATGACGACTTCGTCGACCCGCTCGAGTTCCGGCCCGACTCGCTGCTCGGCGTCCCCGGCCTCGTCCGCGCCTACCGTGCCGGCAGCGTCGCGATCGCCAACGCCTTCGGCACGGGGGTCGCCGACGACAAGGCCGTCTACCGCTTCGTCCCGGACATGATCCGCTTCTACCTCGGCGAGGAGCCGATCCTCGAAAACGTCCACACCTACCTGCTCTCCGAGCCCGAAGTCCTCGAGCACGTCCTCGGGCGCCTGGACGAGCTGGTCGTGAAGCCCACCGGCGAGTCGGGCGGGCGCGGGGTGATGATCGGCCCCCACGCCTCGGATGAGGAGATCGAGCGGATGCGCGGCGTCCTGCGCTCGCACCCGGATCGCTGGATCGCCCAGGACGTCGTGCGGCTCTCGACCGTCCCCACGGTCGGCGAGGACGGCAGCCTGGCCCCGCGCCACGTCGACCTGCGTCCGTTCGCCGTCTTCGGCGAGCGGATCGACATCGTCCCCGGCGGGCTCACCAGGGTCGCCCTCGAGGAGGGCTCGCTGATCGTCAACTCATCCCGCGGCGGCGGCTCGAAGGACACCTGGGTGCTCGAGGACGGCGACGATGCCGACCGGGCCGGGCCGCCGATCGCGGACACCCAGCCACCGGCCCTGCCGGACCTTCGCTACGGCGGCTGGACCGGCCAGCAGCAGCAACAGCAACAGGGCGGCCCCCCGGGCCCTCCCGCGGTGCCCTGATGCTCGCCCGGATCGCCCACGAGCTCTACTGGCTCGGGCGCAACCTCGCCCGGGCCGAGTTCACCGCCCGTGCCGTCGAGGCCGTCTTCCAGGCCGAGGTGCAGGGGGCATCGGAGGGCGAACCGGGAATCAGCTTCGGCTCGGGTGGGCTGCTGGCGATCCTCGGCGACGTCGAGGAGTCGAGGAGCGGCGGCGGGCAGGTGCTGGACCAGCTGACGCTCGACCCGCAGCGGCCGGGCTCGATGCTGGCCTCGATCGAACGGGCACGGGAGGGCGCCCGGACCGTCCGCGACGTGATCAGCGCGGAGATGTGGGAGGCGATCAACACGACCAGCCTGGGGCTGCGCGGAGGGGTTCAGCCGGGCTGGGCCGCGCCTGCCGGGACCGCCCTCGCCTCGCAGTACGTCAAGGAGCGCACCGCCCTGATCTGGGGGGTCGCCAACCGCTCGATGCTCCGCGACGAGGCCAAGTGCTTCCTCGACGCCGGCGGGCTCGTGGAGATCGCCGATATGGTCCTGCGCATGCTCCGGGTCGCTCTGCCGACCGGCGAGGACGCCCGCTCGGACGGCTACGCACTGATCCTGCTGCAGGCGGTCGGCGGCTTTCACGCCTACCTGCGCGCCGTCACAGCGCCCCCCAACGCCCACCCTGTCGCCAGGTTCCTGCTGTTCGAGCGCGCCTACCCCGACAGCGTCGCCGCCTGCGTCGACTCTTTGCACGAAGTCTTCACCGCCGCCGACGCCGGACCGCGCAACTCAAAGCCCGTCCTGCGCGTCAGCCGCCTCGCCGCCGACCTGGACTTCCAGCGCCGTGCCCTGCCCGACGGCGCCGAGCTGACAGGGATCTGCGAACAGACCCAGCAGGAGCTGGCCCGGATCGACCAGGATGTCGCCGAGCGCTACTTCGCCGGCGCCGCGGCCGCGGGCCTGAGGAGGTGAGAAGCCGGTGCACTTCGCAATCCGCTTCCTGACCGAATACCACTACGACGCACCCGTCACGGACAACCTCAACGCCCTGCGCGTCCGGCCCGCGACGACCTCCTCGCAGCGCTGCGACGAGTTCCACACGCGGATCGAGCCCGAGGCCCGGGTCAGCCGCCATCTCGACTACTTCGGCACCGAGGTGATCGAGTTCGGCATCCCCACGAGCCACGAGGAGCTGACGATCGACATGCGCGCCCGCGTCGTCACCTCCGCCCCGCCCGAGCCGCCCGAGGCCTCCTGGGACAGCCTCGCCAACCACGCCTACATCGACGCCGCAGGCGAGTTCGCGCTGCCCTGGCAGGATCAGCCGCCGATCGACGGGCTCGACGAGCTCGAGCGCCAGATGGCCGCCGACAGCCCGCTCCAGACGCTCCAGCGGCTGTGCGAGCTGATCCCCCAGCGCTTTGAATACCGCTCGGGAGTCACCTATGTCGGATCGTCCGTCAGCGATCTGCTGCAGGCCGGAGCGGGCGTCTGCCAGGACTTCGTCCACCTCTCCCTGATCCTCCTGCGCCGCCGGGGGATCGCCGCCCGCTACGTCTCGGGCTACCTTTGGGCGGCGCCCGAGGAAGACGGGGAGAACTCGCTCGAGGTCGACACCCACGCCTGGCTGGAGGCGCTGCTCCCCGGCAGCGACGGCCGCGGCGAGCCGATCTGGGTCAGCGCCGACCCGACCAACAGCCGCCTGGCCGGCGAGACCCACGTCAAGATCGGCCACGGTCGCTTCTACGCCGACGTCCCGCCCGTCAAGGGCCTCTACATGGGCGGCGCCTCCTCGGAGCTGAACTCCGCCGTGACGATGTCCCGCCTGGATCCCCAGGCCAGCGCGCGGGCGTAGCGCCCGGGCAGCTCTGCCCGTGACGCTCGGCTGAGGCCGGGCCGCTCAGCCGTGAAATGCGGCGAGCAGCTCCGTGAAGGCGAACGGCTCCTGCGCCACGCCGCTGCATTCTTCGCTCTTTGGAGAGCCGCCGTCGCAGGGTCGGTCACGGTTGACCGACCAGAAGCTGACGCGGCCCAGGTGGTGGGCTTCGGCGAACGAGATGATCGTCTCGAATTCGCTCTCACCGACGATCTCCGAGGATTCGTCGGTGTCCCCGTTCATCGATGAGACGCCCACGTGTTCATAGGCGGCTTCGCCGGTGAGGTGATAGGCGGAGGCGATGTCGGCCTCGGTACCTTCGAGGGCGCGCACCGAGGCGTGACCCATATCCGTCAGCGGTGCCCCGAAGTCGAACGGCATCACCGTCCAGACCGTCGGCTCGAAGGAGCTCGCGGCGGCTTCCTCGATCATGCTCCTGCCGGGCGCTTCGGGTCCTGCTTCGGCCGTGCCCATCGTCACCGAGATCTCAAGCCCCGGGTTGGCCGACTGGACGATCTTCAGCGCCGCCAGGACCCGGGCGCGGGTCTTCCTGTTGGTGAACTCGGTGTGCTCGATGTCGATGTCGATCGCCTTGAGCGAGTAGGCGTCGATGACCTTCTGGTAGGCACCCGCCAGCGCCGAGGCGCTCTTGCAGGAGCTGCCGAGCTTCTTGCCGCTCCAGCCGCCGAACGAGACGGCCACTTCTCCCCCGGCCGCTCTGATCGAGGCGATCGCCGCCTGATCGGAGCCGCCCAGCAGCGGCCGCGAGCCATCCCACTCCGGGTTGCAGCTGCCGGCCGAGAGGATGAAGGCCAGCGTCAGGTCACTGATCCCTGTCGTCGAGATGACCGTCGCGGGCGGCTGCGGGTCGCCCCACCCGAGGTACTCATAGGGCGCCGCCAGCTCCACCGGCTGCGCGGCGGCGCCGCCCGCCGCCAGCCCGAGCGCGAGCAGCGTCAGCGCTGCGAGCGCTTGACCCCTGACGCGACCGAACCTCCCCGGCATCGCTCCAGAATAGCCAGGGCGCTCCGCCCCGCGGGCCCGCTCAAGCGCCCGGGATCTCCAGCGAGTAGGAGAGCCAGCGCTCGCGGACCCCGCCGAGCCGGTCATAGACCGCCTGCGCACGAGTGTTCTCGAGCGCCGTCTCCCACTCCAGTGCGAGGGCGCCCCGGCGCCGGCACTGTGCGACACAGGCCTCGATCAACCGCTCCGCCACACCCCGGCCGCGGGCGGCCTCGGCGACGAACAGGTCGTTCATGATCCCCAGGCGCCCCGCCCGCGCGGTCGACCAGCTCCAGTAGACGGTCGCGAAGCCCAGCGCCGCGCCGTCTGCGCCGCGGGCCAGCAGCTGGAGCCCCTCGCGCTCGGGGTCGGCGATCAGCGCCCGCGACAGGGCCAGCAGACGCTCATCGCTCGGCTGGACCTCGTAGAAGTCGCAGTAGGCCCGCATCAGCACCAGCAGCGGACCCAGATCGCCCTCGCTGACGGTGGCGATCGACTCACCGCTGCCCGGCTGGGGAATATCCTCGTTGGCCATCTCGTCGTCTTCCCAGATCCGCCGCTAATGCGCCGCCGCCGGCGCACCGATCATGTTCTCCGGATGCATTCTCGTCTGCCCGCAGGACTGATCGCCCCGGCCGCCGCAGCGCTCGTGCTGATCCTCAGCGGGTGCGGCTCAAGCGCGGTCACGATCGACCCCGTCGCCGAGGCCGCGATCGCGACCAGCCACAGCGGCGGAGCGCAGCTGGCGATGAGCGCCCAGATCGAGCTCGGCGGCCTCTCCGGCCCGGTCCGCCTCACGGGCACGGGGAACTTCAACTTCGCGGCGCACGAAGGCGAGCTGATCAGCAGCCTGAGCGGGCTGCCGGCCTCTGCCCTCGGCGTCCTGCACACGAGCTCGCTGCAGTTCACCGAGCTGTTCGCGAAGAACGTCATCTACCTCGAATCGCCACTGCTCGCCGGCAGGCTCCCCGGCGGCGCACGCTGGATGAAGCTCGACCTGGGCCAGGTCGTGCAGGGACTGGGACTGGACCCGCAGTCGCTCAGCAGCGGCCAGTCCAACCCGGCCCAGGACCTCGAATACCTGAAGGCCGACGGCGGCACCGTGACGAGGGTCGGGACCGAGACGCTACGGGGCGCCATGACGACGCACTACCGCGGCACGATCGACCTCGCCAAGGCCGCCGAAAAGCTCGGCTCCGCCAACCCCGCGCTGCTGAAGGCCTCGATCGAACAGCTGACCGCCGAGATGGGCACCAAGAAGATCCCCGTCGAAGTCTGGGTCGACTCCCGCGACCGGGTGCGGCGGATGACGCTGGCGGTCGGTGAGACGAGCTCCGGTGAGCACGTCGGGGTCTCGATCATGCTCGAACTCTTCAACTTCGGCGCCACGCCGGCGGTCAACGTGCCCTCGGGCAGCGAAGTCTTCGACGTCACACAGAGCTCGCTCGCGGGGCTCAGCGCGGGCTGATGGGCAAGCGACACCCGCACAGGAGATCGGCCATAGCTGCGACCCGTTCGAGCGCGGCCGTTTAGGCTCACGGCCAAGCGGTCGATCGCCGTCGGCGAGCGGGCCGTGATCGAACGGTGATGCGGGGACGAGAAAGCAGATCAGCGGGCGGGGCTCGCCGTGGCGGAGAAACACGGCTGGCCGTGGCCAGCGCCGCCGGGCTCTACGTGATCGGCGCGGCGCTGATCGCGACGTCATTCCTGCTGCCCGAAGTCAGCTCCCCGGCGGGCGCCGCAGCCGTCGCGGGCACCGCACTGCTGACGGCCGCGGGGCTCCTGCTGGCGGTGGCCCGGGCGCGCCCCGGGCTCACCGTGGCCTGGGTCGCCGAGCTGTGGGGGGTCCTGATCATCGCGGTCCTCTGCGCCTCCACCGGCGGCGCCGGCAGCCCGTTCGCGCTGCTCTACTTCTTCGCGATCGGGCACGCGGCGGCGTTCCAGCCACGGCGGCGCTTCGAGCTGACGGCCGCCGCCGGTCTGCTTGCGTTCCTGGCGCCGCTCGCATACTCGACCGTCTCGACGAACTTCGGCGCGATCGCCCTCGTCGGCGCCGTCCTCGCGACGCTGACGACAGTCGTCATGCACATCGCCCTCGAAGGGATGCGCGCCGACCGCCGTCGGCTCGAGCTGCTGATCCGGGCAACCGCCAAGCTCGACAGCTCCCTCGACCCGGAGCAGACGCTGCGCAGGATCGCCGCGACCGCCGTTCCCGAGTTCGCAGAACTGTGTGTCGTGGACCTGCTCGAGGAGGACGAGCTGCTCGCCACCACCGTCGCGGCGTCGCTCGACCCGGCGATCGCTCCAAGGGTCGAAGCGCTCCGTCGAGGCCAGCGGATCGAAGCAGACGGCAGTCATCCGATCGCGCTCGCCCTCAGCAGCCGCCGGGCGCAGGTGCTCGAGGACCTGGCCCTGACCCCGGCCCTGCTCGAGGCGATCCGCAGCGCAGGCCCGCAGGCCGAGGCGCTCGCCGCGGGGACCGCCACGGTCGTCCCGATGGTCGCCCGGGGCCGCATGATCGGTGCGATGACCTTTGTCCGTGCCGGCGGCGCACAGCCCGCGCTGCAGCGGCTGATCGAGGACCTCACGGGGCGGGCCGCCCTCGCCTACGACAACGCACGCCTCTATGCGGAGCGGGCGGCCGTCGCGCAGACACTCCGCCGCAGCCTGATGCCGGCGGCGCTGCCACAGATCCCGGGTCTCGAACTCGAGAGCTACTTCCGCCCGACCGGCACCGGCAGCGAAGTCGGCGGCGACTTCTACGACGTCTTCGGCGACGAGCGAAGCTGGTGGCTGATCGTCGGTGACGTCTGCGGCAAGGGCGCCGAGGCGGCCGTTCTCACCGCCTTCCTGCGCCACACCGCAGCGGCCTACACGCGCGAGAGCGCCAGTCCCGCAGAGGTCCTCTCGAGGGTCAACGAGGCGATGCTCAAACACGACTTCGAGGGACGCTTCGCGACGGCGATCCTGGCCCGCCTCGATCTGGAGCAGGGCGGCATCCGCCTGACCGTCGCCTCAGCCGGGCACCCTTCGGGCCTGCTCTCGCGCGCCGGAGGCTCGAGCGAGGAGCTGGGCGCAGGCGGGACGCTGCTCGGGGTCTTCCCCGACGCGCAGATCGGCGAGCGCGCGACCCTGCTCGCGCCCGGCGACTCGCTCGCGCTCTACACCGACGGGCTCGCCGAGGCACAGGCTCCCCAGCGCTTCCTCAGCTCGAGCGAGATGCTCGGTGCACTCGCCCGCGGTGCCCCCGGCTCCGCCCACGAGGCGCTCGCCACGCTGCTCGGCCTCGTCGATCTGACCCACGGGGCCCGCGACGACATCGCGATCCTCACCGTCCGGGTCCAGACGGCCTCGCTCAGCGGCGCCCGCGCCGCCTGAGGAGCACCGCTAGGGAATCACGCGGAGCGTCGCGTGCATCCCCAGCCGAGCGTGTTCGGGCAGCGAGCACCAGAGCTGGTAGGTCCCGGGCTGCACGTATACGACACCGCTCCAGCGCCCGCCGGGGCTCAGCAGCCGCCCGTCGAAGGTGGAGCTCGAGCCCTCACGGCGCAGGCGCAGGTCATGGGGGTCGCGTCCGGCGTCGATCTCCTCGAGGTTCAGCCTGCCGGCCCGCACCGTCACGGCGGAGAGCAGCAGCCGGTACTCCACCTGCGTCACCTGCAGGTGCGAGGCGGAGGCGGCCGCCGCCGCACGGGGGACATGACGCTTCAGCGAGGTTGCCAGGCGCCGGCCCGAGGCCGGCCCGAGGCCGAGGCCGAGCGTCGCCCCGGCGGCCATCAGCGCGAGCATCGCGGCGCGTCTCACCGGATCACCGCGAGGCTCGCGGGCGCCCCGGGAGCGGGGAGGATCGACGGATCCTTTGAAGCCGAGGGAGCGGACACCAACCGTTTGTTCGGCAGCGCCCGCCTGCGGCTCAATCGATCATTCGGCTAACCCGCTTCGGCGGCCCTGCGCTTGCGCTCGACGTAGCGGGCGATCCCGTTGTAGCTCTGCTCGGGCGGTGTCGCCTGCAGGTAGCTGCCCGACCGCGCCGTCTCCGAGCGCGCCGCCAGCTCGCGGGCGAACCCGGCCGCGTCGAAGCGCTCGGCCAGCGACTCGATCTCATCGAGGTAGCGCCGCAGGTCGGCCAGCTGGGCGGCGAAGCCCTCGTGGACGCCGAAATGGGTCAGCGCGAGCGCCCGCGGGCGCCACTGCTCGATCAGCTCGATCGAGGCGCGCCAGGCGGGCAGATCGATATCCGGCGGCGGCGTCGGGGCGATCGTCGGCCCCTCGCCGATCCGCACCCCGGCAACGTCGCCGGTGAATGCCCAGCCGGTCGGCCGGTGCAGGTAGGAGACGTGATGGGAGGCGTGTCCGGGCGTGTAGGCGACCTGGAAGTCCCCGATCCGCTCACCTCCTCGGAGCACCCGCAGGCGCTCCGGGGGAACAGGGAGGAACTCGCCCCACAGCCGCTGCATGTCCTCCCCGTAGACGCGCCCTGCGCTCGCCAGCAGCCTGCTCGGGTCGGACATGTGCGCCGCTCCGCGCTCGTGGACCCAGATCTCGAGCTCGGGAAAGCGGGCCGCCAGCGATCCGCTCGCACCGGCGTGATCGAGGTGGATGTGGGTCAGCGCGAGTGCCCTCGGCGGGTGGCGTTCGAGCACCGGCAGAAGTTGCTCGAGACACGATGCCGGGCCGGGGTCGACGATCACATCGCCCACCCGCCAGGCTCCGATCACCTGCTCGCGCCCGAGGTGGCGCAGGTCGATCAGTTCGGGCGCCTCGCCCGCCGCGGCGCCCATCGATTCAGCCGCGTCCGGCGCCGTAGCGCAGGCCGTCCATGACCAGCGCCAGCAGGCGCCGCGCCCGCTCGCCCCAGTCCTCCCCGTCGGCGACCAGCCAGATCGCGCTCATCACCCGCAGGACGTCCTCGGGCTCGACGTCCGTGCGGATCGTGCCGGCCCCCGCAGCGGCATCGAGCAGCATCGTGATCGCGCCGAGCATCTGCAGGCGGGCGTCGGCGTAGAGCGAGGGGTCGCTGCAGGTGACCACGGACCGCAGCATGTTCGCCATGCCACGCTTGGCCGCGACGTAGGTCACGAAGCGGTCCATCCACTCCGCCAGCGCTTCGTCGGGCGGCTGCTCGGCGAGCAGCTTGCCGGCCGCCCCGCAGAGCCGCTTCACCTCGTTGCGATAGGCGGCCTCGGCCAGCGCCTCGCGGGTCGGGAAGTTCCTGTAGAGCGTGCCGATCCCGACCCCCGCCCGCTCGGCGATCGCCTCGAGCGCGACGTCCTCGCCGGCGCCGGCGAACAGCTCGACCGCTGCCGACAACAGCTTCTCGCGGTTGCGCCTCGCATCGGCCCGCATCGTGCGGGCGGGTTCGGCGATCGCCGTTTCGCTGTCTGGTGTCACTGGATGTAAACGGAGGTTACCTCCGCATATTGCTAGCCTTGCGGGTTGCGGAGGGCTCCTCCGCTTACACGACTCTACCTTGGCCGGCGGCCGCGGGCCAGCGAACGAGAGGATTCGAGATGGCGAAGGTGTGGTTCCTGACCGGAGCATCCAAAGGCTTCGGCCGAATCTGGGCCAAAGCGGCCCTCGAGCGGGGCGACAGCGTCGCGGCGACGGCTCGTGACACGGATTCGCTCAGCGACCTCGTGGCAGCCCACGGCGAGCAGATCCTCCCACTCCAGCTCGACGTCAACGACAAGCAGGCGATCGATGATTCCGTCGCCTTCGCCCACGAGCACTTCGGGCACCTCGACGTGGTCGTCAACAACGCGGGCTACGGCCAGTTCGGCGCGATCGAGGAGCTCACCGAGGCCGAAGCCCGCCGCCAGATCGAGACCAACCTGTTCGGCCCCCTGTGGGTGACCAAAGCGGTCCTGCCCCACCTCCGCGCACAGCGATCGGGCCACATCATCCAGGTCTCCTCGATCGGCGGCGTGCACGCGTTTCCGACGATCGGCCTCTACCACGCCTCGAAGTGGGGGCTCGAGGGCTTCAGCCAGGCCCTGGCGTATGAGGTCGAGGACTTCGGGATCAAGGTCACGCTCGTCGAGCCCGGCGGCTTCGCGACCGACTGGGGCGGCTCCTCGGCCGGCCGCGCCCGCGAGCTCGAGGCCTACGACGAGGTTCGCGCCAACCGCTTCAAGCGTCTCGGCTCCGTCCGCAGCCGGCCGGGCGATCCCGAGGCGACGGGTCCGGCGATCCTCGAGCTCGTCGACTCCCCCGAGCCGCCCCTGCGGGTCTTCTTCGGCTCCGCCCCCCTCGAAATGATCCGCCCCGAGTACGCCTCGAGGATCGAGTTGTGGGAACGCTGGAACGAGCTCTCGCTGCGCGCCCAGGGGGCCGAGGCCCAGATTTAGCCATCTCGAGCGCTCGGGCCGCCGGTTTCTGGCCCAAGCGCTTGTGTCAGAGCGCCCCGGAGCCGATACAGCTTGGTGTGAGTCCCTCGTTGGACAAGCTGCGTCTAAACAAACGCCTGATGGCCTACACGGCTGCGGCGATGTACGGCGGTGCCGGGTTCGACGGCGCTATCGAGGGGTTCCTCCCGGGCGACCCCAGTTTCGCGATCATGCCGGTGCTCGTCTCGATCGTCCTGACAGGCCTTCTGGTCGCCTTCGGGCCGCGCCTTCCGCGCTGGGGACTCGCGCCCCTCGGCGGGCTCGGCGTGATCCTGATCGCCTATGCGCTGACTGCGACGACCGGCGCCGGCGACGGGGCGGTCCTCTACATGTGGCCGGTCCTCTGGACGACCTTCTTCTTCGGTCGCCGGGGGGCCATCTCGATAGTGATCTGCATCGGCGTGGCCCACGCCGCGACGCTGCTGCTGCTGCCGGCCTCGAGCAGCTATCCGGGCCGCTGGGTCGACGTGATGGTCTCGGTCTCGGTCGTAGCTGTGGTGATCCTCACGCTGGTCCACCGCAACGACCTGCTGCTGACCCGCCTGGCCGAGGAAGCCCGGACCGACTCCCTGACCGGTCTGCTCAACCGCCGCGGCTTCGAGGAGCGGGCGACGCTCGAGCTCGCCCATGCCCGCCGTGAAGAGCGGGTCGTCGCCGTGGTCATCTTCGACATCGACTACTTCAAGCGGATCAACGACGAGTGGGGGCACGAGGTGGGCGACCGCGTCCTGATGAGGATCGGCCAGATGCTGGCCCGGGAGTCGCGTGACATCGATGTCACCGCCCGCTTCGGCGGCGAGGAGTTCGTCGTGCTGCTGCCGGGTTGCTCGAGCGCCGACGCGGAGCGCTTCGCCGACCGGGTCCGCTCGGTGCTCGACGCCGAGGAGCCCGGGGGCCTGCCCACGGTGCGGATGAGCGCCGGGGTGCTCGCGGCGATCGCGCCGCCGAGCGTCGAGGTGATGCTCCACGGGGCCGACTCGGCCCTCTACAGCGCCAAGCGTGCGGGCCGTGACCGGACGGTCGTCTCGGAGTACTCCGGGCGAACGCCGGCCACGATCACGGGCTGAGCATCCGGGTCGCCGAGACGGCGCTGCGTCCCGGCGACCGGTGCTCAGCCGCTGTCAGGCCTCTCTCAGTGCTTGGGGCAGGGCGTCTTCGTGGTCTTGGTCACGGTCTGGGCCTGCAGGCCACCCAGGGCGGCGAATTTCACTTCGGTCTTCACGGGGAAGCCGCCGCGCGGGCAGCGCGTCGGCAGGCGCCCGTAGTAGACGGGCTTGCCGTGGACCTTGATCGCCGAGCCGACCTTGACCGAGATCGCGGTGACCGACGCGTCCTGGGCTCCGGGGACCGTTTCCACGAGCGGGATTTCTGAGATCAGCTGCTTGCCGTAGACACCGCCGGTGTTTATGTAGTGGGCCTTGGAGATGATTTCCAGGATCGTCGGTTCGTGCCCGAAGGTGAAGAACTCCAGTCCGCCGCCGGGCGCGTAGAACGATTCGAGCGTCGCCGTCTCGGGCACGATCTTCGTGCCGAAGGCGACCTGTCCGTGAACGACGCCGACGGGGCCGGCCTGGGAGCCCCTGGGGCAGGTCTTGGGCCCGCCGCCCGTCGGTTCGAGCGTCGCCAGCGGACAGGTCGGGAAGCCGGAGGGGTGCAGCACGGTTCCCTTGGGCAGGAACACGTTGATCCCCGTCAGCGGCGGCGGGTATCCGCCGTATTCGGTGCCGGAGATGGTGTATTCGGCCTGCACCGCGGCACCCGCCCCGAGGATGTTGCCGGTGTTGCGGTAGCCGGGGATCGCCACGACCTTGGCCTTGAACGTAACGACGGGCGTGGCCGAGGCGAAGCTCGGCACGAGCAACCCGAGCGCCAGCAGGCCAAGGACGGAAATGAGCATGGGTATACGGCGCATGATCTGAGAGCCTCCTGCGGTTGGACAGCTTTGGCGGGCCCGCGCCAGAGGCGCGAACCGCTCACATCGATCTCCTACCCGATCTGAAAGGCGCCATTCGCCCCAACCGGTTCGGTGTGCAATCGTCGAAACACGATGGATGGCGATTCGGAGCGCAGCAGCGCGAAGTTCACCGCCCCCCGCGGGCCTGGCGGCGAGCGCGCGATCCGCGCGCGGATCGCCGGCTCGGTCCAGGGCGTCGGCTTTCGCGAGGCGACGCGCCGCGAGGCGCTGCGCCTGGGGATCACGGGTTGGGTGCGAAACGAAGCCGACGGCACCGTCGCCGTCCACGCCGAGGGCCCGGCCGCCGCGGTCGAGCAGCTGACCGGCTTCCTCGGCGGTGGACCGCCGGCCGCGCACGTCGGCGGCGTGGAGCTCAGCGCGGCCAAGCGCGAGGGCCACGAGCAGTTCGCTGTGCGCGGTGTCAGCGCCGGCGTGTTCGTCGTGCAGGAGCATGCCGCGAGCAGCCGTCACTTCGACCTGCGCCTGCAGTTGGGGGCAGTGATGCGCTCGTGGGCTCTTCCCAAAGGGCCCACGATGGACCCGGCGGTCAAGCGCCTGGCCGTGCAGGTCGAGGACCACGAGCTCGCCCACAACGACTTCGAGGGGCGCCTCGGCGCGGGCGCCGTGGCGCTCTGGGATCGCGGAAGCTACGAGCAGGGCGGCAGGGTGGCCTGGCCCGAGGCGCTCGAGCGGGGCCATGGTGTGTTCGTGCTCCACGGGCACAAGCTGCGCGGCGGCTTCGCGCTGCAGCGGACCCGGCCGGGGCCGAAGGCCCAGTGGCTGCTGATCAAGCGGCGCGACGAGCAGGCCCGACCCGGCTCGGACGTGCTGCGAGAAGAGCCGGCATCCGTGCTCAGCGGGCTGACGCTCGAGCAGATCCTGGCCGGGGATCGCTGAGCACGCCCCACGCCTGGCGAAGCGCCGGCCCGAAACGAGGTCGCCGCCGGTGGCGGCCCCGGGCCGGTGCTTGACACACCATATAGTCTTCCTACCTATCAGCGTTACCTATTGGTCTGACAGGAGGAGCCGATGCCGGAGAGCTCGAGCAGCGACTGGGATGCGATCGTGGTCGGATCCGGCCTGGGGGGCCTGACGACCGCCGCCTACCTGACAACGGCGGGCCTGCGGACGCTCGTCCTCGAGCAGTGGGACGTCGCGGGCGGCTGCTCGCACGTCTTCCGGCGCAAGCGCAAGTTTGAGTTCGACGTCGGCCTGCAC
Source organism: uncultured Solirubrobacteraceae bacterium (assembly GCA_963787765.1). Lineage (GTDB taxonomy): Bacteria > Actinomycetota > Thermoleophilia > Solirubrobacterales > Solirubrobacteraceae > Palsa-744. The sequence goes on along the minus strand of CAWBEF010000016.1, from coordinate 38,570 downwards.
TACATCGGCGACTGCGGCCCAGGCGGGACGATCCCGGCGATCCTCGGCGGGCTCGGGCTCGACGGGCGGATCGAGTTCCTCGAACTGGACCCGGACGGCTTCGACACCCTGATCTTCCCGGAGCTCGAGTTCCGCGTCCCGCGCGGCTGGGAGCGCTACCTGGAGCGCCTGCTCGCGGCCTTCCCGGGCGAAGCCGAGGGCCTTCGCCGTTGCGTCGGGGTCCTGGAGCGGGTCGCCACGGAGCTCGACACGGCCGGGATGCCGCGCAGCGACGCCGACCTGGCGAGCTTCCTCGTGCGCGCCCCGACGGTCATCGAATGGGGCATCCGCTCGCTGGGCGAGCTGTTCGAGGAGTGCCAGCTCGGCCTGGCGGCCCGGGCCGTCCTGGCGGGCGAGAGCGCCGATCACGGCGCCCCGCCCTCGCGCGTCTCGATCGCCCTGCACGCGGGGCTGATGGGCCACTACCTGAAGGCCGGGGCCTACTATCCGCGCGGCGGCGGGCAGGTCTTTGCCGCGCACCTGATCGATGTGATCAAAGCCCACGGCGGCGAGGTCCGCACGCGGGCCCGCGTGGATGAGATCGTGGTCGAGGACGGGGCGGTCGCCGGCGTTCGCCTGCGCGGCGGTGAGACGATCTCGGCACCTGTCGTGGTCTCGGGCGCCGACATCAAGCGCACGTTCCTCGAGCTGATCGATCCGGCCCATCTCACCGCGGAGACGCTCGAGCGGACGGCGGGTTACCGGATGGCGCTGCCCCTGTTCAGCGTCTACCTGGGCCTGGACGTCGACCTTCGCGAGCACATGCCCAACACCAACTACTGGTATCACGGCGAGCTTGACCCGGAGGCGAGCTACGACTCGCTCTACGCCGGCGCGATGCCCGACCGGCCGTCGGTGTTCATCAGCTCGGCCTCGGTCAAGGATCCCCACACACGCCACATCGCCCCGGCCGGTCATTCGAGCCTCGAGGTGATGACGATGGTCCCCCCCGGCTATGACTTCTGGCAGATCGAGCAGGGGCCCGCGGCCGGCGAGCGCTACAGCCGCCACGCTGCCTACAGGGCCGTCAAGGAAACGGTCGCGGCCGCCGCGGTGGCGCAGGCGATCGAGGTCCTGCCCGCGATCGAGGGCCACATCGTCTGGCAGGAGGCCGCAACGCCGATCACCCAGGAGCGCTACACGCTCTCCAGCGGCGGCTCCTGCTACGGCCTCGAGCACTCCACAGATCAGAGCGGCCCGCTGCGGCCGCGGCCGGAGACGGAGATCGAGGGGCTCTACCTGACCGGTGCCAGCACGATGTCCGGCCACGGGATCGTCGGCGTGATGCGCGGCGGGCTGCTGAGCGCCGGTGCGGTTCTGGGGCGCGACCTGAAGGCCGAGATCGACGCCGGGCACGTGCTGGGCGACCCCAGCCTGCTGAGCGCCGGCGGCCCCGGCTGGGATCCGCTGAAGGCGAGCCGCGGGCTCGCCGTGAAGGCGCCACGCCCGGCGGGCGCGGGGATCCCCGCATGAGCGCCCCCGCAGCCGCGGCGCACCCGGCCCGGGACAGACCGGTCACGGACCCGCCGCTGAGCGTCAACGCCTTCGTCGTCCTCGGTCTGCTGCGCCTGGGAGCGCGCTCGGGGTATGAGATCAAGCGGGCGGCCGACACCTCGACGCGCTTCTTCTGGGTGCTGTCCCCGCCCCAGATCTACAGCGAGCTCTCGAACCTGGAACAGGCCGGACTCGTCGAGGGGCGCTCGGCTCCCCAGGGCGGGCGCCGCCGGAGGCTCTTCGAGCTGACCGCAGCCGGCGAGCAGGCCCTCGTCGGATGGCTGCGCGAGCCGGGCCCGCTGAGCCTCGAGATCCGCGACATGGGGCTCCTGAAGCTGTTCTTCGCCGACGCCGTCGCGGCCGCGGACGTAAGCGAGCACGTTCGCGCCATGCGCCTGCGCTCCGAACGGATGCTCGAGCGCTTCGACCGGGAGATCATCCCACTGGCCTCCCAGGCGGACACGAACGGCACGCACTATCCGCTCGCGACCGCCCGCTTCGGCCGCGAGCTGCACGAATGGCTGATCGAGCGGACCGCGGGGCTCGAGCGCGAGCTGGCCGCGGAGATCACCTAGAAGCCGCCTGCGGGGGCGCGGCGCTCGCCCGCGCCCCCACGCAAACCCACGGTCTCTCAGCCCACCTTCAGGGCCAGGGTCGCCCTTCGCGGTGCGCTTCTGGCGTCGGTGAGCTGTTGAGCGGCGCGTTCGTGGGGAGCGGAGACCCGCCGGCCTTCAGTTCCGTGCCCGCTTCCGGGCGATCCCCCCCGGCGGTGCCCATCCCCCCCGCGACCGACGTGCGCCGCGCGGCGGCACCGCGGCCCAGCCTCACAGAGCCCTGCGCACATGTCAACCCCGGCCACCGGGGGCGTCGGCGAGGGCCCCGGGGGCCGGCGTCGTGGGCATAGACTGAACCGATGGACCCGGCCGATGAGAAGGACTGGCGGCTCGAGGCGGAGCTCGAGAGCACGCACGGCCTGCTCGAGGAGCTGGTCGCCCACATGCGCAGCCCGTCCGTTCTGAGAGCGCTCGGAGCGGGCCTGCCCGCGGGTGTCGTGCTGACCCACGACGGGTCGCGGTTGTTCGCCTACGCAGCCGGGCGCGAGCCGATCGATCAGGCGAGGACGGCGATCTCCGCCACGCTGGGCGAACGCGGGCTCGAGGCGCAGATCAGCATCTCCCACTGGGACACCGAGCTCGATGAGTGGCGCCGCATCGAGCCGCCACCGAGCGCGGCCGAGGCGCGCGCGCAGGCCCGCACCCGCGTCGAGCAGAGCGCCGTGCAGACGCGTACGCTGGTCGTCGAGGTGGGGCGTGAGATCCGGGGCGAATTCGAGCAGTCCCTGCTGAACTACGCCGGCGAGCTCGGGGTCGAATGCAAGGTCATCGAGCACCCGCACCTACTCAAGGCGCAGGTCGCCTTCACGGTCACGGGCCCGAGGCACAAGCTCGACGAGTTCGCCGACGGGCTGAGGGCCGAGGAGCGGGCCACGATCCGCACCGAGACGACCGTCATGCTCAGCCCGCTGTAGAGACGATTCCTAACGGGGGCTCGCGCCGGCCGCGTCATCACGCAGGCCGCGTCCCTCGCGCAGCTGGGCCTCCCAGCGGCGTTGCCTGGTGACGTCCTCCAGCACCACGACTGCGCCGAGTCGGCGACCGCGATCGTCTTCGACGGGCCGCGCGGCGGTGTTCAGCAGCACGTCGCGCCCGGCGATCGCGACGCGCACTTCGACACCCCTGAGGACTTCCCCCTGCAGCGCCCGCACCGGCGGGAGGTCCTCGAAGGCCATCGGCACCCCCGAGGGCGTGCGGGGCTGCAGCGCACCGATCCAGCTCTCGGGAGCAAGTCCGGCCGGGCAGCGACTCTCGAACAGCTCTCTCGCCCGCCGACTGGAATGCGACAGTCGTCCGTCGGATCCGCAGGCCACGACTGCGAGCTCGGCGCATTCCAGCACCGCCCGGAGGACCGCCTGGTCCTCGCGCAGACAGCGCCTCCCGCGCAGGCGGCGAATCGGCTTGAACTCCATCGCGGGATCCTCGGCGGTTCGCAATCGGACCGCAATACCGCGAACGGAGGATTCGATCCGAACTACTGAACCAGCTGGGGCAGGCTGACGGCATGTTCGGTGCACAGCACCATCGCCACCAGCTGGGCCCGTGTCCGGGCGCCGAGCTTTGCCATCGCATTTCGCACGTGGGTGCGAACCGTCTCGGATGAGATGTGCAGCTCAGCCGCGATCTCCGCGGTCTCCTTGCCGAGTGAGATCATCGTTACGACCTCACGCTCACGCCTCGTAAGCGGGAGCTCGGCGCCACGGCCGGAGGATCGCCCCTGTGAGCGCGGCTCTCTGACCATCGCCACGTAGATCGCCAGCCGGCGCCCGCCGATCGTCTCCAGGCGCGCAGCGAAATCGATCGTCACCTCCGAGCCGTCGTGGCGCATCAGGTCCCGGCTGCCGGAATATTCGCCCGAGCGCAGGAAGCGCTCCCAATCGCGCTCCGCCTCGGCGCGCTCGGCGGGCCTGATGTTCTCGACCATCGAGGTGCCGATGGTGTCCTCGCGCCGGCGGCCGAACAGCGTCAGGGCGGCGTCGTTGACCTCAACGAACCGGCGCCTGTCGTCGAGCAACACGATCGGATTGGACGAGCGACCGAAGACCAGCCAGAACAGGCTCTCCCAGCCGCTGGCCTCCCCCTCGGCATGCATTGCTCAAGGTTACGCCACCTATCCCGCCGGGGTCCGCGACTCGATCAGGACGGTCCCCAGCCCGATCACGTCCATCTTGGTCAGCGGCGCGCAGACGGCGATCTTCGAGGACTCCTCGCGCAGCGTCCGGCGCAGAGCCACGAATGCCAGCGCGCCGAGCACGGCCGGAACCCACAGGGCGATCGCGCGGTAGGCGAGGACTGCCGATGTGGCGGCGGTCAACGGGACGCCGTAGAGGGCGAGCGTCCCGACGAGCCCGGCATCGACCCCGCCGATGCCGCCGGGCACAGGTATCAGGCCGCCCAGCTCGCCGATCAGGTAGGCGATCCAGAGGATCGCCATCGGCGGCGCGGCGCCGAACGCCCGGAAACCGGCCCACAGGATCAGGACATCGAACACCAGGTAGGCCACCATCCCGAGCAGGAGCAGGGCGTTCCCCTCCCGCAACAGGATCAGCGCCTCCTCGATCCCGTCCCCGACGGCGGCCAGCCCATGCCACAGAACCCTGCGCCGGCCCGAGAGCTCGTGAGCGCCGCGACGCTCCAGGTGCCCCGCCCAGCGCCGGGCGATGCGGCCCGAGAGCAGCGCGAGGGCGACCCCCGCGATCGCGATCGCGGCAGGCAGGGCCGTCAGCAGCAGGTTCCCCTCGCCGGGGATCGCGCCGGTCGCGAGGCCCAGGCCGAGGATGATCACGCCGAGGACGTTCGGGACGCTCGTCAACAGGAAGAAGGCGACGGTCCGGCGCGCGATCTCCGCGCCGTCCATCCCGCCCCGTTTCAGCGCCCACGCTCCGAGCGCCAGCCCGCCGGCGCCGCCGGTCGGGAACAGCGCGTTGGCACCGAGCTCGGACATTCCCACCTGGTAGCTGACCCGCCAGCTCATGCGCCGGCAGAAGATCATCCGGAAGACCGCGACGTAGCCGAGGCCCGAGAGGAACTTGAGCCCCACACCGAGCACGAGCCAGGCCGGTTTGGCGTGTGAGAGCCGGGTGCGCAGGGAGCCCAGGCCGGGCAGCAGCGTCACGACCGCCACGACGACGAGCACCAGGCCCACCGCGACGAGCAGGCGCGAGCGGAGCCTGCGCCGGCTGAGCTCCTCGGGGACCTCGAGATCGGCCGCGTCGACGCGCGCCAGCTCGGCCGGGGAGGCCTCCCCGCTCCCGTGCTCCGTCCGGCTCTGGGTCGTCTTGCTCACAGGTCGTTCCTCGCTGCGCAGGCGTCGCGGGGCCGATCCCGCGCCGGGGATCCCACCGTAGCGAGCCGGCGCGGCCGGGCGAAGGGGCCGCGGGGACCACATACCCTGTCGGCGAGCAACCGATGGCGACCAGCTCCAGAGGCCGGACAGTGACCCTGCGCGACGGCGCCCGCGTGCGCCTGCGCCCGATCGCGGCGGAGGACAAGGCGCTGCTGGCGGCGAGCTTCGAACGGCTCAGCGAGCAGTCCCGCTACCGACGCTTCCTGACGGCCAAAAGCAAGCTCTCGGGTGCCGAGCTCGCCTACCTGGTCGACGACGTCGACCACTCAGACCACGAGGCCATCACGGCGCTCGATCCCGAGAGCGGCGCGATGCTGGGGATCGCCCGCTACGTGCGCTCTAAGGAGGACCCGGAGACCGCCGAAGTCGCCGTCACCGTCGCCGACGACTGGCAGGGGCGCGGCCTCGGCCGGGCGCTCCTCGACCGCCTGACATATCGCGCCCGGCGCGAGGGGATCCGCCGCTTCAGCGCGCTTGTGCTGGGCGAGAACCGCCCCGCCCTGGGCCTGCTCTCGAATCTCGGCGAGCCGCAGCTGCGAAAGGGCGCCGGCGAGGTCGAGCTGCTGATCGAGCTGCCCCGCCAGCGCGGCATGGGCGCGCAGCTCGGCAGGGCGCTGGGCGCGGCGGCGGCGGGCAGCCTCGTCCCGGCCCGGACCCTCGCCCAGCGGGTCACCGGCGGCGCGGGCCCGGCCGGGCCCGCGCACCCCGAGCGGCCGATCCGGACGATCGTCGTCGGCATCGGCGAGGACCCCGAGGACGAGGACACGCTGGCAGTGGCACTGGAGCTGGCCGGCGCGCTGGGAGCGGTGGTGCACCTGCTCCGGGCCTACCACGGAGAGGCCGAGCGGCCCGGCGCCGAAGCGGCCCTGGCGGACGCCCAGCGCGCCGCTCGAGAGGATGGGCTCGAGGCGGTCGTGCACCCGCGGCGTGATGACCCCGCCGATTCCCTGATTGCGGCTGCGAAGGAACTGGACGCCGAGCTCGTCGTCGTCGGCGGCCGCAGCATGGGCCTCGGCAAACGGCTGCTCCCCGGCAGCGTCGCCAACCGCGTCTCGCACCGCTCGCCCTGCAGCGTCCTGATCGTCAGGACGCGGGGCGCTTAGCTCACCTGCACTTCGGGCACAGCTCCTCGGCGACGTGCGCGAGCGGCCCCAGGATGCCCACCCCTTCCTTGAGCATCGTGAAGACATCGTTGCGAACCTGCAGCACCCCGAAGGAGCCTCCGTCGGAGGTGATCGTCCAGTAGCCACGGGTGCCGATGCCGCGCAACGGGGTTATGTAGTCAGAGCCGGGTGGCAGGGGGAAGAGCGTCAGCAGCGTCTTCATCCCCCCGTGTTCGATGTGGCTGTAGGCGACCCGGTCGAACACATGCAGCGTGTCTCCGCCCCCGCCCGGCGGTTGCGGCTGATCTTCGGTCGGTTCCTGCGCAAGGAAGATGCAGCTCGTGAAGTCGTCTTCGGCCGATCTCGTGCCGCCCGTGGGGCCTTCGCCGGTCGAGTTCGGGAACGCGCCGGGACCCAAGAGGCCGTGGCAGGAGCGGTCGGGCAGCAGCGCGAGCGGCTTCGGCCTCGGCTTTGGCTTGGAGCTCGTCCGTGCCGGTGCGGCTGGAGCGATGGCTGCCGCGGAGGCGACGCCAACGAGCAGTACAAGCTGGGCCAGCCGACGCACCCGTGCCACAGATCCACCCCCTGTTCACCGTCTTGCCGAGCCACCGATCGTATTCGATCTGCGACGGGCCTCGATCGACCTTCGACGATCGGACTAGGGCACTGCCCGGATGATCTCGAGCAGCTCCGCGCGGTCGTAGCCGCTCTCCCGGCCCAGCTGCACGAGCTCGATCGCCTTCGCCATCACCGCTCCCCGCTGCGCCGTGCCGCTGACACGGATGCCGTGGCCGGGACGCAGTTCGAGCAGGCCCTCGTCGCGCAGCATCCGCAGCGCCCGCAGCACCGTGTTCGTGTTGACCTGCATCACCGCGGCCAGATGGCGTGCCGGCGGTAGGCGCTCGCCCGGGCCGGCCTCACCGTCGGCGATCGCGCGGCGGATCTGGGCGGCGACCTGGTCGTGCAGCAGAGCGGGGTCCGAGCGGTCAACCTTGACATCGATCATTGTGCTATTCATAGTAGCTCAATGGCCGAACGCGATCGCCCCCGCCGCCGATGACCCTGACGGTCGAGCCCCCGCCCCACATGAGGCCGGACGCAGGGGTGATCGAGGAGGCACGGGCACGCCAGCGCCGCCACCGGGGGATCGCCGGAGCGGTCGCGATCGCGCTCGCCGTCGCGGCGCTGCTGTTCGCCTTCGCCGGCGGGGGCGGCGGCGCCCACGGCGCCGGCACCCGCGTTCCCGCCGGGGGATCCTCGGCGACGGCGCCCCGATCGTCCTCGGCGTCGTGCCTGTCGAGCGGCCGAGCCCTCAAGGGCCCCCCGAGCCGCTCGCTGCTCTCGATCCTCGGTGTCCTTCGCCGGCCGGCCACGGCGGCCGACTCACCGGCGCAGGAGCTGGCCGGGAGCGGGCTGACGCGCGACGTGTTCGCTCGCTACATCCGCCGCACCCAGGTGATCGACGGCAGTCCGTACTACATCTACCCCGCGATCATCGGCGGCTGCGGCGTAGAGTCAGAGCGCGAGGGGATCGTGACGCTCGAGACGAACATCGATCTGGGCCACGGACTGCTCGGCGGCGGAGGCGGCGGCGGCTACACCGCGGCGGACATCGAGCAGGGCAGCACCGTCTCGACCGGGCCTCCCGGGTCTGCGACGAGCACCACGATCACGATGGTCCTCCCCGACGGCGTCGCGAGCGTGAGACTCCACCTCCCGGCCGGACAGGCGAGCGGCTACAGCCCGAAGATCTCACCGCCGTTCACGATCACGAGACCCGTGATCGGCAACGAGCTCGTGGTCAGGGTCCCGCGCAGCGGCGGCTTCGAAGGCGAGCGCGGGCTTCGGATGACGTGGCTCGCACCCGACGGGCGCGTCCTGCGCCGCTTCTCCCGGTTCTGAGGACATCCGTTTAGGCTGTCGCCCTGCGGGCCCCGACCGGCCCGGTGGCAAACAGAGGAGGAGCTCATGAGCTGGACCGCAGCGGACATACCCGACCTCAGCGGCCGGACCGCCCTCGTCACCGGGGCCAACGGCGGACTGGGCCTCGAGAGCGCCCGCGCGCTCGCCGGCGCCGGCGCCCACGTCGTGATGGCGGCCCGCAACCAGGAGAAGGCAGCCGGCGCAGTCGAGGAGATCAAGCGCACCGTCCCGACCGCGTCGCTCGAGCTCATCGAGTTGGACCTGGGCTCGCTCGCGTCGGTTCGCCAGGCCGCCGAGCAGGCGCTGGCGGCGCACGAGAGGATCGACATCCTGCTCAACAACGCCGGCGTGATGGGGATTCCCGAGGGCAGGACGGCGGATGGCTTCGAGACCCAGTTCGGCACCAACCATCTCGGCCACTGGGCGCTGACGGCGCTCCTCATGGGGGCGCTCCTGCGGGCACCCGCGGCGCGCGTGGTGACCGTCACGAGCACCGCCCACCACATGGGCCGGGCGGTCGATCCCGCCAATCCCCACCTGAAGGGCCGCTACGGGCCGTGGCGGGCCTACGGGCAGTCGAAGCTCGCGAACTTCCACTTCGGGCTGGGCCTCCAGAAAGTCCTGGCAGCGGCCGGAGCACCGGCGATCAGCCTGATCGCCCATCCCGGCCTGTCGAACACGGACCTCCAGACGGTCAGCGTGACCGAGACGGGGGGTGGCCTCTCGCAGCGGTTCTTCCACAGCCTCGCCGGGAGCACCGGCATGACACCCGAGCAGGGCGCCCGCCCCCAGCTGCGCGCGGCAACCGACCCCGCGGCCCGTGGCGGGGACTTCTACGTGCCGCTGTTCGTCAACAACGGCCCCCCGGTACGCAAGCCCGTTCTGCGCCGGATCGGGATGGACAAGGCGATCGCCGCGCTCTGGGAGGTCTCCGAGCGCGAGACGGGCCTCGCGATCGACGTGCAGGCGCCAGCCGCCGAGGCGGCGGCCCGCTGAACACGATCGCCTGCGCCGCCGCGGCCTTTGCCCTGACGTCCAGCCCGGCGCGCGGATGTTTGGCCCGTAGGCCATACCGGGGCGGGCGCCGCGCCGACAGACTGCCCGCAGAGTCGCCGCACCGGAACTCACCGGCGCGCCACCGATCCCAAGGGAGCGAGCTGTGGCCTTCAAGTCGAACGTCCTCGTACTGGCGAACCGGACCGCGATGTCGATCGGCCTGGAGGCGGTGCTGCGAGCCAGGGTCGAGAACGGCCCGGCGAGCTTCACGCTGCTGGTGCCGCTCGGGCTGACGCCTGATGCCGAGCAGATCGCCGGGCGGCTGGCCGCGCACCTCAGGGAAGCGGGCCTCGACGTCGAAGGCCGGGCCGGCGCGAGCGACCCGCTGACGGCGGTGCTCGAAGTGTGGAGCCCGGCGCGCTATGACGAAATCATCGTCTCGACCCTGCCCGCCTCGGCCTCCCGGTGGATGCAGACCGGCCTGCCCCGGCGCGTCGAGCGCCACACGGGGGCCATCGTCCGCCACGTCGAGGCCCGCGAGGCCCTCACCCACCCGCAGAGCCGGCCGCGCCGCCAGGCGGCCTGACAGCCCACAGTCCACTTCCCGGGCAGGGCCGCCGACCCGCGCTGCCCTCTGACCGGGCGAGATTCAGGGTCGGGCCACAGGTGTCCGATAACAGACCGTGATGGTTCGACCCGAACCAATTGCGGTCGGCCGCCCCGGCCGACAGACAGTCGATGAGCCGGCCTTCATGGCGCGGGTCCTCGGCGCGCTGTTTCTCGCCGGCGGGACCCTGGCCCTGCTGGCCCTCGTGCTCCCCCACCCCGCAGCGTTCGACGGGCGCGCGATCCTCCTGCTCGCCTCGGCCGCCTATGGGGCGGCAGCGATGCTCGTTGTGCTCGGAGCTCGCCTGCGGGTCTGGGCCTTCCACTCGGCGGTCTGCCTCGGAACCGTCCTGATCGCCGCCGCCTGTTACTGGAGCGGCGAGACCCAGAGCGCCTTCTCGCTGTTCTTCCTGTGGGTCGGCCTGTACTCGTTCTACTTCTTCCCGCTGCGCGATGCACTGATGCAGGTACTGCTCGTCGCGCTGGCCTACGGGGCGGTCCTGATCCTGCGCTCCCCAAGCAGCTCGCCGGTGACACCGTGGCTGCTGAGCGTCGGGACCCTGACGGTGGCGGGGGTCCTCGTCTCCCGACTCGTCCGCCAGGTGCACGGCCAGGCGGACGACCTCGCGCTGATCGCCGCCACCAGCAACGAGATGCTCGCGAGCAGCGACCCCGGCCAGGCGCGGCCCGCCGTCTGCGAGGCGGCACGGACCCTCACGGGTGCCCGCTCGGTGTTCCTGCTCGAGCCCGACCCGGCGCGGGCAGGCCTGCGGGTCACGGCCAGCGCGGGCCTGCGCTCGGCCGCAACGCCGCCGCTGCTCGCGGCTGCGGCGGAAAGCCACAGGGTTGCACTCCCGAGCCTGATCGCCGCGACCGACTGGCAGCTCGACGGAGCCGACCCTGCCGCCGGGCAGGGCCGGGCGACCTACCACCTCCAGCCGATCGTCGCAGGCGAGGGGACGATCGGGGTGATGGCATTCGAATGGAACGGCGGCGCGGCCCGTATTCCGCGGCGGCTCACAACGGCGATCGAGCTGATGGCCGCGGAGACGGCCGTGGCGATCGGACACGCAGAGCTGCTCGGCCGACTGGACTCGGCCGCCCGTGAGGACCATCTCACCGGCCTCGCCAACCGCCGGGCGCTGTTCGAGGAACTCGCCATCGAGCTGGCACGTGCGTCCCGCGACGGCAGACCCCTCTGCCTGGCGATGCTCGACCTGGACAACTTCAAGGCGTTTAACGACTCGCTGGGCCACCAGGCGGGAGACCGCCACCTCAAGGAAACGACCGCCGCGTGGCGGACGCGTGTGCGCCCCGAAGACCTGCTGGCCCGTTACGGCGGCGAGGAGTTCACCCTGATACTCCCCGGCTGCCCGATCGAGGACGCGATCAGGGTCATCGAGCGCGTGCGGGGTGCCACGCCCAACGGGCAGACCTGCTCGGCCGGCGTCAGTGAATGGAACCGCACCGAGACGGCCGACCAGCTGCTCGCACGCACCGACGTGGCGTGTATGAGGCCAAGAACCAGGGACGCGACCGGACTCTCAGAAGCGCTGCGAATGCCTGTGAGCCGCCCGCGGCTGCGCCGGCCCGCCACGGCGCGGCCAGCCGTTAGAAGCGGCTCTTCCGCACCGTTCGGTTTGTTATCGAGCCGGGAACACGGTTGACCGGTGCGTGGGCGATGGTCTGAGATTCGTCAGTGGTCGGCGTGCGGCGAGGGGCGAGGAGGCCCCCGGAGTGCGCCAGCCATAAATGGGAGGCAGCTCGAGCTGGAGGGAAACCATGCTTGAAAGAGATCGGAAGCGCGGCGGGACCCGGCGCCATGCCGGGCAGGGGCAGGGCAAGGACCATGGCGGGCGCCGGACGATCAGGCGCGTCCTGATCCTCGCAAGCGCGATGGTGGTCGCGCTCGCGGCATTCGGCGCGATCGGCGCCGTCGCGGGCGGCGGAGCACCGACGGTTGAAACCGAAAACGCGAGCGCGATCGGCCGCACGGGCTTCACGCTGAACGCGACGGTCAACCCGAACAGCACCCGCGTCACCGAATGTGACTTCGAATACGGCACCACCGAATCGCTCGGCTCGAGCGCGGCGTGCTCCTACTCGCCCGGCGCCGGCGAAACCCCGGTACCCGTGCTTGCGAGCGTCGAAGGGCTGCCTGAAACGACTCACTACTACTACCGGATCCGCGCCAAGAGCGAAGAAGGCGAAAGCCTCGGCGCCGTCCGTCAGGTGACGACGCTGCCTACCGCGCCGATTCCGAACAACGAACCTGCATCCTCGGTGGGGCGCGCCTCTGCGACGCTCAACGGCTTTGTCACGCCCGATGACGCCGAAGTCACGGAATGCTACTTCGAATACGGCACCTCGCCCGACAGCCTCACGAGCCACGCGGCATGTGCCACGCTGCCTGGCGCCGGCAGCGAACCTGTCGCGGTTCACGCGTCGATCAGCGGGCTCTCCGAAAGCACCGTCTACTACGTCCGCCTCGTCGCGCGCAACTCATACGCACTGGAACACAGCGGCCGCGGTAACTTCGAAACCCAGCCGAGCATTCCGCGGGCAAACACCGAACCGGCAAAGAACGTCACGCACACCACAGCCACACTGACGGGGTTCGTCACCCCCAACAGCGCGCCGGTCGAAGAATGCTACTTCGAGTACGGGATCCACTCCCCCGAAGAAAGCCGGGTGAACTGCGAACAGAGCGACGCTGAAATCGGATCGGGTGAAAGCCCCGTGGCCGTTTCCGCGCAGCTGAGCGGCCTGCCCGAAAGCGAGACCTATCACTTCCACCTGGTGGCGAAGAACTCGCGCGGCACCGCTGTCGGCGGTGGGCTGGTCTTCTCGACGCTGCCGTTCATCCCGAAAGTCGCGATTCAGCAGCCCGATGAGCTGAGCGCCGAAACGGCACAGCTGAGGGCGAGGGTCGACCCGCAGGACGAGGCGATCACGAGCTGCAGGTTCGAATACGGGACGACGCCCGCGCTCGAACAGAGCGTCAGCTGCTCGACGCTCCCGGGCGCAAGCGAAAAATACACCGAGGTTGACGCCTCGGCCAAAGGCCTGACGCCGTTGACGACCTACGTCTACAGGATCAGGGCGACGAACGCCTCGGGGACGAACTACAGCAAACTGCAGACCTTCAGCACGTTCAAATCGGGTCTGCTGCCGAGCGTCTCGAAGATCAAGCCCAAGAAGGGCTCCTCGGCCGGCGGGACGACGGTGACGATCCACGGGGACAACCTCCTCGGCGCAACCGAAGTCAAGTTCGGCGAAACGGGGACGACCGAAATAACCTCAGACTCGGCCGAATCGCTGACCGTGGTCTCCCCCGAGGGTGTCGGTACGGTCGACGTGACCGTCACCACGGGGAACGGCGAAAGCACTCCCACGAGCGCCGACCTGTTCACCTACGGCAGCCCCACGATCACGGCCGTCAGCCCGAACCACGGGCCGGTGGCGGGCGGCACGGACGTGACGGTCACGGGGACCGGCTTCGAACCCGGCCCCTCGGGTACGACGTTCGCGTTCAGCAAAGGCGAAGCGACCGATGTCGAATGTGAATCGAGCACGAGCTGCACGATGATCGTGCCGGCGTCGGCCAAGGCCAAGAAAGGGACCGTCAAGGTCCAGGCGACGGTGAACCGCAAGGGCAGCAAGTCGAGCCCGAGCGCCACCTACACCTACGAATAGCGACGGACGGCCGAGCAGCGACCGCGGGCGGGGAGCACACCTCCCGCCCGCGGTCGCGGGCCTTCAGTCTCTGACCATCCGCGTCACCCGGCAGAACGGCGCCTCGCCACGCGGGTCGTGTCCCGAGGCGAGGCTCCGAACACGCCACATCGGCTCCCAGCAGCCCTGCTCCTCGAGCAGCACCCGGACGCGCGCGGCCTCCTGTGGCGGGAGCTCACCGAAACGGGCCCGTAGCTGTTCCAGACACCACACCCGGTAGGGGCTCGTCGGAACCCTGGGATAGGTGAAGCCCTGCACGGCCAGCTCGTGCGTGCGAAGGCCTGCGCCGTGGGCGAGCGCGTTCGCCGCAAGTGCGGGCAGGTGCGTCGCGCCGATCTCCTCGAGCAGCGGCGTGAGCCCCGCCGGTATGCCCTGCACGAGAGGCCTTTGCCCGATCTTGCCGCCCCGGGCATTCCACATCCTGGCGACCCACTCGAACACAGCCGGCGCACGTTCCTGCATCAGCCGGGCCGGGGTCGGGTCATGGGCGAAGTGGCGCCACAGCGGGCCCATCAGCCCGAGGTCCGCGATCGTCGGACGCTCCCCGAACAGGAACGGGCGCTCCTCGAAGAGCGCCTGAAGCCGGTCGAGCAGACCGACCACGACCGCCTCGGCGTGCAGGCGGCTGCGGCGATCGATCCCGTCGCCGCTCACGAACAGCCGCGTCTGGCGGTGCGAGACGTAGGCGCGGCGCAGCGCCAACGGCATGGGGGCGCGCACCAGCTCTTCGGCCAGGCGCGTCCCCGCCAGCCCGCGGTCGGCCCGGTAGCTCCAGCGGTAGTGCATCGCCGGGCGCCACAGCCACTCGTCGGCGTAATCCTCGATCAGCAGTGCGAGGAAACGCTGCACCGGATCCGCGGGGAACACGGCCGGCTCGGGTTGGGCTCGCTCGAGCCAGGCGATCATCGGCGTCGTGTCGCTCATCCAGCGTCCGTCCCCGAGCTTCACACTCGGCAGCTGGGTGGCTCCGAGGGCGCGCGGAACGACCCACGCGTAGTGACGCAGGCCGAGCGCGCGGAACTCATAGGGGATCTCCTTGTAGCGGAGGTAGGACTCGAGCTTGCCCGTGAAGTAGGAGATCTTCGAGCCGTAGACGATCAACGGCTGCGGCTCAGCCAGGTGATCCCGAGAGCACGCCTTCGCACTTGGTCAGGCCCGCGGCCTGCGCGGCACTGGCCAGCTGAGGAGTCTTGGAGCGAAGTTCGAGCAGCGAGCCGAGCGCCTGGCTCGCGTGGCCGGTGGCGATCGCCTTGGCGGCCACGCCGAGGCCCGCGATGGCATGCGCGAGCGGCATCAGGAACTGCTCGATAGCGGCCTGATCGCCGGTGGGCTGCTTGATCCCTTCGAGCAGGCCCAGGACCGTCTGGGCGGAGCCCCGGAGCTTGACGACCAGCGCCTCGAGCTGCGCCGCGCCGCTCGCGCTGGGCCCTTTCAGGGCCGCGGTCGTGGCACCTTCGAGTTCGCCGAGGAGCTTCCCGGTCTGCGGGGCCGCGGCGGCGCAGATCGCGTTGGCTCTGGCCACGTATTCCGCCTTGGTCGGGGCCGCGGCTGTCGTTGCGGTTGTCGTGGCAGTGGAGCTGCTGGAGCTGCCGCATCCGGCAAGCAGGCAGAGGGCAAGGACGGCGGGCATGGTTGCGAAGACTCGATGTATTTTCACGCCCTCTGATTCGTGACGCCCGCCGGCTTCCCTGCCCCGCCCCCCGCACCCGGCCTGCACGCCCGATCAAGGCTGCCCGATCCCCGCGGCCGCTTCGAACAGGGCCCCGAGCGCGTCGAGCATCTCGCCGAGCTCCATCTCCAGGTCGCCGAGGGTCCACTCGATCGCGAGATGGTTCGTCCCCCCCACCAGCGCCAGGACGATCGCGTGGCTGCGCGACCCGGGCGTGAAATCCAGACCAGGCTCCAGCTCGAGAGCAGCGGCCTCGATGAACGAGACGAACAGGTCCATCGCCTCGAAGCGGCGCCGCTCGAGCTCGGGGCTCTGGCCGACCACCTCGACCAGCTGCACGCGCGCCCGCCGGGGATCCTCGCTGAGCGCCTCCAGAAAGCCGCGCAGCCCCGCGCGGACACGTGCGCCGACCGTCGCCGGCGCCGCCCGCGCAGCCGCGAAGGACGCCTCCGCGACGAGCCCGACGACGTGGTCGAAGACCGCGATCAGGAGCGCTTCGCGATCGGCGAACTGCTCGTAGAAGTAGCGCTCGGTCAGCCCCGCGCGGACACAGAGGCTCTTCACGCTTGTCGCGGCGTAGCCCGCCGTGCCGATCTCCTGCAGGCCGGCTGCGATCAGCCGCTCGCGCCGCTCCGCCCGGCGCTCGCCGAGCGTCCTGCCGCCGTAGGTCCGTTCGGGCGCCTGTTGATCTTGACGCTGATCGAGCACACCACTAATATGACATGCGCTGTTGTCAGATGGGGTTTTTGAGCAGGGAGGGCTCAATGGGGATCGGCCGGATATCAATGCGCATCGGGGCACGCCCGGCGGCAGCGGGCGTGCTGAGCGCGTTCGCGGTCCTGCTGGCGCCGGCGGCGGCTCAGGGCGAAGTCTCGATCGGGCCACAGACGATCACGGTGCGGGCCCCGGGTGCGGGCGCAACGGTCCAGCGCAGCCCCTTCCAGCTCAGCTTCACGAACGCGGCCGGGGAAACGGTTCTCAGCGAGGTCGCAAACGGCGATCAGCTCCCGCTCGCGCGCAGCGCGATCGACCCCGCACCCGAACCCGACGGCGCGACGCTCTACGCCCGCTTGCGTTCCTGGTCGGCAGCGTGGAACCGCAGGCCTACACGACCGGCAGCTACGCGGCCCATCAAACCGGTGAGTACAGCGGCGACCTGCAGGCGGTCGAAGAATCCGGCACCGAATACGCCGCCCGAGAAGTGACGGGCGCCGAGCCAGACGGCGAAGGCGTCCGCCTGACCGTTTCCACGAACGACCCCGGCGGACGGACGCTGCAGGTCACGATCACCCCCCGCCCGACGCAGAGCGGCGAGGCGATCGCCGTCACAGCGACCCCCAGCGAACCGGCGGGCGTCGCCGCGATGAGCGACTCCTTCGCCTCGAGCGCCGGCGAGGCGTTCCACGGCTTCGGCGGTCGCCACGACGCCCTCGACCAGCACGGCAGGGAATTCTTCAACTGGGTGGATCAGGAGAACCTCCCCGCCGAACCGGAAGACCCCGAAAGCTCCGATCTGTATCCGGACGGCCCCGAGGGCGCCTACTACGTCCAGTCGACCTTCGTCTCGAACCTCGGCTACGGCTTCGACCTGGAAACCGGCGCACTGTCACGTTTCAGCCTCGACGCCGCCCGGCCCGAAAGCTGGCAGGTCCAGGCGACGGCGCCGGCCCTGGAATACATCGTGGCGCCCGGCGACATCACCCAGGCGGCGGCCAAGATCAGCGCCATGACCGGCCGCCAGCCCGTCCCGCCGAGCTGGGCGCTCGGGCCGATGATGGACCGCGAGGTCGAAGAACCCGACGAGTCCGCGGCCACCTATCAGCGGTCCGTCGAAGCCGACCTGGCACGCTTTGAAGCGGGCCGGTTCCCGATCAGCGCCTACCGCCTGGAGGGCTGGGGCTTCCTGCCCGAAGAATTCGTCGCCCGGACGATCCAGCGGCTGCGAGCGATGAACATCAAGCCGCTGCTCTACTTCCGCCCGTTCGTGGGAGAAGAGCAGATCGGGACCGAAAAGCCCGGGGAATACGCGACGGCCGTGGCAGACGGCTACGTCGCCACCGATGGCTCTGGGCACCCGTTCATCTTCACCGACAACTTCGGCGCCAGGGCGGCCGTCCTGGACATGACCAACCCCGCGACTGTCGCCTGGTGGAAGCGGCGGATCGACTCGGCGCTGGACCTCGGCGCGGAAGGGTTCATGCTCGACTTCGGCGAGCAGGTTCTGCCCGGGATGCACTTCGCCGACGGTCAGACAGGCGTGCAGATGCACAACAGCTACCCCGTCCTCGTGGCACGCGTGACGCGGGAAATCGTGGAGGCCTACGAAGCCGAACACCCGGGCCGGCAGATCATCTTCTACACCCGTGCCGGCTACAGCGGCGACCCCGGCAGTGCGGCCTACTCAAACTTCAACTTCCCCGGGGACGAGGCGACCAACTGGAGCAACGCCTCCGGGCTGCCCGCCCAGACCCCCGACATGCTCAACCGCGCACTGACGGGTGCCTTCGGCTACGGCACCGACATCGGCGGCTACCTGGACTTCTTCGACAACGTCATCAACGGCGAACACGTGCTCAGGCTCGAACCGACGACCCGGGAACTGCTGCTCCGCTGGGCCGAGTGGGCAGCGCTGACACCGGTGTTCCGCCTGCACGGCGCGATCGTCCACGAGCACACGCCCTGGAGCTTCCCCGCGACCGTGTCCCTCTACAAGGCGATCGAGAAGCTCCACCAGAGCGCCGAGGGGCTGATCGAGCAGCTGTGGCACCAGGCCGACGAAACGGGTGTGCCGATCACGAGGCCCCTGTATCTGGAATACCCCGAAGACCCCCAGGCCGCGCTCCAGACACAGGAGTGGATGCTCGGTCCGGACGTCCTCGTCGCCCCGGTCGTCGAACAGTCGGCGAGGCGCCGCAGCATCTATTTCCCGGCCGGCTGCTGGCATGACCCGGCGACCGGCGAAACCGAGTTCGGCCCGGCGAGCGCAGAGGTCTCCGCCTCACTGGCGCAGCTGCCGTTCTACTTCCGCTGCGAAACCCACCCGTTCACGCCGCCCCGGCGCTATGACCATTCGCCTGAAGCCGCCTCCGGGGAGGCGCCGGGCCGGACGGTGAAACGGACGGTCGCTGCCCGCGAGGGACCGCCGATGAGATACATGCTCGCGGCGTAGCTGCCGGGCCCGAGGGGCTTGCTCAGTCTGAGGCGCAGGGTGTCGGCGCCGGCCGCCGCGGGAAAGCTCGAGCGTCGCCACGTGGACCCGCAGGGTGCACCGCGAGCCGCGCTCGGCACGGACCAGACAGCGCCCGTGAACGCGACGAGCGGCCTCGAGCCGGGTCAGTGAGACGACGACGGTCCCGGGTCGCGAGAGCGTGACCCGCACGGTCGGCGTGGCCCCGTGTGGAAACGCGAGGGCCTGGAATGCGAGCACGCCCAGACGTGGCTCTCCGCCGGCAGGGAGCGATGCTTGGGCGGCCCCGAACGGGTTGGGGGTCGTGAGCAGGTCGGGGTCGCCGACGATCGGGAGGGGACCGAGGTAGGTGTAGAGGTCGGCAGGCCCGGCCGTGGCGCTCGTGGCGTCGGGGGTCGTGACGGTCACGGCGACGGTTCCCGCGGCCTCGGCGGGCGCGGTCGCGGTGATCGCCGTTTCGCTGTCGGAGGTGATCGCGGCGGCCACGGAACCGAACCGCACGAGCGTGGCGCCACCCAGGTCGGCGCCGGTGATCGTCACCGCGCCACCTCCGGCGAGTGGGCCTTCATCGGGCGTGAGCGCGGTGATGACGGGCACCGGGGGGGTGTAGAGGTAGTGGTCTGCGGGTGAGACCGCGCTCGTCCCGCTCGGATTCGTGACGAGGATGTCGGTCAGCCCGGGTTCGTGTTCGGGGCTACGGACGGTGACGCTGCTTTCGGTTTCTTCTTCTCCTTCTTCACGTTCTTCGCGTTCTTCGCCCTCTTCGCGTTCTTCGCGTTCTTCGCGTTCGGCCGAACCTTCGGACTCAGCGACGATGCTCGCCGTCGCCGTGCCGAAGTGAACCGCCGTCGCCGTGCCGAGCCCGGTGCCCGTGATCCTCACGAGCGTCCCGCCGGAAGCGGTCCCCGAGGCGGGCGAGACGCTCCTCACCGTCGGCGCCGGCGCCACGAACGTGAAGCGATCGGCACTCGATTCTTCGCTTCTGACGCCATCGGGGGCGTAGACGACGACGTCGCTCACACCGGCCACGTGCTGGGGGCTGTGAACGGTCAGCGTGCCTTCGGTCGCGGAGAGGACGGGAGCGTAGGTACCGCCGAACTCGACGTAGGATGCCCCGGCGAGGTTGCTGCCCTTGATCTGCACGGTCGTCCCGCCGACGGTCGGCCCTTCATCGGGCGTCACGGCCGTGACGCTCGGTTTGGG
This sequence comes from uncultured Solirubrobacteraceae bacterium, assembly GCA_963787765.1. Classification (GTDB taxonomy): domain Bacteria; phylum Actinomycetota; class Thermoleophilia; order Solirubrobacterales; family Solirubrobacteraceae; genus Palsa-744. Next base: position 18,655 of record CAWBEF010000016.1, on the reverse strand, counting down.
GACGTAGTAGGTGTAGTGGTCCGCGGCGGTTTCCGAGCTGCGGATCCCTCCCCGGCCGGTCACGGTGACATCGACGGGCCCCGGCGAGCCTTCCGGGGCCAGGACGGTGATCGAGGAGGAGCTGTCGGCCGTGATCTTCGCGGCGGCGCCACCGAAGTGGACGAAGCTCGCTTCCGCCAGTCCGGTGCCGGCGATCGTCACTTCGCCGCCGCCTGAGATCGCGCCTTCATCGGGCGTGACACTCGTCACGACGGGCGCCGGGCCGCCGCCCGGGAGGAACGCGGCGATCCCGTGCGGCGAGCCGACGCCCGTGGGGCCGTCGTAGCCCGCGCCGGCGTTGCAGATCAGCTGATGTGAGCAGTTCCGTTCGTATTCGGCGGTGCTGCATTCCGGGTTCCCCGAGCTGCCGAGCTTGCGGCAACCCCAGTTGGATCCGCTGAGGATGTCGTGCAGATCGGCCGAGCCGGCGTGCGAGTAGAGCGTCTCGGCCGGGTATTCGACGCCGTGGGCGCCCCCCGCGAGGGCGTAGGTCGCGGCGATGATCGGCGAGGACAGGCTCGTCCCGCCGATCGTTTTCCAGGAAGAGGACCCGTAGGGCGGGTAGGGCGTCGTGTCATAGACGGCCAGGCCCGAGTAGGGGTCGGCGTCTGCCGAGACGTCGGCGACGGCCCGCCTTGAGCCGCAGCCGACTTCCGACCAGTCCGACACCGCCTGCTGCCAGCTCGGCGAGGGGGCTTCTCCGCACCCGCTGCCGCCCTCGTCCCATGCGCTCTCCGCCGACCACGCTTCATCTGCGACGAACAGCTCCGTGCCGCCGACCGCGACGACGTTCGGCGAGGCGGCGGGAAAGTTGGCCGCTTCGGCCAGTGAGCGGTCGCTCCAGTTGTCATAGCCCCAGTCACCAGTCGAGGCCGTTATGACGACCCCCGGATGGTCGTAGGCGCCCGATTCACCGCCGTCTCCCCCGTAGGAGTTCGAGATCTCATCCGCGCCGGCCGAGACCGCACTCTGGACCGCCGCGTCGAGGTCGCTGGTGAAAGCCGAGTTGGCCTCGACGAGCATGATGTGGCAGCTCTCACAGACGGCGTGGGCGGTCTCGATGTCCAGTGAGATCTCGACCGACCAGCTGCCTTCGGTTTCCGGCAGCGGTGAGCTGTTGCCCTCCTCGTTCAGCTTCGAGAAGCAGTGGTTCGCGGCGGTGCAGGCCGGGAGCCCGAATTCTTCGCTGTAGACCCTCAGGTCCGCTTCGGCCGTCGGGTCGTTGTATGCGTCGATCAGGGCAATCGTCTGCGCCGTCGGGGCGCTGTCGGGCAGTTCATAGGCGCCGTGTAGGTCCTGGGGGCGCAGGCCGTAGGCACCCCCGGCCGCCGGGCTCGCCGCCTGCTTCCCCCGGACCAGCGCCATCCCCAGCGGGTGCGTCCGCGCCCGGGCGGCGGCGGTTCGCGGCACGAGTTCCACCGCCATGCAGCTCGCGCGCCCCGGCGCCGGCGCCCCGCAGACGGGCCTGAGGGAGTAGTTCGAGGCGGCCAGCGGGGTCACCGCGCCGCTCTGGACCGGCGTCGCGGGAGCTGCGGCCGGCACGGCCGCGGAGAATCCCAGGATCAGGCCGGCGAGCACACCGACGGCCGTCCCTCTCCCCACTGCAGCATCCCCTCGTTCGCGTTCCCGGCCCGTGCTGCGCCCTGCTCCAAGCAACCGAATCGTAACCGGGCCCCGGCGGGTGTCAAAGCGCCGAGGACGGACGCGGCCGTGCGGCTCAGCCGAGGTGCTTGTAGATCGCCCTGGCCAGCGTCAGGTACTGCTTCTCGGCCGGGTAGCCGGCGCTCGTCCCGCCGATCCTCGAGTTATCGATCAGGACCGTGTAGGGGCCGCGCTGGAAGAGCAGGTTGCCGTCGTTGTCATCGCCCTTGACCGGCGAATAGAACGCGCCCGGGCCGAGCCCAGTGAGCTTCTGCGTCCTGCCGTTGTTCGTGAAGGCCAGCGACTGCTGCGCGAATACGCTCGCGCTCCAGAGCTCCACTTCCAGCGAGGCGACGTTGCTCTTGGGGGTGATCGCGCAAACCCCAAAGTTCGGCGGTGTCGTTTCGGCCTCAGTCTGGCTCGCTCCGACGCCGCCCAGCCTGGGGAACACCTTTTTGGCCACCGACCGGGTGATCCCGGTGACATGACAGACGTTAAGGCCCGCCGCAGCGCCGAAAGCCGGCCCCGAGAGCGCTCCCAGCGCAACCGCCACCGCGCCGAGGGTCAGGAGACGTTGCGGCGCAGAGCCTTGGCGGGGTGCGGGGATCATCACGGTCTCAAATATTACGGACCCTTCGATCGTCCGGACGCTTTCTGTGTGCCTCCAGCGGGTCCGTCCCGGCCACTTGACCGTGCCCCCGGGGTCTGGAAGGATCAGGCCCCGACGGTCCGTCGGAGTGACCCCTGAGCGGCCTGGAGGGCGAAACCATGAAGCGCATCTGCATACTGCTCGCCGTGCTGTCGGCGGTCGGCGGCTCCTCGCTCGCACTCGCCGCGGGACGGCCCAAGGACGGACGTTATTCGGGCGAGATCGGGCCCGGGTTCCCGATGCACTTCACGGTCTCGGCCGACGGGACACTGATCACCGGGCTGGTGCTCGGCTACGAGTCGACCTGTCTGCCGGGCGCCGGGAACGTTGCACCCCTGTTCCACTTCTCGACGCTCAAGATCAAGGGTGACAAGTTCACGGGCGCCTCGACCGAGCGCTCCGGCCCGGGCAGCTTTGACGCGCTTCACATCAGCGGCAGCTTCAGCGGGCGCAAGGTGACCGGCAAGGTGAGCTCCTCCGCAGCCATCAAGAGCCTCGGCAGCTGCAAGGAAGCCGAGCCCTTCACGGCCAGCGCGAAGTAGCGGCGCCCGTCAGGTCCTCCTCGCCACGCTGAGCCCGCCGTCGACGATCAGCGGTTGACCGGTCACGTAGCTGGCCGCGTCGCTCAGCAGGAAGGCGGCGCACTCCGCGACCTCCCATGCGCTGCCCTGCCGGCGGGCCGGGATGCGCACCTCGCCGCGCGCCGGGTTCAGGCTGCTCGCATAGCGCCCCAGCGACGTGTCGATCAGTCCGGGCACCAGCAGGTTCACCCGCACACCCGGTGCGCCCTCGACGGCGGCGTTTCGACAGACCGCCTCGAGCGCCGCCTTGGAAGCCGCATAGGCCGGAATCGGCATCGACTCCCTGCCGGCAAGCGAGCCGACCAGCACGACCGAGCCGCCGTCCCCGAACCGCTCCAGGGCCAGCTTGCAGCCCATGAAATGCGACCGCAGGTTCACCGCCATGACGTGATCCCAGTCCTGCGGGCTCGTGCCCGAGAAGCCCACCCCGGCGCCCACACCGACGTTCATCACGAGGCCGTCCAGCCCGCCCAGGCCGGCTTCGGCCTCGTCGAAGATCCGCTCAAGCGCCGGCTCCTCGGCGGCATCGCCGATCGCCGTCAGGGCCTTTGCTCCCTCTGCCCGCACCAGCTCCGCCGTCCGCTCGGCGCCGTCGGGGTCGATGTCCGCGACGGCGACGGCCGCACCCTGGCGGGCGAACAGGACCGACATCGCCCGGCCGTTGCCGAGCGGCGGATCGCTGAGCCCGTAGTCCTGCTGGCCCGCGCCGACGATCAGGATCCGTCTCCCGGAAAGACGTCCGAGGGGATCTCTCCCACGCCCGTCGGTCGCCTCGTCACCCATCACCCCTCCCCTGCTCGCTCACACCGGTCGGCCAAACGTAACCGACCGGGCGGGCTCGGTGATCGAGCGTGCGCACTCATTGCTCGCCGGCGCTCCTGCGCAGGTTGCGCAGCTGGCGTGTGAGCAGCAGATAGGCCGCGAGGCCGCCGACGAACGGCACGACCAGCCCGACCGCGCCGTATACGACGGCCGCACCGACAGCCACGTTGTGCCCGGCCCCGTAGAGGATCAGGCAGCCGCCTATCCCTCCGACCGCCCCAAGCCCGGCCGGCAGGGGAAGCGAGCCGCCGAGCGCTCCGATGATGTAGGCCATCAGGACCGGCGCAAAGGGGGGCGCGCCGTGCGTGTGCAGCGCAAAGAACGCCGTCCAGAGGACAAGGACGTCGAAGAACAGGTAGGCCAGGGCTCCGCCGAGGCTCCGCCAGTCTCCCCTGCCGAAGAGAAGCGAGTCGGTGTCCTCGACGGCACGTGCGACCGTCCCGATCCCCTCCGCGATACGCGGCCGGCGCGGTTCCAGCCTCGCCGCGAAGCGGTCTGCCCGCCGGGCAATCAGGATCGCCGCGCCGATCGCGCCGGCGGCAAATGCGGCGGGGAGGAACGTCAGCGCCACGTCGTTTCGGCCCGCCAAGAGCCCAAGCCCCAGCAGGACCCCGAAGACGATCAGGGCAAGCGCATCGATCGCCGTGTTGAGGAAGCTCAGGTTGAACTCACGCTCGGTCACCGTCTTCAGCGGCAGGCCGCACCGGTGCAACAGGACCGCTCCGGCGCCGACCCCAGAGAAGGAGCCCGCCGGAACCAGCAGGCCGCCGCCCAGCTGCGCCCAGGCGAGGCGCGCGTCGAGCCGCCTGCCGCGCCCCTCCTGCTCGAGCACCCGCCCGGGATCGACGATCCGCCGCCAGGCAACGACGTAGCCGATCTCCGACAGCGTCTCGAGTCCCAGCGCCGCGAGCAGCCACAGCCAGCTGACCCGTTCGAGGCTGCCCAGCGCCTGGGCAAGGCTCGGGATGAAGCGGAACAGCAGGAATGCCAGGAGGGCGAAGATCAGCAGGTGGAGCCCAAAGCGGCGCAGGTGGGTGCGGACAGACCGCAGCGCGGCCGTCGTGCGGTGGGATACCGCCTGCGGGGCGACCGGTTCCGGCTGACTCGCGACCATCGTGGATAGAAGGTAGTCCCACTCGTCGGCTCCTCCGCTCGGCGTCGCTCCCCACCGCGCCAGATCGACGCACGTGTGAGCCCGTCCGATGCTCAATCAGGAACGGGCTGCACCGGTGCGGCGATGTCGAGCGACCTTCGTTTGCCCGGTTGACTCCAGGCCGGAGAGGATCGCCTGCCAGCTGTCGGCCAGGCACCGTTGCTGCGCCGCGGTGAGACGGTCGAGAAACAGGCTGTGGACGTTGCCGAGGTGGGTCTTGCGCGCGGCGCGCAGGCGGCGTCGCCCGAGTGGCGTGATCGTCGCGAGCAGCACCCTGCCGTCATGCTCGTCAGGCTCGCGTGTGACGAGCCCAAGCCCCTCGAGCTCATCGACGATCCGCGTGAGCCCGCTGCGGCTGAGCAGCGCCACATCGGCGAGCTCGGACATCCGCAACCGGCCGCCCCCCAGCCAGAGCTTGAGCAGCACCTCGAACTCGACCAAAGGCATACCGTGAGCGGCTCCCAAGAACGCGTCGAGCTCACGCGTCACGAGCGAGTGAACGGTGAGGAAGCCGAACCATGCAGCCCGCTCCTGATCGGAAAACGTGTCCTTCGCAGCGCTCATCGAGACGTTGACTATATCGTTGGTTCGTGAAGCAAATTAGCGCCACCTCTACCCACCTGCGCCCCCGCGGGGGCGAGGAGCAACAGACCACCGCTGTTGAGCTGCTCTTCGACCTGGTCTACGTGTTCGCAATCACGCAGCTGTCACACCTCGTAATCGCGCACCTCGATCTGACAGGCACCGCGCAGGCCGTGTTCCTGCTGTGGGTCGTCTGGTGGGCGTGGATCTACACGACATGGATGGTGAACTGGTTCGACCCCCGCTCAGGCAAGGTCCGCCTGGTGCTGATCGGCTGCACGCTCGCCAGCCTCCTTATGGCGGCTGCGATCCCGACGGCATTCGGCGGCAACGCGCTGCTGTTCGCGGCGTGCTACACGGCGTTGCAGGTCGGGCGAAACGTCGCGTCGGTCTCACTGCTGAGCCGCTCACATGCGCTGCGCATGGTGTTGGAGCGGATCTGCGTGTGGAGCGCGCTGTCCGGCGTTCTGTGGATCGCCGGCGGTCTTGCGCCGGCGTCGCTGCGACTGGCGTTCTGGGGTCCGGCGTTGCTCGTCGACCTGGCGGCGCCGCTGCTCGGCTACCGCACCCCGGGACTCGGCCGCGCGCACACCGACGACTACCCGGTTGAAGGCGGCCACTTTGCCGAGCGATTCCAGTCGTTCGTGATCATCGCGCTCGGCGAGTCGATCGTCGTGACCGGCGCGTCCGCCGCGGCCAAGGGCCTGGGCGGACTGACGATCGTCGCGCTCGGCACGGCCTTCCTGGTGAGCGGCGGGCTGTGGTGGCTCTATTTCGGCGAGGTCGCGGAGAACTCGCGGGCACACCTGCGCTCGGCCGCGGACACCGGCGCGCTGGCGCGCGACGCATACACCTACCTGCATCTGCCGATCGTCGCCGGCATCATCATGGTCGCGGTTGGCGATGACCTGCTCATCTCCTCACCCGACGGGGCACTGTCCGCCGCCGGAATGACGATGACGGTAGGCGGCCCGGCGCTCTACCTCGCCGGCGAGAGCCTGTTCCGCCTGCGCATGATCGGCTCGGTCAGCGCGAAGCGGGCTCTGGCGATCGTGCTGCTTGCGCTGTTCGGTGCCGCGGCCGGCGGACTGCCGGCACTCGCCGTCTCGGTGGTGGTTGCGGCGCTGCTCGGTGCGCTCGCGGCCTGGGAGTACCCGACGGTGCAAGCACCCAATCCAAGGTAGTTCGTTCGCGAACCACCGATCTGCTAGCTTGCCGCTATGGCCGACGAGGCGACTCCCGAGATCAAGATCACGCAGGACGGTCCGTACCTCGTCAGCGGCTCGCTTCCTCTTGCCGAGCAGGCCCTGACCGTCGACTCGTCCGGCAGCACCTGGGACTACGAGCAGCTGCGTGAGCTGCAGACGCCCGACACCTACGCGCTGTGCCGCTGCGGGCAGTCCGCGAACAAGCCGTTCTGCGACGGCAGCCATGCCCGATCGGACTTCGACGGGACAGAGATCGCCTCGCGCGAGCCGTTCACCGAGCAGGCCCGCGTTCTCGACGGTCCGACGCTCGAGCTCGAGGACGCACCCGCGCTATGCGCGTTCGCGCGCATCTGCGACGGGCACGGGCGGATCTGGAACACGATCGCAGAGACAGACGACCCCGAACACCGCGACACCGTCGTTCACCAGGCGGCGCACTGCCCGAGCGGCAGGCTCCTCGCGCGAGACAAGCTCGCCGGCGGCGAGCCCGTCGAGCTTGCTCACCTGCCGTCGATCGTGCTCATCGAGGACCCCCAGCAGGATGCGAGCGGTCCGATCTGGGTGCGTGGCGGCGTTCGCATCACGAGCGCAGACGGAACCTCTTACGAGCAGCGCAACCGGGTGACACTTTGCCGCTGTGGCCAGTCGCAGAACAAGCCGTTCTGCGACGGCACCCATGCGCACATCGGCTTCAAGGCCCATCCGCAGGACACCTAGCGGCGCAGGTCGAACGAGTTGCGCTGTCCCCCGGCCGCTCAAAGGCCTCTCCGAACCGATCGGGATCGCGCCGGGCGACGAAGCCAGCTATGCCCATCTCGCGCATGAACCGGAAGAGGCTCCGACGATCACGGGCGTGTCGTCGAGCGAAGGCCTCCAGCTCGAACCGACCGGGCTGACGGCGACCTGTTCACCTACGGGCCGCCACCGACGATCACCCGCATTGGGCCGCACAGCGGGAGCGGGCCGCCGGGCCGACGTGGCCGCGGTTTGATGCGCGGGCCCTCGCGCGTGGCTACGCCGACGGCGCTCGCTCAGCCGCCAGGCTGATCGGACTCGCCGAGTGAGGCTTCACACTTGGACGTGAACACGAACACACCGCTTGCGGTCTGCACGTGGACGCCTTCCCGGTCCTCGTCCCCGAACTCGAGCTCGAGCTTGGCACCGTGCACGGGCTTGCCTTCAAGCGTGGCCTTGACGGGCGCCGCTTCGAACACAAGCCGGTAGCGGTTGTGTCCGTTCTTGCGCCGCCCCAGCTGACCAAACGCCCAGAACGGGCGGTTGCCGCTGATTCCGCCTTGGAACAACCTCAGCCCCAGCGTGCCGCTCACCGTCACCGTTCCGGTGGGACAGCCGGGATTGATTTCACCTTCGGCCACGGCGATCTGCAGCGAGGTGACGTGGCCGCGGCCGCTCCCGACGGTGAAGCTGGCGGAGTTCTCACCCTGCGTCTGGTTGTACGGCATCCACTCGCCGGCGATGGGCTTGGCGGGCTCGCCGGCGGCGACGGCCAGCGCGGGGAGCGCGACGAGCGCACCGGCACCGACGATCAGGATGCGACGCAGCCATGACATGGGATCGAACTCTACCGCCGCAGCGCTTTGCGGTCACGACCGGGCGCCGCGATCGGCGGGCCCATGACCGAGGCGGGCAGCAGCTCGCGGCCCTCGATCCCCGCACGGCGCGCCTCAGCACCGTTAGGAGACCTCGCGACCGAATTGTTCCCAGTTGTTCCCCAGGCCGAACAGACCACAGGCCAAGCGGAGCCCCGGAGGCCTGAATTTGCAGGCACTTCCTAGTATCGGGAGACAGGATTTTGAACCTGCGAGCGCCCGGCCCCCAGGGGCTCAGGGCCGGTGCCACCTGGGGCCAGATACAGAGCTGACGGCCCCGCGGGCCGCTTGGGTCGCTACAGGCCGCGTAGGTCGGGGCCTACGCCGGGGCCTGCGGCCTAAGGCCCCCGAGGCCCAGCCGGGCGGCGGCCCCGACCGTACCCGTTCGACTAGTTGACAAGCCGGGTAGGTTGCTCTCGATGTCGATTCAGGGCACCGTTGTTGCGCTCGGCCCGAAGCCCCTTCGCGGCCTTGTTGGGCGCCTGCGAATTCGTCGCAGTCCGGCACGACGCAGCTTGGAAAGGCATTTCGCGAACGGTGGCGCCCCTGTCGTGCTCACCGACGCCTACGACATGCGATTTGTCCTGTACGCGTGGGAGCTCGATCTCGCCGACGAACTGCTGAGCAAAGCCTATGACCGACCTGACTTCCGGTGTATCGCCAAGCTGCTAGCTCCCGGCGGCACGGCGGTCGATGTCGGAGCCAACGTTGGGGCGCACTCAATCATGATGAGCCGCACGGTCGGCAGCGGCGGGCGTGTGCTGGCCTTTGAGCCCGTCCCGGCGACGGCATGGCAAATGCGCGAGCACCTGGCCCTCAACAAGGTGGAGAACGTCGAGCTGGTCGAGGCGGCTATATCCAACGCGCCGGGGACGGTCGAAATGAGCCTTTTCGATCAGCGACACGCCGCTTGGAACTCGCGGAATGGTGTGGCCATCGACGGGATAGCGCCGATAGAAACGGTGGACGTACGTGCCGACACCCTCGACGACGCGATGCGCCGGTGCGGCGTTGAGCGGATCAACTTCCTAAAGATTGATGTCGAGGGGTACGAGCTCGATGCCTTGTCCGGTGCGCCCGACCTGTTAGCAGCAGGCGCCGTCGACTACCTGTGTTTCGAGATCTCACAAACCCCGCTGGAAGCGAGCGGACACGAAGCCAGAGAGCTGTTCGCACTGCTCGCGTCCTTCGGCTATCGCTGTTTCAGGTTCGACGAGGACGGCGACCGTTTCGTTCGCCCATTCGAGGACTCGGACGACGCCTACGTCAACTTCTACGCGAGCCGTGAGGACCTACGCCTGCTGCGGTAGGCGCGCCATGCTCAGGTCGTTGTTCGGCTCCTCCACGGCGATCCCAAACGCGGGATGCCGAACAGCATCACGATCGCCTTTTTCACGGTGCGGGGGCTCAGCGGGCCATCCAGCAGCTTGCCGCGCAGTTCTTCGACCTGATCAGGCGTGATCGTCGCCACGACCGTCTCCGCCCCGAACGCGGGCGTGAGGTAGCGGCGTGCCACGCCTTCGCAGTTGATGACGTAGGTCTCGGAGCCACCCTCCCGCTCAACGTGCTTGACCCTCGCGGCCTAAATATTTTCGGGCCTCGCCGGCTCCGAAAGCCGTGGGCCCCTGCTTTTCGGGGCCCGAGATTTGTAGGCCCCCGAGACCCGGCAGCAAAAAGACCCGCCGTAGCGGGCCTTTCCTATCGGGGAGACAGGATTTGAACCTGCGACCGCCCGGCCCCCAGCCGGATCCCTGATATCCTGGGATCTATATACCCCAGTATTTCCAAGCGTTTTCGGTGTTCCTAGATACGCTAAGATCAGCTCAAATGGTAGCTCAAATAGAATACAGACCCGTGATTTGCAGGTCTTTCGAAATCGCAATCCGCGAGGCCTCCGCGCTGCTCTGGGTGTGGGCTTCGCGACTTCTCTCCCCTTGAACACGAATAGAACACGGACGAGGAGGACAGATGGCCCAGGGCCGAGATCAAGGCGCGATTACGGGACCGGCTCGCTGCGAATCATCGGCCCCTCCTGGATCGGGTCATGGTATGGGCCGGATGGGCGGAAGATCAGACGCAAGATCGGCACCGCCCGCACCCCGGGCGAGCGGGACGGACTCACCAAGACCCAGGCCGAGGCGCGCTTTCGCAAGATGCGCGACGCCACCAGGCCGCTCCCGGCCGGCGAGCGGGTGACGATGCTCGAGGCGGGCGAGGAGCTCTCGCGGCGCCTGGAGATCCGCGGGCGCAAGAAGTCCCACCGCCTGACCGTCGCCTCCGACCTGCGCAACCACATCGCCCCCTTCTTCGGCGACCGCGAACTCGGCCGGATCGAGCCGAGGGACGTCGAGCGCTACATCGCCGCCGAAGCTCAAGACGCTCGCCCCCAAGACCGTCCGCAACCACCTGAACACGATGCATTCCGTCTTCGAGATCGGCCAGCGCCTGGAGTGGTGCACCAGGAACCCGGTCAAGCTCGCCGACAGGCCCGTCATCAAGACGACCGAGACGCGCATCAAGTTCCTCGACCAGCCCGAACTCGAGAAGCTCCTCGCCCTCCCCTACCCCGACGGACGCCTTCGGGCACGATCGAGCCGACCCTCTACCTCACGGCGGCGATGACCGGGCTCCGCCAGGGCGAGCTCCTCGGGCTTCGCTGGCGCGACGTGGATCTCGCCGCGCGCAAAGTCCGCGTCGTCTCGCCGTATGTCCGAGGGGAGTTCAACGACCCGAAGTCCGAGGGCTCGGGCCGATCGGTGCCGCTCGCGGCGCGCGTCGCCGACGCGCTATCCGCGCTGCGTGAGCAGTCGTCTACCGCGCGAGGGCGAGCTTGTCTTCTGCCACCCCGAGTCGGGGAACCCCTGGACCGCTCGAAGCTCGTACGCCGCTTCAAGCAGGCGATAGAGCGCGCCGACGTGCGGCCGATCACGTTCCACGAGCTCCGGCACACGTTCGGCACCCGGATGGCGGCGGCCGGCGTGCCGCTTCGCACGATCCAGCACTGGATGGGCCACGCCGACTCGAAGACCACCCAGATCTACGCGCACTACCAGCCTTCCGACGCTGAGGCCGACGTCGTCGATGCGGCGTTCGCGTGAACGCCGACGATGAACCTCCTGCCCGACCGTGCCCGTCGATTTGTCGCTTGACCGGCTCCTGCCAGGAATACGCGGCGCAACCCACCGGGTCCCACCCGCTCGCGGGGCCGGAGGCACCGCGCTGGTTGTGACCGCGGCCGTAGTCGGCCGCGCCGGGGGCGGTCCTACGGTTTCAGCGAAGCGGCACTGTCAACTGTGCTACGAGTGTTTGCTGAGGCCCGTGCGAGCCAAGAACGGCGTCTCGCCACCGTTTTGACGTGCTTGTAAGTGAACTTTGATTTCGAGGTCTGCGTGGGGTGACCCTCCGGCAGTTTGAACCGTCACGAAGACCAGTCCTGCCGGCCCGGGCGGCGCTTCGGCTGTGATCGTCGTGGCCGACACGACATGGAACGTGACGGCGGCGGTGCTACCGAACCGCACGCTCTGCGCGCTCGAGAATCCCGTCCCGGTGATTGTCACGACCGTCCCACCTGTTTCAGGACCGTTTTTTCGGTGTCATCTTCTTGATCGTCGGGGCCACGGCTTGGGCGACGGTCCATTCGAAGCTCGCGGTGGATGTCGTGCCTTCGGCGTTGGTCGCTTCAAGGGTGACCGTGGTCGCCGCTTTGACGATGGTCGGTGTGCCGACTATTTTGCCATTCGCCGTCGGTGACCTTGGAAAGCGAGAGCCCTGCGGGCAGTTGTTTAGCTGTCAGAGCGCTGAGGCGTTGGCCCGTTTACGGAGACGAGTGTGATTGCTGCACCTGCAGTGGAGAACTGGTTGCTTGGCGCCGTGAGGGCTGGGCGGGTTCTGCGCTCGCGGTTTTGAACGTCGAATCGGCGCCGATGCTGGTGCCGGCTTCGTCTTCGGCGCGCACCCGAAAGTGGTAGGTCGTTTCGGGCTGGAGTCCTTCGACCGCCGCGGACACCGCTTTGGGGTTGGTGCCTTCGCCTGGGCTGGGGATTGCATGGTGCGGTGGCGCCGTAGCTTTCGGTGGTGCCGTATTCGAGTCGGCACGTCGAGACGAAGGTGCCGTTCGGGTTGACGGTTGCGTTCATCGTCGCGCGGTGCGCGCTCCACTCCGGTTGCAGTCTCCTGTAGTTGCTGTCGGCGCTTTCGAGAGCTGGTTCACGGTAGGAGATGACAACGTAGCCGTCGACGATATGGGCCGGGGGCGATCTGAGCGGTCCCGTTCGCCGGTGCGAGCGACGATCCGCCGCCTCCGCCTCCCCCTCCGCCGTAACAGCCCGCGCCGCCGGCGCCGCCGCCGTCGTAGCCCCCCCCGCCCCCTCCACTGGGCTGAGAAAATGGCACATAGGCTGTGCCGCCACCACCTTCGCCAAGGCTGCCGTCGCCTCCGAAGAGCCCCCCGCAACCTTCGGCCGCCAGTCCGCCCGCGAAGAGCGCTCCCAGGCGCCCCCCCGCCGTACGCCCCTTCGCCGCCGTATTGACCGGCGTCGCCACCCTTGGGCGCCCGAGTCGCCAGCGCCGCCACCTCCGCCAGCAACGGATCAGTCGCGTGTCTGGGGAGAGCCCGGCTTCGCGCGGTGTCGTGCGAACGTCCGATGCGCCGCCGCCTCCCCCCGCGGCCACGTATTCGTCATAGCCCCCGATGTATGCGGCGGCGCCGCCGCCGCCGCCATTGAAGCCAGACCAGCCGTTGCAGAGCTGATAGCCCGCTACCCCGACCTCGATATACAAGGTCTCGCCGCCTTCGACAGGGATCGTGCCGGTCACCAACGCGGGCGGCCCCGTAACCCGCTTATGTAAGCACCGGCGGTTGCTGTGGAGCTTGGACGCCTTCCCGCCCTGAGCTTCGACGAACACGCTATGGGGCCTGGGGGGAGCAGGAAGGTGTGCTCGCCGGGGCCGGAGTAGTTGGCGGTGTACGTGGCGGCTGTCGCGTCCGCCGCCCCCAACACGAGCATCGCGATTGCTGCGAACAACCCCGCGGCCCGTCGTGTGACCGTTCCTTGGCCCCTGCCCCACATGCGATCCCCCCTGATTTCAGCGTACGAGAGGCGGAGCGTATCGAACAGCGCGGGTTCCGGTCAATGGGATTTGCGTTCGCCCCCGAGTGGGACGACGGTGATCATCACCGCCCGCCGCGCGTTCTACGTCTCGCCCACGCGCCAAGCGGCGCGTGGACCTCATATCCAGCGGTTTTTGGACGACGAAGAACTCGCGTTCTTGAGCACCGCTCCTGCACGGAGGCGCGGCGGCGATCGAGACGAGCGCTTACGACCCAGGACGGCGAGCCGCGCTTGGACATTAGTGCCCGTGACCTCGCGTCAGGTAGACGTGGGGACGGAGGGCTTTGCTACGGGCCGGCAACGCCTCCCTCGGCCGGGAGCGCTCACACCCGCTAGACGCCTGAATCAGCTCGGCACACCTCTGCTGATTCTTGAACACGTTGCCTGGATACGAGTTCGTCGGGAATACCGCGGTGAGGCTGTCGAGACTTCCAATCGCTTCCCCTCAAGGTGCTTCGTAGCGTCAGCAAAGTCGAAATCGTAATCGAGAAGGCTCTCGTTGCCAACCCGGTCCAAGAGGAGATGTGCCGATTACGCGGTTCCCGTGAACGGCCACGCCCGACCGCGTTCCTTCGTTTCGTTGACTCTCCTCATCCAGGCAAGCATCGACTCGCCGAACCACCTCGACTGCTCGATGGACAAGGAGGCCGTTGACGCTCGGGTTGAAGAGCGCAGCGTATGGGCCAGCTTCTCGGTCGAAGAGACGCGACACCTCTCGCTTCGCCGTAACCGCGTTACCCAGCGAGGTTGCGCATGCCGAGGGCGACCGCCGCTTGTCTGACATCGATGATGCGATCGGGGTCGCGAAGCGCTGAGACCTCACCGGACCTCAACAAGTAGTCGTACCCAAGGAGTCGAAGCTCCTTGCCCAACCGATGTTGTTCCTCGTCCAAGAACACGAAGTCCTGAGACGACACGACTTCTGCGTGTTCGCAAATCGTGTTACGCGGCGGGCAAGGCCCAGATCCTCAGCTGGAACCTCTATGCAGCGGACGGCAACATAGGCCTGTGCCAGCTCGTTCTCGTTCCCGCTCGCCAGGGCGCGTCCGAGTGTGCTGACGGTTTGCGCGCCGTTAACACGCTGGCTTCCTTCGCCCGAAACATGCCCGCATCCCGGCTCGCGGACCCCGCCACACTGCGCTCCACCTCGGTCGAGAGAATGGTGATGCCGTTGTTGTAGTACCAGAACTGCTCGGGCTCGTCGCGGATAGCCTTCAGGATCCCCTCGTTGATCTCGGATCGTGGCAACACGACCCGAATGTTGTCCGCGAAGAGGGACGACCCGTACGCCGAAAACCACTGAGCGATTTCGAGGGCGCTTGTCCGGCCGTAGTATGCGGGCGTCGGCTCGCTAATCCGACCCCAGTCGAGTAGCTGGAGATCGAGATCGATCGCTGGGCGTGTGGGCTGAGCCAGCGAATCAAAGAGAACTGACTGAGGCAGGAAACTGAACTCTGCGATCGGATTGTCCGAGCCAACATCGTTGAGCACGCCAAGCAGGTCGTCAATCGGTGTTCTCACCTCGTCCGCAAGATCATGCAAAGCTGTCGTCGACACGATCATTCGCAGCTTGCCGCCTGGCGTCTGCATAGCCGCACGGACGGCCGCCTTAGCCGCGTCGGATCCGCCCTCTAGCTTCTCATCGCTGCCGGCAAGGTCCCCGAAGTCCACAAGAGCACGCACGCCGTCAAGGAACTTGAGTACGGAACCGAGGTCGACGGATCCTGAGCCGTCCCGCCTCCACTTAGATTGGACGACCACCACGAGCGACGTAACCGGATCCACTGCGATCGCGTCGATGCCGCGGTCGCCTCCGGAGTCGGTGATCTCGATAAGCGAGGATGTGTCATCTCGTTCGCCTAGGCTCAGGTCGATCGCGAACCTTGCAAGGAGCCGCGACAGGTTGTGTACGTCGTCGAGCTCGCCCTTCCAGTACTCCGCCGAGTAGGTCTCGCGCAGGTGGGTCTCGATCTGCCGTACGTGGAGGACGCTCATCGGCCGATCAAGCTACCACGCGCACCTCGGGGCCTCTTCGGTCATAGGCTCTCCGGGCTGTCCACCCCAGGCAGGTCGGCCTGTGCCATCCACTCCCGGACGGCGAGGGTTGCCTTCACGTCGCCTGGTTGTATGCGAGCAGCCAGTCACGGGCGCCCTCGTCGCCTTGGGCGGCGAGATCATGCTTGATCATCGAGTCCTCCCCCCGGGATCTTCGACATCCCAGCGAAACCCGGTGAGGGGAGCCACGAGCTTCAGGCCGCTTGAGTGCCCTGTGATCAACTGTGAGTCCCACACGGGCAGCATGTCGACCCATTCATCCGAGGCGATGAAAGTGTCGATCCCCTTGGCCTGAGCGCGCTTCGCTGATGCAGCCGGCGCAGATATGTGTTCTCCGCGCTCGCGTTGTAGCAGTAGGCTGCGAACGTGAGCCCGCCTCCCGGCACCCGGCTTTAGGCCGGAGAGCCATTCCCAGAAACGGAGCGAGTTCGCCGCCTCGACCTCGGGTGAGAGTGGCTCCCACGTCGCGAAGGCGCTGTAGCCGGCCGGCGCGATTTCCGCCCCGGTCCTGTCGGTGATGTAGTTGCCCCAGAGGTAGCAGCCGAGCTCCGTACTCTCCATGTCGATGTCGACCTCGATGTCTGCACGGGGGACGACCAGTTGAGAGACGCCACGCCTTCGATATACCGGATCGGGGCCCAGGGCGGCACGGGCGAGGTCGATCTGGTTGGGGAGGCGCTCATGCCTGCCTCGGTGTAGGACGCGGTCCGGGCGGAGAACTCGTTTAGGTCGCTCCTGGTTGCAATGCCCTCTTCCGCGAGCAGCGCGAGAGCCTTCTCACTCACGAGTTCGGATAGCTCGCCCTCACTGCGGATCAGGCCTGCGACGTCTATTCCGCGACGCGACGAGCCGCGCGGTACGGGGATCGAGTGCCGCGAGCTGGGCCCGGTTGGTGACGCCGTGGTCGCGATGGATCTTCCACTGGGACCATCCGATCCGCGGGAGCAACGACACGTCCCCGGCGGCTTCTCGAGCTGTGGCCTACAGCAGTCCCACCATGGGCAGGTCACGCATTCTCCGATCTTGACCGGGACCGTCAGCAGCGCGGTCGAGCTATCCCGTTGGTGCTGTTCTGCGACGGCGATCACGTCGAGCCGGAAGGCAAACTCGAAGTCGTAACGCTCCATGGTTGAGCGGAGTCTGTCGGTTGGGTCGAGGAGGTGTCCGCCAGATCGGCGCGTCGAGGTCATACCAGACGACTCGACGCTCGGTGCCGATGATCGCGCCCCACCGGCCGTCCTTTGCGGCCATCCCGGCCGCCTCGAGCATCCGCTGATAATGCGCGAGCTGCAGAAGGTCCTCCTGTCTCTTCCTGGCGCCGTAGTCGCGTCGATGACCGCCGCCTCACGGCCTGGCGCGGAGAGCGGAGAGCAGAGCCCGGGGATCGCGGAGGCCTTGCCCGACTCGGACTCGAGGGCCTGATGCCACTTGATGTCCACGGGCCGGTAGCCGCTCGTGAGCGCGGCGAGCCAGGAGGTCGGGCCTGCCGACCGCCTGCCGCGCAGTCCGCTGGCAGTCGCGCGCTCAGGATCGGGGACGACCCGGCGCTCATCGCCAGCAGCGTGGCGACCTCCAGTGATCTGGGGTCTGCCCCTCTACGATCACGGCTTGGGCTGACCGCCCAGGATTCCTCGACATCTCGGCCTCAAACGCGTTCCCGTTCGAACAGGCGCTCCATGAACTCGTCGGGCGGAATCGGGTCCCCGGGTTTCAGGGTGTCGTTCTGCGCGCGGACCGGGCATTGCTTCGCCACGTAACCACCCTGCAGTGGCACCTGGGATACGTCGTATCGCGTACCCGGCCAGTCTTGAGTCCCCCGGTTGCATGCCCGCCGCCTCCTATGAGCCGCGTGATCCTCCAAGATCCGACGAATCCCCGAGCTCCTCTCGAGGAATCTATTTTAGCCGCTCACGGGGCCGGCGCGACCAACCCCTCTGGTAGCTTCGCGGCGTGACCCCCGAGGAGGCCGATAGGTTTCGGGGCTGCCTGTTCGGCGGCGCGGTCGGCGACGCGTTGGGGCGCCCGTCGAGTTCGACCGCCTTCGACGCGATCCTCGAGAAGTTCGGCCCCGCCGGCGTGACCGACCTGAAGAAGCCTTCGGCCGAGTTGGGGCGGTCACCGACGACACACAGATGACCCTGTTCACGGCGGAAGGCCTCGTCCGCATGCAGTTACGCGGGGTATCGCGCGGCGTTGACCCGACGGTCGCGGTCATCGCGCACGCCTATGCCCGGTGGCTGTACACCCAGGGCGAGGAGCCCCGCCGGATCAGCCCTGGATCCGATCAATGGCTGGCTCGTAGAGGTGCCAGAGCTCCAGCACCGACGTGTCCCGGGGAATACGTGCCTGGGGGCACTCCGCTCAGGCCGCGAAGGCGGGATCGAGGAGCCGCTGAACGACTCGAAGGGCTGCGGTGGCGTCATGCGCGTCGCGCCGTCGGCCTGCAGCCTGCAGTCCCGCGTCAAGCCGTATTCGCCTGGCCTGCGAAGCAGCGGCACTGACCGCACGGCCATCCCACCGGATATCTCGCAGCCGGTGCATTCGCCGAGGTGATCGCGTGCATCGCGCGCGACGGCCTGTCGCTGGATCGGCCCTTGACCAGCGCCGAACGCTGCCTGTTCGGATGGGAGCCCGGCGGCGCCGTGGAGACGATCCAGGCGATCGAAGCGGCGCGCTTTCTGGCGCGGCCCGGCAACGGCATCGCCGCATCACCCACCGCCGTCGAGTCGCTCGGAGGCGGGTGGGTCGCCGAGGAGGCACTCGCGATTGGATCTACTGCGCATTGGTCGCCCAGGACTTCACCTCCGGTGTCCTGCTTGCCGTCAACCATTCGGGCGACAGCGACAGCACAGGTTCGGTCTGCGGGAACCTTCTCGGGGCACTCGGCGGCCTCACCAGGTCCCGTCGCATTGGATCGAACAGCTCGACGTGGCGGACGCGATCCGCAGGATCTGCGACGACTCGGAGTACATCTCCAACAACGAAGCACGGTCGTCCACGACGACTGGGTCGCCGAGGAGTGGGAGCTCGCCTACCCGCCTTGGTAGCTAACGTCCTGACCTCATGAGCGATTCACGTGAGTCCACAGGAAATCGGACGCTCCAGGGTCGGCGACTCGAATCCTCAACGACGCTTGCCGGCGCATCACCGAGCCCGGCTACCAACCGGTTGCGGCCGGCAAAGAGCGGGAGCTCCATCACCGAT
>CAWBEF010000015.1:0-46930 GCA_963787765.1 uncultured Solirubrobacteraceae bacterium | reverse complement strand
CTGATAATTGACGCCAGCAGAAAAATCATAATAAGACTTCTCATGCCGCTGCACGGCGCCGCAACGTCAATCCGTAACTGCCGGAGGGATCGAACAACTGCGTGCCCACGCGGATCACGTCAATGCCCAGAACCCAGTGCGCCACCAGTTCCGAAAGCCGCGTGACCAGTTGCCGCAGGGGAAATGTGATGATTTCGGCGCGTTGTCCCAGCGGAACGGAGAACATGAACAAAAAAAATGGGAACAGGCTGTGCCGCAGCCAGGTGGCCCCACGCCAGCCCCATCAACCCGTAAACGCCGGCGAACAGCGCGGCGATGGAAAGATAGGGTTGTTGCACGGCGTAACCCGCGACGTGCAGCAGCAGCGCCGCCAGCAAAATCAGCAGGCCGGGCCACCAGAGTTTCAGCGGCTGCGCCAGCAGCTCACGCCGTTTCCACCAAAAAAGCCCGACGACCAGAAACGGGATGAAGTTGCCGTGGCCGTCGTCGGCGTTGGGATTGTCGGAGATCGCCGTCCTCTACAGGACCAACGCGATGTCGCGGGTGATCGAGGACGCCCTGGTGCGCAACGAGATCGCCTACCAGGTGATCGGCGGCACCAAGTTCTATGAGCGGGCCGAGATCAAGGACGCAATCGCCTACCTGCAGCTCCTGGCCAACCCCTTCGACGTGGTCAGCTTCGCCCGGATCGCCAACTCCCCACGCAGGGGGATCGGGCAGACCTCGCTGGCACGGGTGACGGGACATGCGGCCAGCATCGACGTGCCGGTCTGGGAAGCGGCGGCCGAGCCCATCAGGTGCCCGGCCTGGGCGCGGCGGCCGTCAAGGCGCTGGACGCTTCATGAGCGTGATGGGCGAGCTGCGCGGCAGCGCGGGCGAGGCGGCGCCGGCGCCGATCGGCGAGCTGCTCGAGGCGCTGCTCGCGCAGAGCGGCTACGTCGAGGCGCTCGAGGCGGAGCGGACGATCGAGGCCCAGGGACGGCATCGAGAACCTCGAGCAGCTCGTCGAGGTGGGCCGCGAGTTCGACGCGGCCCCGGCCGGGCGAGGGCACGCTCGAGGTCTTCCTGCAGGAGGTCGCCCTGGTCGCCGACGCGGACACCCGCAGCGACGACGAGGGCCTGGTGACGCTGATGACACTTCACAACGCGAAGGGTCTCGAGTACCCGACCGTCTTCATCGCCGGCTCGAGGACGGCGTCTTCCCGCACTCGCGGGCGA
Source organism: uncultured Solirubrobacteraceae bacterium (assembly GCA_963787765.1). Classification (GTDB taxonomy): domain Bacteria; phylum Actinomycetota; class Thermoleophilia; order Solirubrobacterales; family Solirubrobacteraceae; genus Palsa-744. The sequence goes on along the minus strand of CAWBEF010000015.1, from coordinate 45,712 downwards.
TCGACGAGGGCGGCCTGGAGGAGGAGCGCCGGCTGTTCTACGTCGGCGTCACCCGGGCGATGCGCGCCTGTATCTCACGCTACGCGCGCCGCCGGGCGGTCTTCGGCGCCGCAGAGCTACGGCATGCGCAGCCGCTTCCTCGACGAGATCCCCGCCGACCTGCTCGAGGAGCCGCGCGAGCCGGCGTTCCGCCCCGGTCTCGGCGGCCTGCCGCGGGCGCACCGCGGCGCTCGGCGCGAGCTGGCGCCGGGCGCGGGCACGGCCCGGCGGCGCCGGCGCGGCGCCGGCGGGCGCGCCGCCGAGGCTCGGCGTTCCGGCTGGGCGAGGACGTCGTCCACGCCGCCTTCGGCGAGGGCGTCGTCACCGGGTCGAGCCGGGCGGGGTGATCGTCGTGCGCTTCGCCGGCGACGGCTCCGAGCGCAAGCTGATGGCCGAGTACGCGCCCGTGACCAGGCGCTGAGCGGCGCACTGCCCGGACCGCGCAGGGCATAGCATCCGCCGCATGGCGCGACGATCATCGACGGCAAGGCGATCGCGGCGCGGGTCCGCGGCGAGTCGCCGCGAGTCGAGGCGTTCATCGCCCGCCACGGGCCGCCGCCAGGACTCGCGACGGTGCTCGTCGGCGGCGACCCGGCGTCGGCGGTCTACGTCGGGGCCAAGCAGCGGGCCTGCCGCGAGGTGGGGATGGTGCCGTTCGACCGCCGCTCGCCGGGGAGGCCACCTTCGAGGCGGTCGCGGAGGAGCTCGAACGGCTCAACGGCGATCCCGCCGTCAACGGGATCCTGCTGCAGCTGCCGCTGCCCGACCACCTGGACCCCACGGCGCTGACGGGCATGATCGCGCCCGAGAAGGACGTCGACGGGCTGACGACGGTCAACGCCGGGCTGCTCGCGCTGGGCAGCCCCGGCCTGAGGCCCTGCACGCCGCCCGGGGTGATGGTGCTGCTGGCCGACACTGGCGTCGAGCTGGAGGGCGCCGAAGCGGTCGTCGTGGGACGCTCGAACCTGTTCGGCAAGCCGATGGCCCAGCTGCTGCTCGGGGCCAACGCGACCGTCACGAGCTGCCACTCGAGGACCCGCGACCTGCCCGCCGTCTGCGCCCGCGCGGACATTCTGATCGCGGCGATCGGGCGTCCGCGGATGCTGGGCGCCGAGCACGTCAAACCGGGTGCGGTCGTGATCGACGTCGGCATGAACCGCATCGCTCCCGAGGAGGCGGGCAACAAGAGCGGGTTGGTCGGCGATGTGGATCACGCCGCCGTGGCCGAGCTCGCCTCCGCGATCACCCCCGTCCCCGGTGGAGTGGGGCCGATGACGATCGCGATGCTCCTGCGCAACACGCTGCAGGCGGCCCACTACCAGGCGGAGCTCGAGACGATGTTCCAGGGAATGGGCCGGGAGGCATCGTGACCTGGCGCCTTCGCAGCGGCGAGCTCGTCGTGCTCGCGGGGGTCCTCTGCCTGATCGTCTCGCTGTTCACCCCGTGGTACAGCTCGCCGGCGGGCAACCTCGATCTGTGGGACACCTTCGGCGCCGGGGCGGCGCTGATCCTGCTCGCCCTCCTCGCCGGCCTGGCGGTGATCGCCTCGGCGCTGGCCGAGCGCGGGGAGAACCCGGCGCTTGCGGTTGCCACCGCGGTCTGGGCCGTGCCGCTGGGGCTGGCCGGGACGATCGCCGCGATCGTCCGCGTGCTCGAGCGTCCGGGGAACGCCGGCTCGACCTGCATCGGCCCATGGCTGGGCCTCGCGGGGACGATCGCCGTCCTGATCGGGGCGTGGCTGGTGATGCGCGACGAACGTCCCTCGCTCTCCGTCCCGCAACGCCGACCGCCGGCGGCGCCGCGGGCCGGCTGTTCGGGATCCGGGTAGAGGAGAGCTGGCCAGAGCGCGAGCCGGCCACCGGAGCGCCCGCCGATCTCCCCGCCGGCCGCTCCGGCGGCGGTTCCGCCCGAGCACCCAGGGGCGCCGCAGCGGACCCGCAGCTGACGAGCCCGCCCGGCGGGCGGCAGAATGCGCCCCTGTGATCGGGCGCGATGAGGTTCTGCACGTCGCTCGCCTGGCGCGCCTGGCGCTGAGCGAGCAGGAGATCGAGCCGATGGCCCGGGAGCTCTCGGCCGTCCTCGACCATGTCGCGACGATCGCCGAGCTCGACCTCGAGGGCGTTGCGGCGACATCCCACGTCGTCGAGGTCACCGGCGGGTTGCGCGAGGACGTCCCGCGGCCCTCACTGCCCAGGGAGCTGGCCCTGGCGCAGGCCCCCGACGCCAGCGACGAGGGATTCCTCGTCCCGAGCCCGCAGGCCTGACGGTGGGCATCCTCGAGCTGAGCGCCTACGAGGCGGCCGAGCAGATCGCCGCCGGATCGCTCTCGGGCGGAGAGCTCTTCGCCGCCTACCGCGACCGTGCGGCCGCCGACCGGGACGCCGGAGAGCATGGGCTGAACTGCTTCACCTGGGTCGCCGAGGAGGCCGCGTCAGAGAGCGGCGAGGGCCTGCTTGCGGGGGTGCCGGTCGCCGTCAAGGACCTCTTCTGCACCGAGGGGGTACCGAGCCAGTCCGGCTCGAGGATCCTCGAGGGCTATCTGCCGCCCTACACCGCCACGGCCTTTCGCCGGCTCCTGCAGGACGGTGCGAGCCTGCTGGCGAAGACCAACCAGGACGAGTTCGCGATGGGCTCCTCCAACGAGAACTCGGCCTTCGGGCCCGTCCGCAACCCGTGGGACCGCTCGCGCGTCCCCGGCGGGTCCTCGGGTGGCAGCGCCGCGGCGGTCGCCGCGGGCCTCGCTCCGTGGGCGCTCGGCACCGACACGGGCGGCTCGATCCGCCAGCCGGCGGCACTGTGTGGCGTCGTCGGGCTGAAACCGACCTACGGGACGATCTCGCGCTACGGCATGATCGCCTTCGCCTCCTCGCTCGACCAGGCCGGCCCGCTGACCCGCGACGTCCGTGACGCGGCGCTGATGCTCCGCTCGATGGCCGCTCAGGACCCCTGCGATGCGACCTCCCTGCGCTTTCCGGAGGAGCTCGTGCTCCCTCACGCCGAGCGCCTCGACGGCCTGCGCCTGGGGTGCCCGCGGAGCTGACGGGGGAGGGCATCGAGCAGGGGGTCCTCGCGTCCTTCCAGGCGGCACTGGGGCGTGCCGAGGAGCTCGGCGCGCAGCTCAGCGAGGTCAAGCTGCCCCACGCGCCGCACGCACTGGCGGCCTACTACGTCCTGGCTCCCGCCGAGGCCTCTTCGAACCTGGCCCGCTTCGACGGCGTCCGCTACGGGATGCGCGCCGAGGCGCCGGCCGACCTGCTGGACATGTACACGAGGACCCGCCACGACGGCTTCGGCGCGGAGGTCAAGCGCCGGATCATGCTCGGCACCTACGCGCTCTCATCGGGCTATTACGACGCCTACTACGGCCGCGCCCAGCGCGTGCGGACGAAGATCTCCGAGGACTTCCGCAGCGCCTTCGCGGAGGTCGACTTCATCCTCACCCCGACCGCCCCGACGGTCGCGTTCGGGCTCGGCGAGAAGACGGGCGACCCGCTGGCGATGTACCTGAACGACTTCTGCACGGTGCCCATGTCCCTTGCCGGGATACCGGCGATCTCGATTCCCTGCGGCCTCTCCGACGGGCTCCCGGTGGGCCTGCAGCTGGCCGGCCCGGCCTTCAGCGAGAACCGTCTCCTGGACGCCGCCCATGCGCTCGAGGGAGCACTGGGCTTCGACGGGGGAGCGGCACGTGTCTGAGCCCGCGGGGGCCTATGAGCCGGTCATCGGGCTGGAGATCCACATCCAGCTGGCGACGGCGACGAAGATGTTCTGCGGCTGCGCGCTGTCCTTCGGGGAGCCGCCCAACACCCGCACCTGCCCTGTCTGCCTGGGCCTGCCGGGATCGCTGCCCGTCGCCAACGCCCGGGCGGTGCACTTCGGGCTGATGATCGGCCTGGCGCTCGGCTCCGAGCTTGCCCCGCGGTCGATCTTCCACCGCAAGAACTACTTCTATCCGGACCTCCCCAAGGGCTACCAGATCTCCCAGTACGACGAGCCCCTGTGTCTCGGCGGGAGCCTCGGCGAGGTCCGGATCCACCGCGTCCACCTCGAGGAGGACGCCGCCAAGCTGACCCATCTGGGCGCCAGCGGTCGCATCCACGGCTCGGACGCGAGCATCGTGGACTTCAACCGCGGCGGCACCCCGCTGGCGGAGATCGTCACCGAGCCCGACCTGCGCTCGGCCGAGCAGGCGGGGGAGTGGCTGAAGCTCTTGCGCACGACGATGCGCAGCCTGGGTGTCTCCGACGTGAACATGGAGGAGGGCTCGCTGCGCTGCGACGCGAACATCTCGCTGCGCCCCGCCGGCTCGCAGGAGCTCGGCACCAAGACCGAGCTGAAGAACATGAACTCCTTCCGTTTCATCGAACGGGGCATCAGGGCCGAGATCGCCCGTCAGGAGAAGCTTCTGGCCGCGGGCGGCGAGGTCTCACAGGAGACGCTCCACTTCGACCCGGCCTCCGGCGCGATCACCTCGCTGCGATCGAAGGAGGAGGCCCACGACTACCGCTACTTCCCCGAGCCCGACCTCGTCCCGGTCGCGATCGACGAGCAGATGCTGGCGCGGGCCCGGGCCGAGATGTCCGAGCTGCCCGCGGCCCGGGCACAGCGCCTGGAGCGCTCGGGCCTGAGCGCCGAAAGCGCCCGGCTGCTCGCCTTCCGGGGCGAGCTGGGGGACTTCTACGAGGCGGCCCTGGCTTCGGCGGCCGATCCCGCCCCGCCGCCACAGGCGCTGGCGAACTGGATCACGGGCGAGCTGCTGGGACGCCTGGGCGAGCTGGAGGACCCCGCCCGAGCCTCGTGACGGCGCCCGCCATCGCCTCGCTCGTGGGCCTCGTGGCCGCCAAGGCGGTCAGCGTCGGGGCCGGGCGCCAGGTGCTCGAGCGGCTCGCGGCCGAGGGCGGGGACCCGCTGGCGATCGTCGAGGCCGAGGGGCTCGCCGCGATCGGCTCCGGCGATGAGCTCGCGGCGATCGTCGCGGCGGCCCTGGAGGCGAACCCCGACGCCGCGCAGCGCGTGCGCGAGGGCAACGCCAAGGCGATCGGGCCGATCGTCGGGCAGGTCATGCGTGAGACGAAGGGCCGCGCCGACGGCACCGAGGTGTCCCGCCTGATCAACGAGCAGCTGGGCCTCTGAGGCCCGCCGCGGGCGCGATTTCAACCGTCGCAGCCACACCGCGACATTTTGGACTTCAGGCCAAACGCTTTTGCGGGCCGGCGCGCAAAGATGCTCGCATGAACCGGTCAGCAGAAATCAATGCTCCATCTCCTCGGCGGTTCATTCTTCTGCCCGAGGTCGTGGCGGACGGGGGACGGCACGGCCCCCGGATCCGCCGGTTTTCACTCACAAGCGTCGGCTTGGGGGCGGGTCGCCGGCGAGCAGGTCTCGGCGGCGCGGACATCGTGACGGCAAGGACGGCCCGCGATCTGAGTCTGCTGAGGCGTATGAGCTAACCCCCTCCACGGCGGCGGCGCCGGCTTCCCTCGGCAGGCGCCGAGGTGTGCGGCCGGACGGGGGACTCCCTCCCTGTCCGGCCGCATTACCGTTTACGCCCGGAATACCGTTAAGCTCTGGGTGCGATGAACGAGCAGCAATCCTCGCGGTCATTCGGCCGCACAGTCGTGGCGGTGCTGATCTTCCTGGTCGCGGCCTATGTCCTGCTGCACTTCGTGATCGGCATCCTGTCGTTCCTGTTCAGCACGGTCCTGCTGGTGCTCGCGATCGTCGCGGTCGTCTGGGCGCTGAAGGTCATCCTCTAGAGGGGGCCCGGCCCGTGGCCTACGTCATCATCGCCTTCTGCTTCGGCCTCTCGGGCGGGATCATCGGCAAGCTCAAGGGCGGCTCGTTCTTCCTCTGGTTCCTGATCTCCGGCGCCGTACCGTTCTTCGGCCTGCTGGCAGCGGTCGCCTACCGCATCGAGCGCGACGAGATGCGCCGCCAGTGCCCCACCTGCGGGAAGGTGACGAAGATCTATGACGCCCTCTGCACGCGCTGCGGCACCGAGCTCGAGTTCCCCGAGGTCGTGATCGCGCCCGAATCCTGGCAGCGCACGCCGGCCGCACCGAACTGAGCGCACGGACTTCGGGCACCCTAAGGGCGATTCGGCCTGCCTAAGCCGGTCCGTCGCCTACTCTGTGGCCTGCGATGAGCACGGAGGCAAAGACAATCGGACCCGCCGAGGAATCCTTCATTGCCCGCCTGATCCACCGCTGGGGTTTCAAGGACGAGGCTGAATTCGTCCTGCGGGTCGTCCAGCCGGGCCTGGTCGGGATGATCGACGGGACGATCTCCTCGCTGGCTCCGATCTTCGCGGCGGCGATCGCCTCAAGCTCCCACACGGCCCTCGTCGTGGGCCTGTCGGTCGCGCTGGGGGCCGGCGTGAGCATGGGCTACTCCGAGGCGCTGTCGGATACGGGCGAGCAGACGGGACGCGGCTCGGCGGTGGTCCGCGGTGCGATCACGGGCGGCATGACGACGCTCGGCGGCATCTTCCACACGCTGCCGTTCCTGATCTCCGACGTGAACAAGGCGCTGGTGGTGGCCGGCTTCGTCGTCGCCTTCGAGCTGCTCGTGATCGCCTGGGTGCGCAAAAGGTTCCTCAAGGTGACGATGCGCTCCTCGGTTGCCTACATCGGAGTTGCGGCGGCGATCGTGCTCGCGATCGGCGTCTCGCTCGGCGCCTCCTAGCCGCCGGGGCCCGCCGCGGCCGATTCCGTGCACCCCGGGAATCCGTGATTTCCCGGCGAAAACCGCTGGTAGACTTGGCGTTTCTGGTGCGGGGATCAGCGTCCCCGCAATTTTTCGTTCCGGCGACGGTGAAAGGAGGTCGGTGAGATGCGGGCAGTCGATGCCTTGATGGAATGTCTGAAGGCGGAGGGCGTCGATGTCGTCTTCGGCCTCCCCGGCGGGGCGAACCTGCCGACCTACGACGCGTTCGTGACGGGCGGCATCCGCCACATCCTGGTCCGCCACGAGGCCGGCGGCGGCCACGCCGCCGAGGGCTACGCCAAGGCCACGGGCAAGGTCGGCGTGTCCTTCGCGACCAGCGGCCCGGGGGCGACCAATCTGATCACGCCGATGTGCGACGCGATGATGGACTCGGTCCCCGTCGTCTTCATCACCGGGCAGGTGCGCACCGAGCTGCTGGGCACGGACGGCTTCCAGGAGGCCGACACGATCGGCATCACGATGCCGGTCGTCAAGCACTCCTTCATGATCCAGAACCCGCAGGAGCTGCCCAGGGCGATCCACGAGGCCTTCCACATCGCCCGCACGGGGCGCCCGGGACCGGTCCTGGTCGACATCCCGATGGACCTCTCGCGGGCCGAGATCGCCTACGAGCCGGTCACCGACGTGCGCCTGCCCGGCTACCAGCCGCGGATCGAGGGCAACCAGAAGCAGATCCGCCAGGCCGCCAAGGCACTGGCCGCCGCACAGCGCCCGGTGATCTATGCCGGCGGCGGCGTCGTCAACGCGAACGCCGCCTCGGAGCTGCGCGAGTTCGCCCTGGCCGACCGCTTCCCGGTCACGTGCACGCTGATGGGCCTCGGCTCCTTCCCGGCGCCGCACCCCCAGTGGCTCGGCATGCTCGGCATGCACGGCACCCGGGCCGCGAACTACGCGATGGACGAGGCCGACCTGATCTGTGCCGTCGGGGCCCGCTTCGACGACCGCATCACCGGCAAGCTGTCCGAGTTCGCCCCCCGGGCGAAGTTCATCCACATCGACGTCGATCCGGCCGAGATCTCAAAGAACGTCCCGGCGCACATTCCGATCGTCGGCGACGCCAAGCACGTCCTGGCGAAGCTGCTGATCGAGTACCGCGCGATCGGCGCCGACCCGGGCCGGCTGGAGGCGTGGTGGAGCAGGATCGAAGGCTGGCGCTCGAAGTACCCGCTCGGCTGGGAGGAATCAACGGACACGGAGATCAAGCCCCAGTACATGGTCCGGGCGCTCTACGAGGCGACCGGCGGGCAGGCGATCGTCACGAGCGACGTCGGCCAGCACCAGATGTGGGCCGCCCAGTACTACGACTTCCCCGAGCCGCGGCGCTGGATCAACTCGGGCGGCCTGGGCACGATGGGCTTCGGCCTCCCCGCGGCGATGGGCGCCGCGGTCGGCTGCCCCGATCAGCTGGTCTGCTGCATTGCCGGGGACGGGTCGGTGCAGATGAACGCCCAGGAGCTCGCGACCTGCGCCCAGAACGAGATCCCGATCAAGGTCTTCATCATGAACAACGGCTATCTCGGCATGGTCCGCCAGTGGCAGGAGCTGTTCTGGGACGGCAAATACAGCCATGTCGACATGGGCCGGTTCCCCGACTTCGTGAAGCTCGCCGAGGCCTACGGCGTGACGGGTATCCGCCTCGAGGACAAGACGACGCTCGTCGAGGACATGCGCAGGGCGATCGAGACGCCCGGGCCGGTCGTCGTGGACGTGCGGGTGACCCGCGAGGAGAACACCTACCCGATGATCCCGGCAGGCAACGCGGCGCGAGAGATGGTGGGCTGATGGGCGAACCGGGAACCAAGGAGCCGCTCAGCCTCGAGGAGCTCGAGGCCGCCACGAACATGCGGACGGGCCGCAAGCACGTCCTCTCGATCCTCGTCGAAAACAAGTCGGGCGTCCTGACCAGGATCGCCGGGCTGTTCGCCCGCCGCGGGTTCAACATCGAAACGCTGACCGTCGGGCCGACCGAGGATCAGCAGGTCTCGCGCGTCACGCTGACCGTCGACGGCGCGCTGCACCCGATCGACCAGGTCACCAAGCAGCTGCACAAGCTCGTCAACGTCCTGAAGATCCGCGACCTCGAGCCGGGCGACACGGTCGCGCGGGAGCTGGCCCTGTTCAAGGTCACGGCCGACGGCTCGCAGCGCGGTGAGCTCCTGCAGATCGCCGAGATCTTCCGGGGCAAGGTCGTCGACGTGACCAAGCGGGCGATCATCATCGAGGTCACCGGGACGACCGAGAAGATCGAGGCGTTCGAGACGATGGTACGGCCGTTCGGGCTGATCGAGATGATGCGCACCGGCGAGATCGCGATCTCGCGGGGACGCAGCGAGACCTGAGCGGTGCGGGCGACCCGCGAGGGCGCGCCGTTCGCCCTGAGCGATCGCCGGCTGGAGCTGCTCGGGCAGCGGATCGCCCGGGCGCAGCGCCGTGCCCGCGCCTGCGGCGGGCCGGTGCTGGCGAGCATCACGACGCCCGCTCGGAGGTGAGCCCGACCCGGCCGGCGTGGCGATCGCCTCGCGCCGCGGGGAGGAGCCGTGGTTCCTGTTCGAGCAGCCCGACCGGGGCCACCGGGCGATCGCGGGGCTCGGGCAGGCGCTCGAGCTGAGTGCGTCGGGGCCGCTGCGCTTCGCCGAGGTCCGCGAGCGCTGGCGGGCGATCAGCGCCAACGCCGTGGGCGGCGAGGCGGGCGCCGGGGCGGGCTCGGGCCCGCTGGCCGTGGGCGGATTCGCGTTCGCGCCCGACGGCGGGCGCTCGCCGCACTGGGGCGAGTTCGCGCCTGCCCGCCTGAGCGTTCCCGAGGCGACGATCATCCGCCGCGAGGAGCACGGCGAGCCGCTCGTCGAGCTGACCCTGGCAGCGCTGATCGCTCCCGACGATGACCCGGGCGAACGGCTCGCGGCGCTGGCGGCGCGGGCCGCAGAGCTCCGCTGGGCGCCCCTGCCGATGCTCGACCCCGCCCCGACCGGGCGCTTCCAGGTCCTCAGCGCGCTGCCCCCCGAGCACTATGAGCAGGCCGTCGCCAGGGCGGTGGAGATGATCGGCGCCGGGCGCCTGCAGAAGATCGTGCTGGCCCGCGAAGTCCAGGTTCACGCGCCCACGGTCTATGACCCGGCCGCGATCTTCGGCGTCCTGCGCGAGGAGTTCCCGTCCTGCTTCGTCTTCTGCGTGGGCCGCGGCACTGCCGCGCTGATCGCGGCGAGCCCCGAGCTGCTCGTGCGGCGCGAGGGCCAGCGCGTCTCGACCCTGGCGCTCGCGGGCTCCTCGCGGCGCAGCGCGGACCCCGCCGTGGACGCGCATCTGGGCGAGCAGCTCCTGCGCGACGCGAGCTATCGCGAGGAGCACGCGATCGTCGCCCGGCGGATCGAGCGGACGCTGCGACCGCACGCGGTCTGGGTTGCGGCCGCACCGGAGCCCGAGCTCGTCCGGATCGCAAACATCCAGCACCTCGCGACGCCGATCCGCGCGCAGCTGGCGGCACCCGTGGAGGCGCTCGAACTGCTCGCCCTGATGCACCCGACGCCCGCTGTCGGCGGCGAGCCGCTGGAGGTGGCCGCGCCGCTGATCCCGGCGCTCGAGGGCCTGGACCGCGGCTGGTACTCAGGCCCGGTCGGCTGGACCGACACGACGGGCGACGGCGAGTTCTGCGTCGCTCTGCGCTGCGCCCTGCTCGATGGTGCCGTGGCCCGCTGTTACGCCGGCAACGGCATCGTCCGCGACTCCGACCCCGCCCGCGAGCTGGCCGAGACCGAGGTCAAGCTGGCGGCCCTGCTGCCCCTCCTGGCGAGCTGAGCGCGACGGCGACGGCGTCCCAGACGCGCCGGTGCAGGGCGACGTTCTCGGACCTGTCGGTCCTCACCTCGATGATCGCCGAGTGCTCCGAGGCGAGCGCCCGCTCGAGCGCGTCGCGCAAGGAGGGCAGATCGCCGGCCCTCTCGTGGGCGAGGCCGTAGAGGGCGCCGGCGCGGGCGAAGTCCAGGCCCGTCGGGGTCGTCACGTGGCGGGTGAAGATGTCGCCGGCGCCCTGGCTGGGGTGCTCGTCGTCACGGCCGCGGCCTCGGGCAGGCGGGCCATGCGCGACTGCGCGACGGGGAGGAAGTCGAAGATCCCGCCGCCGCCGTTCTCGAGCAGGACGATCGTCAGCTTCAGGCCCAGGCGCCCGGCCGCCAGCAGGCCGCCGATGTCGTGTGCCAGGGCGACGTCGCCGATCAGCAGGAGCACCGGCCCGGTGGCGGCTGCCGCCGCCCCGAAGGCGCTCGAGACGGTCCCGTCGATGCCGTTCGCGCCGCGGTTGCAGAGCACCCGCGGCGGGTCCGTGCGAGACGGGCCAGAACGTCTCGATGTCGCGGACGGGCATCGAGGAGGCGACGAACAGGGTCGCCTCGGAGGGCAGCAGCATGCCGAGCTCCACCGCCAGGCGAGGTTCGCTGAGGCCGCTGTCCGACAGCACCGCGCCGATCGCCTCGGCGGCGCGCTCGTCGGCGCTGCGCCACTGCGAAAGCCAGTCCTCGGCGGCCGTCGTCTCCCCGTCGGCGATGAGCGCCCGCAGCACGTCCACCGGCTCGAGCGCCATGCTCTCCCAGAGCACCGACGCGGGGTCCTGCCAGGCGCCCTCGGGGTCGATCGCGATCTGGGGCACATCCGCCATCCCCGCGAGCCATTCGCGCAGCGGCTTTGAGACGGGCAGGTCGCCGACCCGCAGGACGAAGTCCGGCCGCAGCCGCCCGGCGAGGTGGGGGTCACGCAGCAGGGCGTCGTAGTGGGCGATCGCGGCCGTGCCACGGCGGGCCCCCGAGAGCGGGTCCGCCAGCAGCGGCCAGCCCGCCCTCTGTGCGAGCTCCCCGGCGGCCTCGCCGAAGCCGTCCGGGCGCTCGTGGCGCCCGGCGACGATCACACCGCGCCTCCCGCGGCGAGCCGCTCCTTCAGGTGGGCGAACTCGACGCCGAAATTCATCCCGCGCGGGGGAGCGAGCCGGGCCGGGCGGCGCCGGAGGAAGGGGGCCCCGCCGGGCCGGGCCGTGTCGTCGCGGGGCAGCTCGCGGTCACTGACCAGCGGCTCGCGCAGGGGGAAGTTCAGGTGCACCGCGCCCGGGCTGCCCTCGAGCGAGGTGGCGTATGCGCGGCAGGCGAGCGTCCTGATCCAGCGCAGCCCCGCTTCGTCGGCGCGCGGCAGCTCGACCTCGAAGAACCACTTCGCCGCCGAGCCGTAGAGCTTGAGCTGGTCGATCGCCTGCCCGGCCCCGTTCTCGCGCAGCTCGGCCGGGCGGTCGGCGGTCAGGAGCACCAGCGGCACGCGCGCCTCGCGCGCCTCGATCGCGGGCGCCAGCAGCTGAGCGGCGGCGGTCCCCGAGGTGCAGGTGACTGCGACGGGCAGGCCCGAGGCCTTCGCCAGGCCCAGCGCGAAGAAGCCCGAGCAGCGCTCATCGATGTGGGAGTAGCAGCGCAGGCCGGGCTCGCGGGCCAGGGTGAGGACCAGCGGGGCGCTGCGCGAGCCCGGCGATGTGCAGGCGGCCCGCATCCCGCAGCGGGCCAGCTCCTGGGCGAAGGCCCGCAGCAGCAGATATGTGTCGGTCGTCTGGCTCATAGGATCCTCGGGTGCCCGAGACGCTCGTTCTACTGCATGGCTTCAGCGGCACCCGTCGTGCCTGGGACCGTGTCATCGAGCGAATCGACCCTGAACGCTACCTGCCGCTGGCACTCGACCTGCCCGGGCACGGCGAGGACAGCGCCAACCCCGGCCCGATCACCTTCGCCGATGCCGTCGAGCGGGTCCTGCAGGCCGCGCCCGAGCGCTTCGTCCTCGGCGGCTACTCGCTCGGCGGCCGGGTCGCGATGCACGTCGCCCTCGCCGCACCCGAGCGGGTCAGCCGCCTGGTGGTGATCTCCGCCAACCCGGGCATCGAGGACCCCGCCGAGCGGGCCGCGCGCCGGGCCGCCGACCGGCTGCTCGCCGAGGAGCTCGAAGCGATCCCCTTCGAGGAGTTCATCGAGCGCTGGCGGACCCAGCCGCTGTTCGCCGATGACCCGCCCTTCGTCGGCGAGCTGGCCCGCGCCGACCAGCGCCGCAACCGCCCCGGGGCGCTGGCCGAGGTCCTGCGCGGGATGGGGGCCGGGGAGATGACGCCACTGTGGGATGCGATGGCCGGCCTGCCGATGGAGCTGAGCGTCATCGCCGGTGAGCGCGACGCCAAGTTCCTGGCGATCGGCCGGCGCCTGGCGGCGCTCGTACAGGGCGCCCGCCTGGCCGTCCTGCCCTGCGGTCACGGGCCGCTGTACGAGTTCCCCGGCGAGGTGGCCCGGGTCCTAGAAGGGCGCGACCCCGAGACCGGGGGCTGAGGGCAGCTCGATCGATCCGTCGCGGGCCTCGAGCCGGCCCTCGAGACCCTCGAACAGCCTCAGGGTCGCGAGGCCGCAGGGCGCCAGCGGCCCGCGGGCGGCCAGCGCCGCGGCGGCCTGGACGGCGGCGGCGACACCGAGCGGGCCGTCGTAGGTGGAGGCCAGATAGACCTCCGCGCCCGAGGCTCGGACGAGCGTCGCGGCGGCCAGCAGGCCGGCGATCCCGCCGCAGCGGGAGATCTTCAGGCAGACGGCGTCCGCCACGCCGGCCCCGAGCGCCCCGTGCTCGGCGGCCGTCTCGTCGATCGCGACCCTGACGGCGACCCGCTCGCGGACCTCGCGGACGGCCCGCAGCCCGTGCGTCGGCTCCTCGACGAGCTCGAGGCCCGCCGGGGAGAGGGCCTCGATCGCCCGCACCGCCTGCTCGACATCCCAGGCACCGTTGGCGTCCAGGCGCAGCGCCGTCTCGGGGCCCGCCGCGGCCCGCACGGCGGCGACCCTACCCGCGTCGTCGGGGATGCCCGACCTTCAGCTTCAGGCAGGTGAACCCTTCGCGGACTGCTGCGGCGGCCTCCTCGGCGGCGCCGGCCCGGTCGATCGCGGTCAGGGTCGCATTCACCGGGACCCGTCCGGCCGGGTCATCGCAGAGCAGGGCGGCCACGCTCCGCCCGGCGCGGCGCCCGGCGCGGTCCCACAGCGCCAGGTCCAGGCCGGCCAGCGCCGGCGCGACATCCGCGACGCCCCGGCAGGCGTCGATCAGCTGGACTCCGTTCAGGCCCTCGCTGCGCTCGAGGACCGGTGCGTAGGCGCGCAGGGCGCCGAGCACGGTCTCGGTCGAGACGCCGTCGTAGGCCTCCAACGGCGCGGCCTCGCCGTAGGAGGTGATGCCGTCCGAGTCGGTCATGCGCCAGCAGCACCAGCTCGCGCTCGGCGAGCGTTCCGTATGAGGTCTCGAGCGGGCTTCGCAGCCGCAGGGTCCGCCGCTCGAGCTCGAGCTTCAACCGCTGATCCCGCCGCTCGCCAGGATGCCGGCCGAGAAGAGGATGCAGAAGAGCAGCTGCAGGGCCCCCGTCCGGGCCAGCGCGCCGTTCAGGGCCGGCCCGTCGATCCGGGTGCGAACGACTCCGACGAGCTTCACCGCGAGCGGCGCCGCCAGCCACGGGAGCAGAAGCCAGGCGCTCATCGAGCCCAGCGGCCAGGGCAGCGGGGCGGTCAGGAAGGCGAGCCCGAGCATGGCCGCGTAGAGGACCCGGGTCCGCTCGCGCCCGAGTCTGACCGCCAGCGTCCGCTTGCCGGCGCGCCGGTCGGTCTCCAGGTCGCGGACGTTGTTGACGACCAGGATCGCGCTCGCCAGCAGGCCCACGGGGACGGCGCAGACGAAGGCCTGCCAGGGCAGCGACTGGACCTGGACGAAGTAGGAGCCGGCGACCGCGACGATGCCGAAGAACAGGAACACGAACAGCTCGCCGAGGCCCTCGTAGCCGTAGGGCCGGGGGCCGCCCGTGTAGAGCACGCCGGCGACGATCGAGGCGGCCCCGACGGCCAGCAGCGCCGGCCCGGCGACCGCGACGAGGTAGGCGCCGCAGGCGACGGCCAGGCCGAAGGTCACATAGGTCGCGAGCAGCACCTGGCTGGGCGGCACGAGCCCGCCCGCGGTGACCCTGACCGGGCCGAGCCGGTCCTCCGTGTCGGCTCCCCGGCGGGCATCGGAGTAGTCGTTGGACAGGTTCGTCCCAACCTGGATGAAGATCGCACCGAGCAGCGCGGCCACGAAGGCCAGCGGGTGAAAGACGCCGTCGCCGAGCGCCAGGGATGTGCCGACGAGGACGGGTGCGACGGCGGCCGGAAGCGTGCGCAGACGCGCCGCCATGACCCAGATCCGCACGGCTCCCACTCAGGCGCGCCTGGGGAAGCGCGAGAAGTCCGGCTTGCGCTTCTCGCGGTAGGCGTCCCGTCCCTCCTGGGCCTCCTCGCTGCCGTAGAAGAGGAGGTTCGCGTCGTGGGCGAGCTGCTGGATGCCCGACAGGCCATCCTCGGCGGCGTTGAAGCTCGCCTTGAGCAGCCGCAGCGAGAACGGGGACAGGGCCAGCATCTCACGACACCAGCCGACGGTCTCCTGCTCGAGGCGGTCGAGCGGGACGACGGTGTTGACCATGCCCATCTGCATCGCCTCCTCGGCCGAGTACTGGCGGCAGAGGAACCAGATCTCCTTGGCCTTCTTCGGCCCCACCAGGTTGGCCAGCAGTCCCGCCCCGAAGCCGCCGTCGAAGGACCCGACCTTCGGGCCGACCTGCCCGAAGCGGGCGTTCTCCGCCGCGATCGTCAGGTCGCAGACGAGGTGCAGGACGTGCCCGCCGCCGATCGCATAGCCGGCGACCATCGCGACGACGGGCTTCGGCAGCCGGCGGATCTGGATGTGCAGGTCGGTCACGTGGAAGCGCCCGACACCTGCCCGGCCGGCCTCGTCGTCGTTGAGGTAGCCCGAGTCGCCCCGCACGCGCTGGTCCCCGCCGGAGCAGAACGCGTCGGGGCCTTCGCCCGTCAGGATGATCACGCCGATCTCGGGGTCCTCACGGGCGTCCTCGAGCGCGTGGGACATCTCGATCACGGTCCGCGGCCGGAAGGCGTTTCGCACCTCCGGCCGGGCGATCATGATCCGTGCGATGCCCGCGTCCGCGCCGGCGGACTTGTCGTAGCGGATGTCGGTGTAGGCGTCGGCGCCGGTGGGTCCTGAGGCGATCCATTCTGTGCTCATCGGGCGAAGGCTAGCCTGTGGGCCATGCAGATCGAGGGATGGCTCGACCGCGCCGCCGCGCGAGCACCCGGGCGGATCGCCGTCGAGACGCCCGGGTGCAACTGGACCTACGCCGAGCTCTCGGCGCTGGCGCGGCTCGGCGCGCAGCACCTCGCCGGCCTGGGGGTGGGGCCCGGGGACCGGGTCGCGATCGCACTGGCGCCCGGTGCGGGCTTCGTGCAGGCGCTTCATTCCTGCCTGCTGGCGGGCGCGGTGGCGGTCCCCGTCGACCTGCGCCTGGCGCCGGGCGAGCAGCGGCGGATCGCCGACGGCGCGTCGGTGCTGATCGAGGAGCCCCTGCCGAGCACGGGCGCCTCGAGCTGGCCGGCGGTCCGGCACGAGCTGCGGGCGCCGGCCCTGATCGTCCACACCTCGGGCACGACCGCGGCGCCCCGCCCGGTGACCCTGACCTACGGAAACCTGCTCTGGAGCGCCCTCGGCTCGGGGGTCGCGCTGGGCGTCGAGGAACGCGACCGCTGGCTCTGCGCGCTGCCGCTGTCACACGTCGGGGGGCTCTCGATCCTGCTTCGTTCGGCGATCTACGCGACGAGCGCCGTCGTTCACGAGCGCTTCGAGACGGACCGCGTCCTGGCCGCGCTCGCCGATGGCGGCGTGACCCTGGTGAGCCTCGTTGCAACGACGCTCGCCCGCCTGCTCGACGCGGGCCTGGAGCGCCCGCCTGCCCTGCGCTGCGCGCTGACCGGCGGCGGTCCGGTTCCGGCGGCGCTCGTCGAGCGCGCACACGCGGCGGGGGTCCCTGTCGAGCCTGACCTACGGCCTCACCGAGACCTGCTCTCAGGTCACGACGACCCCGCTGGCCGAGCTCGGCGCCGCACCGGCGAGCGCGGGACCGCCACTGTTCTGCACACGGGTAGAGCTGGCCGAGGACGGCGAGATCCTCGTCTCCGGACCGACCGTGTCCCCGTCGGCGCAGCTGAAGCGACGGCCGCCTGGCGACGGGGGACCTCGCCCGCCTGGACGATCAGGGCCGTCTGTGGGTCACCGGCCGCAAGGCCGACACGATCATCAGCGGCGGGGAGAACGTCGCCCCCGCCGAGGTCGAGGCCGTGCTCGAGGCCCATCCGGCGGTGCTCGAGGCGGCCGTCATGGGGCGTCCCGACGAGCAGTGGGGCGAGCGGGTGAGCGCGCTCGTCGTGACACGACCCGGCGCCCAGATCGAGGAGCGCGAGCTGCTCGAGCACTGCCGGCGCTCCCTGGCTCCCTATAAGGTGCCCCGCCAGATCATGCAGAGCGAAAGACCACTGCCGCGGACGGCCTCGGGCAAGCTGCTGCGGCGGGAGCTCGCTTGAGCTTCGACCCGGTCACCCACCGCGAGGAGAGCCTGCACGGGTGGGAAGCGGCCGCGTCGGGATGGGTCCGCCGCCAGGATCAGATCCGCGACTGGGCCGCGCCCGTGGCGCAGTGGATGGTCCAGTCCGCCGACCCGCAGCCGGGCGAGCAGGTGCTCGAGCTCGCCGCGGGCCTCGGGGAGACGGGCCTGCTGGCGGCGGAGCTGGTCGCGCCGGTGGGCAGGGCGATCATCTCCGACCAGGCCGAGGCGATGCTCGACGGCGCGCGCCGGCGGGCCGCCGAGCTGGGCATCTCCAACGTCGAGTTCAAGGTCCTCAACGCCGAATGGATCGATCTTCCCCTGGCGTCGCTCGACATCGTCCTTTGCCGCTGGGGCTACATGCTGATGGCCGACCCGCTGGCGGCGCTCGGCGAGAGCCGTCGCGTCCTGCGCCCCGGGGGGCGCCTGGCGCTCGCGATCTGGGACACGATCCAGGCCAACCCCTGGGCGCTGCTGCCCGCCCTCGAGCTGAGCGAGCGGGGCTCCGGGGCGGGCCGCCCCGGCCCGGCGCGCCGCCGCAGCCCGGTGACACGCGCCGCCCGGGCCCGTTCGCGCTGGGCGATCCGGAGATCGTCCGGGGCCTGCTCGAGCAGGCCGGCTTCACCGAGATCACGATCGACTCGGTCGACCTCCTGCAGCGCCAGCCGGATTTCGAGGCCCTCTGGGAGTCCCAGCTGGACATCTCGCGGACCCTCCACGACGCCGTGATGTCGCTTCCGGCGGGCGAGATCGAGGAGATCAGGGCCTCCCTGGCCCGCCGCTTCGAGCCCTACACGCTGCCCTCGGGCGAGCTCGAGGTGCCCGGCCGGACGATCGTCGCGCTGGCCGGCGCCTGACCGGCCGCCCGGTTTGGATAGCCTGCCGCCAATGATCTACGACGACGACGCCAACCTCCAGCTGCTCGACGGCAAGACCGTCGCCATCATCGGCTACGGCTCCCAGGGCCACGCCCACGCCCTCAACCTCAAGGACTCCGGCGTCGATGTCGTCGTCGGGCTGCGCCCCGACTCGGCCTCCGTCGCGGCCGCCGAGCAGGAGGGCCTCGAGGTCGTCTCGGTCGTCGAGGCGGCCAGCCGCGGCGATCTGGTCATGATCCTGCTGCCCGACGAGCTGCACCGGGCGGTCTGGGAGTCGGAGATCTCCGACGGCATCGCCGAGGGCAACATGCTCCTGTTCGGTCACGGCTTCTCGATCCACTACAAGGAGATCTCCCCGCCCCCCGGCGTCGACGTGGCGATGTGCGCGCCGAAGGGCCCCGGCCACCTCGTTCGCCGCCAGTTCACCGAAGGCAGCGGCGTCCCCGGGCTGATCGCGGTGGAGCAGGACGCGACCGGCAACGCCCGCGCGCTGGCCCTGGCCTACGCCAAGGGGATCGGCTGCACCCGCGGCGGCGTCATCGAGACGAGCTTCAAGGACGAGACCGAGACGGACCTGTTCGGCGAGCAGGCGGTCCTCTGCGGCGGCGCCTCCGAGCTGGTGCAGGCAGGCTTCGAGACCCTCGTCGAGGCGGGCTATGACCCCGAGATGGCCTACTTCGAGTGCCTCCACGAGCTCAAGCTGATCGTCGACTTGATGCACGAGAAGGGTCTCGCAGGGATGCGCTTCTCGATCTCCAACACGGCGGAGTACGGCGACTACACGCGCGGCAAGCGGGTCATCACCGAGGAAACCCGCGCCAACATGCGCCAGATCCTCAAGGAGATCCAGGACGGCGACTTCGCCCGCGAGTGGATCGCGGAGAACCGGGCCGGCCAGGAGAACTTCCTGCGCATGCGCGCCGAGCAGGCGGACACCCAGGTCGAGCACGTCGGGCAGGAGCTGCGCTCACACATGGACTGGATCAAGCCGGCCTTCTGAGCGAGGCCGACGCCGCCCGTGCTGGCCTACCTCTTCTGGCATCGCCCCGTGCCCGGCGGCGACGGCGGCGACTACGAGCGCGCGCTGCTCGCCTTTCATCGCTCGCTCGAACATCAGCCGCCCGTGGGGCTGCGGGGGTCGTGGAGCTTCCGCGTCGCCGAGCTGCCCTGGCTTGCAGCCGCGGGCCCCGCAGGCAGCGCTCCGGCGGGCGGCTACGAGGACTGGTATCTGCTCGATGACTACGCCGCACTTGGCGTCCTGAACGAGGCCGCCGTGGGGCACGGGCACCGCAGCGCCCACGACCACGCCGCGCGGGCCTTCGGCGCCGGCGCCGGCGGCCTCTACGCACTGCACGAGGGAACCGCCGAGGCGCTGGCCGAGGCCCCCGTCGCGATCTGGGTCACGCGGGCGCCGGGAACGGCCTCGCCGGTGCTCGGCGAGCTGCTCGCCGACGGTGGGGGGGCGGGCACGAGCCTCTGGCGCCGCCAGCTCGTGATGGGCCCCGCGCCCGAGTTCTGCCTGCTCGCCCCGGAGGCCGGGGCGGGGGTCTCGCCGGGGCGCCTGCCCTCCGGCTGGAGCGCCCGTGCGATCGCCCGCGAGGCGATCTCCGGGGGCTAGGAGCAGGCCGGTGGCGGGCTGCCCGGGTCGCGGCCGCCGCGGTTCGCTACACTCGCCAGCATCGTCGCGACTGGCGCTCGGGTGGAGTTCACCACCGGGAAGTGACGATGCAGAGTCGCCGCGCGCCTGGGCACCCTCAGAGCACCGTCCACCCCCTCGAGGTTCGAAGGAGCGAGGAGCCCGCATGACTTTGACCGAGCAGCAACTGGAGATCCCGGCGCAGCTCAAGCCGGCCGACGGCCGCTTCGGCTGCGGGCCCTCGAAGGTCCGCCCGGAGGCGCTCGCGAGGCCTCGCCTCCGACGGCGCGTCGGTGATGGGTACATCCCACCGGCAGCGGCCCGTCAAGTCGCTCGTCGGGCGGATCCGTGCCGGCCTCGGGGAGCTTTTCTCGCTGCCCGAGGGCTATGAGGTGGCGCTCGGCAACGGCGGCGCGACGGCCTTCTGGGACGCTGCCGCCTGCGGCCTGATCGAGCAGCGCTCGCTGCATCTGACCTACGGCGAGTTCTCGCAGAAGTTCGCCTCGGTCAGCGCCGGCGCGCCGTTCCTCGGCGAGCCGACGGTGATCTCCGCCGATCCCGGTTCGGCGCCGGACCCCCGCTGGCATCGAGGCGGCCGGCGCGGATCTCCTCGCCTGGGCGCACAACGAGACCTCGACGGGCGTGATGGTGCCCGTCCTGCGCCCCGCGGGAGCCGGCGAGGCGCTGGTCGCGATCGACGCCACCTCGGCGGCCGGCGGGCTGCCGGTGGACGTGAGTGAGACCGACGTCTACTACTTCGCGCCCCAGAAGGGCCTCGGCTCCGACGGGGGTCTGTGGCTGGCCCTGCTGAGCCCCGCCGCGCAGGAGCGGATCGCCGCGCTGAGCTCGGCCGACCGTTGGATCCCCGAGTTCCTCTCGCTGCAGACGGCGCTCGAGAACTCCGTCAAGGACCAGACCTACAACACGCCCGCGGTGGCGACCCTGTTCCTGCTCGCCGAGCAGATCTCCTGGATGCTCGACGGCGGCGGCCTGGACTGGTGCGTCTCGCGCACCCGCGCCTCCTCCGAGCACCTCTACGGCTGGGCCGAGCGGGCGGAGTTCGCGAGCCCGTTCGTGGCCGACCCGGCCAGCCGCTCGCTGGTCGTCGGGACGATCGACTTCGACGAGCGCGTCGATGCCGCCGCGGTCGCCGCGACATTGCGGGCCAACGGGATCCTCGATACCGAGCCCTACCGCAAGCTGGGGCGCAACCAGCTTCGGATCGGCATGTTCCCGGCCGTCGAGACGGCAGACGTGCAGGCGCTGACGGCGTGCATCGACTGGGTCGTGGAGCGCCTGGACACGGACGGGGGCGCGGCATGAGCGATCGCCCCAAGGTTCTCGTCAAGGAGAAGATCGGCGAGTCCGGCATCGAGCTGCTGCGCGAGCACTTCGACGTCGAGCTCGGCTTCGACTGGGATGACGCCCAGCTGGCGGAGCGGATCGGCCAGTACGACGGCATCCTGATCCGCTCGGCCACCAAGCTGACGGCGGAGCTGATCGACCGGGCCGAGCGGATGCGCGTGATCGGCCGCGCCGGGGTCGGCGTCGACAACGTCGACGTCCCCGCAGCGACCAG
Source organism: uncultured Solirubrobacteraceae bacterium (assembly GCA_963787765.1). GTDB lineage: Bacteria > Actinomycetota > Thermoleophilia > Solirubrobacterales > Solirubrobacteraceae > Palsa-744. Next base: position 24,395 of record CAWBEF010000015.1, on the reverse strand, counting down.
GCGTGGGATCGTCGTCGCGAACGCCCCCGAGTCGAACGTCGTCACGGCCGCCGAGCACACGATGGCGCTGCTGCTGGCGATGGCGCGGAACATCCCGCAGGCCTATGTGTCGCTGACGGCCGGGAAATGGGAGCGCTCGAAGTTCTCCGGCGTGGAGGTCTACGAGAAGACCCTCGGCATCCTCGGATTCGGCCGCATCGGGCAGCTCGTCGCCCAGCGCGCCCGCGGCTTCGGCATGCGGGTCCTGGCCTTCGACCCGTTCGTCAGCGCCGAGCGCTACCGCGAGCTCGGCGTCGAGAAGGCCGACAGCCCCGACGACATCTACGCCCAGGCCGACTTCATCACGATCCACCTCCCCAAAACGCCCGAGACCGAAGGGTTCCTGGGCGCCGCCGAGTTCGCCAAGATGCGCGACGGGGTGCGGGTCCTGAACGTCGCCCGCGGCGGCCTGCTCGACGAAGTTGCGCTCGCCGAGGCGCTCGAGTCCGGCAAGGTCGCCGGCGCAGCCCTCGACGTCTTCCCGTCCGAGCCGATGACCGAGAGCCCCCTGTTCTCGATGCCCGGTGTGATCGTGACGCCGCACCTCGGCGCCTCGACGGCCGAGGCGACCGACCGTGCGGGCTACCAGAGCGCCGAGCAGGTCGTCGCCGCGCTCGACGGCGGCGTCGTCTCGACGGCCGTAAACATCCCCGCGATCGGCGCCGAGGACATGGCCGCACTCGGCCCCTTCCTGCCGCTGGCCACGCAGCTTGGGCGCCTCGCCATGAGCCTTGCCGAGGGCAGCTCGGTCGAGCGGATCGAGGCCGCATTCCTCGGGCGGATCGCCGACTTCGACACCCGCCTGCTGGGCCTCGCGGTGATCGTCGGCGCGCTGCAGGGCCGCACCGAGGAGCCGGTCAACCTCGTCAACGCCCCGACGATGGCCCAGCAGCGAGGGATCATCTTCGAGGAGAAGGCCGTCTCCGAGGCCGAGGACTTCAACGAGCTGATCCGCGTCACGGTCGTGGCCGGCGGCGAGCGCGTCGCGGTCGCCGGCACGGGCATCGGGCCGAACCAGGTGCCCCACCTCGTCGAGGTGCAGGGCCGGCGCCTGACGATCGAGCTCGAGCGACACGTCTCGGTCTTCCGCTACGAGGACCTGCCGGGGATGATCGGGCGCGTCGGGACTATCTTCGGCGCCCACGGGATCAACATCCGCTCCGCCGCCGTGGGGCACACGCCCGCCGGTCTGGCCGGGGACGAGCGCCGCCTTGCGGCGATGGTCATCACCACCGACGCACCCGTCGCGGACGGCGTCGTCGAGGAGATCATCGCCCTCGAGGGCTTCGTCGACGGCTGGTCGGTCGATCTCGGCTGAGCGCAAGGATCGGTTAGGCTGCCCGAACTGATGCGGGCAGTCGTGATCACCAAGCACGGGGGGCCGGAGGTGCTCGAGGTCCAGGAGCGCCCCGACCCGCAGCTCGGCCCGGGCGAGGTTCGCATCGAGGTCGCCGCCGCCGGCATCAACTTCGCCGACGTGATGGCCCGGATGGGTCTCTACCAGGACGCTCCGCCGACGCCCTGCATCGTCGGCTACGAGGTCGCCGGCACGATCCTCGAGCTCGGCGAGGGGGTCGACGGGCTGACCCCCGGCCAGCGCGTTCTGGCGGGCACCAAGTTCGGCGGCTATGCCTCGCAGGTCTGCGTCCCGGCGTCGGACGTCGTGCCGCTGCCCGACGCGCTCAGCTTCGAGCAGGGGGCGGCGGTCCCCGTCAACTATGCGACCGCCTGGGCGGGCCTGATCGGCTACGGCGTGCTGGAGGCCGGCGAACGGGTCCTGGTCCACTCCGCCGGCGGCGGGGTCGGCATCGCCGCGATCCAGATCGCCAAGAAGCTGGGTGCGGAGGTCTACGGCACCGCATCGCCGTCCAAGCACGAGCGGATCCTCGAGCTGGGCGCCGACCGCGCGCTCGACTACACCAGGCCGGGCTGGGAGCAGGGCATCGGGCAGTTCGACGTGATCCTCGATGCGATCGGCGGCAAGAGCTTCCGCACCAGCTACACGCTGCTGCGTCCCGGCGGGCGCCTCGTCGCGTTCGGCGCCTCCTCGGTCGTATCCGGTGAGAAGAAAAGCGTCCCCACGGCGCTCAAAGCCGTCCTGCGGATGCCGCGCTTCAACCTGATCAAGCAGATGTCCGAATCGAAGACCGTCATCGGCCTGAACATGCTGACGCTGTGGAAGGACCGCGGCACGCTGGGGCCCTGGATCGACCCGCTCAGCGGGATGCTGAGCGACGGCACGATCGATCCCGTCGTCGCCGGCGCCTTCAGCTTCGAGCAGGCCGGCGCGGCGCAGACGATGATCGTGGAGCGCCGGAATGTCGGCAAGGTGGTGCTTACGCCCTGAGGCCCTCGAGTCGTGAGTCGCTTCGCGACCGACGACTCGATTCCCTCAGGGCTCCAGTGGCTAGGGGCCTGCGCGCTTTGGCCTGGCGGGGGCTACGGCCGTGCGGGGCTGCTTCGCTGTCAGCCCAGGGCTGCCGCCTCGTCGGTCAGGGCTTCGCCGAAGGTGCTCGTGAGGCGGGCGTTCGGTTTCAGGACGTCCTGGTAGCCGTACCACCAGAAGTAGCCGCCGGCGTAGTAGGGGAGGGCCGGGGCCAGGGAGTAGGCCCAGCGCATGATCGCGGCGGCCTCGGCGGCGGTCTTCCTGCTCGCCGGGTGGGGGAGGCCGACCTCGCCGAAGCCCAGCCGGGCGTTCGGATAGAGGGCGTGCAGGGCTTCCAGCTGCAGGGTCACTTCGAGCGTGCTCGGCAGCCGCCCGCCGCACTGCGTGGGGTAGTAGGACAGCAGGACGTAGTCCAGGCCGTCGGCGATCGCCGGTGAGACGTAGCGTTCGCTGAACTGGACGGGGGTCAGCTCCGCTTCGCCGTCGCCGCAGTGATCGGGGCCGAACGCATTGGCGTAGAGCGTCAGGGCCGTCTGTCCGCCGGCGGCGTGGACGAGTTCGTAGGAGTCGGTGAGCTTCTGCACGACCGTTTCGTAGGGGCCCGTCCAGTTTCCGTTGACCTCGTTGCCGACCTCCCAGATGTCGACGAGACCGCTCAGCGTCGCGAGGTATTCCTCGACGCGGGCATCAAGCGCAGCGGTCGAGATCGCCTTCTCCTGCGATGAGTCCAGCAGCTCGCCCATGATCGCGCTGACGGGGTGCAACCGTTCGAGCGCCGGCCTGTAGGCCGTGGCGGGCTCCTGGGTGTCGAAGTACACCCGGGTCGTAGGGCGCTCGGGCAGCGCGGCCAACGCGGAAGCGAGCCGTTCGGGGTGGTTGACGTGGTCGAGGGTCACCCCGTACAGCGGCGCCGCGGCGTGGGCTCCCGCGGGTGGGCACAGCGCCAGCAGGGTGGTGAGGATCGCCCCGGCTGCAATGCGGAGGAGCATCGCTTCACTATCCCACCGATTCCCCGCGCTGGTGCTACTCTCAGGGCGAATGTCGCAGCACTCGACTCTCCTTCTTCTCCTGCTCCCCCCTCGGGGGGAATAGTGCGTGGCGGCCGCGTAGCCGCATAACCAGCAGAGAGGAACGGAAAGCGAGCCAGAGAAGGAGCACGAGCGACATGTCAGACCCCACCCAGCATCAGCCCCGCGACCCGGGCAACCGGGTCAAGATCTTCGACACGACCCTGCGCGACGGCGAGCAGTCGCCGGGCATCTCACTCAACAAGCAGGAAAAGCTGGAGATCGCCCACCAGCTGGCGCGCCTCGGCGTAGATGTCATCGAGGCGGGCTTCCCGATCACCTCACCGGGGGACTTCGAGGCCGTCCAGGCGATCGCCCGCGAGGTCGAAGGACCCGTGATCTGCGGGCTGGCTCGGACCTCCAAGCAGGACATCGAGGCCGCCTGGAACGCCGTCCGCGACGCGGCCCGGCCGCGGATCCACACGTTCATCGCGACCAGCGACGTCCACATCGAGCGCAAGCTGCAGACGACCCGCGAGGACGTCATCGGCCAGGCTCGCGCGGCCGTCGCACAGGCCCGCGAATACACCGAGGATGTCGAGTTCTCGCCCGAGGACGGCTCGCGCTCGGACATCCAGTACATGGCCGAGGTGATCCAGGTCGCCCTCGAGGAGGGCGCCACGACGATCAACGTTCCCGACACCGTCGGCTACACGATGCCCGGTGAGTACCGGGCGATGTTCGAAGAGCTCTACCGGCTGGTGCCCGATCTGCGGGGGGTGACCGTCTCGGTCCACTGCCACGACGATCTCGGCCTGGCCGTCGCCAACTCCCTCGCGGGCCTGGAAGCCGGCGCTCGGCAGGTGGAGGGGGCGATCAACGGAATCGGCGAGCGGGCCGGGAACGCCGCGCTCGAGGAGGTCGTCATGCTGCTGCGCACCCGCGAGCCGGCGCTGGGCCTGTGGACGGGCGTCGAGACGACCGAGATCGCCCGCACGAGCCGGCTCGTCTCGCGCCTGACCGGCTACCCCGTCCAGCCCAACAAGGCGATCGTGGGGCGCAACGCCTTCGCCCACGAGGCCGGGATCCACCAGGACGGCGTCCTGAAGGAGCGGACGACCTACGAGATCATGGATGCGACGACCGTCGGGCTGCGCTCGAACTCGATAGTCCTGGGCAAGCACTCCGGCCGCCATGCCCTCAGCAAAGCGCTCGAGGAGATGGGCTTCGAGATCGACGGCCAGGCACTGAACGTCGCCTTCAAGCGCTTCAAGGAGATCGCCGACCGCAAGAAGCAGGTCACGGCGATGGACCTCGAGGCGCTGGTCACCGACGAGCTGCGCGAGGACATCGCCGGCTACGCCCTGGAGTGGTTCGACGTCGAGTCATCCTCGCGGCGCTCGCCCCACGCGAAGGTCGGGGTGACGCTGCCCGACGGCAGCTCGGTGACGGGCAGCTTCGTCGGCGACGGCCCGATCGACGCGATCTTCCAGGCGATCAACGCCGCGACGGCGACCTCGCCGGTGCTCAGCGAGTTCACGATCGGTGCCGTCACCGAGGGCCAGGATGCGCTCGGCGAGGTCTCGGTCGTCGTCGAGCTCGACGGGTCGACGGGGGCGGGCCAGAGCGTCTCGACGGACATCATCGACGCCGCTGCCCGGGCCTATGTGCGGGCGCTGTCGGTCGCGCTCTCGCGAGCGCAGGCAAGCGACGCCGTCGGGCTGCCGGAGACCGCCTGAGCGGCGCGCGGACCCGGCGGCGCCGGTAGGCTCGCCGGGTCCGAGTCCGATCGAGAGGGAGATCCATGAGCATGCTCACAGCCGGGCGCCCGAGGGCGGGCCACCGATCGATCGGCGTGCTCGTCCTGCTCGTCGCGGCCTTCGCGGCCGGACCCGCCGTGGCCGCGCCGCTGAGGCCCGGCTACGACGGCGTCTCCGACGCCCCCTCGGCGACCCAGCCGCACTGGGCCTGCCCCCGGGGCCTGTGCGACGCGATCGCCGATCCCCGCCCCTCCGGCGCCGCGGCAACGCTCGCACCCGTGTTCGCCGGCAGGAAACCCGAAGGCGGGGGAGAGCTCGGCGGCTATGACCCCACCGACCTGCGCAGCGCATACGCGATCCCCTCGAGCGGTGGCGCCGGGCAGACGATCGCTCTCGTCGAGGGCTTCGTCTACAGCAAGCTCGCCAAGGACCTGGCCGAATACCGCTCCCACTACGGCCTCGCGCCCTGCACGACCGCGAGCGGCTGCCTGAAGATCGTCAACGGCGCCGGCGAAGCGCCCAAATACGCCTCCAGGACCGGCTGGGAACTCGAGGACGCACTGGATCTCGACATGGCCTCCGCGGCCTGTCCCGAATGCCATCTGATCGTCGCCGACGCAGAAGCGGAAACCTGGACTGCCCTCGGCACGGCGGTCAACCGGGCCGCCTCGCTGGGGGCGACCGAGATCTCGAACTCCTACGGCCTGCCGGAAGAAACCTGCACCGGCAGCGAATGCTCCGAAGCGGCAGCAGACTGGCAGCACCCCGGGCTGTTCGTGTCCGTCTCCTCCGGGGACACGGGCTGGGACAACGCCTTCGGCGGCGCTGAATCGCCCAGCTTCCCGGCCGACCTGCCCACCGTCGCGGCCGTCGGCGGGACGGCCCTGCACCGCTCCAAGAGCAGGAAGCGCCCGTGGAAGGAGACCGTCTGGGGCGAACCCTCCGCCGGGCTGGGAACCGGCAGCGGCTGCACGCTCGAGCCCAAGCCTGCCTGGCAGCACGACCCGGGCTGCGCGGGACGGACCGACAACGACGTCGCTGCCGTCGGGGCCTGCGCGACGCCCGTCTCGGTCTACTCGAGCCCCGAAGGCGGCTGGGAAGACGTCTGCGGCACGAGCGTCAGCTCGCCGCTGCTCGCCGGCATCGAGGCCCACGCGACGCCCTACTCGCGCTCCCTGCCGGGGGGCGAGGCCTTCTACGAGAGCGGAGCATCCCTGTTCGACGTCAGGGCCGGCAGCAACGGCAGATGCCCGAGCGCGCAGAGGTACCTCTGCACCGGCCTCGCCGGCTACGACGGCCCGAGCGGCAACGGAACTCCCGACGGGCCGCTGGCGCTCGAACCCTGAGGCCGCTCAGCCGAGGATCGTGAACGTCAGCCTGCGGCCGGCCGACTTGAGCCCTTCGGCGGCGGCGGTCAGCGTCAGCGTGTAGGTGCCAGGGGCGAGCTTCGCGTGCTTTGAGAGCAGGCCCTGGAAGGAGACGTGGTTCGTGCCCGCATGCCCGGCGAGCCGCAGGCTGCCCCGCAGCGTCGGCCGTGTGCAGTGGCGCGCATGCGCATTGCGCCTGGACTGGGCCACGCACCTCCCCCTGACGCGGCGGCCCGGGCCGGGGGTCGTGAAGGCGAAATCGAGCGTCGAGGGCTCGTTGAGCGTGAACGAGAAGGTCGTCCCGACGGGCGGCTTGTGGCTCGCTGCGACCCGGGCCGGCTTCTTGCCCTCACGCCACCTCGCCGCGGATTGCCTGAGCAGGCCGAGGACCGGTGCCCGCGGGGCGATCGAGATCGAGCCCGAGGCGGCAAAGGGGTTTTCGAAGTCGTCCTGGCCGCTGACGGAGATCGCATAGGTCCCCGGCCGCGCGTAGATGTGGCTGATCGTTGCCCCGGAGGCGCCGGCGCCATCGCCCAGGGACCAGTCGACGATGCCCAGCGCAGTCAGCTCGTCGGCCGGGCCGATCGACATCGCGACGGGGATCCCCGCTGTGCCGTGCGCCGGGATCGAGGGTCCGCCGAGCAGCGCGCCCGCCATCGGGAATTCCGCGGCGTCGATCGTCCGTGTCGAGGCACCCGCCTGGTGGCGGGCCAGCTCCAGCGCGTTGCCGGAGGCGTCGAGCGCGACGCCTCCGATGAAGCCCGATTCGCCCGGCCCGGAGAGGTTGAGCTTCGCCGTCCAGGCGCCGCCCGCGGGACGGGCGCGGGTGTGGAGCTGGATCTCGTTGCCGTTGGCGGAGTTCCAGCCCACCAGCGAAGCGCCGGTGGCGTTCGTCGCAAGGACGGCTTCACCGATGTGGTTTTCGGGCCCCGCGAGGCCGGCCGTGGTGCCCCAGCTGCCCTGGGGGGTCATCATCGCCGCCTGGAGCTGTTCGCTGCCACTCGGGCCGAGCGTCCAGAGCGCCGTCGCTTCGCCGGCTTCACTCACCGAGAGCCCGTCGGCCAGCGCCTCGCCGGGGACCTTCGCGATCACCACCGACGGCTTCCAGCCCGAGCCCGCCGGCAGCAGCGCCGAGCGGACCTCGGCTTCGCTTTCGTGGTTTGAGCCCCACACGGCTACCGCCTGGCCGGCCTTGTCGAGCCCGATCTGCGGCGAGGAGGGCTGCCATTCGGTGTATGGGACGCCGCTCGGCCCGCCCCATTCCGATCCGACCCGGCGCGCCGCCCCGGAGATGTCGTTGCCGTTGCTGATCCAGGCCGCCGCGAGGCCGCCGGCGGCGTTGGCCGCGATGACCGGGTTCGTTTCGTGTCCGCCGGAGGAGGAGATCCTCCTGATCGCTTCCCAGCCCCCTGCCGAGGGATGCGAGCGGGCCTGGATGATCGTGTTCGCCCCGTTGGAGCTCTGCCAGACGGCCGTCGCTTCGCCGCCGCCGCTGATCGCAACCGCCGGTTCGGAGGCCACCTGTTCGGTTTCGGAGAGCGTCACCGGTGCCTGCCATCCGCCACCGGCGCGGCGCACGGAGGCGCTGATCAGCTGGTTGCCCGCGCCGAGCCCCTGCCAGACCACGACGGCGTCGCCGGCCGGGTCGACCGCGATCTCGGGGCGGTCGGAGCTGACCCCGGCCGCCGAGATGACGACCGGCGCCTGCCAGGCGCCTGCGGCAGGCCGGAAGTCGGTCTCGATCGCGTAGGTCTCGGCGGCGGTTTCAAGCGTCCAGACCGCAAAGGCATCGCCGGCCGCGTCGAGCGCCACCCGCGGGCTGTCGGCGTTCGCAGCGGGCGGAGAGATCTGGCTCGTCCCCGCCAGGGCGGTGCCCGCCGGGACGCAGGCCGCGGCCGCACAGGCACCTGAGAGTAGGAGACAGCGTGCCAGCCGCCGACGGACCATTCCGCGACCATAGCCCGTGGCGGCGCTCCCGGAGGGGGCTCTAGACGTTTGACCTACCCGCCCGGAGGCGAGCTCGCGACAACGGTGCGTCCGTGATAACGTACAAACGTATGGCAAATGCCCCGTCCTCAAGATCCGGTGTAGGCAACCCGGCCGACCCGCTCGAGCCGGCTGTGATCGGCGCCCGCGTCAAGGCGCTGCGCGAGGCCGCCGGGCTCTCGCTGCGCGACCTGGCGGCTCGCAGCGGCGTCAGCGCGCCGATGCTCTCCCAGGTCGAGCGGGGCGAGACGAGCCCCACGCTCACCGTCGCATCGCGGATCGCCGCGGGCCTCGAGCTGCGCCTCTCCCAGCTGTTGCGACTGGACGAGGGCGGCTCGGTGACGATCGTCGGCCCCGGCCAGCGCCAGCACGGCGGCAATGCCCGGCGGGGCCACCGCTTCGAGGTCATGACCGCCGCCCAGCCCGGCCAGCGGGCCGAGCTCTCGCGCCACACGCTCGCCGCAGGGGCGAGCACGGGCGCCTCCGATGACCCGCCGATGCACGAGGCGGGCAGCCGCGAGACCGCGCTCGTCGAGCAGGGCCGCCCGGTGCTGGTCTGCGACGGGCAGCGCTACGAGCTCCACGAGGGCGACTGCGTCACCTTCGACGCCGACCTGCCCCACCACTTCGAGAACCCCGGCGCCGAGGAGGCCTCGTTCCTGGCCGTCGTCTCGGCCGGGCTGAGGCGAAGCTGATGCGATCGCGAGGACACCGCGCGAACCGACCCGGGACCCCGGAAGGGGTCCTCCCAACAGACGACACAACCGACGGACAGAGAGGCCGATGACGATGCCAAAGACGATGTTCGACAAGATCTGGGAGGCCCACGATCTCGCGGAGGGCCTGCTCTACATCGACCTGCACCTGGTCCACGAGGTGACGAGCCCCCAGGCCTTCGACGGCCTGCGCCTGGCCGGGCGTTCTGTCCGCCGCCCCGACCGCACGCTGGCGACGGCCGACCACAACACGCCGACCGACGGCACCCCCGTGGCGGCCCGCATCAAGGACGAGCTCTCCCGCGTCCAGGTCGAAACGCTCGAGCGCAACTGCGCCGAGTTCCAGATCCCCGTCTACTCGCTCGGCTCGCCCCGCCAGGGGATCGTCCATGTGATCGGCCCCGAGCTCGGTGTCACCCAGCCCGGCATGACGATCGTCTGCGGCGACTCGCACACCTCGACGCACGGCGCCTTCGGCGCGCTGGCCTTCGGGATCGGCACCAGCGAGGTCGAGCACGTCCTTGCGACCCAGACGATGGTCCAGCACAGGCCCCGCTCGATGCGGATCAACTACGAGGGCGAACTGGGCTTCGGCGTCACCGCCAAGGACCTGATCCTCGCGACGCTCGGGCGCCTGGGTGTCGGCGGCATGACCGGCCACGTCGTCGAGTACGCCGGCGCCCCGATCGCCGCGCTCTCGATGGAGGGCCGGATGACCGTCTGCAACATGACGATCGAGGGCGGCGGTCGCGCCGGCATGATCGCCCCCGACGAGACCACGTTCGCCTGGTTTCGCGACGTCGAGCGCCCCGGTGCGCCGCAGGGCGCCGAGCTCGAGCAGGCGATCGCCGGGTGGTCGGAGCTGCCGACCGAGGAGGGCGCCTATTTCGACACCGAGATCACGATCGACGCATCGGCGATCTCGCCCCAGGTCAGCTGGGGCACCACGCCGGGGATGGTCCGCTCGGTGACCGAGAAGGTTCCGGCGCCCGAGGAGTTCGAGTCCCCCGCCGACCGCGAGGCGACCGAACGGGCCCTGCACTACATGGGCCTCGAGCCGGGCACGCCGATCGAGGAGATCGCCCTCGACCGCGTCTTCATCGGCTCCTGCACGAACTCGCGGATCGGGGACCTGCGGGCCGCTGCAAGGCTCGTCGAGGGCCGCAGGGTCGCCCCGACGGTAAGTGCGATGGTCGTCCCCGGCTCCCAGCAGGTCCGCGCCCAGGCCGAAGCCGAGGGCCTCGACAGGGTCTTCCGTGACGCCGGCTTCGACTGGCGCGTCGCCGGCTGCTCGATGTGCCTGGGAATGAACCCCGACACGCTCGCCCCCGGGGAGCGCTGCGCCTCGACCTCCAACCGCAACTTCGAGGGCCGCCAGGGCCGGGGCGGGCGAACCCACCTCGTCTCGCCCGAGATGGCTGCAGCCGCCGCGATCGAGGGGCACTTCGTCGACATCAGGAGCTGGCAGTGAGCGCCCCCGCGGGGGCAGCATGGCGCGAGCAGGAGCTCGTCCGCAGCTACCTCGATCGCCGTCAGATCCTGCTGCCCCTGATCGACATCCAGGAAGACCTGATCGAACGGCTGATCGGGCGCTACGAGCGCCCGATCACCCGGTTCCTGGACCTCGGCTGCGGTGACGGGGCGATGGCCGAGCTGCTCCTGCGTGCCGCCCCCGGAGCGCAGGCGGTCCTGCTCGACTTCTCCGAGCCGATGCTCGCCAGGGTGCCCGCCCGCCTGGAACGCTCCGCGCCGGGGCGCTGGGAGATCATCCGCGGCGACCTCGCCGACCCGGGCTGGCCGGCGGAGCTGCCCGGCGGGAGCTTCGACGCCGTCGTCTCGGGGCTTGCCATCCACCACCTACCCGCCGAGCGCAAGCGCGAGCTCTACGCCGAGGCATTCGAGCTGCTCGCCCCCGGAGGGCTGTTCCTGAACATGGACTACGTCTCCGTCAGGGGGCCGCTGGCGGGGCTCTTCGACGAGGAGATGCACGCCAAAGCGGCAGCCCACGCGGCGCACGATCACCCTCCCGCCGAGCAGGGCGGCGACGCCATCGTGGATGACCTCGACAGCGACGATGACCAGCCCGACCACCTGAGCGAGCAGCTCGAGTGGCTCGAACAGGCCGGTTACGAAGCTGTCGAAGTGCACTTCAAGTGGGCCGAGGCAGCCGTCTTCGGAGCCCTCAAGCCAGCAGAGGAGAACTAGCAATGGACCCGATCGAGACCATCACCGGCGCCGTCAGCCACCTGGACCGCTCCAATGTCGACACCGACCAGATCATGCCCAAGCAGTTCCTCAAGCGGGTCGAGCGGACCGGCTTCGGCGAGTTCCTCTTCTACGACTGGGCCAAGGAGCCCGACTGGGACCTGCCGGCCAACCCGATCCTCGTCGCCGGTGAGAACTTCGGCTGCGGCTCCTCCCGCGAGCACGCCCCATGGGGCCTGCAGGACTACGGCTTCCAGGCGATCGTCGCACCGAGCTTCGCCGACATCTTCTACTCCAACTGCACCAAGATCGGGCTGCTGCCGGTCGTCCTCTCCGAGGAGGACTGCCAGGCCCTGGCGCACGCCGGGCACGGCCAGATCGACCTCGAGGCCCAGGAGGTCCGCTTCGACGGTCGCGAGGTCGCCTTCGAGATCGACCACGAGATCCGCCGCCGCCTGCTGGCGGGCCTGGACGACATCGGCGTGACGCTCACCCACGAGCAGCAGATCTCCGCCTACGAGTCGGCCCGCGAGCGCAGCGGCCCTGTGACGACGGCCCTGTGAACGGGCTCTCCTGGTAGCGTCGCCGCCCGTGTCACAGCGCATCGTCACATTGCCCGGCGACGGGATCGGCCCTGAGATCATGGCCCCCGCAATCGAGCTCCTCAACGCCCTGGGTGAGTTCGAGTTCGAGGAGCACCTCTTCGGCGGAGCCTCGATCGACGCCCACGGAACCGCCCTGACCGACGAGGTCCTGGAGGCCTGCCGCTCCGCCGACGCAGTCCTGCTGGCGGCCGTCGGAGGCCCGAAGTGGGACACGACCGACCCGTCCAGGCCCCGTCCCGAGCAGGGCCTGTTGGGATTGCGCAAGGGGCTCGGCCTGTTCGCCAACCTGCGCCCGGTCAAGCCGATCCCCGCCCTGTATGACGCCTCGCCCCTGCGGCGCGAGCGGATCGAGGGCACCGACCTGCTGGTCGTACGCGAGCTGACCGGGGGGATCTACTTCGGTGAGAAGCAGCGGACCGCGACGATGGCCTCCGACCTGTGCGCCTACACGGTCGAGGAGATCGAGCGGATCGCCCGGGTCGCCTTCAAAGCGGCCCGCACCCGTGTCTCGAGCGTCGACAAGGCCAACGTGCTCGAGACCAGCCGCCTGTGGCGGGAGACCGTCGTGCGCGTCCACGCCGCGGAGTTCGCCGACGTCGAGCTCGAGCATGTCCTGGTCGACAACGCCGCGATGCAGCTCGTCTCGGCGCCGGGGCACTTCGACGTGATCCTCACCGAGAACCTGTTCGGCGACATCCTCAGCGACGAGGCCGCGATGCTGACGGGCTCGATCGGGATGCTGCCGAGCGCCTCGCTCGGCGCCGAGGGCCCGGGGCTGTTCGAGCCCGTCCACGGCTCCGCCCCCGACATCGCCGGGCGGGGGATCGCCAATCCACTTGCCATGTTCCTCTCGGCCGCCCTGATGCTGCGCCACGGGCTCGGTTTGGAAAGCGAGGCCGCGGCTGTAGAATCGGCCGTGCAGCGCGCACTGGACGGGGGCTTGCGCACCGCCGACCTGGGCGGGGGAGACGCTACGGCGCAGGCGACAAGGGCAGTGCTCGAGAACCTCGAATAGGAGTGCAATGAACGTGGATCCCACCGACCTCATCTGGATGAACGGAGATTTCGTCGCCTGGGAGGACGCGAAGGTCCACGTCCTGACGCACGGCCTGCACTACGGCACGGGTGTGTTCGACAGCATGCGCTGCTACGACACCGAGATCGGGCCCGCGGTGTTCCGCAACGTCGAGCATCTGCAACGGCTCGTCAGCTCGGCGGAGCTCTACTACATGCCCGTCCCCTACACCGTCGAGGAGCTCCGGGCCGCGACGCTCGAGCTGGTCGCGCGCAACGGGCTGCGCTCCTGCTACATCCGCCCGATCGTCAACCGCGGCTACGGGCAGATGGGGCTGAACCCGCTGGAGGCCCCCGTCGATGTGACGATCGCCTGCTGGGAGTGGGGCGCCTACCTGGGCGACCACGGCAAGACCCAGGGCGTCCGCGCCAAGGTCTCCTCGTGGCGGCGGATCAGCCCCGACTCGCTGATCCCCCACGCCAAGGCCTCGGGGCAGTACCTCAACAGCGTCCTCGCCAAGATCGAGTCGCTCAAGGCCGGCTACGAAGAGGCGATCCTGCTCGACGACCACGGCCACGTCTGCGAGGGCACCGGCGAGAACATCTACCTCGTCAAGGACGGGCAGATCATCACCCCCGGCCAGCACAACTCGATCCTCGACGGCGTAACCCGCAAATCGCTCTTCCAGATCGCCGCCGACCTCGGCTACCCGATCGTCGAGCGCAACGTCGCCCGGGCCGAGCTCTACCTGGCGGACGAGGTCTTCATGTCCGGCACGGCCGCCGAACTTGTCCCCGTCAGGGAGGTCGACGACCACCGCGTCGGCACGGGCGAGCCGGGCGAGATCACGCGCGTGATGCAGAGCGCCTTCGACGACGCCATCCACGGGCGCACGGAGCGCTACCGGGAGTGGCTCGACGTCGTGGTTCCGCGCGCGCTGGAGACGCCCACCGGCGACGCGCCGGCGGCGGCCGAGCGAATTACCGGCGCGACCGGCTAGGGCCGCTCGGCGCGGCCGGTCGCTTTCCCGATCGCCCGCCCCGACGCCCGAAAGGACTGCACCGATGAGCACCGAACGACCACGCATCGAGCTGTACGACGCGACCCTCCGCGACGGCATGGGCGGCGGCGGCCTGACGCTGACCGCCCAGGAGAAGCTGCGCGTGGTCCACGCCCTCGACGATCTGGGCGTCCACATGATCGAGGCCGGCTTCCCGGCCTCGAACCCCAAGGAGCAGGAGCTGTTCGGCCTGCTCGCCGGCGAGCAGCTCGCCCAGGCCCAGATCGTCGCCTTCGGCATGACCCGGCGGCGTGAGCAGCCCGCCGAGCAGGACGAGGGGCTGCGGGTCCTGGCCGAGTCATTCGCCCCGGCCTGCACGATCGTCGGCAAGGCCTCGGTCCTGCACGTCGAGAAGGTCGTCCGCGTCTCGCGCGAGGAGAACCTGGCGATGATCGCCGACTCGATCGCCTTTCTCGCCGGCGCCGGCAAGCGGGTCCTGTTCGACGCCGAGCACTTCTTCGACGGCTTCAGCCTCGACCCGGGCTATGCCCTGGACTGCCTGCGCGCGGCGGCCGGGGCGGGCGCGGAGCGCCTGGTCCTGTGCGACACCAACGGCGGCTGTCTGCCGCCCCAGATCAGGACCGCCTTCGCCGTCGTCGCCGAAGCCCTGCCGGGTGTCCCGCTGGGGATCCACACCCATGACGACACGGGCTGCGGCGTCGCCAACTCGCTGAGCGCCGTCGAAGCCGGCGCGACCCAGGTCCAGGGAACGATCAACGGCATCGGCGAGCGCACCGGCAACGCCAACCTGGTGACGATCATCGCCGACCTGCAGCTGAAGATGGGCTGTCAGGTTCTCGCACCCGAGCAGCTGGCCCGCCTGACCGAGACCGCCCACTTCGTCGACGAGCTGCTCAACCGGGCGCCCAACCCGGCCCAGCCCTACGTCGGCAAGCACGCCTTCGCGCACAAGGCCGGCCTGCACGCGGCGGGCATCCAGGCGGACTCGAGCACCTTCGAGCATGTCGAGCCCGCCGTCGTCGGCAACGGCCGCGACGTGCTCGTCTCCGAGCTCTCGGGCAAGGCTGCGATCTCCGAAAAGGCAGCCCAGGCCGGCATCGGGCACCTGCGGGGGAGGACGAGGGGCGCTTCGCCCAGCGGATCCTCGACCGGGTCAAGGAGCTCGAGCACGAGGGCTTCCAGTTCGAGGCCGCCGACGGCTCGCTGGAGCTCTTGATGCGCAAGGAGGCGGGTGTCTATGAGCCCCTGTTCCGGCTGGAGTCCTGGCGGGTGAGCGTGGAGAAGCGCGTCGACGGCAAGGTCGAGACGGAGGCGACGATCAAGATCTGGGTGCAGGGCGAGCGCTACCTGCGGACCGCCGAGGGCAACGGCCCCGTCAACGCGCTCGACAGCGCCCTGCGCGCGGCGATCGGCGAGATCTACCCGCACCTGCATGACATCGAGCTCGACAACTTCAAGGTCCGGATCCTCGATGAGACCTCCGGCACGGGCGCCGTCACACGGGTGCTGATCGACGCCTCCGACGGACAGGACGTGTGGGGCACGATCGGTGTCTCGGAGAACCTGATCGCGGCCTCCTGGGATGCGCTGGTGGACTCGCTGGAGTACGGCATGCAGCCCGGCCGGCGGCCGGCGAGCGAGGAGACGCTGGAATCTCGCGACCTCCTCTAGCGGCCGAGCCGGTCGTGCCGCTGGCCCGCCCCGTCCTGGGCGAGCCCGAGGAGCGGCGGGTGCTCGAGGTGCTCCGCTCGGGGCAGCTCTCGCTGGGCCCGCGCCTGGAGGAGTTCGAGCGGGCCTTCGCCGAGCGGCTCGGCGCGCCGCTGGCGAGCGCCGTCTCGAGCGGCACGGCGGGGCTCCATCTCGCGCTGCGGGCCGTCGGGGTGAGCGACGGCGATGAGGTCCTGACGAGCCCCTTCTCGTTCGTCGCATCGGCGAACGCCGCGATCTACGAGCGCGCCCGGCCGGTCTTCGCGGACATCGACCCGCGCACGCTCAACCTCGATCCGGATGCCGCCGCGGCGGCGATCACGCCACGCACCCGTGCCCTCTTGCCCGTCCACATCTTCGGCTATCCCGCCGACATGGCCGCCTTCGAGGCGCTGGCCGCGCGCCACGGCCTGGGTGTCGTCGAGGACGCCTGCGAGGCACTCGGCGCCCGCCACGGCGACGGCACGGCGGTCGGGGCCCGCGGCAACCCGGCGGTGTTCGGGTTCTACGCCAACAAGCAGCTGACGACGGGCGAGGGGGGAATGATCACGCTCGGCTCGCCCGAGCACAAGCAGCGGATCGACTCCGAGCGAAACCAGGGCCGGGCCCCCGACATGGGCTGGCTCGACCACGACCGGCTGGGCTTCAACTACCGCCTCTCCGACATCGCCTGCGCGCTGGGGATCGCCCAGCTCGAGCGCCTCGAGGAGATGCTCGCCGGGCGTGCCGCGGCCGCCGCGCTCTACCGCGAGGCGCTGAGCGGCCTCGAGGGCCTCGAGCTGCCCTGCCCCGACGCCGGCGGCGAGCAGCGGGGCTGGTTCGTGTTCGTCGTCCAGCTGCCGCGCGGGGTCGACCGGGACGGGGCGGTCGGGGCGCTCGCCGCGCGGGGCATCCAGAGCAAGCCCTACCTGCCGGCGATCCATCTGATGAGCTTCTACCGTGAGCGCTACGGGCACCGGGCAGGGGAGTTCCCGGTCTGCGAGGACGTCGCGGCCCGCTCGCTTGCCCTGCCCTTCTTCCCGGGCATCGCCGAGGGTCAGATCGCCCGCGTCGCCGAGGCGCTGCGAGCCGTCCTCGGCGCCGGCCCGACGTAGACTCCCGCGCGTGTCGCGCTTCCACGAGCCACAGCACCCCGACTTCCAGCGGCTGAACTCCTCGATCGGCTACGACCGCCGGCTCTGGCCCCAGGACATCGCCCAGTCGCGCGCCCACGCGAAGATGCTGGCGGCCCAGGGGATCATCGGCGAGTCCGACCGGGACGAGCTGCTGGCCGGCCTCGATGCGGTGGCGGCCGAGCTCACCGACGGCAGCTTCCCGTTCGCGCCCGCCGATGAGGACATCCACATGGCGATCGAGCGGCGCCTGACGGAGCTCGCCGGCCCCGTCGGCGGGCGCCTGCACACGGCCCGCTCGCGCAACGACCAGGTCGTCACCGACCTGGCCCTGTTCACCCGCGAGCGCGCCGCGGCGGCCGTCGCGGCGATCGGCTCGCTGATGGCCGGGATCCTGGCCCGGGCCGAGGAGCACCGCGACTGGCCGATGCCCGGCTACACGCACCTGCAGCGGGCCCAGCCCGTATACCTGGGCCACCACCTGCTGGCCTACTTCTGGATGCTCGACCGCGACCGGGCCCGTTTCGCCTACGCGCACCGCGAGGCCGGCCGGATGCCGCTGGGCGCGGGCGCCCTGGCGGGCGTGAACTTCGACACCGACCGGGGCCTCGTGGCCCGCGAGCTGGGCTTCGACAGCGTCATCCCCAACTCGATCGACGCCGTCTCCGGGCGCGACTTCATCCTCGACTACCTCGCCGCGGCGGCGACCTGCGCGACACACCTCTCGCGGCTGGGGGCCGAGCTGGTGCTGTGGTCGAGCGCCGAGTTCGGCTTCTGCGAGCTGCCCGACGCGTGGAGCTCGGGCTCCTCGATCATGCCCCAGAAGAAGAACCCCGACGCGGCCGAGCTGCTGCGCGGCAAGGCCCCTCGCGTCGTCGCCCACCTGAGTGCCCTGCACGGGGTCATCCACGCGCTGCCCCTGACGTACAACAAGGACCTCCAGGAGGACAAGGAGCACCTGTTCGACGCGGTCGACACGATCGAGCTGAGCCTGGCGGCGGCCGACGGGATGCTGGCGGGGGTCAGCTTCGACCGCGCCCGGATGGCCGATGCGGCAGCCGATGAGCTGATCGCTGCCACGGACGTCGCGGACCTGCTGGTCCGCCTCGGTGTTCCCTTCCGGGAGTCCCACGGGGTCGTCGCCGGACTGGTCCGTGCCGCCGTCGACGCCGGCAAGAGCCTCTCGGAGCTGACGGCAGCCGAGCTGGGCGCGCAGAGCGCCGTCCTGGCCGCCCACGAGGGGGAGTTCCGTCAGGTGCTCGAGAGCTCCTCGTGGCTGGAGTCCAAGATCTCCGAGGGGGGCACGTCCTCGGCCCGGCTGCGCGAGCAGCTCGCGCTGGCCACGGCGGTGCTCGA
This sequence comes from uncultured Solirubrobacteraceae bacterium, assembly GCA_963787765.1. GTDB lineage: Bacteria > Actinomycetota > Thermoleophilia > Solirubrobacterales > Solirubrobacteraceae > Palsa-744. The sequence continues at coordinate 6,113 of CAWBEF010000015.1, read as the reverse complement.
TGGGAACCCTCTCGACTGACTTCTACGAGCGCCCCGTCCTCGAGGTCGCCCGGGCGCTGATCGGCTGCACCCTGTCCCACGGCGCGACCAGCGGCGAGATCGTCGAGACCGAGGCCTATCACGACAGCGAGCCGGCGTCACACGCCTTCATCGGCCTGACGCCCCGCACGGCGACGCTGTTCGGCGAGCCCGGGAGGGCCTACGTCTACCGCTCCTATGGCATCCATGCCCTGTTCAATGCCGTCTGTGAGCCGCCGGGCGTCGGCGCGGCCGTCCTGATCCGTGCGCTCGCCCCGCTGAGCGGCATCGAGCTGATGCGCCGGCGCCGGGCCGCCGCCGCGCCCGGGCGCCGTCCCGCCGCCAGGCGCCTGGGCGAGCACGAGCTGTGCTCGGGCCCGGGACGGCTGACGCAGGCCCTCGACATCGAGCTCGATCTGAACGGGAGCTCGCTCGCCGCGGGGCCCGGTGAGGGTGGAGCCCCGCACGCGGGAGTGGCGCGAAGGGGAGATCCAGGCCGGGCCGCGGGTCGGGATCACGAAGGCCGTCGAGCTTCCCTGGCGCTTCTGGGCGAGCAGGCGATCCGAACGTCTCGGCGCCCCGGCCACCCGGCGCGCGGGTCAGCCCCCGGCGCTGACGCCGCCTGTGGGCGCCGGCGTGCCGCCGGCGCCCGTCTCGGGCGCGGAGCTCGGCGGCGTGGCCGAGGATGGCGCAGGGGTCGGGGCGCTCGGGGCTTCGTGGGCGGGCGTCGCGGGGGAGCTCGCGTGTTCGCCCGTGCCGCTCGTCGGAGTGCTCGTCTTCTTTTCGGGGGCCGGCTTGGCGGTCTGTTCGCCGCCCGCCGTCGAGGCGCCCGGGGAGCCGGACCCTTCGGTGGAGGTTTCCCCGCCCGAGGAGCCTTCGGCGGCCTTGGTCCTGCTCTCGGAGCGTTCGGCCCGGGCCTTGTCGATCGACAGGGCCGAGGTCATGAAGTCGTGCCAGATCAGCGCCGGGAAGGTCCCGCCGAGGACCGGGCCGCCGTCGAAGTCGTGTTCCATCGGGATCAGCTTGTTGGGGTAGCCCACCCACACGGCGACCGTGTACTTGGAGTCCCAGCCGACGAACCACGCGTCGCCGTAGTTGGAGGTCGTCCCCGTCTTACCCGCCGCGAACTGCCCGATCGCCGCGGCCCGGCCGGTGCCGTACTGGATGCACCGTTTCCAGCATCGAGGTCTCGGTCTGGGCCACCGAGAGCGGCAGGACCCGCTTGGTCTTGACGACGTTGCGGTCGCGGTGCGAGCCGTCCGGCAGGGCCCCCGAGCTCGCTTCGACTTCCTGGATCCCGACCGGGGCCCCGGCGAAGGCCATTGAGCCGCGTCACCCGCTCGCCGCCGTGGGCGATCGTCTCGTAGGCGTGGGCCATGTCCAGCGGCGTCACGCCCGTCGTCAGACCGCCGATGGTCATGGCGGCGTTGGTCGAGAGGGGTGTGTTGATGCCCATCCGGTGGGCCAGCAGGGCGATCCTCGAGGTGCCGACTTTGAGGCCCACTTCGGCGTAGATCGAGTTGTCCGAGAAGGCCGTCGCGCCCGTCAGCGTGTTCGAGCCCGAGTAGGCGCCTTCGTCGTTGTGGACGACGAATTTTTCGATCCCGTTGGGGCCGTGGTAGTAGAAGGTCTTCTGCTTGGAGGTCCAGACCGAGTCCGGCGAGATCCCCTCCTCGAGCGCGGCCGCGAGATCGAAGGCCTTGAACGAGGAGCCGGGCTGGCGCTCACCGTCGGTGGCGATGTTGAAGGGGCTTTCGGCGTAGTTGCGCCCACCGACCATCGCGCGGACCTCACCGGTCGAGTTTTCGATCGCCACCAGCGAGGCCGTCGGTCCTTCGGGGTATGACAGGTAGTTGTTGACGGCCTGTTCGGCGGCGCGCTGGAGTTCGAGGTCCAGGGTCGTGCGGATCTTCAGGCCGCCGTTGAAGGCCCTGGGCGCCCCGTAGCGTTCGATGATCTGCTGCTGGACCCAGCTGGTGAAATAGCCCGCGTCGACCCCTTCGACCTTCTGCTCCTGGGGCGCCTGGATCTCGGTGGGGGAGGGCAGCGACTGCTTGACGCTGGCTTCGTAGACCGGCTGCGTCAGATAGCCCTGGTCGAGCATCTGGCGCAGGACGATGTCGCGCCGTTCCATCGCCGCCAGCGGGTGGAAGGCCGGGTCGTATTCGGTCGGGGACTGGATGATCCCGGCGAGCAGGGCCGCCTCGGCGGGGGCCAGTTCTTCGACGCAGAGTTTGTGCCCGGGGGTCCCGCAGCCGAGATGGTCGGGCTCGTGGCCGAAGTAGGTCTCGGCGGCCGCCTCGATCCCGTAGGCGCCGCTGCCGAAGTAGATCGTGTTGAGGTAGGCCGTGATGATCTTGTCCTTGGACCACTTGTGGGAGAGCTGGTAGGCCAGCGCCGCCTCCCTGAGCTTCTCGAAGATCGTCCGGTGCGACTGCGCCTGGAGGGCGTTCTTGATGAACTGCTGCTCGATCGTCGAGGCGCCCTGGACGCCGCCTTTGTGCAGGATGTCCTGGACGAACGCGCGGGCGATGCCGCGGATGTCGATGCCGCTGTTCGAGTAGAAGCGCTTGTCCTCGATCGAGATCACCGCCTCCTTGACGATCTGCGGGATCTGGTAGGGCCGTGACGATCACCCGGTTCTGCTGGCTGAGGACGCCGATCGGATGTCCCAGGTCGTCGAGCAGGACCGAGCTCTGGGCTTCCTTGAACTGGGAGAACTTGGTCAGCGAGGGGAGGTCCGAGGCGATCGAGACGAACATCCCGAAGACGAACGAGATCAGCCCCAGCAGCAGGACCGCGAGCAGGATCGCGACCAGCCGCAGCCGCTTCAGTCGCCGCTTGGGCGCCGGCGCGGGCGCGGGGGGTATGTCGGGGAGGACATCAACGCTCATCGGCGGCATCACGGCGAGGGCCCGGAAGCTCCGGAAGGCACGTCTTTCCGGGGGCGCGGGCCGCAGCCGAGCGCGGCACCGAGGGACCCTCGCGCCGGCGAGAGTCTAGCATTGCCCCCGATGCCCAACGACCCCCAAGCGGCCGCCGAGGAAGCTGCCCGGCTGGCCCTCGGCGCGGTCGACTCGCTGCCCGCCGGAGGGCTCGCGGAGAAGCTCGCCCGGGCGGCCGCCGAGTCACGCCCGCTGCGGGTCAAGCTGGGGATCGACCCGACGGCGCCCGACATCCACCTCGGCCACGCCGTCGTGCTGCGCAAGCTGCGCCAGTTCCAGGACGCCGGGCACCGGGTCGTCCTGATCATCGGCGACTACACGGCCCGCGTGGGGGACCCCTCGGGGCGCTCGAGCCTGCGCCCGATGCTCAGCGAAGCGGAGATCGACGCCAACGCGGCGACCTTCCAGGAGCAGGCGCATGCGGATCCTCGACACCGACCCACGCCGGCTCGAGGTCCGCCACAACGGCGAGTGGCTGGACATGCCGATGGTCGACCTGCTGGGCCTGGTGCGCACGACCACGGCGGCCCAGCTGCTCGAGCGCGAGGACTTCGCCAAACGGTTCGCCGCCCAGGAGCCGATCTCGCTGCTGGAGCTGCTCTACCCGCTGCTGCAGGGCTATGACTCGGTGGCGATCGACGCCGACATCGAGCTCGGCGGGACCGACCAGAAGTTCAACCTGCTGCTCGGCCGCGACATCCAGCGCCACTACGGCAAGCCCGAGCAGGCGATCATGACGATGCCGATCCTCGTCGGGACCGACGGGACGCGGAAGATGTCCAAGTCGCTGGGCAACCAGATCGGGGTCACCGACCCGCCCGAGGAGATGTACGGCAAGACGATGGCGATCCCCGACGAGGCCATGGGCGAGTACTACCGGCTGCTGCTCGGCCGCGAGCTCCGCCGGCCGAGCTCGCGCCGCGCGACGCCAAGCGCCTGCTGGCCCGCGAGCTCGTCGCCTGGCTGCACGGCGCCCGCGGCAGGCCGAGGCCGCCGAGGCCGCACTTCGACCGGGTCTTCGTCGGCCACGACGCCCCGGCGGAGATCGAGGAGGCGCGCTTCGCCGCGCAGGACGGCGCCGGTCCACCTGCCGGAGCTGATCGCCGGGGAGTTCGGCGTCTCGCGCTCGGAGGCCCGGCGGCTGATCGACCAGGGCGGGGTCTGGCTCGACGACGAGCAGCTGGCGCCCGGCGAGCACGACGTCCCCGCGGAGCGCCTGGAGGGCGCGCGTCCTGCAGGGTCGGCAGGCGCCGGTTCAGGCGGCTTCGCGGCGAGTAGACGCGCCGGCGCGCGCAGCCGCGCTATACTCCCCGGTCGGCCCGCAGGCGCCCCTGGGCGCTGGGCCGGACGGTCTTCTCCAGAAGGAAGCCCTTTCGGAGAGGTACGACGGTCTTTGAAAACTCAACAGCATGCGCATCTACGATCCGTTCGGATCGTGGTGTGCGTCCAGGTTCGACCCGTCGGCGGGAGCGCCTTGCGCGCTTTCGAGCGACGGTAAAGAGTCAAGTAGAAGCAGTACCCCGTCATGGTTTGGGACCACGGTGTATAGGTTCCCTCCAGTCGGCCGGCCTTCGGGTCGTCCGGCAACCCATGACAGCTTTTCGTGAAGTTCTTCACGGAGAGTTTGATCCTGGCTCAGGACGAACGCTGGCGGCGTGCTTAACACATGCAAGTGGAGCGACGAACCAGGGCTTGCCCTGGGGCAGAGCCGCGAACGGGTGAGTAACACGTGGGTTACCTGCCTTGATGACCGGGACAACCCGAGGAAACTCGGGCTAATACCGGATGTGCCCGCAAGGGGAAAGGAAGCTTCGGCCTCCGCATCGAGATGGGCCCGCGGCCCATTAGCTTGTTGGTGAGGTAACGGCTCACCAAGGCTTCGATGGGTAGCTGGTCTGAGAGGACGATCAGCCACACTGGGACTGAGACACGGCCCAGACTCCTACGGGAGGCAGCAGTGGGGAATCTTGCGCAATGCGCGAAAGCGTGACGCAGCAACGCCGCGTGGGGGAAGAAGGCTTTCGGGTTGTAAACCCCTTTCAGTTGGGACGAAGCTTCGACGGTGAATAGCCGGCCGGAGTGACGGTACCTTCACAAGAAGCACCGGCTAACTACGTGCCAGCAGCCGCGGTAATACGTAGGGTGCAAGCGTTGTCCGGAATTATTGGGCGTAAAGAGCGTGTAGGCGGCCCGATTAGTCCGCTGTGAAAGTCCAGGGCTCAACCCTGGAATGCCGGTGGATACTGTCGGGCTAGAGTCCGGAAGGGGCGAGTGGAATTCCTGGTGTAGCGGTGAAATGCGCAGATATCAGGAGGAACACCAATGGCGAAGGCAGCTCGCTGGGACGTGACTGACGCTGAGACGCGAAAGCGTGGGGAGCAAACAGGATTAGATACCCTGGTAGTCCACGCTGTAAACGATGGCAACTAGATGTGGGGGGTGTCGACTCCCCCCGTGTCGAAGCTAACGCATTAAGTTGCCCGCCTGGGGAGTACGGCCGCAAGGCTAAAACTCAAAGGAATTGACGGGGGCCCGCACAAGCAGCGGAGCATGTGGTTTAATTCGACGCGACGCGAAGAACCTTACCTGGGCTTGACATGTGAGTGACCGGCGTGGAAACACGTCTTCCCTTCGGGGCACTTTCACAGGTGGTGCATGGCTGTCGTCAGCTCGTGTCGTGAGATGTTGGGTTAAGTCCCGCAACGAGCGCAACCCCCGTCGCATGTTGCCAGCATTTAGTTGGGGACTCATGCGAGACTGCCGGTGACAAACCGGAGGAAGGTGGGGATGACGTCAAGTCCTCATGCCCCTTATGTTCAGGGCTACACACGTGCTACATTGGCGCATACAGAGGGCTGCGATACCGCGAGGTGGAGCGAATCCCTTAAAGTGCGTCTCGGTTCGGATTGCAGGCTGAAATTCGCCTGCATGAAGGCGGAGTTGCTAGTAATCGCGGATCAGCATTGCCGCGGTGAATACGTTCCCGGGCCTTGTACACACCGCCCGTCACACCACGGGAGTGAGCAACACCCGAAGCCGGTGGCCTAACCCGCAAGGGAGGGAGCCGTCGAAGGTGGGGCTCGTGACTGGGGTGAAGTCGTAACAAGGTAGCCGTAGCGGAAGCTGCGGCTGGATCACCTCCTTTCTAGG